>NZ_CP031417.1:3000000-3600000 GCF_003367395.1 Pseudolabrys taiwanensis | reverse complement strand
GAAGTCCTCGACCGCGAGCTGGGCGGCGAGCACCGAGCCCGGGCCCTGGAAGTCGGCGTAGACGCTCGACATGTCGTTCATGACGCCGATGCGCAGCGTGCCGTTCTGTTCGGCCAGCGCGGGCGCGGCGATCAATGCGGCCGCCAGCGCGGCATAGCGAAGAGAGCTCAGCATGGGGTCCTCCCGGGGACGTGAGCGGCGTGGTGGTATTTTTTGTCTGCCGTGGGCGAATGTTGTCAGGGACAACAAAATTCGTCAAGATTGTTGTCGCCGACAACAATTCACGCGCAGGTGCCGGGAGGCCGCGCTTCGTCCGGTCGCGGCTGAGTTACAGGACTTCGTAGACGTCGAGTTTGACCGCACGCGCCTCGCGCTGCCCGTGGGCGATGGCCAGGATGCGATTCATCCAGTCGACCGCCGGTTCGGCGGTTTCGAAGCGCATGACGGTGCGGAAATAGTACAGCGTCGGGTCGACATTCTCGCCGCGCGCGAGCCGGGCCATGACTTCCGGTGGGCCGTGACGCAGGCCCTCGCTCGAAACGAGAATGCGCGCGCCGGCATCTGTCTCGATGGTGTAGCGCGCCTGGATGTCGGCAGCGCCGTCGGCACGGATGATTTGCCAATCGGCGCCGCCGGGCAGCACCCGGCCGTTGAGTTTAGGTCCGGTCACCGGCCCGCCGAGAATATTGATGATGCGGCGCTCGCCCAATGGCGTTTGGCCGAGGCTCATGATGCCTTCGAGTTCGCAGCGGATCGTGAAGATGGGTTGCGCGGTAAGCATGGCAGGCGATTGTCGGAGCCCCAATTAAAAGGAGGTGCATTTGACCCTGTCCGGGCCGGGCCGTAAATACGGGGCCGCGACCGAGAAGCGTGCGAGTTCGCTCGTTTTCGCCTCAGGACGGCGTAATAGCGATGGAGTTAGGAAGCGATTATGCGTGACGTTTTCATCTGCGATGCAGTTCGTACCCCCATCGGCCGTTATGCAGGCGCGCTCGCCAAGGTGCGGACCGACGATCTGGCCGCCATTCCGATCAAGGCGCTCATGGCGCGCAATCCGAAGGTCGATTGGAGTAAGCTCGACGAGGTGTTCCTCGGCTGCGCTAACCAGGCGGGCGAGGACAACCGCAACGTCGCCCGCATGGCCGCGCTGCTCGCAGGGCTGCCGGTCGAGGCGCCGGGCGTGACGCTCAACCGCCTTTGCGCCTCCGGCCTCGATGCGGTGGGAACCGCCGCCCGCGCCATTCGTGCGGGCGATATGGACTTCGCGATCGCCGGTGGCGTCGAGTCGATGACGCGCGCGCCCTTCGTACAGGGCAAGGCCACGGAAGCCTTCTCGCGTTCGGCCGAGATCTTCGACACGACGATCGGCTGGCGTTTCATCAACCCGTTGATGAAGGCGCAATACGGCGTCGATTCCATGCCGGAGACCGGCGAAAACGTCGCCGAGGATTTCCAAGTCACGCGGGCCGATCAGGATGCCTTCGCATTCCGTTCGCAACAGCGTGCCGCCAAGGCGATTGCCGCCGGCTACTTCGCCAAGGAGATCGTCCCGGTCGAGATCGCCGGCCGTAAGGGTGAGGTGGTCAAGGTCGACAAGGACGAGCATCCGCGTGAAACCACGATGGAGCAGCTGGCCAAGCTGAAGACGCCGTTCCGCAATCCCGGCACGGTCACCGCCGGCAACGCGTCCGGCGTCAACGACGGCGCGGCCGCGCTGATCATCGCCTCGGAAGCGGCGGTGAAGGCGCATGGGCTGACGCCCCGCGCGCGCATTCTGGGCATGGCTTCGGCCGCCGTGCCGCCGCGCATCATGGGCATCGGTCCCGTTCCGTCGACGCAGAAGCTGATGGCGCGGCTGGGGCTCAAGATCAGCCAGTTCGATATCATCGAGCTCAACGAAGCTTTCGCCTCGCAGTCGCTCGCGGTGCTGCGCCAGCTCGGGCTGTCCGACGATGCCGAGCACGTCAATCCGCATGGCGGGGCTATCGCGCTCGGCCATCCGCTCGGCATGTCGGGTGCACGGCTGGCGTTGACGGCGACGCATGGTTTGGAAGAACGTGGCGGCAAGCTCGGACTTGCCACCATGTGCGTCGGCGTAGGCCAGGGCGTGTCGCTCGCAATCGAACGCGTCAGTTAAAGAACGGGCCCAAGGACTAAGGAACAACAACAATGTCGCTCATCTACCCGCGGGAAAGCCTGAACGCTTATCCCAAACATCTAACCCCGGAATACAAGAGCACGGTCAAGCGCTCTCCCTCGAAGCCGCTGATCATTGTGCCGCACACGTTGTCCGAGCTCACCGGACCGGTTTACGGCCACGATGCGATCCAGGAAGGCGACAACGATCTGACCAAGCAGGCCAAGGGCGAGCCGCTCGGCGAGCGCATCATCGTACACGGCCGCGTGCTCGACGAGGACAAGCGCCCGATCCCGGACACGCTGGTGGAGATCTGGCAGGCCAATGCCTGCGGCCGCTACGTGCACATCGTCGACCAGCATCCGGCGCCGCTCGATCCGAATTTCACCGGTGCCGGCCGCACAATCACCGACAAGAACGGCTACTACAAGTTCATCACGATCAAGCCGGGCGCCTATCCGTGGGGCAACCATCACAATGCCTGGCGGCCGAACCACATCCACTTCTCGGTGTTCGGCCACTCGTTCTTGTCGCGTCTCGTCACGCAGATGTACTTCCCGGGCGACTACCTGTTCCCGTTCGACCCGATCTTCAATTCGGTCCCCGACGAGAAGGCGCGCATGCGCATGGTGTCGACCTTCGACCTCGAAAACACCGTTCCCGACTGGGCGCTTGCCTTCCACTTCGACATCGTCCTGCGCGGCCGTGAAGCCACCCCTCTCGATACGGACAAGCACTAATGTCGGAAATTACTCCCTCGCAAACCGTCGGTCCGTTCTTTGCCTATGGCCTCACGCCGAAGGGCCGCGCCCATTGGGATCCGGATGGCACCTATAGCTGGAAGGAAACCGTCGGCGACGATTTGATCACGCCCGACGCGACCGGCGAGAAGATCCGCGTCGAAGGCCAGATCGTCGATGGCGACGGCAAGCCGATCAACGACGCGATGATCGAGATCTGGCAGGCGGACGCACAAGGCCGTTACGCGAGCCCCTATGACAGCCGCCGGCCGAACACGCAGTTCAAGGGCTTCGGTCGCTCCGCCACCAACAAGGAAGGCGTGTTCGGCTTCTCGACCATCAAGCCCGGTTCGGTGCCCGGGCCGAACGGCAAGCCGCAGGCGCCGCACATCGTGTTCTGCATCTACTCGCGCGGCATGCTGCGGCAGGTCTACACCCGCATGTATTTTGCCGGCGAAGCCGCGAACGGCAGCGACCCGATCCTGGCACTGGTGCCGGCCGATCGCCGCGACACGCTCATCGCCAAGAAGCAGACGCAGGGCGACGCGACCGTCTATCGCTTTGACATCCGCGTCCAGGGCGATAACGAGACCGTGTTCTTCGACGTCTAGCGCGTCGATCCGGACGCATGATTGCTGATTTTCAGGGGTGGAGCGTACGGCGCTCCGCCCCTTTTCTTTTGCCCACTCGAGTGGGTCTTGGCCCACTGCAAAATTTAATGTTTGCGTCTTGCATTGCGGGAAGTGGCTGATTTCGAGCAAAAATATTACGTTTGAAGCCTATTCTGCGTTGCCCACTGTTGCTGCCCAACTTTCTTTACGACGTTTTGTGGTTGACGGCGGGGGGCTGAATTGTTTCGCTTGAGCGCATAACGGCCGGTCAGAGCCGATTTGGAAACGCGCCAAGGACAGTGCTTATGAACGAGCAAATCCTTCAGGAAATCACCGATTTCTGCCGCCTGCGCGGGCTCGCCGAATCCACCTTCGGCCGCCGTGCCGTCAATGACGGAAAACTCGCCAGCCGCCTCCGCAATGGCGGCCGTATCACGACCGACACGCTCGAACGCATCAGGGCATTCATGACAACCAGCGCCGAAGATGCGCCGGGCCGCCGGCGCGTACTGTTCGATCCTTCAAGTACGTCCGGCGCGACGCCGGGTACGCCCAGCCACACCTCGGCGCTGCCACAGATCACACCGCCGGCGCCGCCGGTCGCGGAAGGCCAGGCCAGCGACGATCCGCAGCGGAATTTCCGCTTCTTCGATAACCGGCAGAAATATCTGCTGTTCGTGAACACTTGCAGCGAGAAGTGGGAAGTCGCGAACCGCGTCAGCCAGGAACTCGCCAACATCCATCCGCATCCGCCGGCGGTGCGCCTGTTCGATGCCGGCGTCGGCGACGGCACGGTGCTCGCGCGCGTGATGCGCTCGATGCACGACCGCTTCCCGACCATGCCGTTCTACATCGTCGGCAAGGAGATCAGCCTCGAGGACGTGCGCCTGACGTTGCAGAAGCTGCCCGACCGTTTCGTCGAGCATCCGGCCAGCGTCGTCGTGCTCACCAACCTCGCTTATGCCGAGGCGCCGTGGCTGGCGACCAAGTCGCTCAGCGCCGCCACCAGTCTGATCTGGAAGGAAGTGGCGATGGACGGCAACACCGCCCATTCCTTCGAGAAGCAGATCACCGATCTCGAGCCGTTCCTGGCGGAAAGCTGGAAGGCGCGCGTGTCGGCGAAGAGCGGCAACCCGGTCTATGAGCGACCGGTCATTCTGGTGCTCTATCGCAACGACCACAAATTCCTGCTCGACCAGGTCATCCCGAAGCCCGGCGGCACGAATGCCGACTACGATCTCGTCATCGCCTCGCAGCCTTATCGCGCGCGTGCCTCGCTCGAGTTCAAGGCCAAGCGCGTCTTGGCGCCGCTTGCCCGCGCACTCGGCCCGGGCGGCCGCATGATCACCATCCAATCCTACGGCAACGATCCGGGCATGGAGGTGATCCACAAGGTTTGGCCGGAGGATAATCCGTTCATGCACAACCGCTACGACCTCTTGAAAGCGGTGAAGCACGAACTCGGCGCGGGCGGGCGCGATCTGAACTTCAACGCCTATTCCGACCAGCGCGCGCTATTCCGCTACGAAATGCACACGCTGCCGTCGGAGATTTCCTCGTCGATCGGCACCTCGACGTTGCTCGCCGCCTGGAACGCGGCGATCTACGTGGCGCAGGTGGAGGACGACCGGCTGTCCGATGTGAACGCCGACCGCCGCTATATCGACGCCACACGCGACGTGCTGCAGCAGCACGGAGGCCTGTGGTTCTATGACGAATCTTTCGTCATTTCCCGCCGCCGCGATTAAACGGCGGTCCGCGCCGATGACCGCGCCCGCGCCAACCATGGATTTCGGGCGCCGCTTCTCGATCGAAGCGACGCGGCCGGATGCAAACGAGGTCGCGGCTTTGGCCGCGATCCTGCCGGCCGGCACCGAGGTCTATTTCACCGCGGTGCCGACCGTCGGACTTGCCGAAATCATCCAGGGCGCGGCTAATCTGCGCAAAGCCGGCCTCGAGCCGGTCATCCATATTGCCGCGCGCCGGCTGCCGAACGAACAGCATCTCAAGGAGCTCATCGGCGGCCTGCGCGGTGAGGCCGATGTGCGCCGGCTATTGGTGATCGGCGGCGACGTCGACAGCGCCGGACCTTATCAGGACGCGCTCGCGGTGTTGCAGAAGGGCCGCCTGCGCGAGGCCGGTATCGAAACCGTCGGGATCGGCGCTTATCCCGAGGGCCATCCGCGCATTTCGCCGGGGCGGCTCGAAGCGGCGCTCGACGCCAAGATCGCGGTGGCGGTGGCGCAGGGCCTGTCCGTTCACCTTGTCAGTCAATTCTCGTTCTCGCCGGAGCGCATCCTGGCATGGCTGCAGCAATTGCGAGCGAGTGGCATCAGGCTGCCGGTGAAAGTCGGCATGGCCGGGCCGACCAGCGTGCCGGCGCTCTTCCGTTACGCCAAGCGCTGCGGAGTCGGCGCCTCGCTGCGCGGTCTCGTGTCGGGCGCGGCGACGGGCCTCATCGGCAATGTCGGCCCGGATCGCATCGTCGACACGCTCGCCGTGGCGTCAGGTCTCGGCGACATCGCCCCGCATTATTTTTCCTTCGGCGGCGTAGTTGAAACCGCGCGCTATGCATGCGAAGTGGCGCGCAGGACGCACGGTGAAACCCGTGCTATGGCTCACCCATCTTAAGGCCCGCCGCGTCCGCGGCCGGGGTATTTCGCGGAGGAAATTATGGCTCAACGCACCAAGCCGCCGTTCCGGGCGGATCATGTCGGCAGCATTCTGCGCACCGCGCCCGTCAAGGAAGCGCGCGCCAAGCACGAGAAGGGTGAGATCAACGACGCCCAGCTCAAGGAAGTCGAAGATCGCGAGATCGAGAAGATCATCAAGAAGCAGGAAGAGATCGGTCTCGAGGCGATCACCGACGGTGAATTCCGCCGCTCGTTCTGGCATTACGATTTCTACGGCATGCTCGACGGCGTGGACGTGGAGCTGTCCGACCACGGCATCCAGTTCCAGGGCATGCAGACCAAGATGAAGGTGCTGAAGGTCACGGGCAAGATCGGCTTCGCCGCCAATCACCCGATGATCGAGCACTTCAAGTTCGTCAAGGCGCACGCCACGAAGACGCCGAAGATGTGCATTCCGTCGCCGACGGTCATGCACTTCCGTCTCGAGCCTGGTTCGGTCGCCGCGAGCGCCTATCCGAACCGCGACGCCATCTTCGACGACCTCGCCATCGCCTATCAGAAGGCGATCAAGGCGTTCTACGACGCCGGCTGCCGCTATCTGCAGTTCGACGACACCGCCTGGGCCTATCTCTGCTCGCAGGAAGAGCTGAAGAAGGCGCGCGAGCGTGGCCTCGACGTCGATCACCTGCAGGACACCTACACCAAGTGCATCAACAAGGCGCTGGAAGCCAAACCCGCCGACATGGTCATCACGACCCATGTCTGCCGCGGCAACTTCCGTTCGACCTTCATCTCGTCCGGCGGCTATGAGCCGGTGGCGCAAAGTCTGCTCGAGAAGTGCAACTACGACGGCTACTTCCTCGAATACGACACCGATCGCGCCGGCGGTTTCGAGCCGTTGCGCTTCCTGCCGAAGGGCAACAAGGTCGTGGTGCTCGGCCTGATCACCTCCAAGAGCGGCACGCTGGAGAAGAAGGACGACGTGAAGAAGCGCATCGAGGAGGCGACCAAGTTCGTCGCGCTCGATCAGCTCGCTTTGTCGCCGCAGTGCGGCTTCGCTTCGACCGAGGAAGGCAACGTGCTGGCCGAGGACGAACAGTGGGCCAAGCTCAAGATGGTGGTCGACCTGTCCAAGGAAGTGTGGGGGAAGTAACCTCATTGCCGATGCTGTCATCGCCCGCGAAAGCGGGCGATTCAGTATTCCCTCTGGATATTTGAGCCGATAGGCTCCGAATACTGGATGCCCCGCTTTCGCGGGGCATGACTGCCGAGAATAAGGTGCAGCGGGGCTAACCCGCGCGCCGCTGAGCAGGGAGCGAAACCACATGTCCGCCCGGACCACGCCACCCTTTCGTGCCGATCACGTCGGCAGCCTGCTGCGCCCGGCGCCGCTGAAAGAAGCCCGCGCCAAATTCGCCCAAGGCGCGATCGACGCGGCGGCGCTGAAGGAAATCGAAGACCGCGAGATCGAGAAGATCGTCGCCAAGCAGGCGGAGATCGGCCTCAAGCTCGCCACCGACGGCGAGTTCCGCCGCTCGTGGTGGCACTTCGATTTCTTTCGCGGCCTGCAGGGCGTCGACTTCATCGAAGCGCCGCCGATCAAATTTCACGGCGTGCTAACCAAGAGCGAGGCGGTCAAGATCAACCGCAAGGTCGACTTCGCCGGCCACCCGCATCTCGAGCACTTCAAGTTTTTGAAGAGCGTGTGCAAGACCGTGCCGAAGATGACGATCCCGGCGCCATCGACATTCCACTTCCGCCAGGGCCGGGTGATGATCTCGAAAGAAGTCTATCCCGATCTCGATCAGTACTTCGCCGACGTCGCTGCGACCTGGAAAAAGGCGATCCGCGCCTTCTACGACGCCGGTTGCCGCTATCTGCAGCTCGACGACACCGCCTGGGCGATGATCTGCGATCCGAAGGAGCGCGCGCATTCGCGTGAGCGCGGCGACGAGCCCGACAGTCTACCGGCCAAGTATGCGGAGGTGACCAACGCGGCGCTGGAAGGCAAGCCGGCGGACATGACCGTCACCATGCATTCCTGCCGTGGCAACTTCCGCTCCACCTTCATCGCCTCGGGCGGCTACGAGTTTGTCGCCGAACACTTGCTCGGCAAGGTCAACATCGACGGCTACTTCCTCGAGTTCGATACCGACCGCGCGGGTGGTTTCGAGCCGCTCCGCCATCTCAAGGGCAACAAGCAGGTGGTGCTGGGTCTCGTGACCTCGAAGAGCGGCAAGCTCGAGTCCAAGGATGACATCAAACGCCGCATCGACGAGGCGACGAAATTCGTGCCGCTGGAGCAGCTGTGTCTCTCGCCGCAATGCGGCTTTGCCTCGACCGAAGAGGGCAATGTGCTCGCCGAGGAAGAGCAATGGGCCAAGCTGCGGATGATCGTCGAGTTGGCGGAAGAGGTGTGGGGAAGGTAGCTCTCTTATCCCTCCCCCGCTTGCGGGGGAGGGTGGCGAGCGAAGCTCGCCGGGTGGGGGCCATTATCGAGCGACACCCCACCCGTCCGCTCGCTAGCGCTCGCGTCCACCCTCCCCTTTCCGGGGAGGGATAAGGAAGAAAAAGGGAGAGAAACAAGCATGTCTCAACGCACCAAGCCGCCCTTTCGCGCCGATCATGTCGGCAGTCTGCTGCGTCCCGCTGCGCTGAAGGAGGCGCGCGACAAGGCAGCCAAGGGTGAGATCGACGCCGCCGCCCTGAAGGCGGTGGAAGACCGCGAGATCGAGCGTGTCATCAAGAAGCAGGAAGAGGTCGGCCTCAAGTCGATCACCGACGGCGAGTTTCGCCGCTCATGGTGGCATCTCGACTTTCTGTGGGGGCTCGACGGCATCGACAAGCATGTGATGGACAGTGGCGTTGCGTTTGCCGCGGTCAACACGCGCAACGAGGGCACCAAGGTCACCGGCAAGATCGGCTCGGCGCATCATCCGATGATCGAGCATTTCAAGTTCGTTGCCGCGCACACCAGGCAGACGCCGAAGATCACCATTCCCGCGCCGTCGGCACTGTGGGGCCGGCCGATCCTGACGCCGGTCGACAAGGGGGTCTATCCGCAGCTCGACAAGATGTTCGAGGATCTGGGCCTCGCATACAAAAAGGCGGTGCGCGATTTCGCCAATGCCGGTTGCCGCTATTTGCAGCTCGATGAAGTATTCATCGCCATGCTTTGCGACGAGAAGTACCGCCAGCAGATGCGCGATCGCGGCGATGATCCGGAGAAGCTTGGCGAGCTCTACGCCGATCTCATCAATGTCGCCATGTCGGACATTCCCGCCGACATGACCATCACCATGCATATGTGCCGCGGCAACTACAAGTCGACGTATATGGGCGCCGGCGGCTACGAGGCCGTGCAGGAGATCCTGTTCAATAAGATCAAGGTGCACGGCTTCTTCATGGAGTACGATTCGCCGCGCGCCGGCTCGTTCGATCCGCTCAAGCTGCTGCCGAAGGATAAGACGGTGGTGCTCGGCCTCGTTACGACGAAGACCGGCAAGCTCGAGAGCCGCGACGAGATCAAGCGGCGCATCGACGAGGCCGCCAAGTTCACGTCGCTCGACCAGCTCTGCCTGTCGCCGCAGTGCGGCTTCGCCTCGACCGAGGAGGGCAACGCGCTCGCCGAGGAGGAGCAGTGGGCGAAGCTGCGCATGATCGTCGAGTTGGCCCAAGAGGTGTGGGGGTAACCCGCGCAAGGTGCCACTCACGATACCTCCGTCATGGCCGGGCTTGTCACCGCAAGTCGGGTTTACCCGACTCGCGGTGATATTGACTTGACGCAACTCGGGCGGGCCCGAGTTGCGTATGCCATCCCGCTTAGGTAGGCACTGTAGCAGCATAAGCGGGATCACCGGGACTCGCGGTTGCGTGGCGGCCCGGTGATGACAAGAATGGGTCCCCATGACCAAGCCCCATACCGACATCGATCCTTATGCCGATATCCGCGAGAGCGTGCGCGCGTTGTGCGCCAAGTTTCCCGGCGATTACTGGCGGGAGCTCGATCGCGAGCGAGCCTATCCGACCGCCTTCGTCAAGGCGCTGACCGAGGCCGGTTATCTCGCCGCGCTGATCCCGGAAGAATACGGTGGCAGCGGCCTCACGATCAGCGCCGCCGCGGCGATCCTCGAAGAAGTGCATGCCTCCGGCAGCAACGGCGCGGCCTGCCATGCCCAGATGTATACGATGGGTACGATCCTGCGGCACGGCTCGCCGGCACAGAAGGAGCGCTATCTGCCGAAGATCGCGACCGGCGAGTTGCGCCTGCAGGCCTTCGGCGTGACGGAGCCCACGTCCGGTACGGATACCTTGTCGCTCCGTACGACGGCGCGCAAAGAGGGCGATCACTACGTTATCAACGGTCAGAAAATCTGGACCTCGCGCGCCGAGCATTCCGATCTGATGTTACTGCTCGCGCGCACGACACCGCGTGAGCAGGCGCAGAAGCGCACCGACGGTCTATCGGTGTTCCTGGTCGACATGCGGCTGGCGCAAAGCACCAACATGTCGATCACGCCCATCCGCACGATGATGAACCATGCGACGACGCAGATCTTCTTCGACGACCTGCGCGTGCCGGCGGAGAACCTGATCGGCGAGGAAGGCAAGGGCTTTCGCTATATCCTGTCCGGCATGAACGCCGAGCGCATCCTGATCGCGGCCGAGTGCATCGGCGATGCCAAGTGGTTCATCGCCAAGGCAACGAACTACGCCAAGGAGCGCGAGCTGTTCGGCCGGCCGATCGGTAAGAACCAGGGCGTGCAGTTTCCGATCGCGCGGGCATATGCGCAGATGCGCGCAGCCGAATTGATGGTGCACGAGGCGGCGCGCAAATACGAGGCGGGCGCCGACATCGGCGCGGAAGCCAATATGGCCAAGCTTCTGGCGGCGGACGCGTCGTGGGCCGCGGCCGACATGTGCGTGCAGACGCATGGCGGCTTCGGCTTCGCCGAGGAATACGACGTCGAACGCAAATTCCGCGAGACGCGGCTTTATCAAGTGGCGCCGATCTCGACCAACATGATCCTATCGTATCTCGCCGAACATGTGCTCGGGCTGCCGAGGTCTTACTAATCGTCGTCCCCGCGGAGGCGGGGACCCATACGCCGTGACCTATCGATAGACTGCGGCGTATGGGTCCCGGGTCTCGCTTCGCTCGCCCGGGACGACAGTGAATTGTTGTGAGTTCTCAAATGACTCTCCCCCTCTCAGGCCTCCTCGTCGTTTCCGTCGAACAAGCCGTTGCGGCGCCACGCTGCACCTGCCAGCTCGCCGATGCCGGCGCGCGGGTGATCAAGGTCGAGCGGCCGGAAGGCGATTTCGCCCGCGGCTACGATCATCTGGTGCATGGCGAAAGCGCGTACTTCGTCTGGCTCAATCGCGGCAAGGAATCGGTGGTGCTCGATATCGGCAGGGCCGAGGACAAGGCGCTGCTCGAGGCCATGCTCGCCAAGGCCGACGTGTTCGTGCAGAACCTCAAGCCCGGTGCGCTGGCTAAGCTCGGCTTCGCAGTCGAGCGCCTGCGCAAGGATTATCCGCGGCTCATTTGTTGCTCGATCTCCGGCTATGGCGAGAGCGGACCTTATGCGCAGCGCAAGGCGTATGACCTCCTGATCCAGGCCGACAGCGGCCTGTCGTCCATCACCGGCGGACCGGAAACGGCGTCGCGCGTCGGCGTGTCGGTGGTCGATATCGCGACCGGCATGAACGCCTATCAGGCGATCCTGGAGGCGCTGATCGCGCGTGGCCGTACCGGCGAAGGCGCGGCGATTGCGGTGTCGATGTTCGATTCGATGGCCGACTGGATGACGGTGCCGCTGTTGCAGCACGAGGGCGGCAAGACTCCGCAACGCATCGGCCTCGCGCATCCCTCGATCTCGCCTTACGGCGTCTTCAAGAGCCGCGACGACGCCGACATCCTGATTTCGATCCAGAACGACCGCGAATGGCGCGCGTTGGCCGAAAAGGTCATGGGCGACAAGGCGCTCGCCGCCGATCCCGCTTTCGCCACGAATGTCGAACGCATGAAGCGCCGCGGCGAGACCGACGGTCGGGTGGCGGAGGCGTTCGCGGCCCTGGATGTGGCCGAGCTGGAGCAGAAGCTCGCCGCCGCCGATATCGCGTTCGCACGCGTCAACGATACGGCGCTGCTGGGCCGGCATCCGCATTTGCGGCGTCTCACGGTCGGCTCGCCCACGGGTCCGGTGTCGACACCGGCGCCGGCGCCCATGATCGCGGGTGACGCGCGAACGTATGGCGCCGTGCCGGCGCTCGGCGAGCATACGGAGAGGGTGAGGGCGGAGTTCGGAAAGTGAGCTCTGTCGTCTACGCGAAGGCGGGGATCCGGTACGCCGCAGCTGTTCGATAGGCACGGAGTACTGGATTCCGGCTCTCGCGCGGTGCGCTCGCCCGGAACGACCGCTTTGATTAGTCGATCACCACCGGCTCATCGTCATGCGCGCCGCCCGTGGCCTGCTTGCGGCTGGTGCCGATGATCCACACCAGCGGGATCATGATCAGGGTCAGGTACATCAGCAATTTGTAGTCGTTGAGGTAGGCGATCAAATTCGCCTGCTGCGTGACGATTGAGTCGAGCAGCGCCCGGCCGGTGTCGCTTTGCAGGTTCAGCGTGCCGGCAACGTCCGGCATCTGCAGCGCGTTGTTGAAGGGCGTCACGTTCTCTGTCAGCCGCGCGTGCATGTATGTCGTGCCGCTGGTGAGCTGCGCGATCACCATGGAGATGCCGATCGAGGAGCCGATGTTGCGCACCAGAGTCAGCATGGCGGTGCCGCCGGTCCGCAGATGGCCGGGCAGGGTCGTGAACGCCACCGAAGTGATCGGCACGAACAAGAGGCCGAGGCCGACGCCCTGCACGATGCTCGTCACCACGATCGTGGTCTGCGTCGTGTCGAGCGAGAAGGCGGTCATGTGGTAGAGCGTCGCGCCGGTGAGCGCGAGTCCGGTTAGGATCAGATAGCGGCTTTCGATCAGCCGCATCAGCCGCGGCGCCGCCATCATCGTCAACAGCGTGCCGATGCCGCGCGAGCCGAGTAGAAAGCCCGCGGTCTGGATCGGATAGCCGAGCAGGTTCTGCATGAACGGCGTGACGAGTGCCATGGTGCCGAACAGCACCACGCCGATCACCACCATGAACACGACGCCCGAGACAAAGTTGCGGTCCTTGAACAGCTCGAAGCGGACGAAGGGTTCGGGCGTCGTCAGCGAATGAGCGAAGAAGTAATAGAAGCCGACCGCCGAGATGATCGCCTCGATCCAGATCTCGTTGGAGTCAAACCAGCCGACCTGTTCGCCGCGGTCGAGCAACAACTGCAGCGAGCCGATGCCGACGGCGAGAGCGATGAAGCCGAACCAGTCGAAGCGCAGATGTCCCTGCGTCTCGGTCTCGTCCATGAACGTCATCAGGCCGAGCACGGTGATGATGCCGATCGGCAGGTTGATCAGGAATACCCAGTGCCACGAGTAATTGTCGGTGAGCCATGCGCCCAATGTCGGGCCCATGATCGGGCCGAGCATCACGCCGATGCCCCAGATCGCCATCGCCTGGCTGCGTTCCTCGACCGAATAGGCGTCTAGCAGCACCGATTGGGACAGCGGCACCAGCGCAGCGCCGGCCATGCCTTGCAGCAGACGGAACAGCACCATCTGCTCGATGTTCTGGGCGAGAGCGCAGAGTAACGAGGCGACGGTGAAGCCGGAGACGCAGGTGATGAACAGCTTCTTGCGGCCGAAACGGTCCGACAGCCAGCCCATCGGCGCCGTCATGATGGCGGCCGCGACGATGTAGGAGGTAAGCACCCAGTTGATCTGGTCGAGCGACGCCGACAACGAGCCCTGCATATAGGGCAGGGCCACGTTGGCGATCGTCGTGTCGAGCGCCTGCATGATCGTGGCCGTCATGGCGCACACTGTGATCAGCGTGCGCCTGAAGCCCGGCGCCATCGCTGAACCGGCCGTCATTGGGCGTCCTTCGCCATGGCGGAACCGAACGGCAGGCGGCTATGGCCGGTGTCGATCGACACGTTGACGCTCATGCCGGCGCGCAGACGTCGGATCGCCTCATCCTTGTCGAAGGCGATGCGCACGGGCACGCGTTGCACGACTTTGACCCAATTGCCCGACGCGTTCTGCGGCGGCAGGATCGAGAACTGCGCGCCCGTGCCGGGGCTGACCGCGACGACGTGACCGGTGAAGGTGTGGTCCGGGAAGGAGTCGACGTCGAGCGTCACCTTCTGCCCGACGCGGAGATAGGTGATGTCCGTCTCCTTCGGATTGGCATCCACCCACGGCGCCTGATCGTCGATGACGCTGAGGATCGGCGTGCCAGCGGGGACGAAGCGACCGATCTGAATGTTGTCGACCTGCGTCGCGGTGCCGGAGATCGGCGCGCGCACGATCGTGTGGTCGTAGTTTCGCTGCGCGTCCGCGAGCGCAGCCTTGGCTTGCACATACTCCGGGAAGCGCTCGAGCGGCAGCTCGGGATCGCCGAGCAACTGGCTCAGCGTCGTGTCGCGCTGCTGGACGGTGAATTGCGCGATCGTCTGAGCTGTCACCAGCGAGGCGGCCGCGGTGTCGACGTCGGCGGCGGAGCCGGCCTGTGTGGCAACGAGCTTGGTCTTGCGGTCGAGATCGCGTTGCTTAAGCTCGACGCTCTTCTGCGCCAAGTCGGCCATGCTGCGCAGCGACTTGAGGCTGGTCATCGCTTTCTCGTAATCCACGCGCGCGGCATCGACCTTTGCCTTGGCCTGGTCGAGAGCGAGAGAGAAAGGCACCTGGTCGAGCGTGAAAAGTTCGTCGCCCGGCTTGACGTGCTGGCCTTCGCGCACGGCGACACGCACGATCTTGCCGGCGATGTCGGGCGTGATCAGCACTTTCTGGGCGCCGACATACGCATTGTCGGTGGAGATGTAGCGGCCGCCGGTCAGATAAATGCCGATGCCCGCCAGAACCGCGATCAGCGGCAGCACGATCAGCAGGATCATGCGCAGGCGCTTGCGGTCCATGCGTGGCGCCGCGCCACTCTGGGCGGAAGTATCGGCCTCGCTTTCGGGCGCCGACTTCGCCTCCGGCTGGGGAACGACCTTCAGGGCTTTGTCACTCATGATATGAGAACTTTGTTGGTTTGCGGTTGGGCGTTGCGGTTGATGGCGGCGCGAAGGTTGTCCTTCAAGACGTTGAGATCGCGCGCGAGCCGCTCACGCGATTCGGCGCCGAGTCCGTCCAGCACGGTTTCCATCAGGCGTTTGCTGAGTTCGCCGAGTTGCTCCAGCATCGGGCGAGCAGCCGGCGTCAGATAAAGGCGGTTGGCGCGGCGATCATTCGGATCCGCGCGGCGTTCGATCAGGCCATTGTCGGCGAGACGGTCGAGCAGACGGGTGAGCGAAATCGGCTGGAGGTCGAGCAACTCGGCGAGTTCGGACTGCTTGAGACCCTCGCTTCGATCCAGCCGGACCAGCACGCTCCACTGCGCACTCGAAATCCCAAAGTCGCGTCCCTGCTGGTCGGCATAGGTCGCCAGCATCCGGGATACGTCCTTGAGAGCAAAGGCAATTTCGCGCTCGATCGGGAACTTTGGCATGGGCCTAACTCTTTATCAGCCTCGATATAATAAGCACGCTTATAATAAGTACAATAGTCCTTTAGGATGATCCTAAGTTGTTAATGGAGGAACAATCGCGCAGACGGGGCGCCCTTTGGGGGCTTGAGGTGTTTGGCTCTTTCCCCGGCCCGGGAGAAGGTCGGCCAAGGGCATGGCTGCCGCCCATGACGCCGACGAAAGAGGGTTAAGCCAGCCCTAACGCGGCGATGGCCGCCGTGTGATGGGCGGCGCTGTCCTCAGAGAAGCAGCAGAAGATCGCGCGGGCGAGCCCCCGCGGCTGCGTGGCAACCACCGATGCCACTGTTTCGACGGCGATGCGCGCGGCCCGCTCCCCCGGAAAACGATAGACGCCGGTCGAGATAGCCGGGAAGGCAACCGACGCGAGCCGGTGCTGCGCGGCGAGATCGAGCGCCGTGCGATAGCAGCTCGCCAGCAGCGCGTCTTCATGGCGACCGCCGCCGTTCCACACCGGTCCCACGGCATGGATCACATGGCGCGCTTTTAGCCGATAGCCGCGCGTGATTTTGGCGTCGCCGGTGTCGCAGCCGCCGAGCGTGCGGCACTCATCGAGCAATTGCGGCCCTGCAGCGCGGTGGATCGCGCCGTCGACGCCGCCGCCACCGAGCAGGGAGCGGTTGGCGGCGTTGACGATGGCATCGACGTCGAGCGTGGTGATGTCGGCGACGACGATATCGAGTTGCGTGTTGCCGATCGTGGCGGTGGGGTGGGGCATGGTCGAAGAATAGCACGGTCATTGTCGGCCCCGCGAAGGTGGGAACGCTATGCTCCCTCCGACACGAGTTCCGACTTGAGATCGATGCTCGAACGCACGCCGATATTGTCGTAATGGGCGTCGAGGAAGCGGCGCGCCGCACGCTCGCCCAGCTTGCGCAGCAGCTCGAACGATTCGTAGTCGTTGCGCAGCTTGCTTGCGCCGGCGAAACGTTCGCCGAGGCCCTCGAGCACGATGCGATGGACTTTGATCTGGCGGTACTCGTTCTCGCCGGTGCCGCGCGGCAGCCGCTTCTGTTCGATCAGCCGGTTGACGAACTCGATCGCGCGCAGTTCCGCCATCAGCGCCGAATTGAAGGTGATCTCGTTGACGCGCGCGACGATATCGCGGGTCGTGGTCGGTACCTTCTTGCGCACCAGCGGATTGATCTGAACGATCAGCACGTCCTCGGTGTCGGTGGTACGGAAGAAGGGAAACAATACCGGATTGCCGAGATAGCCGCCGTCCCAATAGGGCACACCGTCGATCTCGACCGCGCGGAACACCGCCGGCAGGCAGGCCGATGCCATCACCGCTTCGGCGGAGATCTTGTCGCGCGGGAAGATATGCAGCTTGCCGGTCTGCACATTGGTGGCGGCGATGAAGAGCTGGCGCGTGTCGGCACGCAGGCCATCGAAATCGACGAAGCGCTCGATCAGATCCTTGAGCGGATTGATGTTGAGCGGATTGAGATCGTAAGGCGAAAGATAGCGCGACCAGTTGCTGAGCCAGTCGAAGGTCGGCAGGCCCTCGCCGGGCAATAGCGAAAACAGCCGGTTGAGCACCGTGCGCTGAAGGGGCGGCAGGTCGCCGCCCAAGCTCGCTGCCTGCCAGAAATCGGCCAGCCGTTTGCGCGCTTCGTCGGGTCCGCCGCGCTTGAGGCCATCGGCCAGCATCACGGCGTTGACGGCGCCGGCCGACGTGCCGGAAATGCCTTCGACGAGAAGGCGGCCATCTTCCAGAAGATAATCGAGCACACCCCAGGTGAAAGCGCCGTGCGCGCCGCCGCCTTGCAATGCGAGATTGATGCGCTTTTCGCCGTTCGGCCCCGTGGCTTTGCGTCTGTTGCCGCGGAGGGCGCGCGAGATGATGTCGATCATGCGGCGGCGTCCGCGCGCAGGCGGGGACCTTTACGCCGCAGGCTATCGATCGGACAAGGCGTACTGGGTCCCGGGTCTCGCCATAGCGCATCGCAGACGCGCGTGAACGCGCTTATGGCTCGCCCGGGACGACCGACCATCACTGCGCGACCCAGCCGCCGTCGATCGAATAGGCCGAGCCGGTGATGCTCTCGGCCGCGTCGCCCGCCAGGAACACGGCGAGGGCGCCGATATTCTCCGGCTTGGTGAACTTGTGCATCGGCTGCTTCTCGGAGAGCAGCGCGATCTCTTCATCGCGCACGCTCTTGCCCGACGCCTTGGCGCGATCGTCGATCTGCTTTTGCACCAGCGGTGTGAGCACCCAGCCGGGGCAGATGGCATTGCAGGTGACGCCGTCGTTCGCCGCTTCCATTGCCACCACCTTGGTCATGCCGACCAGGCCGTGCTTGGCCGCGACGTAAGCGACCTTCTGCGTGCTCGCGACCAAACCATGCGCCGAAGCGATGTTGATGATGCGGCCCCATTTGCGTTTCTTCATGCCGGGCATGGCGGCACGGATGGTGTGAAACGACGACGAGAGATTGATGGCGATGACCGCGTCCCACTTCTCGACGGGGAAATCCTCGATGTTCGCCACGTGTTGGATGCCGGCATTGTTGACCAGGATGTCGAGAGCGCCGAACTCCTTTTCGGTCGCGCTCACCATATCCGCGATCTCGGCGGGCTTGGTCATGTCGGCGGCCGAATAGCGGGCCTTGATCCCGAATTCCTTCTCCAGCCCGGCGCGTTCTTTTTCGATCGCATCCTTGTCGCCGAAGCCGTTGAGCATCACGTTGGCGCCTTCTTTCGCGAAAGCGCGCGCGATCGCCAATCCGATGCCGGATGTCGATCCGGTGATGAGCGCAGTCTTGCCTTTAAGCATTGGCCGTCCTCGTGGGAATTTGCGGCCGCCGCGGGCCGCTGAAGCCGATGGTCGGATATGAGGGGCGGAACCTGCCCCTATTTGTTTTGCGGTGCAATATATATCTAGAGGTGGTCGTTCAGCTTTCCGCGATTGAGGCAGCCCGCTACAGTCCGGTGAGAACGGAGCAAGCTTTGGCGAAAAAAGCGCATTCCCACGCGGTATTTCCGGCGCCCGACCACGATCATGGTCGCTGTGCTAGCGATGCCATTGCTCACGCCGAGGCGGTCTGCACCGCCCGCAAGGAGCGCCTGACGCCGATCCGCCGGCAGGTGCTCGAGGCGTTGCTCGAACGGCATCAGCCGCTTGGCGCCTACGAGCTGATCGATCGGCTGGCCGAGGACGGCGCGAGGCCCGCGCCGATCACCATCTACCGCGCGCTCGACTTCCTGCGCGAACAGGGCTTCGTCCACCGCATCGAAAGCCGCAATGCGTTCGTCGCCTGCGGCCACAATCACGATAGTGGCGATCCGGTCGTGTTCCTGATCTGCGAGAAATGCGGCGCCGTCGGCGAAGCGGCGTCCGCTACGGTGGCGGAGACGATCCGGACAGCCTCGCGTGCCGTCGGCTTCACGCCGAAGACGCCGGTCATCGAGATCTTCGGCACCTGCGCCCACTGCAGCGCGAACTGAGAGCTCTCGCGGTCGTCGCTGCCGGCACGCGCCGCGATTGCGGAACTGTGGCGCCGCGTGGGCAGGCGGGATAGAACATCCGACGTCTCGCCGGGAATTCCTCTTCGTGTCCGCCACCGCAAGTCACGTCACTCGTCCGCTCGATGCGCTTGCCGCCGGCGTCGTGGTGGTGCTGTGCCTCTCTTGGGGCTTCAACCAGGTCGCGGTGAAGCTCGCGCTGCCTGAGATCCCGCCTTATACGCAAGCGATGATCCGCTCCATCGGCGCCACCGTGCTGGTGGCAGGATGGTGCAAGCTGCGCGGCATCCCGATTTTCTCGCGCGACGGCAGCCTGATGGCGGGGATCGCCGCCGGCATCGGCTTCGGCCTGGAATTCGTCTTCGTCTTCCAGGGCCTCGTCTACACCACCGCGACCCGGGCGGTGCTGTTCATCTATCTCGCGCCGTTCTTCGTCGTGCTCGGCACGCGAATTTTCCTGCCGGCGGATCGCTTCAGCAAATTCCAGTGGCTTGGGCTGGGACTGTCCTTCGCCGGCATGCTGCTCGCGTTCGGTCTGCCGACGCCGGCGCTCGATCCGCGCCAGATGCTCGGCGACGTGATGATGGTGGCGGCTGCTGTGGCCTGGGCGTTCACCACCTTGGTGATCAAGGCGAAGCTGACGCGCATCTCGTCTGAGAAGGTCATGCTGTATCAGCTTGTCGTCTCGGTGGTGATGCTCGGCTTCTGCGCGGTGGTGGCCGGAGAGCGCATGACCCACATGCCCTCCGCGCTGGCGCTCGGCGCGCTCGCCTATCAGACCATCTGGGTGGTGAGCGTCACCTTCGTCATCTGGTTCGCCCTGGTGGTGCGCTATTCGGCCAACCGGCTGTCGGCCTTCACCTTCCTGACCCCCTTGTTCGGCGTCGCCGCCGGCCATCTGGTTCTGAACGAGCCGCTCACGCCGGCCTTCGGGGCGGCGGTGGCGCTGGTCGCCGCCGGGTTGGTGCTGGTCAACCGCGCCGGGAAGGCCTAGGGAACGGCTAAGTGGGCGCTCAAGTCATCGGAATGTCTTGATTTGGCACCAGTTTCGGCCCCATGGAACAGTTTCCGGGGATGCCCCGTTGGGCATTATCGGGGAAAGTGTTAGTAAGCCCGCATCGCGGGCTCTCGCGTCCAGAACAGCAGGCTTCAGCACGACAATGAGCACTTCGGCACAAGCGCGGCACCGGACGGTTCCGGTCGACGTTGGCGGCGTTTTGGTGGGCGGTTCGGCCCCGATCGTCGTGCAATCGATGACCAACACCGACACAGCCGATGTCGAGGGCACCGCGCGCCAGGTGGCGGCATTGGCCCGCGCCGGCTCCGAGCTCGTGCGTATCACCGTCGACCGTGACGAGGCCGCCGCCGCTGTGCCGCACATCAAGGAGCGGCTTCTGAAGATGGGTGTGAAGGTGCCGATCGTCGGCGACTTCCACTATATTGGCCACAAGCTGCTCGCCGATCACCCCGGCTGCGCCGAAGCGCTCGACAAGTACCGGATCAATCCGGGCAATGTCGGTTTCAAGGACAAGAAGGACAAACAGTTCTCACAGATCGTCGAGATGGCGATCAAGCACGGCAAGCCGGTGCGCATCGGCGCCAATTGGGGCTCGCTCGATCAGGAATTGCTCACGCACCTGATGGACGAGAACTCCAAATCCGAAAATCCGCTCGGTGCGCGCGAGGTCATGCACGAAGCGATGGTGCAGTCGGCGCTGCTGTCGGCCGCGCGCGCGGAAGAGATCGGCTTGCCGAAGAACCGCATCATCCTGTCGGCGAAGGTCTCGGCCGTGCAGGATCTGATCGCCGTCTATGCCGAGCTGGCGCGCCGCTCCGATTACGCGCTGCACCTCGGTCTCACCGAAGCCGGCATGGGCTCCAAGGGCATTGTCGCGTCGTCCGCCGCCATGGGCGTGTTGCTGCAGCAGGGCATCGGCGACACCATCCGCATTTCGCTGACGCCGGAGCCCAATGGTGACCGCACCCGCGAGGTGCAGGTGGCGCAGGAGCTGCTGCAGACCATGGGTCTGCGCACCTTCGTGCCGCTGGTCGCGGCGTGCCCCGGCTGCGGCCGCACGACGTCGACGACCTTCCAGGAGCTTGCGTCCGACATCCAAGGCTTCATCCGCACGTCGATGCCCGAATGGAAGACGCGCTATCCCGGCGTCGAGACGCTCAACGTCGCGGTGATGGGCTGCATCGTCAACGGCCCGGGCGAGAGCAAGCACGCCGACATCGGCATCTCGCTGCCCGGCACCGGCGAAACGCCGACCGCGCCGGTGTTCATCGACGGCAAGAAGGCCGCGACCTTGCGCGGTCCTACCTTGAGCGCCGAGTTCAAGCAGATGGTGATCGATTACATCGAGCGCCGCTTCGGCGCCGGCGGAGCGAATCGGACCGCCGCCGAGTGAGAGCCAAGCCGTTCTTCGTCCTGTTCTTCGCTGTCGCGCTCGGCCTCGGCGCGCTGTCGCTCTACATGTATCTGACGATCGAACGCGCGGATAAGACCGTCACCGCCGTCGTCTCGCCGGACAACAAGTTCAAGGCCGTGCGCATCACGCTCGCCGGCGGCGAGCCCAAGCCATTCTGCTTCGATAGCATCTCGGTGCTGCTCGCGGTCTATCCGGACGGGTTCGCCGAACGCAACAAGGCCTATGAAGTGTTCTCGGGGCCGTGCGACGTGCCGGAGAAGCGCAAGGATTCGCCGAAGATCGAATGGCTGACGGACCGTACGTTGCAGATCACGTATTCGCCCGAGACGCCCGGCTTCAACGAGAAGAAGGCGGTCAAGAAGCATCTCGACGTGACGAAATCGGTGAAAGTGACGTTCGAGGAGAAATGAGGCTCACGGGTCGCGCCGCCGCGCGGCGCTCCTCGCCATGAACGACTGAGCTAAATCCAGCCACCGCCGTCCTTTGCCCGGTTGTTCAGGCTCGCCTCCTCGAGGTCGAGTTCGTATTCGATCCGCCGGCGCGCCTCGTCGGTGATCTTCCCGTCGCGCAGAAGCTGGAAGATGAAGGCGCGCTCCGCCTCGATCAACTCGCGCTTGATGGCGGCGGCGGCACGCGCCCGCTCGACGCCCTCCTGAAGATTGTCCGGCACCACCTGAATGCGGTGAGTGTTACGCGTGCGCAGATGTTCGAGGATGCCCTCGGTCAGCCCGCGGTCGCTGGCTGTGGTTTCGAGCCGCCGGACAACATCCTCGAGCGCGGCCTTCCGCCCAGCGATCTCCGCTTCAATCTCGTGGCGTCGTTCGGCCTTGCCCAGTTTGTTCAACCCCAGCCAGCGAACCACGGTGGGCAGCATCAGGCCTTGCCCAACCAGCGTGACGATGATGACACCGAAGGTGATGAACAGAATCAGCTCGCGATGCGGAAAAGGCGCGTCGCCGACGATGGCGTAAGGCAGAGCGAGCGCGGCTGCGAGCGAGACGACGCCGCGGATGCCGGTGAAGGATAACAGGAAGACTTGTTGCCAGGGCGGCGAAGGGTCGCGTCGGCGCAAAGAGGCGCTCGCCCAGCGCGGGACATAGGTCGCCGGGAAGACCCAGACGAAGCGCGCGGCGATGATCATGAGCGTCGTGCACGCGGTCGCAACGATGAGCTCGCGGATGGTGAAGGCCTGTGCCTGTTCGAGAAGCGCCCGCGCCTGCAGGCCGGTGAGCAGGAACACCATGCCTTCGATCAGATAGACGATGAGGTCCCAGAAAAAGATGCCCTGCAGGCGCGTCGTCGCCGAGATCGTCAATGGGCCGTTCCAGCTCACATAAAGCCCGCAGGCGACGGTGGCGAGCACGCCGGAGCCGCCGAGATGCTCGGGGATCCAGAACGCGAAGTAGGGCGTGAGCAGCGATAGCGTGATTTCTACGCGCGGATCATGCGCCCATTTGCGCAGGCGGAGGCTGAGCCAACCGGTTGCGATACCGAAGGCGATTTCGCCGACCACGATCAAGGCGAACGTGCTGACAGCCGCCGTCGGCAAGAAGACCGTGGTACTGACCGCCGCCACCGCAAAGCGGTACAGGATGAGCGCGGTCGCATCGTTGGCGAGGCCCTCGCCTTCCAGCACGACCACCAGACGGCGCGGCAACGTCAGCTGCCGGGCAATCGTCAGCGGCGCGACCGTGTCGGGCGGCGCGACGATGGCGCCCAGCACAAAGCCGATGCCCCAATCGAATCCGAGCAGATAGTGCGCGGCCGTCGCCACGGCGCAGGTCGTAAACACGACGCAGCCGAAGGCCAGCAACGTGATCGGTCGCAGGTTGAAGCGGAACTCGCGCCAACTCATGGACACGCCGGCGGAATAGATCAGCGGCGGCAAAAAGACGAGCAGCACCACTTCCGGCGCCAGCCGGATGGGGGGCAAGCCCGGAATGAGCGCCATGCCGACGCCTGCGACCACCAGGAGGATCGAGGGCGCGACGTTCAGCTTGCGCGCGGCGACCGCGACGGCGGCGAGCACCGTCAGCATGAAGAGTACGGTCTGCATGATCGCCGTCATGGCGTCATCCTAGATGATGTTCGACACCATGTTCACGGTCAGCGCGAGCACGGTCAAATTGAAGAAGAACGACAGCACGCCGTGCAACGCCGCCATGCGGCGGATCACTTTGCTGGTGATGGCGACGTCCGAGACCTGCGAGGTCATGCCAATGACCAGCGCGAAGTACAAGAAGTCGAGATAGTCCGGCTCGTCGTCTTTCGCGATCTGATCGTCGTGCGGGAAGTTCAGGCCGCCGATTTTGCCGCCCCGCTCGCCGTAATATTCATGCGCGTAGTGAAACGAAAAGATGGACTGCATGAAGGTCCACGACAGGAGGATGGTTGTCGTCGCCAACAGGACATGAAGCGCGGCTTCGACACCCTGCGCATGCTTGGACGCGCCGAGCTCGAAGACGATGGCGACGAGGCTCGCAAGCGTGGCGCCGATCGACAGCACCAGAATGACGAGCGCGCTTTCGTCTACCTGTGCGGCGCGGCGTTTGATATGCGCCACATCGGTGCGGCGCATCATACTGAAGGCCAGGATCAGATCGACGGCGATGCCGACGTTCCAGCCGACCAATAATTGCGTGGGGAGCCGCAGGCCGGTCGGCGTCAACAGGAGGGCGACGGCAGCCCCCACAACGCAAGCAATAACCAGCTTGCGATGCAGGGTGAGAATTTGAACCGGCATCATGCGCAAGGGCTGCCGATTCTCGGTGGCCATGGGTGCGTCTTAGCTCTTGCGCGCGGCGATGAAGCGCGCCGCGAACTTCAGAGTATCCGCCTTGGCGCCGAACGGCGCCAGCACGTCTTCCGCCTCGGCGATAAGTTCGTCCAATCGCTTATGCGCGCCGGCGATGCCGAGGATAGAGACCAGCGTCGCCTTGCCGGCCGCGGCGTCCTTGCCGGCGGCTTTGCCGAGTGTCGCGGTGTCGCCTTCGACATCGAGCAGGTCGTCGGCGATCTGGAAGGCCTTGCCGATGGCAATGCCGTAGCGGTCGAGGGCCTCGAAGGCTTTGGCGTCGGCGCGGCCGAGGAGGGCGCCAGCACGGCAGGCATAACGGATCAGAGCCCCGGTCTTCATCGCCTGCAAGGTCAGAATCTCGTCCTGCGTGAGCGCACGCTTCGCTTCGAATCGGCCTTCGGCAGCCAGATCGAGCATTTGCCCGCCCACCATGCCGCCGAGCCCGGCGCCGCGCGCGAGATCCAGCACGAGTGCGCTCCGCACTTGCGGGTCGCTGTGCACTTCGGTGCGCGCCAGGATATCGAAGGCCAGCGTCAGCAGGGCGTCGCCGGCCAGGATCGCCGTCGCCTCGTCGAAGGCCTTGTGCGCCGTCGGCCGTCCCCGGCGCAGATCGTCATTGTCCATCGCTGGCAGGTCGTCATGGACCAGCGAATAGCAATGCACGCATTCGAGCGACGCGCCGGCCAGCAGCGCGCCGGCCCGGCCGGCGCCAAACAGCGCCGTGCTCTCCACCGCCAGGAAGGGGCGCAGGCGTTTGCCGCCGCCGAGCGCTGCGTGCCGCATGGCAGCCAGCAGCCGCGGCGGTCGCGCGAGCTCCCCAGGAAGGGGCGGGTCGGAGAGCAGCTGCTCGAGCAGTGCTTCGGTGTCGGATGCAACGGCGGTGAGCCGCTGCGCGAAGTCATCGTGAGATCGTGCGTCCATAGGTGCTAATTAGCCCTAGCCCTGGTTCCCCCGCAATTGCCGAACGATTGGGCTAAGGTCCAGGCATGTTTCGCCCGTCCAAGAATTCCAGCCGGTCGCTCCGGGTTCCAAGGGTCCTGCGGACCGTTTTTCTGGTCCTGCTGGCGCTCGTGCTTCTGCCGTACCTGCTGACGCCGCTCTACGCCGTGATTGATCCACCCTCGACCTTGACGATCTGGCGGCGCGTCACGGGCGAGCGGGTCGAGCAGACTTGGGTGCCTTTGTCGCGGATCTCGCCGCATCTGCAGTTGGCGGTGATCGTTGCCGAGGACGGGCGCTTTTGCACCCATTACGGCATCGATTTGGCTGAAATCCAGGACGCCATCCAGGACGCCGACAACCTGGATGACGTGCGTGGCGGCTCCACCATCACCCAGCAGGTGGCCAAAAACCTGTTCTTGTGGCCGGGCCGCAGCTTGGTGCGCAAGGCGCTGGAGGCGCCACTGGCGCTCTGGATCGACTTAGTGCTGTCCAAGCGCCGGATCCTGGAAATCTACCTGAATGTCGCGGAAATGGGTCCGCAGGGGGAATTTGGGGCGGAAGCCGGCGCCCGGCGCGCCTTCGGCCGCTCGGCGCGGGATTTGACGTCCTATCAGGCGGCGCTCCTGGCGGCCTCGTTGCCCAATCCGGTGACCCGCAACGCGGCCAGGCCGGGCCCCGGCCTCCGGCGCCTCGCCGGCCTCTATGTCGGCCGGGCGGCGCATGCGCCGGGCCTGGCCTCGTGCGTTCGGGCGGGCCGTTGACCCACTAGCGCAATCGCCACCCTTCCTCTATAAGCCCGCCCAAATCCCCGAACAGATCGCGCCTTTTTCAGGAGTTTCGTCCCATGGCTGTGCCAAAAAAGAAAACCTCGCCGTCGCGTCGCGGTATGCGCCGCTCGGCCGATGCCCTCAAGCGGCCGGCCTATATCGAGGACAAGGACTCGGGCGAGCTGCGCCGTCCGCACCACATCGACCTGAAGACCGGCATGTACAAAGGTCGGCAGGTCCTCAAGGTGAAGACCGAGGCGTAACGCCCGGCCGCAGGTCCAGCGGGAGAAAGCTGCGCTCATGTTCATGCTCGGCTTTCCCCTCCTGCTCGTTCCTTTCGCCATCTACAACATCATTGCGTTTTTGATGCCGGGCGTGAGCTGGACAGCCACGATCACGTCCGTGCACATGATGTCGGACGCCGACTGGACCATGTCAGCCGGCGACATGCTGCTTGTGTTGTCGATCCTGTTGCTGTTCGGCGAACTGATGAAGTCGACGCGGATCGGCTTGCGCAGCGTGGTCGATCACGGCCTCTCGCTGCTGCTGTTTTTGGCGGCCCTCGTCGAGTTTATCCTTGTCCGCCAAGCCGGCACCTCGACCTTCTTCCTGTTGCTCGTCATCATGTTCGTCGACGTGCTCGGCGGCTTCGCCGTGACCCTGCGCTCGGCGCAGCGCGATCTCACGGTCGAAGGCGTCGCCTCTTGATCTGACTTCCCTACAATGCTGGACCTGCCATGAGCCGCGATTTCCAACTCCCCGGCCGTTCGCCCGTCATTGCCAGCAACGGCATGGCCGCGACCTCTCATCCACTCGCGACGCTCGCCGCGATCGACATGTTGCGCGAAGGCGGCACGGCGGCTGATGCCGCCGTGGCGGCGGTGGCGACCTTGTGCGTCGTCGAACCGGCGATGACCGGCATCGGCGGCGACTGCTACACGCTGGTGTCGAAGCCGGGTCACGATGTCTGGGGTTATAATGGCTCGGGCCGCTCGGGCGCCAAGGCGTCTTACGAAGCGCTGCGCGCGCAGGGTCTCACCGAGATCGGCACGTCAATTCATGCCGTCACCGTGCCGGGCGCCATTGAAGCCTGGGAGCAGATTCTCAAGGCGCATGGCCGCTTCGGCCTCGACCGCGCGTTGCGACCGGCGATTCAATATGCCGAGAACGGTTTCCCCGTTGCGGCGCGGGTTGCGCGCGACTGGCGCTATTACGTCGGCAAGCTCAAAGCCAATCCCGCCGCGACGAAGCATTATCTGGTCAACGGCGAGCCGCCGCAGGAAGGCGACGTCATGCGTTTTCCGGCGCTGGCGCAGACGTTGAAGACGATCGCCGCCAAAGGCGCCAAAGGCTTTTACGAAGGCGAGATCGGCGCGGAAATGGCGGCGACGGTCGCCGCGCGCGGCTCGTTCCTGACCGAAGAAGATTTCGCCAATCACCGCGGCAACGCCGTGACGCCGATCTCGACCAATTATCGCGGTCTCGACCTCGTCGAGATTCCGCCGAACGGGCAGGGGCTCACCGCGCTGGTGATGCTCAACATCCTCGAGAACTTCGACCTCAAGTCGCTCGATCCTTACGGTCCGGAGCGTTTCCATCTCGTGCTGGAAGCGGCGCGCTTGGGATTTGCCGTGCGCGACACCCACATCGCCGACGAACTGCATATGCGCACGCCGGTCGCGGCGCTGCTCGACAAGGCGTGGGGCAAGAAGCTCGCCTCGCTGATCGACATGAACAAGCGCGCCAAGCTGCCGCCGCACCCGGCGCCGGGCAGCAACACCGTCTATCTCACGGTGGTCGACAAAGACCGCACGGCGGTGTCGTTCATCAACTCACTCTATTCGGGTTTCGGCACCGGCATCTGCACCGAGAAGTCCGGCATCCTGCTCACCAACCGCGGCGCCTGCTTCACGCTCGCGCCGGATCATCCGAACACCTTCGGTCCGGACAAGCGGCCGCTGCATACGATCATCCCGGCGTTGGCGATGAGGAACGGCCGCTGCGACATGAGTTTCGGCGTCATGGGCGCGCACTATCAGCCGATGGGGCACGTGCAGATCATCCTCAACATGCTCGACTACGGCATGGACGTGCAGCAGGCCATCGATTGTCCGCGTTTCTTCTTCGAAGGCGAGAAGACGGTCGTCGAGAACGGCACGTCGCGGGCGACGATCGACGGACTCAAGGCGCGTGGCCACGACGTCGCGATGGCCGATTCGCCGTGGGGCGGCGGCCAGACGATCAAGATCGATTGGGACCGCGGCACGCTGACCGGCGGCTCCGACCCACGCAAGGACGGCTGCGCGCTGGGGTATTGAGGTGGCGCTTTCAATCGCGCGCGGCCTCTGTGGTCACGCCAAGCGATCTCAAGACGCTTAGCCTCAATTCTGCCCTCCTTGTCGACGTTATATTATAACGGTTATCTCTTCTTCTGCCTTCATTCGGGGAGCCGCCGGCAACCAGGGGCGTCGTTGCGGCGGTGTAAAGCGTGCAAGAGATCTGTGTCGATTCGCGCCGCGACGTGTCGCCGTTGCCGTGCACGCTTCGTTTTGCCCAAACCGCGCCGCCCGCGGGCGATGTGCCGGATGCCGCAGCGATGCGGGTTCAATTTCCATGATGGTCTGGTGGCGGAGGCAGCCACGCCGGTCGCGCGATAGCAGCGTTCCCGGTCTCAGCCATGGGCAGCGTTTCGGGGATGCCGAATTCCACCCCATAAACGGTCCGCATGCCGCACGCCATCCTGTGAATATGAAGTGGTTGGCGTCGCTGCTTCTGCTGGCCGGTGCGGCCGCCGTGATGCTCGGTGCAATATGGACCTGGCTTGGCGCCGGGTTTTCGGTTGCGCTCGTGCCCGAGTTTGCACGGCCTACGGTCAACGGCGATGACGCGCCGCGTGCGGACCGCTTAGCCGGAGCATCGCCCGAGCGTGGGATCGTGCGCTCGCGCATCGAACAGCTTGCCGATGATGTTCATATCCTGCGGCGCTTCAACTACGTGATGGTGCACCTCGCGCAGGCTGTCGCTCCGTCGTCAGGCCTGAAGGATCCGCGTGACGATGCGGCTCCGAGCGCCGGGGGTGCGCCGGCGCAGGGGGCTAGATATCCAAACGTGGCATCGGCGATCGCAACAGACGAGTCGCTGCCGCCCGAGATTCGTTTCGGCGCCTCGCGGTCTGTACGGCACCCGCATGTCAGCGCCTATGCCGATGAGGATGCCGTGGTTGCGCCTGCTGCGTTACCGGGAGTGCCGATCAATTTGTCGGTGGTCGGCAAATCAAAAGAGACCGTGAGTGGCGAGCGCCACGTCATTGTCGCGCGTCGCGGCAACACCTTGGAGAGCATGCTCTCGGCAATAGGGGTGACGGCACACGATGCTCAAGCCATAGCGGCCGTGCTGACGCCATCCTGGTTCGGCCGGGCCAGCTTCGCCGGTGGTGAAGTGATCACCGTGATGGAAGAGGACGTCGACGGAGAGGTGCGTCCAAGGCAGGTCGAATTGACGCGCGATGGAAAGCCCTTGCGCGTGGCGGTGCTCGCCGATGACGGCACTTACGTCAAAGTCCAACCGCGGCCTGTTGCCACGCCAAGCGGTAACTCAGACCTTGCATGGGCCGGCGCAATGCTAAGGCCGGCGCTTGATGCCGGAGACTCCTTGAAGTTAGACCAAAGCTTCGACCGGCTGGCGCGCGACAATCGGCTGGAGCCCTCTCTCGTCAACGAAGTCATGCGGCTATGCGCGCAGGACGTCGAACATGGAGTGGCGATCGCGCGTGACGATACCGCGGAGATGCTCTACAGCTCTGGCGCCGATGGCAGGCCTGTGCTGGCCTTTGCCGCCCTCACCCACAACGGGTCCACCCATCGTTATTATCGCTTCACCTCGCCGGACGACGGTGACACCGATTACTACGATTCCAACGGGCGATCCGTGACCGGCATGTTGATGAAGAAGCCGGTTGCGAGTGGTCGCCTCGGCGATGGCTTCGGCTGGCGCGTGCATCCGATCTTGCGTGACCGCCGCTTCCACGACGGCGTCGACTATGCGGCGCCGTACGGCGCGCCCATATTGGCCGCCGGTGATGGTGTGATGGAATATATTGGCGAGGAGCCGGGCTACGGTAAGTACGTCCGCGTGCGGCACGATTTCGGCTACGAGACGACCTACGCCCATATCTCCGGCGTTCCGCAAGGGCTCAAGATCGGAGCCCGTATTCATCGCGGACAGACTATCGCCTATGTCGGCTCGACCGGCTTATCGACCGGACCTCACCTCTACTACGAGCTTCGCGTCAACGGGCACTACGCCGATCCTCTGCAGGCCAATCTGCGTGCCGGCCGCGTTCTTGGCGGCGGCGCGCTGGCCGCGTTTGAAAAGCTTCGGCGGCGCACCGACCGGCTGGTGCAGACGAGTGCGCTGGTCGCAACCTCTCACCCTTAGCGGACGAACTGCGGTCGCGTTCAGCGGGGCTGCTCAGGCGACAAGCTTCGCCACGGCCCGATAGGCCGCCAGCGCTTCCGCCGGCTCCGCGCGGCGGCGGCCGCGGGTCTGCGGCACCTGCGCCTTGGTGGCGATCAGCTGGGCGAGGAAGGGCGCGTCGCGGTAGGCCATTGGCCGATCCTGCGCCGTGGGCGCCGGCTCCGTCAGAACAAGCGCACGGCTCGCGGCCTTCGGCGCATCGGCCGGCGCGGGCGCCTGCTTCGACGATTTGTCGTCGCTGTGGCCGAAGGTTGCGCCTATGGCATTGATCCGCATGAGTCTGCCTGTGTCGAAACGGGACATGATCAGCCCCTTTAGCTTTGACCTCGCAATCGCCGTGCCGCCAGTGAAACGTTAGACAATTCAGAGCTTTCTTCGCGTTTTCCTGATTGTTTAAAGTTTCTTCCTAGATTGGCCGCCGAATCTTGTACGAGGAGCAACGTCGGGCTTCGGCCTAACGTTCCAAAAAGGGGCGGTCGTGACCCGTTTCGAACTGCCGGCCAGCGGTCCCGATGCCGCCGAGATTCTCCGGTCGATCGGCGACGCCGCCTATCACTGGCAACTCGACACCGATGTGCTGAGCTGGACGGGCAATGCCGCGGCGTTGCTTGGCGTCGATGCGGCCGAAATCGTATCCGGTGCTGCTTATGCGCGCCGGGTCGCGGTCGAAGGTGGTCAAAGCCGCGTCGACGCCATCGCGCGGTCGAGCCAGCGCGACGGCGGCGAGGGCGTCGCCTATCAGGTGCAATACGCCTTCAAGTGCGGCGACGAGGCCATTTGGGTCGAGGACACGGGCCGCTGGTTCGCCGGCCCCGACGGCCGGCCGCATCACGCGCATGGGCTCATTCGCCGCATCGACGAGCGGCACGAAGCCGAGCGCCGGCTGACCCAGCTCGCCAAATTCGATCCGCTCACCGGCGAATTGAACCGGCCGTACCTCAACGAAGTCTTGGCGGCCACGGTCGAGGAGGTCGTGCGCTTCCGCGAGTCGTGCGGTTTTCTGCTGATCTCGATCGATCATCTCGGCCGTCTGAACGAGGCCTATGGCTTCGATGTCACCGAAGAGGTGATCGCGCAGGTCGCCAAGCGCATTCGCGCGCGGCTGCGCGGCAAGGATCATCTCGGCCGCTTCTCGGGTAACAAGTTCGGCGCGGTCCTCACGCGTTGTACACCGGATGAATTGGCCGTCGCGGCTGAGCGGCTGCTCGCCGGCGTGCGCGACGAGCCGATCGTCACGGCGGCCGGCCCCGTCGCGGTGACGGTGACCATCGGTGGCGTGACGGCGCCGCGCCACGCGCGCAGCGTCGCGGAGGTCGTCAGCCGTGCGCTCGATGCGCTGCATGGGGCGCGCACCAAGCGCTACGGTTCGTTCGCAGCCTACAGGCCTAATATCGAGCGCGATGCCATGCGCCGCGAGAGCGTGCGGGCAACCGACGAGATCGTCTCGGCGCTCAACGACCGCCGCATCGCGCTGGCATTTGAGCCGGTGGTCGAGACAGCGGGCCGGGAAGTTGCCTTCTACGAGTGCCTGATGCGGGTTTATCGGCCCGATGGCGCCATCGCACACGCGAACGAGATCATCCCGATCGCCGAGCAGGTCGGCCTCGTCCGTATGGTCGACTATCGCGTGCTCGAACTGGTCGTGGCGGAACTCGCGAGCGAACCGGTGCTGAAGGCCAGCGTCAACGTCTCGCCGGCCTCGACGGTCGATCCCGATTGGTGGACGTGTCTGGCCGGCCTCCTCCGCACCAACAGCGGCGTGGCGGAGCGGCTGATCATCGAGATCACCGAGACGGCCGCGATCCAGGACATCGACGACGCGCGCGGCTTCGTCACGCGCGTGAAGGATCTCGGCTGCCGTATCGCCATCGACGATTTCGGGGCCGGGCACACGTCATTTCGCAATCTGCGCAAGCTCGGCGTCGACATCGTCAAGATCGACGGCGCCTTCGTGCAGAACATCGTGAAGTCGGCGGACGATCGTGCGTTTGTGCACACGCTGATCGATCTGACGCGCCGGCTCGGCCTCAAGACCGTGGCGGAGTGGGTGCAGGACGAGCAGGCCGCGGCGGTGCTCGCCGGCTTCGGCTGCGACTATCTGCAGGGTGCGCTGATCGGTTTGGCGAACATCGATCGGCCGTGGGTGCGTACGAGCGCGAATACCGCGTGCGGGTAAGTCCCGTTAGGGCATAGCCTCTCCACCGTCATTGCCGGGCTTGCCCCGGCAATCCATGAGGCCGCTCATCAAGCAAAACGCTTGTCGCCTCCCGGTGTGGAAACTCATCATGGATCGCCGGGTCAAGCCCGGCGATGACACAGATAGGGTATGCGCCGGCGGCTTATTCCTTGCCGCCGAGCTTATCGAGGCGCTTCTGCATCTCGTCCAGTTGGCGCTTCAAGTCGTCCATCTCGTTCGTCGATGACGCAGCCGGCTTTTCCGTCGTTGCTGTCGGCGTAGCCCGCTGGCCACGGGCGAAGGGCGCGAACATGGCGAAGGTCTTCTCGAACATCTCCATGTTCCGACGCACCTGATCTTCGAGCGGACCGAAGCCGCCGAAAGCGTGGGTCATCTGTTCGCGGAACTTGCCTTGTTCCTGCGTCAGCGACTGCATGGACTGCTCAAGGAAGCGCGGCACCAGCATCTGCATGCTGTCGCCGTAGAAGCGGATGAGCTGCCGCAAGAAAGTAATCGGCAGCAGGCTCTGCCCTTCCTTGTTCTCTTGTTCGAAAATGATCTGCGCCAGGACCGTCCGGGTGATGTCCTCGCCAGACTTGGCGTCGTAAACGATGAAGTCCTCGCCGGCCTTGACCATCGAGGCGAGGTCCTCGAGCGTGACGTAGGTGCTGGTACCGGTATTGTAGAGCCGCCGGTTCGCGTATTTCTTGATTGTGACCGGCTCTTTTTCGTCTGCCATGTGGATCACACGTTCCCCTGCCCAGACCGTCAGCATAACCAGCTTCCCATTGGCAGGGCTAGCCTTTTTGTGGCGTCGCGGAAGATAGATTTCCGCGCCGCGGCATCACTTGCGCGGGGGCCCGAAAAGCGCCAATTCTGAAGGGTCAGCCGGGATTGCCGTTGTTGACCGGGGTCTCTGCCGGGTCTGAAGTTTTTGCACCGCCAAACAGGCCGTTTCGCCCCGCAACCGACCGCATGAGGAGTTTCGGATGAAAGACGATATCGTCATTGTGAGCGCCGCCCGTACGCCGGTCGGGTCCTTCAATGGGGCATTTGCGAACCTGCCGGCGCACGAACTCGGCAAGATTGCCATCAAATCGGCCCTTGAGCGCGCCGGCGTCACCGGCGACCGCGTCAGCGAAGTGATCATGGGGCAGATCCTCACCGCTGCTCAGGGGCAGAACCCGGCGCGCCAGGCGTCGATCGCGGCCGGCATTCCGGTGGAAAGCCCTGCGTGGGGCGTAAACCAGCTTTGCGGCTCGGGCCTGCGCGCGGTCGCGCTCGGCTATCAGGCCATCCTCAACGGCGATAGCGACATCGTGGTCGCTGGCGGCCAGGAGTCGATGAGCATGGCGCCGCATGCGCAGCACCTGCGTGCCGGCGTGAAGATGGGCCAGGTCGAACTGGTCGATACCATGATCAAAGACGGTCTTTGGGACGCCTTCAACGGCTATCACATGGGCAATACCGCCGAGAACGTCGCTAAGCAGTGGCAAATCACGCGCCAGCAGCAGGACGAGTTCGCAGTGTCGTCGCAGAACAAGGCCGAAGCCGCGATGAAGGCCGGCAAGTTCAAGGACGAGATTACGCCCGTCACGATCAAGTCGCGCAAGGGCGATATCGTTGTCGATACCGACGAGTATCCGAAGGCGGGCGTAACGATGGAATCCATCGCCAAGCTGCGTCCGGCCTTCGACAAGGAAGGCACGGTCACGGCGGCAAACGCTTCGGGCATCAACGACGGCGCCGCGGCGGTGGTGTTGATGACGGCCTCGGAAGCGGCCAAGCTCGGCAAGACGCCGCTCGCCCGCATCGTGTCTTGGGCCCATGCCGGCGTCGATCCGGCGATCATGGGCACTGGCCCGATCCCGGCCTCGCGCGCGGCGCTCAAGAAGGCTGGCTGGAAGACCGATGACCTCGATCTGATCGAGGCCAATGAGGCCTTCGCCGCGCAGGCCTGCGCCGTGAACAAGGACCTCGGCTGGGATACCGACAAGGTCAACGTCAACGGCGGCGCCATCGCCATCGGTCACCCGATCGGCGCCTCGGGGGCGCGCGTCCTGGTGACGCTGCTTTACGAAATGCAGAAGCGCAACGCCAAGAAGGGTCTTGCCACGCTCTGCATCGGCGGCGGTATGGGCATTGCCATGTGTGTGGAGCGTTAGCGAACGACCACACGCCAAGGCAGGTGCGTCGGGCCGTAACGGAACGTGAATGCCCAGCCGGGGACGATGCGTCTCGGGCGCCGTGTGAGCGCCGAAAAGTCACACGGACGCAACACCTCTGAGCGTCTATTGATCTTAATCATGCCCGGCCTTGTGCCGGGCATGTACGTCTTTAAGCTGTTCGCGATGTGGGACAGCTCGGCACAAGGCTGGGCGGATGACATCCTGAGAGGGGAATCAGGTCATGGCGCGCGTTGCATTGGTCACAGGCGGGACGCGGGGTATCGGGGCGTCCATTTGCAAGGCGCTCAAAGCGGCCGGTTACAAGGTGGCTGCCAATTACGCCGGCAACGACGAGGCGGCGCAGAAATTCAAAGCGGAGAGCGGCGTCCCCGTCTTCAAGTGGGACGTGTCGTCCTTCGAGGCCTGCTGCGATGGCATCAAAAAGGTGGAAGCGGAGCTGGGCCCGGTCGAGGTGTTGGTCAACAACGCCGGCATCACCCGCGACGCCATGTTCCATCGCATGACGCTGGAGCAGTGGCAGCAGGTGATCAACACCAATCTCGGCTCGCTGTTCAACATGACGCGGCCGGTGTGGGAAGGGATGCGCACGCGCAAGTTCGGCCGCGTGATCAACATCTCCTCCATCAACGGCCAGAAGGGCCAGATGGGTCAGGTGAACTATTCGGCGTCGAAGGCGGGCGATCTCGGTTTCACCAAGGCTTTGGCCCAGGAAGGCGCCCGCGCCGGTATCACTGTGAATGCAATCTGCCCCGGCTACATCAATACCGAGATGGTGCAGGCCGTGCCGAAGGACGTCCTGGAGAAGTCGGTGCTGCCGCTGATCCCGGTCGGTCGGTTGGGTGAGCCCGAAGAGATCGCGCGCGTCGTCGTGTTCCTGGCTGCGGATGACGCCAGCTTCATCACCGGTTCGACGCTCACCGCCAACGGCGGGCAATATATCGCCTAGGGTCGGCACGGCGGCCGGTGCGAAGGGCCGCATTGTCGCATGCGTGCGGTTCGCGTAAGCGAAGGGCCCCGTTTGGGCTTTTCGGATGTCCTCCGCTCGCGCCACCATCATCGGCTTTTCCGCCATTCTGATGTGGTCGCTGCTGGCCGTGCTGACGGTCGCGTCCGGCCGCGTGCCGCCGTTCCAGCTCGCGGCGATGACCTTTGCGGTCGGCGGCGCCATCGGTGCGGCCTGGGTCGCGCGCACGGGCGCGTGGAGGGCGCTGCGGCAGCGGCCGGTGGTGTGGGCGCTCGGCGTCGGCGGGCTGTTCGGCTATCACGCGCTTTACTTCATCGCGCTCCGGCTGGCGCCGCCCGCCGAGGCGGGACTTTTGAATTATTTCTGGCCGCTGTTGATCGTGCTGTTCTCGGGGCTGCTGCCGGGCGAGCGGCTGCATCTGCATTCGGTGATCGGCGCGCTGCTCGGCCTTGCCGGTACGGTGATCCTATTCCTCGGTAAGGGCCTCGCACCGGCGCTCGCTTACCTGCCGGGCTACAGTGCGGCTTTCTGCGCCGCCTTCGTCTGGTCGGGCTATTCGGTGTTGTCGCGCCGCTTCGCCGCGACGCCGACGGCCGCCGTCGCCGGTTTCTGTCTGGCCACCGCCTGCCTCGCGGCGCTGTGCCATCTCGCGCTCGAAACCACGGTGTGGCCGGAGAATGGGACGCAATGGATGGCCGTGCTCGCGCTCGGCGTCGGGCCGGTCGGTATCGCATTCTACGCTTGGGACGTCGGCGTGAAGCGCGGCGACATTCGCCTCCTCGGCGTTACGTCCTACGCGGCGCCGATTCTGTCGACGGTCTTCCTGGTGCTCGCCGGCTATGCCGAAGCCAGCACCACGCTGGGGCTCGCCGCTATTCTCATTGCCGTCGGCGGCCTGTGGGCGTCGCAAGACATGCTGCGCAGGAAGCCGGCTTAGCGGCGCGGCGTCCAGTCTTTCGGCGCCAGTTCGAAAGCGCCGAAATCGAAGCCCGGCGCTACCGTGCAACCGACCAGGGTCCAATCGCCCAGACTCTCCGCCGCCTGCCAGGCACGCGCCGGTACCGTCACCTGCGGCACTTCGTCGTTATGCACGTCGGGGCCGAGTTGCAGAATTGCTTCTTTGACGCCATCGACCACCGACAGCCTGAGCGGCGCGCCGGCGTAATAATGCCAGATCTCCACCGCGTCGATGCGATGCCAATGCGAGCGCTCGCCGCGCGCAAGCAGAAACAGGATCGCGGTCGACGCCGCGCGACCGTTGATCTGGTGCGTATCGCGGAAGGTCTCGCGATAATGGCCGCCTTCCGGATGCGGTTTGAGGTCGAGCTTGCGGATCATCTCCGCGGCGGTGGGGTAGGGTTTGGACATGTGCGGATATCGCGTTGTCGTCATTCCGGGACGCGAGTGAAGCGAGCGGGCCCGGAATCCATACGCCGCAGCGCTTCGGATTATGGATTCCGGGCTCGCGGCTTAAAGGCCGCGTCCCGGAATGTCAGAGATCAAAACTTATTCTTTCTTGCGCGGATCTCAGTGAACACGTCGACCGGCGCTTTGCCTGCCATTCCAATGCCCGATGCGACCTCCGCGATGTCGGCGCGCAGAAAGCAATTCTCGCGCTTCTCGTCGCCGATGGTGGTCGGGATCGTCGGCTTGCCGGCATCGACCTGCTGCTTGGCCTGCGCTTCGCGGGCTGCCAAATCTCTGTTGTTGGGCTCGATAGTGCGCGCGAATTGGATGTTCGACAGCGTGTATTCGTGGCCGCAATAGATCGCGGTGCTGTCGGGCAGATCGCGCAGCTTCTTCAGCGAGTCCCACATCTGCGCCGGCGTGCCCTCGATGACGCGGCCGCAGCCGATGGAGAACAAGGTATCGCCGACGAAGACCAGATTGTCGCCATGGAACCAATAGGCGATGTGGCCGAGCGTATGGCCCGGCGTCTCCAGCACATTGGCGGACAGCGAGCCGACTTTCACGGTGTCGCCTTCGCGCACGGTCTCGTCGACCGCCGGGATCTTGGCGGCTTCGCCCGCGGGCGCGACCACGCGGCACTTATACTTTGCCTTCAATTCCTCGATGCCGTCGGTGTGGTCGGCGTGATGGTGCGTGACCAGGATGTCCGTCAGCTTCCAGCCGGTCTCGGCCAGGGCCTTCTCGATCGGCGCCGCTTCGGGCGCATCGATCGCCGCGGTCGCACCGGTCGCGGGATCATGCAGCAGCACCCCGAAATTGTCGGACCGGCACATGAAAAGGCGGGTTTCTGCGGGCATGGGAGCGTCCTCGTCTTGTCGCAAAGAGCATCAACCGTACCACGCGGATCAAGACAGATGCACGTCCGCGCGTTCCCGCCGGTTAGCATTTTGCCGCCCCGATTCGTGATAATTTGAACCCATGTCGATCGACGTCGTGGACCTGCGCAATTTCTACGGTCAGCGCCTCGGTGTGGTGGCGCGCCGTTTCGTCAGCCGTGCCATCCGCACGCAGTGGCGGGATACGGCCGGCCAGCGCGTTGTCGGTATCGGTTATGCAACGCCCTATCTCGGCCTGTTCCGCGAGGAGGCGGAGCGCTGTCTCGCCTTCATGCCTGCGGCGCAGGGCGTGCTGAAGTGGCCGACGACGCGGCCCGCGCTCTCGGCTCTCGTCGACGAGAACGAACTGCCGCTGACCGACGCCGCGGTCGACCGCGTGCTGCTGGTGCACGCGCTGGAAATGACGAACGATCCAGCCGCACTGTTGCGCGAGGTCTGGCGCGTACTGGCGTCAGGTGGGCGGCTCCTGGTCGTCGTGCCAAATCGCCGCGGGTTGTGGGCGCGAATGGATACGACGCCGTTCGGTCACGGTCGGCCTTATTCGCGGCCGCAGATCAATCAGCTTTTGCGAGAGACTTGGTTCACGCCGACCGGATGGGACGAAGCGCTGTATGTGCCGCCGATCGGCCGCGGGTGGTTTTTGCGTTCGGCAGGGGCCTGGGAACGCACCGGTGCGACCTTATCGGCGCCGTTCGCCGGCGTGCATCTCGTCGAAGCTGTGAAGCAGGTCTACCGCGCCATCCCTGCGCGCCGCGCTAAACGACGTCTGGTGCCGGCGCTTGAGCCGGCCTTGGCGCCATCGCCGGGCGCGACGGCAAGAACGAATCTTGATCCGTCATCCTGAGGTGCGAGCGTGCGCAACACGCGAGCCGCGAAGGACGATCGGCCGTGACGGCCTTGCCGGGTCTCCGTTCATTCCCGCGAAAGCGGGAATCCAGCGCTGGGTCCCCGCTTGCGCGGGGACGAGCGGACTGCTGCGATTCCGTCCGTCGGAATTGGAGAGCCAACTACTCCGGCTGGTTCGACTCGGCGCCTTCGCCCTGACCGGCGAAGTCCTGCCGCTCGCCGCGGAAGCCGCTGCGGTGACGCCGGCGCCGCCGATGGCCGAAGCGTTCGCCACGTTCGCCCGCGCCCTGCTCATGGCCGTTGGTACCGTTGACCGGCTGTGGCTGACCGCCGCCAGTGATGAAAGCCGGCAGGCCGGTCGCATCGCCTTCGGCAGGCTGCGGATAAGGCTGCTGCTGCGGCTGTTGCTGGGGACGTGCGTGCTGCTGCTGATCGCGCGGCGGGAAAGGCTGCGCATCGCGCGGCAAGTAGGGCTGTGGCTGCGGCGCGTAGCTCGGCTCGTTCTGCCCCATGAAGGTCGGCTGACCGCCGTCTTCATCGTCGCCGTCGAAATCGTCAGCGGCGCCTTGCGGCGTGCCCGGCTGTTGCTGTTGCGCGTAGTACGGATTCTGCTGCCTGAACTGCTCCTGCGCGGCGGCGATCAGGCGGAAATAATGTTCGGCGTGCTGATAATAATTCTCGGCCGCGACGGGGTCACCGGAGCTCTGCGCGTCGCGCGCAAGCTGAATGTATTTTTCAGCGATGTGAGAGGCTGTACCGCGGATTTTAACGTCGGGCCCGTTCGACTCGTAGACGCGCGTCAAAGGATTCTGGCTCTTACGGTGGCCGCCGCCGTTGTTGCGACCCCGCATGCGCTTCTGACCGTTTCTCATGATGTCCCTGTTCGCCGACCTTTCAGTCTGTCGCGGCGTTCACCGCCGAATGCCCGTCATTCAAACCGCAAGTCCAAACGTAACGTAATGTCATGGCGCAGGCGGACCTGCATCGTGTCCGCGCCATTGGCGATTCTTTTGCGTTACCGATATCGCTTTGACCGCAGCAACCCCATAGCCGCAGTTCTTCCGCGGCGTTGCCAATCTCTCGTTACGCGCATCGCTCTCTGTTCAGAATGGTGATGCGCCCAACCGGTGAAGCGTCCAGACCCATTGCTGGCGGTTTTCGTTGCCGTCTTTCGCTTAAGTCGGCGTTTTCGTCTTCCGCCTCGCGCCGCCGCCTCGCAGAGCTTTAGCAGCTCCGGGTTTCAGGCGATGCAACCCAACGGGTCGATTCCGTGACCGGAAGCTAGTCGTTCCTGGGGCATAATCCAAGTGGTTTTTTCGCCGGTCCCGAGCCCTGCATTTCGGCAGAGCGACAATGCTCAGGCGTCATGACGGCTTCATGGAATGGTCTTTTGGCCAACCAAAGCGCGCGGGATTCCCGCAAGGTCGGCGCGCGCGGGCGACACCGTTAACCCCGATTGCTGGAAAAGGGCGGCGACGGCTGATTCTTGTCCCATACCGAGCTCGACGATCAAATGGCTTCGCGGTGCCAGAATGCGCGGCGCGTCACGCGCGATGGCGCGATAGGCATCAAGTCCGTCGGTGCCGCCATCAAGCGCCAGGTTCGGATCATAGTCGCGCACCTCGGGCATCAGCGTCGCGATCTCTCCATGCGGGATGTACGGCGGGTTGGAGACGACGAGTTCGAATGGCCCCGCCAGGCCATCGGCGATGTTGCAGACGACAAAATGGACGCGGCGCGCCAAGTCGTTGCGTTCGGCATTGCCGCGCGCAACGGCGATCGCCGCTTCGCTGACGTCGCTGCCGATGCCGACGGCGTTCGGGAGCTCTTGCAGTAATGCCAGCAGGAGCGCGCCGGAGCCCGTGCCGATGTCGAGGATACGCAGTTTTTCCAGCCGCATGCCGCTGCGAAGCACGATGTCGAGTGCGGCCTCCACCACAGTTTCGGTTTCCGGACGCGGCACCAGCACATCGGGACTCACATAGATCTCAAGGTCCCAGAACTCGCGATGCCCGAGAATGCGCGACACGGGCTCATGCTTCAATCGTCGCGCGGCCAACGCCGAGATCGCGTTGATTTCGCGCGCTTCGAGAATGCGGTCGGCGTGGGAGAGCAATTGCGCGCGGCTGAGCTTGAGCGCATAGCCGATCAGCGCGCGTGCATCGACGAGGGCTTCGTCAATGCCGGCGAGCTTGAACATCTGCGCTACAAGACGGACGGCTTCCTCGATCGAGGCGCCGTCTTTCAGGCCGGGGATGATCCGCATGGGTTTGCTCCGCCATTCCGCCGCGCGTGCCATTGCACCGTCGCGGAACGACCCGCCACTACATCACGCGGCACCTTCGGCCGCCAGCAATTCCGCCTGGTGTTCGGTCACCAGCGCATCGATCAGCTCGCCCAGTGCTTCCCCCTCCATCACCTGCGGCAGCTTGTAGAGCGTTAGATTGATGCGGTGATCGGTGACGCGGCCCTGCGGGAAGTTGTAGGTGCGGATGCGTTCCGAGCGATCGCCCGAGCCGATCTGTCCACGGCGCTCGGCAGCGCGCGCGCTGTCGAGCTTGGTGCGCTCCTGGTCGTAGAGCCTGGCACGCAGCATCGTCATGGCGCGCGCCTTATTCTTGTGTTGCGAGCGCTCTTCCTGCACGTAGACCACGATGCCGCTCGGAATATGCGTGATGCGGATCGCCGACTCGGTCTTGTTGACGTGCTGGCCGCCGGCCCCTTGCGCGCGCATGGTATCGATCTTCAGATCCTTCTCGTCGATGTCGATATCGACATCCTCAACCTCGGGCAGCACCGCTACGGTGGCAGCCGACGTATGGACGCGGCCAGAGGCCTCGGTGTCCGGCACACGCTGCACACGGTGCACGCCCGATTCGAACTTCAGCTTGGCGAACACGCCGCGGCCCTGCACCGAAGCGACGATTTCCTTGAAACCGCCTTTGGTGCCCTCGCTCATCGACATGATTTCGGTCTTCCAGCCCTGCTTGGCGGCATAGCGCTCATACATGCGGAAGAGATCGCCCGCGAACAAAGCCGCCTCGTCGCCGCCGGTGCCGGCGCGGATTTCCAGGATCGCCGAGTGGTCGTCCATCGCGTCCTTGGGCAGCAGCGCGATGCGAATGTCGTGCTCGAGCTTCTCGCGCTTTTCTTGCAGCGCCGGCTTCTCGGCTGCCGCCATGTTGCGCATTTCGGCGTCGACCGAGGAGTCGTTCATCATCGCATCGAGGTCGGCAATCTCGGCGGTGGTGGCGCGATAAGCTTTGATGGCGCTGACCACGGGGCCGAGCTCGGAGAATTCGCGCGACGACTTGACGTAGTCGTCGGGCGACAGGTTCGTCGCCAGCTCACGCTCCAGCATCGCGTGGCGGGAGAGTAGGGCGTCGAGACGATGTTCCGGCAGGGAAGCCAAAGTGAATTTCCTATCGACCGTCATGCCCGGCCTTGTGCCGGGCATCCGCGTCTTTCCTTGTTTCAGCTCAAAGGACGTGAATGGCCGGGACCCAAGGGCGTTTTCGCCCGTCTTCGACGGGCTTTGCCCGGCCATGACGCCTTCAGTGCGTAGCTATAACTGCAATCCTTCCGCCGCCGCGAAGCTTTCGAGCTTGTGGCGGATCGAGACGCTGCCGATCGGCTGTTCGAGAAGCGGCAGGATTTCCTTTTCGCCCTTCCGGCAGTCGAGCTCAAGCAACATCGCCTTCACCGGGCCGACGGCGGACGGCGACAGCGACATCTGCCTGAAACCGAGAATGGCAAGCGCCAGCGCGCCGATCGGTTGCGAGGCGAGTTCGCCGCACAAAGCGACGGGCTTGTTGTGCTTTTTGGCCTTGTCGATCACGTCCTTCAACGCACGGAGAACCGGCGTCGACAGCGGATCGAAACGGTCGGACACGCGCGTGTTGCCGCGGTCGGCAGCGTAGAGGAACTGCATCAGGTCGTTGGAGCCGACCGAGAGAAAGTCGACGCGCTCGAGCAGCTCGTCGAGCTGGAAGAGCAGCGACGGCACTTCCAGCATGGTGCCGACATGGACACGCTCCGGCAGCATGTGGCCATGCCGGCGCAGATGCGTGAGCTCCAATTCGACCAATTCCTTGGCCTTGTCGAACTCCTCGACCACGGCCACCATCGGAAACATCAGCCGCAATTCGCGACCGCCGGCGGCGCGCAGCAGCGCGCGGACCTGGCTGCGCAGCAGGCCGGGCCGGTCCAATCCAAGGCGGATGGCGCGCCAGCCGAGCGCCGGATTCTCCTCGTCGATGTTGCGCATATAGGGCAACACCTTGTCGCCGCCGATGTCGAGTGTGCGGAAAGTCACCGGCTTCTTGCCGGCGGCGTCGAGCACGGCGCGATAGAGCGAGTATTGCTCGTTGGTACGCGGCAGTGCGTCTGCGACCATGAACTGCAGCTCGGTGCGGAAGAGGCCCACACCGGCGGCGCCGGTCTCCTCGATGTGCGGCAGGTCGATGGTGAGGCCGGCATTGATCATCAAGGCAACGGCACAGCCGTCCTTGGTGACGCAGGGCCGGTCGCGCAATGCCCGATATTGCGCCTGCCGCCGGGCGCGAAGCTTCACGCGTTCGCCGTAAGCCGCCTCGATGTCGGATGGCGGCCGCATGTGCACGTCGCCCGTCGAGCCGTCGACGATGATGGCATCGCCGGCCTCGACGAGCCCGGTCGCGTTCTCGATCTCGCCGACTGTCGGAATGCCGAGCGCCCGCGCGACGATCGACACGTGCGACGTCGGTCCGCCTTCTTCCAGCACCAAGCCGCGCAGCCGCTTGCGATCGTAATCGAGCAGCGCGGCCGGCCCCATCGAACGGGCGACGACGATGGCATTCTCGGGCATCTGATCGCGCCGGGGCGCATGGTCCTGGCCCATGAGCACGCGCATCAGCCGGTTCGCGAGATCGTCGAGGTCGTGCAGGCGCTCGCGCAGATAGGGATCGGAGGCGCGCAACATGCGTGCGCGGGTGTCGGACTGCACGCGCTCGACACCCGCCTCGGCCGTGAGACCGGTGCCGACCGCTTCGCGGATGCGATGCAGCCACCCCTGATCGTAGGAGAACATGCGGTAGGTCTCGAGCACGTCGCGGTGCTCGCCGCCGTCGGCGAGATCACGGTGCTCGACCAGGCGGTCGAGATCGGCGCGCAGGGTGGCGATGGCCGCGTCGAGGCGCTTGAGCTCGCGCTGCACGTCGTCGGCGATGACGTTGGTGATGACCACGCGGGGCTCGTGCAGCACCACATGGCCGAGCGCGATGCCATCGGCGAGCGAGGTGCCCGAGACCTGCATCGCATGGCGCGCGGCGGGCTCGGCGCCGGGACGGGCGAGCGAGGACAACTCGCCCGACGCAATCATCTCGGCGAGCACCATCGCGGTGGTCTGGAGCGCTTCTTCCTCTTCCTCGGTGTAGGTACGGCGGGCGCGGTTCTGCACCACCAGCACACCGAGGGTGTTGCCGGCCCGTAGGATCGGCACGCCGAGGAAGGAGTGGTAGATTTCTTCGCCCGTCTCCGGCCGGTAGGAGAAGGCCGGGTGCGCCTGGGCGTCCGACAGGTTGATCGGGTTCGCTTCGCTGGCGACTAGGCCGACGAGGCCTTCATGGGTGCGCAGCACGGTCTGGTGGACGGCTTCGCGCTTCAGGCCTTCGGTCGCGTATAGCTCGAGCGTTCCGTCTACGCGCAAAACGTAGACAGAGCAGACCTCCGCCACCATGTTGGCGGCGATCAACACCACCACTTTGTCGAGGCGATCCTGCGCGCTGACCGGCTCCGCCATAACCTCGCGAAGCCGGCGCAAGAGCACGCGCGGACCGCCGAGCGCGCCACGCATTCGTCAGGTCCCGGTGGGGCCGCGAACGGCCCAAAAGCCCTCTATGTCCCAATCATGTACGAAGAACGACCGTCGAGACTAGCGTCCTGATATCGCCCATAAATCAGGCTATGCCAAATGCTTATGCAAGGGGCAAGCCAGCGGATTTGCCGAGCTTATGGCAAGGCGGCAACGATTCGGAACCAGGGATGCGCCGCCGCGCCTCGCTGGGCTCATGCTGGTATGCCTTTGTGGCGGTCCCTCAGCGATCCGGCGCGCCTGGGCGTCGCCCTACGTCAGCAGCCCGCCATGGGTGCCAGGCCTTTTAGGACCCGGGGGCGGCGGCTTCGTCGCCGGAACGGCTTAAGAAGGCTACTTATCCAGCCCGTAGAGCGTGTGCAGCGTGCGCACCGCTTGATCGGTCTGCGACGCCTTGATCAGCACCGAGAATTTGATCTCCGAGGTGGTGATCGCAAGGATGTTGATCTTCTGCTCGGACAGGGCCTTGAAGGCCATCGCCGCGACGCCGGCGTGGCTGCGCATGCCGATGCCGATCACCGACACCTTGGCGACGTCGGTCGCCCCGTCCATGCGGTCGAAGCCGATGGCGTCCTTGGCCTTCTCCAGCGTCACGCGGGCGCGTTCGTAGTCGGCGGACGGCACGGTGAAGGTGAGGTCGGTGGTGGCGCCGTCGGCCGAGACGTTCTGCACGATCATGTCGACGTTGATGTTGGCATCGGCGAGGGGGCCGAAGATGGCCGCGGCGACGCCGGGCTTGTCCTGCACGCGACGCATCGAGATCTGCGCTTCGTCCTTGGAGAAGGCGATGCCGGTGACGGTCTGCTGTTCCATGATTTCACTCTCGTCGCAAATGAGCGTCCCCGGAGGCGGCAGCTTCGGGTCGATGTCTTCAGGCTTCACGAAGCTGGAGCGCACGAAAATGCGCACCTTGTGCAGCATGCCGAGCTCGATGGAGCGGACCTGCATCACCTTGGCCCCGAGCGAGGCCATCTCCAGCATTTCTTCGAAGGCGATCTTGTCGAGCCGGCGCGCCTTCGGCGCCACGCGCGGATCGGTGGTGTAAACGCCGTCAACGTCGGTGTAGATGTCGCAACGCTCGGCGCCGATCGCCGCCGCGACCGCCACGGCCGAGGTGTCCGAGCCGCCGCGGCCGAGCGTGGTGATACGGCCGGTCTCCTTGTGCAGGCCCTGGAAACCGGCAATGACCGCGACCTGCTTCTGGTCGGCGAAGCGCTTGATCAGTTCGGCGCCGTTGACGTCCAGAATGCGGGCGGAGCCGTGCGCGTTGCTGGTGAGGATCGGCAACTGCCAGCCCTGCCAGGAGCGCGCATTGACGCCCATGCCTTCCAGCACGATCGACAGGAGGCCCGCAGTGACCTGCTCGCCGGTCGCGACCACGGCATCGTATTCGCGCGCGTCGTGCAAGGGAGCTGCATCCTTGCACCAGGCGACGAGCTGGTTGGTCACGCCCGACATTGCCGAGACGATCACGGCGACATCGTAGCCGGCGTCGACCTCGCGTTTGACGTGGCGCGCCACGTTGCGGATGCGGTCGAGGTCGGCGACGGACGTGCCGCCAAATTTCATTACCAGGCGAGGCATAGCGTTCCCGGACGTAACAAGCGGCCGGCGCAGGGTTTTTCCCGAGGCGCCGGCCCGAAAAGGTGCGTATTCATAGCGATGCCGTCACGGCGCTGCAACATGCGCCCGCCGCCCCCGCTCGAAGGGGGCTCAGGCTGCTCTGGCGAGGGCCGGCAAAGCCAGCCGGACCTGCGTGAGGTCGTCGACGAACCGGCGGTACTCGGCGGCCTGGGCGGCGGCGTCCGGCAGCCGCAGCAGATAGGACGGGTGCACGGTGAAGAGCACGCTCATGCCGTCGCGCAGGTGCACGGTGCGTCCGCGCATCTGGGTGATCTTCACGTCCTTGCCGGTCAGTGCCCGCGCCGCAGTGCCGCCCAGCGCCACCAGGAGCTTGGGCCGAATGAGAGCCAATTCGCGGTCGAGCCACCAGCGGCACCGTTCGACCTCGCCCGTATTCGGCTTCTGGTGGATGCGCTTCTTGCCGCGCGGCGTGAATTTGAAGTGCTTCACGGCATTGGTGACGTAAGCGCGGCTGCGATCGACGCCGGCTTCCGCCATCGCCCGGTCAAACAATTGACCCGCCGGGCCGATGAAGGGCTGACCGGCCAGATCCTCCTGATCGCCCGGCTGCTCGCCAACAAACACCACCGGTGCGTCGGCTGGGCCTTCGCCGAACACGGTCTGCGTCGCGTCACAAAACAGCGGGCAGCGCTGGCAGGCCGCCGCCTGCGTTTTGAGCGCGGCCAGGCTTTGCGCCTCGCCGCCCTCCTCGGCCACGGCACTCACCGGCGCCCGGACTTTGCGCGGGGCCGTCGGCGCGGCTTCGATCATGGTGCCGGTGCGCTGCTCGGCTTGCGCCAGCAATTCCGGAATAAGCGAAGCCTCCGGCAGGTTCTTCCAGTAACGCACTGGCATTTCGGTCTTCATCATTTTCGGATTGGCGCGCGCCGGATTGAAAGTGGCGCGATAATAGCTGCGCCACCATTCCTCCATGCTGTCCTCGGCGGGCGCCTGCGCTTTCGTCACGGCCGGCCCGAATGCCACCACGCGGCCGTTCCAGTGCATCGAGCCGTCGGGCGTCAGTACCGACCAGCGCATGTTGGCGAATCGCTTGACGAAGAATTCGGCGGCCGGCTTGAGGATCAGATGCTGCGGCTCGAACCAGGCAATAAAACGTTCGCCGTCGTCGTCCTCGATTTTGCGGAAGCGGAGGAAGGCCGTCATCTTGTGCAGGTCGCGGCCGACCGCTTTCTGCATCTGGCGCAGCTTGTAAACCAGCGGATCGGAGAAGATCGACAGCAACATGCGGTCTTCGTGCAGCAGCCGCCACAACAACGTGTAGAGCAGCGAAAAGCGCTGCGGATCGCGGTGATGCAGCACCTCGCGCGCCAGTTCGACATAGGCGCCGGGCACCGTGAACTTCGGGATTTTTGCGTCCGGCAGCGGTGTCGCGCCGAACAGGTCGTCACCCGTCGTCATCCAGGTCACGGCGCGCGGTGCAACCCGCGCGGCAATGAGCGCCCGCACATGCTCGCGAAATTCCTCGAGCGACGTTTCCTCATGCATGACGATGCGATACTGCGTGCTCATCCGAACAAACTCATCTGCACGGGCTTCGGGGCAAGCCGGGCGCGGAGCAGCGCGCTGTCGGAATCGGCGACCGGCCGGTGGTCCGGCGTGATGATGAAGGGCCGGGCGCGGCGCACCGCGCCGGTCAGCCGTGCGATATCGTCCATCCGCAATGTGCGATGCCGCCGCGCGTCGATCAGCCAGTCGACGGTGCGGGCGCCGAGGCCTGGTACGCGCAACAGCAATTCGCGATCGGCGCGGTTGATGTCGACCGGAAAGCGATTGCGGTTGCGGAGCGCCCAGGCGAGCTTCGGGTCGATTCCGAGATCGAGCATGCCGTCGGCGCTGCCTTGCACGATCTCGCTGGCCTCGAAGCCGTAATACCGCATCAGCCAATCGGCCTGATACAGCCGATGCTCCCGCTGCAGCGGCGGCGCGGCAAGCGGCAAAGCCTTGCTCGAGTCGGGGATCGGGCTGAAAGCGGAATAGTAGATACGCCGCAGGCCGTAGCTCGCGTAAAGCGTCGCGCTCGTCGAGAGGATGGCGGCATCGTTCGCGCCGTCGGCGCCGACGATCATCTGCGTGCTTTGTCCCGACGGTGAAAAGCGCGGCGCCTTGCGTTCGCCTTTGACCGCGTCGATCTTCAGCTTGAGGCCGGCCATCGTGCTGCGGATCGTGCTCGTGCGCTTCTCCGGGGCGTAGCGCTTGAGCCCGGTTTCAGTCGGCAGCTCCACATTGATGGACAGCCGATCGGCGTGACGCCCAGCCTGTGCGATGAGGTCTTGGCTCGCCTCGGGAATAGCCTTGAGATGGATGTAGCCGCGGAAGCCATGCACGTCGCGCAATTGCCGCGCGACCTCAACCAATTGCTCCATCGTGTAATCGGCATCGCGGATGATGCCGGACGAGAGAAACAGGCCTTCGATGTAGTTGCGCTTGTAGAACTCGAGGGTGAGCATCACGACTTCTTCGACCGTGAAGCGCGCGCGCCGCACGTTGCTCGAGCGGCGGTTGATGCAATAGGCGCAGTCGAAGATGCAGGAGTTCGTCAGCAGGATTTTTAGGAGCGACACGCAACGCCCATCGGGCGTATACGAATGGCAGATGCCGGCGCCGGTGGTCGATCCGATCCCTTTGCCATTCCGCGAGTCGCGCTTCGGCGCACCGGAAGAGGCGCAGGACGCGTCATACTTGGCGGCGTCGGCGAGAATTTCGAGTTTCGACTGCAAGGCCGAAGGCATCATGTTCTCTGTTTGTTCTATTGCCGACGGCGAGTCAACACGGAACTTTGTCATGTGTTCCCAAGGGATTAGTTCGCATGAGCGCCACTGAACGGGCTTCGGTCGACGCGCGCGAAATCGAGCGCTTTTCGCGCATGGCCGCCACGTGGTGGGATGCGCGCGGGCCCATGGCGGCGCTGCACAAGCTCAATCCGGTGCGGGTCGGCTACATCCGCGACGAGGTCGCGGGTTACTTCGGGCGCGATGCCAGGAAGCTCGACTGCCTCAAGGGTCTGCGCATGCTCGACATCGGGTGCGGCGCGGGGATTCTGTCCGAGCCATTGGCGCGGCTTGGCGCCGAGATGGTCGGCGCCGACCCCGCCGAGGAAAATATCGAGGCGGCGCGCGCGCACGCGGAGGAGGGCGAGCTTTCGATCGACTATCGCGCGACGACCGCCGAGGCATTGGCGGAAGGGGGCGAGCGTTTCGACGTGGTGCTGGCGATGGAAGTCGTCGAGCACGTCGTCGACGTCACCGATTTCATCCGCACCTGCGCTTCAATGGTGAAGCCGGGCGGCCTGCTCGTCGGGGCGACGCTCAATCGCACGCTCAAGAGCTTCGCGCTGGCGATCGTCGGTGCCGAGTATGTTCTGCGCTGGGTGCCGCGTGGCACTCATCAATGGGACAAATTCGTCACGCCGCAGGAATTCGAGAGCGCGATCGAGCTTAACGGGCTGCGTGTGATCGGCGAGCGCGGCGTCGTATTCAATCCGTTCGCCGACCGCTGGCAATTGTCGTCAGACATGGACGTCAACTACATGCTGGTCGCAGCGCGGGATAACGCGGGAGAGGCGGCATGATTTTGGAGTTGGTCGAATTCCCTTCACCGAAGGGCTGGACGCGCGAGCAGGTCGCGGAAGAGGCCAAGCACGTCGTGCCGAAATGGCAGGCGAACAAGGAATTGCTGCGCAAGCACTTCCTGCTCGAACTCAACGGCAAGACCGGCGCTGGCGTTTATATCTGGCCGTCGGTCGAGGCGGCACAGCGCGCTCACAACGAGGAATGGCGCCAGTCCGTGATCAAGCGTACGGGCGCCGCGCCGACCATCCGTTATTTCGATCTCATGCTGCTGGTCGACAATGAGCAGGGCAAGGTGACCGAGTTTCCGGCGGCGGCGGAGATCAAGGTGAGCGCGGCTTAAAACTTGGCCTCCGCTGCCTCTCTCCGTCATCCTGAGGTGCGCGCCTTTGCGCGCGTCGACGGATGACGGACACTGCCTGCCCGGCCGTCGCCCTTCGAGGCTCGCTTCGCGCACCTAGGGGGACGGGTCAAAGGCATACTAACCGTCATTGCCGGGCTTGACCCGGCAATCCATGAGGCCTCACACCAAGCACCATCGCAGGGCTCTCGCGCGTCGCGAGCCATTATGGATGCGCGGGTCACGTCCGCGCATGACCGGGGAGAGGGAATGCTCTGGGCCATCTTCACGCTGATTGCCGCAGCGGCGCAGACGGTGCGCAATGCCATGCAGCGCGAGTTGACCGCGACGCTGGGCACCGTCGGTGCGACGCATGTGCGCTTCCTGTTCGGTTTTCCTTTCGCGATCCTGTTCCTCGCCGGCGTGTTGATCGTCACCGGCCAGGGCTGGCCGTCGACACCGGCGATGTTCTGGCCGTGGGTGGTGTTCGGTGCGGTGACGCAGATCGCCGCGACCGCGACCATGCTGTCGGTGATGGGCGAGCGCTCGTTCGTCGTTGCTTATGCCTACATCAAGACCGAGCCGGTGCAGGTGGCGATCTTCGGCCTTATCTTCCTGGGCGATCATGTGACGCCGATGCTGGCCGCGGCCGTCGTCATCGCCACCGCTGGTGTTATCCTAATCTCGCTCAAGCCGGGCGCGGGCAAGACGACCACGACGCGCTCCACGGTGATCGGTCTTGGCTCCGGCGCGCTGTTCGCGCTGTCGGCGATCGGTTACCGCGGCGCCATTCTCTCGCTCGGCCATCCGCATTTCGTGCTGTCGGCGACCTATACCCTGGCGGTCGGTCTCGTGATGCAGGCGGCGATGTTGTCGCTGTATCTATGGCTGCGCGATCCGCCGGTGCTGCGCGCCATCGCCAGGGCTTGGCGGCCATCGCTGTTCGCCGGATTCATGGGCGCGTTCGCTTCGGAATTCTGGTTTCTGGCGTTTGCTATCGCGACAGCGGCAAGCGTGCGCACATTGGCGCTCGTCGAAGTGCTGTTCGCGCAGGCCGTCACGCACTTCTGGTTCAAGCAGCCGACAACGCCGCGGGAGATCGGCGGGGTGGTGCTGGTCGTGTTTGGCGTATTGCTCTTGGTGTGGAGTTACTAGGTTCTCATGATTCCCTGGAAGCATTTAGATACGGCTCAAGTGCCTGGCGGAGCCGCGCTGAAGCTGATGCAGCGCGGTGAGGAGTTCTCGATCAAGCTCGGCAGCAACGTGCTGATGAACAGCCAGTTGACCGCGACCGAACAGGCGCTCGCGACGATGGCCTGTGACAAGATCAGGTCGCACGCGGCGGCGAAGATCCTGATCGGCGGACTGGGCATGGGCTTCACGCTGCGGGCCGCTCTCACCGTCCTCGGCGCGGATGCGCGCATCGTCGTCGCCGAGCTGGTGCCGAAGGTGGTCGCCTGGGCGCGCGGCCCGATGGCGGCGCTGTTCGGCGGCAGTCTCACCGATCCGCGCGTGACCATTCACGAGCAGGATGTCGTCGACCTGATTGCGGCGGGGCGCGCCGATTACGACGCGATCCTTCTCGATGTCGACAACGGCCCCAACGGCATCGTGCGTAAGGCCAACGACCGGCTCTATGACGTCAACGGACTCGCCGCCGCGCACAAGGCGTTGCGGCCCGGCGGCGTGCTGGCGGTGTGGTCGTCGGCGCCGGATGTGAAATTCACGGGCAGGTTACGCAAGGGCGGCTTCGACGTCACCGAGAACGCCGTGCGGGCCAAGGGGCCGCAGGGCCGCGCGCAGCATTTCATCTGGATCGCGACGCGGCGGGGGTGAAGCGTTTTCTGTCATGTCCGGGCTTGTCCCGGGCATCCACGTCTTGCTTGCGGAGGCACATAAAGACGTGGATGCCCGGCACAAGGCCGGACATCACGGCGGAGACGCCTACCATGTGGCGATTAATTCCGCTCGTCCGGCAGCACCGGGATCGGATGGAATTCGACGCCTTCCTCGGCGAGTTCCTTGGCCTCCTCGGGCGAGGCTTCGCCGTAGATCGAGCGATGTTCGATCTCGCCGTAATGCATCTTGCGCGCCTGTTCGGGAAACTTCGCCCCGACATTTTCGGCGTTCTTCGTCAGGTGATCGCGCAGCTCTTTCAGCTTGGCGCGAAACTCCTGCTCCTGCGGCGACATCATCGCCACCGGCGCGGCGGTGGGCGCTTCGGCGGCAGCCGGCGTCTCCGCCGGTATTTGCATCTCGATGGCGCCCTTGCGCTGCTTCGATGTCGCGAGGCGCGGCGCCATGATCGCCTTCTCGACCTTGGCCGAGTTACACGCCGGGCAGGTGACGAGCTTGCGCTTCACCTGCTTGTCGTAGGCGGCGCTATCGGCGAACCAACTTTCGAACTCGTGGCCTTTATCGCAGACCAGGGCGTACTTGATCATTCGGCGCCCCGGACCACGTGCAGATGCGTCGGCTCCGCCAGGGGCTCGACGATGTCGAAACGCCGCCCGTGCTGCAGCGACGGAATGCGTGCACGCGCCGTGGCGACGGCGGCGGGATCGATCTCCGCCATCACGATGCCCGGCTCGGTTCCGCCTTCGGCGAGGATGCGGCCCCAGGGATCGACGATCAGCGAATGGCCGAAGGTCTCGCGGCCGTTCTCATGCTTGCCGCCTTGCGCGGCTGCGAGCACGAAGCAGCCGTTCTCGATGGCGCGGGCACGGTTGAGCACATGCCAGTGCGCTTCGCCTGTTTGCTGCGTGAAGGCCGAGGGGATCGCCAGCATGGTGGCTCCGGCTTCGGCGAGCGCGCGGTAGAGCGCGGGGAAGCGCAGGTCGTAACAGATGGTGAGGCCCACGCGTCCCCAGGGCAGGTCCGAGAGCACGGCGCTCTCGCCGGGCCGGTAATTGTTCGACTCGCGGTAGCTCTCGCCGTTGGCGAGGTCGACGTCGAACATATGGATCTTGTCGTAGCGTGCGGCGATGTTGCCCTGCGGATCGATAAGGAAGCCGCGGTTGGCCGCCTTCTCCGCGCTCACCTTGATCGCCAGCGAACCGATATGCAGGAAAACGCCGAGCGTGCGCGCGAGATCGCGGAACGCCGCGAGCGCGGGATCGGCGTCTTCGTCCACGATCTTGGCAAAGAGCTGCTCGCGCTTGGCCGCGAGGATGTTCGTCATCTCCGGCGTCTGGACGTAATCGGCACCGGCGGCCCTGGCTTCGCCGATCAGCTTCACGGTGGCGTCGATATTCACGGCGGGCTCGAGGCCCACGCGAAGTTGGATCATCGCCGCCTTGAAGGTCGCCTTCGCCGTCATGCCGGCTGTCCTTTGCTCGGTCCGTCGCCCAGCCCTTCGTCCTTGAGCAGCGGGTCGAGCTTGCCGTCGTAATCGAGCTCATGCAGGTCGTCGCAACCGCCGACGTGCATACTGCCGATGAAGATCTGCGGCACGGTCGTACGGCCGTTCGCGCGCTGGATCATTTCGTCGCGAAGTTCCCAATTGCCGGCGAGGTCGATCTCTTTGAAGTCGACGCCCTTGCGCTTCAGCAGCGCCTTGGCGCGCGTGCAATAGGGGCAATAGCGGGTGGTGTAGATTTCGACGGGAGGCATGGAGACAAATTCCGCGTTACCGGTCAGCAGCTTATATGGTGCTCTTGGCCGCCGCCACAACCCGGGCGAAGACCAGAACGTCGACCAGGACGAGCCGCCGGCCGGCGACCGCCGCCTTCCCCTGGGCGTCAATGCGGAAGGCGCCTTGGACGTTCTCGGCGCGCTGCGCCTGCGACAAACCGACCTGCTGCCGGGTTGCTCGTAGCCGCCGCAGGGCGCCATGCAGGACCGGGACGCCGGCAATGTCGGAAATGACGCCGGCGAGCGCCGCCGACTGGTTGAAGCGCCGCCCCCAGAGCCGGCGCCAATGCAGCGGCACCGGCACGAGCCCGTCGGCGCCGGAGAGGAGCTCCCGTCCGGCGCGGGCCATCCAGCGGCCCATCATGGGGGCGAGGTCGAGCCGGTCGCTGTATTTGAAGCCGTGCACCAGCGTCTTCGCGACCTCGTCGTAACGGACGGCCGCCCGCGCCCGCTGATAGGCCGGCGGATTGGCGATGGCCTCCATGGACAGAAGGCCGGGGCCGGGGTCGTAGACGAACGGGATGCCGAGCCGCGCGCAATAAGGCGGTTCGATCAGCGACAGCTTCGACCAGCAGGCGGCGCAGAGCCCGGCGCCGTCACCCAAAGGCTCGCGGCAGGACGGACACAACGGCGGCAGCGCGACGTCGAGTGTGAATCGGAATGCGGCGCGCAAGCCGTGACCGGCGCGCGCGAGAATTGAGGACTCCTGACTTGTCGAGCCGGGCCCATTCATAGACAAAGGCTACCACAACAGAGGCGTCATTGCCCGCGCAAGCGGGCAGTCCAGTACCCATATGAAGCGCGGTGATTACTGGATGCTCCGCTTGCGCGGGGCGTGACAGGACGGAATGTGAGCCAAGGCCCCATCATCTTCGATCGCCATCTTCTGCGCGCCCGTCGCGCCCGCGCCCGCAAGCTCGGCCCGGCGACGTTCCTCGTCGATCGCGTGGCCGACGATTTGGCCGAGCGCCTGGCGGCGGTCCTGCGCAGTTTCGACGTCGGCATCGATCTCGGCACGCCGACCGACGCCGTGCGCCGCGCGGCGGCGGCGGGCGGAAAGGTCGGCACATTGATCGCGGTCGAGCCCGACGTGGTCTCGCAGGGGAAGGGGTTTCTCCGCGTCGCCGCCGACGAGGAGGCTTTGCCCTTCGCCGACGCCTCGCTCGACCTTGTCGTGTCCGCGCTGTCGCTGCAGACGGTCAACGATCTGCCCGGTACGCTCATCCAGATCCGCCGCGCGCTCAGGCCGGATGGGTTGTTCCTTGCGGCGCTGATCGGCGGCGACAGCTTGAGCGAGTTGCGTGAGGCCTTTGCGCAGGCGGAGAGCGAGATCGAAGGCGGCCTGTCGCCGCGCGTGGCGCCGTTTGCCGATCTGCGTGATCTCGGCGGCTTGCTGCAGCGTGCCGGTTTCGCGCTGCCGGTGGCGGACAGTGACCGGCTGACCGTGCGCTACGACAATGCCTTTGGCTTGATGCGCGATCTGCGCGCGATGGGTGCGACCAATGTGCTCACCGAGCGCCGCCGCGCGCCGCTCAAGCGCGCCACCTTGTTGCGCATGGCGCAGATCTATGCCGAGCGCTTCGCTGACAGCGATGGCCGGTTGCGCGCGACCTTCGAGATCGCCTGGCTGTCGGGCTGGGCGCCGCACGAAAGCCAGCAGAAGCCGCTAAAGCCAGGCTCGGCGACGGTTCGGCTCGCCGATGCACTCGGCACCAAGGAGCTCCCAACCGGCGACAAGCCGGGCGACTGATGGTCGCTTGCCGCAGGCGCGCTTCACCTCTCCCATAGAGAGGGGTCGACGCGCGTCAGCGCGTCTGGTGAGGGTTACAAAGTCCGAGATTCATGCCGCCCTCAGAGGGAGCAAGCCATGCCTGCGCACGAACGCCGGCGGCACGGTGCGCCGTTGTTCGCTTGTGTCGCGTGAAAGCGGTCGGGTCGAGAGGCGCCCTAGAAAAGCGCGGCGACCTTGTCGAAGAGAGCACCGACTTGCGACCCGAGGGTCGTCACAGTGCCGACAATGGCGATGCTGATGCCCGAAGCGATGAGCGCGTATTCGATCGCCGTGCTGCCGTCTTCGTTCGACAGAAACCGGCGGACGTTCGTCATGGACATCAGTCGGTGCATCGGGGCCTGCCTGTGCGGCCGGGAACTACAAAAGCGCCATCAGATGCGAGACCAGCGGCACGTCGGCCGGTGGCATCTCGTATTCCTTGAGCCGGTTCGGCCTCACCCAAGCGAGCTTCTGCCCCTCCAGCGGCGTGACCGTCCCCTCCCAGCGCCGGCATACAAAAAGCGGCATCAAGAGGTGAAAGTCAGGATAGGCGTGGCTTGCGAAGGTGAGCGGCGCGAGACACGGCTCGCTGACGCTTATTCCCAGCTCCTCTTTGAGTTCGCGGATCAACGTTTCCTCGGGCCGCTCGCCTTGCTCGATCTTGCCACCGGGAAATTCCCACAGGCCCGCCATCGGTTTGCCTTCCGGCCGTTGCGCGATCAGCACGCGGCCATCGACATCGATGAGGGCGCAGGCAGCGACAAGAACAAGCTTCAGACTCACAGCCCTTCACCGTCGAGCATAGGGACGCCAAGGTTAAGGCGCTCTTCGGAGCGCCGGTGCGGTGGTATGTGGGCGGAGGCCACGGTGAACGACCGGTTAAGAGCGGTAGTCGCCATTGATGGCGACATACTCCTTGGTGAGGTCGCAGGTGAGCACCCGGTCGCGACCCTTGCCCATGCCCAGCGCCACCTTGAGGAAGATCTCAGGCTTCTTCATCTCGGCCGAGACCTTGGCCTCGTCGTACCCCGGATCGCGCGCGCCCTTGTGGGCGACGCGGATGCCGCCGAACCAGATCGACAATTTGTCGCGGTTGGCCGGTTCGCCGGCCTTGCCGACGGCCATGACCACGCGGCCCCAGTTGGCGTCCTCGCCGGCGATCGCGGTCTTGACGAGCGGCGAATTGGCGATCGACATCGCGATCTTGCGCGCCGACTTGTCCGACACCGCGCCCTCGACCACGATCTCGATCAGCTTGCGCGCGCCTTCACCGTCGCGCGCGACCTGCTCGGCAAGATCGGCGAGTACGTCGTGCAGCGCCTTCTTGAACGCCTTGAGCTGGGGGTCGGCGGCACGCGCAATCTTCGGGCAACCCTTGGCCTGGCCGGTGGCGAACATCATCAGCGTGTCGGAGGTCGAGGTGTCGCCGTCGATGGTGACGGCGTTGAAGGTGGAGCCGACGCCTTCCTTGAGTAGGCCCTGCAGCGCCGGCGCGCTGATCGCGGCGTCGGTAAACACAAACGACAGCATGGTCGCCATGTCGGGCGCGATCATGCCGGCCCCCTTGGCGATGCCGCAGATCGTCACTTTTGCCTTGCCGATCCTGGCTGTCGCGGTGGCCACTTTCGGAAAGGTATCGGTGGTCATGATCGCCGAGGCGGCTTCATGAAAGAAGGTGCCGGAGACGCTGTTGGCGAGGCTCTGCATCACCGGCGCGAATTTGGTGGCGTCGAGCGGTTCGCCGATGACGCCGGTCGAGGCGAGGAAGATCTCGTTCGGCTTGCAGCCGATGGTCTTGGCGGCGATGTCAGCGGTCAGCTTGGTCGCGGCCCGCCCGGTCTTGCCGGTGAAGGCGTTGGCATTGCCGGAGTTGACCACCAGCGCCCGGGCTTTGCCTGACTTCAGATTAGCGCGGCACCATTCGACCGGCGCCGACGGACACTTCGAGGTCGTGAACACGCCGGCCACCGTGGTACCGGGGTCGAACAGCGCCAGCAGCACGTCGGTGCGGCCCTTGTAGCGGATGCCGGCTTCGGCGGTTGCCATGCGCACGCCGGCGATCGCCGGCATGTCGGGCACGTGTGTCGGGGCGAGGGGGGAGATAGCAGAGGACATGGCAAGACCTAGCGAGTTGTCATCGCCGGGCTTGTCCCGGCGATCCCGATAAGCTGGGCATCACAGTGCCTACCTAAGCGGGGTGGCACACGCAACTCGGGCTTGCCCGAGTTGCGCTCTTTTTACGCCGAAGTCGGGTAACCCCGACTTCGGCGACAAGCCCGGCCATGACAAATGCAAAAGGTCCCGCCAGTACGAAAATGCCCGGCACTAGGCCGGGCATCTCTTGCTTCTGTGTAACGTGTGTGACGCTTACTTTTTGTCAGGCGCCGGTGTTGCATCGCCGGGGACCGCCGGCGGCGGCGGGACGGTGTACATCTTCTCGATCTTTGCCTTGGCGCGCAGCGAGGTGACGAGGTCGGCCTGCGCCTTGCGCTGGACGTATTGTTCGATCTGCGGCTTCACGTCCTCGAACTTCGGCGGCGCCTTGGTCCGCTTGTCCTCGACCTTGATGACGTGCCAGCCGAACTGGGTCTTCACCGGGTCGGAAATCTGACCCTTGTCGAGCTTGAACGCCACTTCGGCGAATTCCGGCACCATCTGCTCTTTGCTGAAGTAGCCGAGATCGCCACCGCTGGACTTACCAGAGGGGTCTTCGGTGGTCTCGCCCGCGACCTTGGCGAAGTCCTCGCCCTTCTTCAGGCGGACGATGATCGCCTTGATCTTGTCCTCGGCTTCCTTGCTGGCCTTGTCGTCGCCGGCGGCGGCCCGGATCAGAATGTGCCGGGCATGGACTTCCTGCTCGGTGCCCATTTGCTTGATGGCGTCGTCGTAGACCTTCTTCATGGCGGCATCGGTCATCGCCTCGTTGCCGGCCGAAGCCAGGAGCTGTTCCATCAGCAGCTTCTTACGGGCGAACTCGAGTTTGGCCTTGAAAGCGGGCGTATCGCCCAGTTTCTTGGCCTCGGCCTCCTTCGACACCAGGATCATGTCGGTCAGCAGCGTGACCAGATAATCCTTCTTGGCGTCCGCCGACATCGGCGGAAGCTGACCGGCTTCTTCCTCGACGGCGGCAAGATCGCTTTCGTGGATCTCGACACCGTTGACCTTGGCCACCAGCGGGTCCTTGTCCTGGGCCGCCAGCGGGCCGGCGGACGCAAACAGCAGCGCCAGCAGGCAGGCCAAGCCGGCGGCGAGGGCGCCGGCACGGCGCGCCGGGCGTCCGGTTGGAAGGGTGGTCGTCATGAACGGTCCTTTGGAATTGGAAGCGTCCGCAAAACGCGGGCGCGAGCCGACTTGTCACCCAACAACCATGGCTTTGCAATGGCAGCGTGACAGGGGGAAACTTCACGGTCCCGGCACCGAATGCGAGGGTTAACGGCGTAGGGAGCCAACAATTGACAATATTAGGACCCCCTCCTATCTCTCGGAACGACCTCGGCTGAATTGGCTTAAACAAGCGCGGTTCGCGCCGAAATTGCCCGAAAAGAGCCGTTTTCCGGAGCGCCGGAAGCCAAATCCGGCCGCGGCGGCGTGGTAAAACGCCCCGGCCATTGAAGACCAGGAGTGCCCCTATGATCGGCGCCGTTGCCCGCAAGCTGTTCGGCTCCGCCAACGAGCGGCGGATTCGCAGCTATCAACCGCGGGTCGCTGCGATCAACGCGCTCGAGAAAGAGGTCGCGGCGCTCACCGACGAGCAGCTCCGCGCCCGCACCGAGGAGTTCAAGAAGCAGGTCGCCGAGGGCGCCTCGCTCGACGATATCCTGGTGCCGGCTTTCGCGACCGTCCGTGAGGCGGCCAAGCGCACCCTCGGCCAGCGGCATTTCGACGTGCAGCTCATCGGCGGTATGATTTTGCACGAGGGCAAGATCTCCGAGATGAAGACCGGCGAAGGTAAGACGCTGGTCGCGACCCTGCCGGTTTACCTGAACGCGCTCTCCGGCCGCGGCGTGCACGTCGTGACGGTCAACGACTATCTTGCCAAGCGCGACGCCGAATGGATGGCCCAGGTCTACGGCTTCCTCGGTTTGACCACGGGCGTGATCGTGCACGGCCTCGACGACGCCGAACGCAAGAAGGCCTACGATTGCGACATCACCTACGGCACCAATAACGAACTCGGCTTCGACTACCTCCGCGACAACATGAAGTACCGCCTGGAAGACATGGTCCAGCGCGGTCACGTCTACGCCATCGTCGACGAAGTCGACTCGATCCTGGTCGACGAAGCGCGGACGCCGCTCATCATCTCCGGTCCGCTCGACGACCGTTCCGAGTTTTACAACACGATCGACGCCTTCATCCCGAGGCTGGACAATAGTGACTACGAGGTGGACGAGAAGCAGCGCACCGTCACCATGACCGAAGCCGGCATGGAAAAGATGGAAGTGATGTTGCGGGAGGCCGGCCAGCTCAAGGGCGGCAAGCTGTACGATGTCGAGAACGTCTCCGTCGTGCACCACGTCAACCAGGCTCTGCGCGCACACAAGCTGTTCCAACGTGACAAGGACTACATCGTCCGCAACGGCGAGGTGGTCATCATCGACGAGTTCACCGGCCGCATGATGCCGGGCCGCCGCTATTCGGAAGGCCTGCATCAGGCGCTGGAGGCCAAAGAGCGCCAGCCGATCCAGCCGGAGAACCAGACGCTCGCCTCGATCACGTTCCAGAACTACTTCCGTATGTACGAGAAGCTCGCCGGCATGACCGGTACGGCGCTGACGGAAGCCGAAGAGTTCCTCGACATCTATAACCTCGATGTGCTCGAGGTGCCGACGAATAAGCCGCTGGCGCGTATCGACGACGACGACGAAGTCTACCGTACGGCGGCGGAGAAATACCGCGCCATCATCACGCTGATCGACGATTGCCGCAAGCGTGGCCAGCCGGTGCTGGTCGGCACGACCTCGATCGAAAAGTCCGAACTGCTCGCCGAATTGCTGCGCAAGGAAGGCTGGGAACAGCACGACTTTGCCGACACCAATGCGTTCCGCGACCTTTACTCCGGCGACACGCAGAAGAAGGTCTTCGCGATCCTCAACGCGCGCTATCACGAGCAAGAAGCCTATATCGTCAGCCAGGCCGGCGTGCCCGGCGCGGTGACGATCGCCACCAACATGGCGGGCCGCGGCACCGACATTCAGCTCGGCGGCAATGCCGACATGCGCATCCGCCAGGAGATCACCGACATTACGGATTGGGGCGAGCGCGACCGGGATCCGCGCGCGGCAGCCATCCGCGAGCAGATCAAGCACCTTAAGGAGAAGGCGCTCGCCGCCGGCGGTCTCTTCGTGCTCGGCACCGAACGGCACGAGAGCCGTCGTATCGACAATCAGCTGCGCGGCCGTTCCGGCCGTCAGGGCGACCCGGGTCACTCCAAGTTCTTCCTGTCGCTCGAAGACGATCTGATGCGCATCTTCGGCTCCGACAAGCTCGACGGCATGTTGACCAAGCTCGGCTTGAAGGAGAACGAGGCGATCGTTCATCCCTGGATCAACAAGGCGCTCGAAAAGGCGCAGCAGAAGGTCGAAGCCCGCAACTTCGACATCCGCAAGAACTTGCTCAAGTTCGACAACGTGATGAACGATCAGCGCAAGGTGATCTTCGAGCAGCGGCTCGACCTGATGCGCGACGAGACGGTGGACGAGACCATCGTCGGCATGCGTCACGAAGTCATCGAGGAGATGGTCGCCAAGCACATCCCGCCGAACGCCTATCCGGAACAGTGGGACACCGCCGGGCTCGACGAGCAGCTCCGCGAGGTGCTCACCCTGGCGTTGCCGGTGCAGGACTGGGCCAAGGAAGAAGGCATCGCCGACGAAGAGGTGACCGACCGCATCAAGCGCCGGGCCGATGAGTGGATGGCGGGCAAGGTGGCCAAGTGGGGCCCCGACGTCATGCGCTATGTCGAGAAGTCGATCCTGTTGCAGACGCTCGACCATCTCTGGCGCGAACATCTGATCCAGTTGGACCATCTGCGTCAGGTGATCGGCCTGCGCGGCTACGGCCAGCGCGATCCGCTAAACGAGTACAAGGCGGAGGCGTTCGCCCTGTTCGAAAGCATGGTCGGGCATCTGCGCGAGGCCGTCACGGCGCAGCTCATGCGCGTCGAGGTCGTGCAGCAGCCGCCGGAAGAGCAGGATCAGACCTTGCCGCCGATGCAGGCGCATCACCTCGACCCGAATACAGGCGAGGACGAGATGTCGCTGTCGCCGCTGTCGGCGACGCCAGTGCTCGCTCCCGGCGACGGTGGCACGGCGGTGCTGGAGCGAAATCCGAAGGACCCCACGACCTGGGGCAAGGTCGGCCGCAACGAGGTCTGCCCCTGCGGCTCCGGCAAGAAGTACAAGCACTGCCACGGCCGGTTCGCATGAGGGCGCTCTGCGCCCTCATGATGTGAGCTGCCGCGACGCCCCTTCTTCGTCTGCCCGGAGCGGCGGCGAAGACGCTATTTGGTGGCGATGTAATTCGTCGGAATGGCGGTCGTGTACTTCATTTCTTCCATGGCGATGGCCGAGCTGATGTCCGAGAACTCGAGCCGGCTGATCATGCGCTGGTAGACGACATCGTAGGTTTCGATGTCGGGCACGACGATGCGGAGCTGATAGTCCGCTTCGCCGGTGAGCCGCCAAGCCTCGACGATCTCCGGGATGTCGGCGATGAGCTTGCGGAACGCCTGAAGCCACTCGACCGCGTGTCGCGGCGCTTTCACGGCGACGAATACCGTCATCGGCACGTTGGCTTTGCGCCGGCTGAGCAAGGCCACCCGGCGGGTGATGACGCCGTCTTCTTCCAGCTTACGAATGCGCCGCCAGCAGGGGGCCGTGCTCATACCGACCCTCTCAGCGATGGTGGCGACGGGGATCGAGGCGTCGGCCTGGAGGATGTCGAGGATCTTGCGGTCGGTGGCGTCCATTTGAGGTGGGGCGAATGCCGTTTGTTTAGGTTTCCAAATTAGTGAAATATTATAGCTCATATCCAAAAATAGAAGAAAAATAATAGCCTGAAATATTCAATATGGCCGAATCTTCGCTGCTAAGATTGCGCGCTATCTTCGTTATTTTCCTACCGCAAATCGGCAGGAATGGAATTGAAGGCAATGCGAATAATCGGCCTCTTGGGCGGCATGAGCTGGGAAAGCACCGCGGTTTACTACCGGCGTATCAACGAACAGGTGCGCGACCGGCTGGGCGGCTTGCACTCGGCGGAAGTGCTGATGCGCTCGGTCAATTTCGACAGCATCGTTGGCCTGCAACGGGCCGACGAGTGGGACCAGGCGGGCCAAGTCCTCTCGCGGTACGCGCGCGAACTCGAACAGGCCGGCGCCGCCTGTATCGTCATCTGCACCAATACGATGCACAAGCTCGCGGACATCGTCCAAGGCGCGGTCTCCGTGCCGCTCCTGCACATCGCGGATGTGACGGGTGACGCCGTGAGAAAATCCGGCGCGCGGCGGCCCCTTTTGCTCGCGACCCGCTACACGATGGAACAGGATTTCTATTTGTCGCGCTTGCGTGAAAAATTCGATCTCGATCCGCTGGTGCCCGATGCCGCGGATCGCGCCGTCGTGCATGCGACGATCTTCGACGAGCTGTGTCAGGGCATCGTGCGCGATAGCTCGCGTCAGAGTTTCAAGGATGTCATCGCGCGTGGCCGCGTGCGGGGCGCGGACTCCGTCATTCTCGGTTGCACCGAGATCGGACTGCTCATCGGCGAGAACGATATCGACCTGCCGGCGTTCGATTCGACGCTTATCCATGCCGACACCGCAGTCGACTTTTCGCTTGCGCAAAATGGCTCGTCGCGCTTGAACGCGGCGTAACGGAGAGGATGCGGTCGTGGCGAGCGGCAGGGATCTGGCGAGGCGGATAGAGCCATGACGCAAAGGCGCGTGCCGTCCCTCGCGCATTGGGGCGCGTTCAACGCGCTCGTCGAGGATGGACGCGTCGTTGGCTGCGAGCCCTTCGCCGGCGATCCCGCGCCCTCGCCGATGCTCACGGCGATCCCTGAGATGGTCCATTCGCCGTTACGCATCGCGCGGCCCGCGGTCCGCGAAGGGTGGCGCGAAGGGAAGCCGCGCACGGGTAACGATCGTTTCCACGAGATCTCCTGGGACGAAGCACTCGATCTCGTCGCCGGCGAACTGACGCGCGTTCGCCGCGACTTCGGCAACACGGCGATCTTCGGCGGCTCCTATGGCTGGTCGTCCGCCGGCCGCCTGCATCATGCGCGGACGCTCACGCGCCGCTTTCTGTTTCAAGGCGGTGGCTGCGTCGATCAGGTCGGCAATTACAGCTGGGGTGCGGCGCAATTCCTGCTGCCGCACGTGATCGGTACGTATCAGCCGGTTGCCGGTCGCGTTACCGACTGGCCCTCCATCGTCAAACATACCAAGCTTGTCCTCTCCTTTGGCGGCCTTGCCTTGAAGAACGGCCAGGTGAGCTCGGGCGGCGCCGGCGCGCATGTGCTCGAGCAATGGCTGCGCCGCGCCAAGGCCGCCGGCATTCGCTTCGTCGTGGTGAGTCCGCTGAAGGCGGATGCGCCCGACTTTCTCGACGCCGACTGGATCGCCATCCGGCCCAACACCGATACAGCGCTCATGCTTGGCATGGCGCACACTTTGATCGCCGAAGGCCGGCACGACGAGGCCTTTCTCGCGCGCTATTGCGTGGGCTTCGACCGGTTCAAGCGTTATGTCACGGGCGCGGACGACAACACGCCCAAGGATGCGGCGTGGGCTTCGCGCATCACCGGCGTCGCCGCCGAAACGATCCGTGCATTGGCGCGCGACGCCGCAGGAACGACCAGCCTCGTCACGGTCGCCTGGTCGTTGCAGCGCGCGCATCGCGGCGAACAACCTTATTGGGCCTCGATCGCGCTTGCCGCGATGCTCGGCGGCATCGGTACGCCCGGCGGCGGCTTCGCCTTCGGTCACGGCTCATTGAACGGCGTCGGCGTGCCGCGCGCCGAATTGCCAGGCCCGGAGATCGCCACGCCGCCAAACCCGGCCGCGGCGTCCATTCCCGTCGCGCGCATCGCCGACATGTTGCTCAATCCCGGCGCTGACTATGAGTTCAACGGGCGCCGTGCCGTCTATCCGGATATCCGGCTTGTCTATTGGGCGGGCGGCAATCCCTTCCATCATCACCAGGATCTCAACCGGCTGCGCTGTGCCTGGCAAAAGCCCGAGACCGTCATCGTGCATGAGAGCTGGTGGACGCCGACGGCGCGGCATGCCGACATCGTGCTGCCGGCAACGACGACTCTCGAGCGCAACGATGTCGGCGGCTCCTCGCGCGATCCGTATATTTTCGCGATGCACCAAGCCATCGCGTCCGTCGGTGAAGCGCGTTCCGACTTCGACATCTTCCATGCATTGGCGAAGCGGCTCGGCTATGCAGAGGCCTTCGCCGAAGGCCGTGACGAAATGGCCTGGTGCCGTGCGATCTACGAGCGCGTCGTCGCCGGCGCGGCGCGCAAGAACGTGGCGCTGCCGTCTTTCGACGATTTCTGGCGTCAGGGCTTCGTCGAGTTGCCGCCGCCCGACGAGGACTTCGTGTTGTTCGCCGATTTCCGCCGCGACCCCGAATTGCATCCGTTGAACACGCCGTCCGGCCGGATCGAAATCGCATCGGAGAAGATCGGCAGCTTCGGCTACGACGATTGCCCCGAGCATCCCGCATGGATGGAGCCGTCGGAATGGCTTGGTGCCGCAGACGCCGCGCAATGGCCGCTGCATCTGATCACGCATCAGCCCGTCGATCGGCTGCACAGTCAGCTCGATCCCGCGCGCCTCTCCCGCGGCCACAAGATCAAGGACCGCGAGACGGTCCGACTCAATCCGGATGATGCCGCGCGCCGCGGCATCAAAGACCACGATATCGTACGCGTATTCAACGCGCGCGGCGCCTGTCTTGCCGCTGCCGTGATCGATACCGGCGTCATGCCGAGCGTCGCCGTGATGCCGACCGGTGCGTGGTTCGACCCGGGGGATGCGGATGGCGCGCTCGAGCGCCACGGCAACCCCAATGTGCTGACGCGTGACATCGGCACTTCGCGGTTGACGCAAGGGCCCAGCGCCCTCAGCGCGCTGGTCGATATCGCGCTTTGGGACGGCGACTTGCCGCCGACCGAGGCCTTTACCCCGCCAACCATTGTTCGTGCCGGTACGGTTCCGGCATGATAGCCTCACCTAAATTGCCCATGATGGAGATATGAAATGGCGAAAAAGCTGATGACCGGCTCCTTCGTTGCGCTGATCACTCCGTTCAACAAGGACGGCTCGGTCGATTTCGCGGCCTTCCGCACGCTGCTGAAGTTCCATGAGGACAACGGGACCTCCGCCATCCTCATCATGGGCTCGACCGGCGAAACCTCGATGCTCTCGCCCGAGGAGAAGAAGAAGATCATCGTCGAATGCGCGAAGATGAAGACGGCGAAGATGCCGATCTTCTTCGGCTGCACCGGCAACAACACCGAGTCGACGATCGCCAGCGTGAAGTTCGCCAAGGACAACGGCGCCGACGGTGCGATCCTGGCGGCTCCTGCCTATATCTGTGCGCCGGAGGCCGATATCGAGCGCTTCTTCCTCGAGGTCGCCGACGCGACCGATCTGCCGCTCGGCATCTACAACAATCCGCCGCGCGTGAAGAGCGATCTGCACTGGGACAACCTGATCCGCATCTTCAAGCATCCGAACTATGTCGTGCACAAGGAGTCCACGACGCGCGTCGGTCAGGTGGCGCAGATTTTGGCGGCCAAGACGGGCGTCGCGGTCATGTGCTGCGACAGCCCCAATCTCGGCCTCGTCGTGCCGACCATGAGCCTTGGCGGCCATGGCACCGCGAACATGACCGGCAATGTCGCGCCGGGTGAGGTCGCCACCATTTCGACGCCGTGGAAGAGCTACGCCGAAGCCGAGGGCTTCAAGAATGCCTATCTCGGCCTCTTGCCGCTGCTCCACTACACATACTCGGCAATCAATCCGGTCGCGGTGAAGTCGCTGATGAAGGCGCTCGGCATGCCGGCCGGCGATCTGCGCAAGCCGCTCTCCGGCCTCGAAGGCGAAGCGCTGGCCAAGGGCTTGCGCATCGTGCAGGAGCTCGGCCTCGACAAGAAGTACGGCTACAACATCAAGCCGTTGTCGGTCGCGGCCTGAGACCCACGCATGGATCTCGGGATCGCCGGCCGCAAGGCCCTGTTGAGCGGCGCGAGCCGTGGCCTTGGCAAAGCCTGCGCGATGGCGCTGGCGAAAGAGGGGGTCGACGTCACGATCGTCGCGCGCACGCGCGACGTCCTGGAACAGGCGTGCGATGAGATCCGCGCGGCGACGGGCGTGAAGGTCACCCCCGTCGTCGGCGATATCACCAAGCCGGAAGGCCGGCAGGCCGCCATTGCCGCCTGTCCGGCGCCGGACATCCTGCTCAACAATGCCGACGGTCCGGTGCCCGGCGATTTCCGCAACTGGACGCGCGACGACTGGCTGGGCGCGCTCGACTCCATGATGCTCGGGCCGATCGAGATGATCCGGCTCACCGTGGACGGAATGATGAATCGCCGCTTCGGCCGCATCATCAATATCGTTTCGCGCAGCGTTAAGATTCCGCAGCATGAGCTTGGGCTCTCGAACGGCGCGCGCTCCGGCCTTGTCGGCTTCGTCGGCGGTCTCGCGCGGCAGACGGTCGAGCACAACGTCACGATCAACAATCTTCTGCCCGGCATCTTCGACAGCGACGGCCAGCGCCGGCACATCGAAGGCATGCTGGTCGAGGGCGGCAAGAGCTTCGATGAAATCTGGCAGGCGCGCGCCGCCGGCAACCCCGCCAAGCGTTACGGGCGTCCGCCCGAGCTGGGCGCATATTGCGCATTTATCTGTTCCGAACACGCCGGGTTCGTCACGGGCCAAAACCTATTGGTCGATGGGGGAAGCTATCCAGGGACTTTCTGATCAAGACCCCTGAAAGGAAATCGTTATGAAACATATCGCTTTTGCGGTGGCGCTGGCCGGCGCAGTCATTGGCGTTGCCGCTCCGGCGCTCGCTGAAACTTATCCCAACCGAACCGTCAGTATGGTCGTGCCTTATCCGGCCGGCGGTTCGGTCGATGGCGTCGCGCGCATTCTTGCGCAGAAGCTGGGCGAGTCATTCAACTCGTCGGTCATCGTTGAAAACCGCGCGGGCGGCGCTGGCGGCACGGTCGGCGCCAATGCCGTCGCGAAGGCTCAGCCCGACGGCTACACGCTGCTGCTCACCGCCTCGATTCACGTCACCACGCCGTTTCTGTTCAAGAACATTCCCTACGACGTGGTCAAGGACTTCACGCCGATCTCTTTGGTCGCGGTCGGTCCGCTGGTCGTGTCGACGGCGCCTAACGTTCCGGCCAACAATCTGAAGGAATTTTTCGAGCTCGTTCGCAAGGCGCCCGACAAGTACACCTTCGCCACGTCCGGCTTCGGCTCGGCCGGCCATCTCGCGGTCGAGCTTCTCAAGCGCCGCGCCGGCGTCAATACATTGGTCATCGCCTACAAAGGTGCGGGACCGATGCTGAACGATCTCATGGCCGGCCAAATTCAGCTCATCGCCGATCCGATGCTGTCGTCGCTGCCGTTGGCGCAAGGCAAGAAGATCAAGGCGCTCGCCATCACCAGCCTTAATCGCGTGGAAGCCGCGCCGGAGATTCCGACGGTCGAAGAGTCCGGGCTCGACAAGCTCGAGTTCGTCTCGTGGTACGGCCTCTGGGGTCCGAAGAACATGCCGCCGGCGCTTGTCGCCGACATTCAGGAGCATGTCGCGAAGGTGCTGGCGCAGCCGGAAGTGAAGCAGCGCCTGGGCGTGCTCGGCTTTGAAGCCAAGAGCTCGACCTCCGACGCGTTTGCAAAGTTCATCGACAAGGAAATGGCGACCTACTCCAAGATCATCAAGGACGCCAACATCAAGGCCGAATGAGCGACGTGTCTTGAAAGTCCTCGTTCTAGGCGCGGGCGTCGTCGGCACAGCCTGCGCCTATTACCTTTCCCGCGACGGTCACGAGGTGACGGTCGTCGATCGCCAGCCCGGCGCGGGGCTTGAAACGAGCTTCGCCAATGCCGGTGGCGTCTGCCCGGGCTTCGCGGGCCCGTGGGCGGCGCCGGGCATGCCGCTCAAGGTGTTACGCTGGCTATTCGCGCCGCATGCGCCATTGATGCTGCGTCCGCGGCTTGAGCCTGCGCAATGGCGCTGGCTGGCGCAGTTCGTCGGCAACTGCACGGCGGAACGCTTTGCGCGCAACAAGGCGCGGATGCAACGCGTTGCGCATTACAGCAAGGCGTGCCTCGTATCCCTTCGCGAGGAGACCGGCATCGCCTATGACCACGGCATCGGCGGCGTATTGCAGGTCTTCCGCACCGAGGAGGAGTTCGAGGGCGGCCGCCGCGCAGCAAAGGTGCTCGAGCAGTTCGACGTCATGCATCGCCTGTGGGGAGCGGATGATGTGCTCCGAATCGAGCCGGCCTTGGGAAAAAGCGAGGTGTCGTTCGCGGGTGGGCTGCATCTGCCGACCGACGAGACCGGTGACTGCCATCTGTTCACGACGCGGCTTGCGGAGCGATTGAAGGCCGCGGGCGTTACGTTCCAGTTCGGCACCGACGTGCAGCGCTTTGTCCACGACGGCAGTCGCGTGACGGGCGTCGCCACGAGCCGCGGTCTGCTCACCGCGGATCGTTATGTCGTCGCGCTTGCCAACGACGCGCCCGCCTTGCTCGAGCCGCTCGGCATCGATCTGCCGATCTATCCGGTCAAGGGCTACGCGATCACGCTCGACGATGTGCAAGTCGACCATGCGCCGCGCTCGTCGGTCATGGACGAGCACAGCAAGGTCATGGTGACGCGGCTGGGCGACCGGCTGCGCGCCGCTGGCGTTGCGGAAATCGCGGGGCACGATCGCTCGGTTAATACGGGCAAGGCGGCAGGCGTGCTCGCGGCGGCCCGCGCGTTGTTTCCGGCGGCCGGCGATTACGACCGCGTTTCCTACTGGGCGGGCTTGCGTCCTATGACGCCGGATGGGCCGCCTTATCTCGGCCCGACGCCGTTCGCCAATCTGCTGCTCAATGTGGGGCAGGGATCGAACGGTTGGACGCAAGCTTGCGGCTGCGGTCGGATTGTCGCGGATTTGGTCAGTGGGCGTCGGCCTGGCATCGATCTCGAGGGGATGACGCTGGGCGGCCGCTGACGTGCAAGCTTTATTCCGGCTCCTAGTGCCATCCTGCCGCAGCGCTAAAGCAAAATGGCCGGCGATGCACCGGCCATTTTCGATTTGTGCCATTGGATGAGACTAACCGCGCTCACTCCGGCGTAATTTTCGCGGTCTCGATCAGTTTGCGCTTCTGCTCGAGGTCCTTGGCGATGAAATCGCTGAACGCTTGCGGCGTGCTGCCGACAGCTTCGAAGCCGGCGGCATCGATGAAGCGCGCCTTGAACGCCGGCTCACTGAGCGCTGCCGCGGCGGTTTGCTGGATCTTGGCGACGATGTCGGGCGGCGTGCCGGCCGGGGCGAACAGGCCGAACCAGGAAAGCGGCTCGGCATTGGCGAAGCCCGCTTCCTTCAATGTCGGGATGTCAGGGAAGTCCTTCAGGCGCTCGCCTTTGCCGACAGCGAGGGCCTTCATTTTTCCGGCCTTGATATGCTGGCCGACGACCGCGGGACTGCCCAGCGTCATCTGAACCTCGCCGTTCAATGTCGCTAGAATGGCGGGCGCAATGCCGCGAAACGGCACCGGCAGAATGCTCGCTCCGGTCTGCGCCTTCACGGTCTCGAACAGCAGATCAGGCTGGCTGCCTTTGCCGTACGATCCATAGGACAGCTTGTTCGGGTTGGCTTTGGCGTAGTCGGCAAGTTCCTTGAGCGTGCTCACCGGCACGCTCGGATGCACCACCACGATCTGATGCAGGTCGATCAACTGCGTGACCGGCGCCAGATCCTTGACCGGGTCATAGGGCTGGCGCTTGAACAGGAAGGGATTGCTGGTGATCGAGGTGTCGCTGGTCAGCAGCAGCGTGTAGCCGTCCTTCGGCGCACGCGCGACGGCTTCGCCGCCGAGCATCGTGCTGGCGCCGGACTTGTTTTCGACGATCACGCTTTGATTCCACGCGCGGGAAAAATTATCCGCGAGAGCGCGCGCGAGCCCGTCGACGCCGCCGCCCGGCGCGTAAGGAACGATGATGCGGACCGTGTGATCGGGATAGGGCGACGCAGCGGCGGCAAATTGCGGCGCACTCACCAGAAGCGCCGCGATGAGAAAGAGTCGCGATAGCATGTCAGCCCCTTGATTGTTCGAAGACGAAGGCCAGCCCGCCGGTTTCCTCGGCAGGCAGCACGAGACGCCCGTCCACTTCCGCGAACGGCAATGCAAGACGGCCAAGACGCTCGCGTTGCCCCTGCAGGTCGCGGGTGACGAAGGAGACCGCGGCAATACACGGCGGCGGCGGTATCAGGCTTCCCGGCAGCAGTTTGCGCGCCTGCTCGCTCGTGATCAGCAGCAGCCGCGAGCCTTCCCTGAATTCGAAAACCGTCACGCCGTTCTCTTGTCGGGCGGGTCTGCTGAGATAGCGCGCGTACTTGTCGGCAAATCGCTCTACGTCGTCCGTGACCAGATAAGTGTCGCGCAGCATCTCGCTGCCGTTGGGATGCGCCGTATAGCGCGGCTGGTAGATGTACTCCGGCGTCAGGTGCCGTGCCGCCTGAATGTAGCCTTCCGGAGACTCGTTCGGCGCGAATTGGACACGCTGGAATTTGGCTGTCTTCACGCCGTCCGGTGTGTCGATCTCGCGTTGCAGCGGGATGACTCCCGACGTGCTGACGCCATTGGCGCGCAGGCGCTGATCGACCTGCTCAGGCTTCTCGGTGTTGAAGCAGATGATATGCGCGCCTTGATGGCGGTTCAGAAAGTTCGAGATGCGCGGCGCCGGCGCCGCGGGGTTCTCGCTTGCCAAGATCTCGAGATAATTGTCGCCGAACATGATGCAGCGATTGCCGGAAGCCAGGGACTGCACCTTGTCGCCCGGCTTCCATGCGCCGGAATGCGGTGAAAACGGCGTCAGAATGAAGCCGAGCTCTTCGAAGCGCGTTGCGATCGCCTTCAGATCTCTGACCGCCATGCCGACGTGATTGACGTGATCGATATCGTCCGAGCCGGCATTGCCTGCGCCAAAGTGCATTGCGTTCGTATCCCCCATCACGGCCGAATTACCGCAGAGCGGTGTTGTCGAAACAAGTCCGCAATTGCTTATTCATTCAGAGCCGCATCTTATAGATTGGACCGTGCGCTCGACGGCGCGCGCTGCGAACGCGGTCTCCTGCTCATCATCTGAGCGGCGGCGATCGGCCCCGTCGCCATTCCGAAATCGGCGTGTCGCGCGGCTGGCGCGCAATCTCGCCTAAGCGCGCCGGCGTCATCGAACACGGCCTTGCCGCCGGCCGCCATGCCAGTGGTCCTCTCCGCTTCCGTCGGCAGGCTGGTGGTCTCAAACCTGGCGCGCAAACGGGCGGTGCCCGCCAAAAACTAGGGCTTGCCAAAATGTATGATTAACCCAACAATCCCCCAACTAGATGACGGGACGGCGACGCCCATGCAGGACTCGACCCAGAGCTTGGCGCTACCGGAGGCCGAATGGGCCCAGCCGCCGCTCGACCGGTCGTCGCCGTTGCCGCTTTATGCCCAAATAAAACAAAGGCTTATCGGACTGATTCTGCGCTGGGAGCAGCCGGATCGGCGCTTCTATTCCGATGAGCAGCTGTGTGCGTTCTTCTGCGTCTCGCGCGACACCGTGCGCCAGGCGCTCTCCGAACTGGTGCGCGAGGGGCTGCTCACGCGCAGCCGGGGGCTCGGCACTTTTGTCGCGGTCAAGAAGCTCGAAGAACGCTTCGGCCCGGGAATGGACTTCATCCAGCAATGGGCCGCCAAGGGCACGCCCATCCAACCGACGCTCCTGGTGTTCGACCGTCGCGGCGCAGACGAAGACGTCGCTGCTGCACTCGAAATCGAGGTCGGGTCTCCCATTCTCTTCATCAAGCGCACGCGTGCGGCCGCCCGCGTGCCTGTCGCCATCGACTATCGTTATCTGCCCGCCGATCTCGTCACCGATTGGGACGAAAGCTCCGCGCTTGGCTCACCGCTGCATCTGCTCTGGCGGCGCCTCGAGTTGCGCACCGGCGATTTCGAGATCGAAGCCGGCATCGCGGGTCCGGAAGAGGTCGAATACCTGCACCTTCCCGCCGGCGCGCCGGTGCTCATTCGTTCGCTGCGTTATCGCGATGCAACCAATCGCTTGGTGATGGCCGGCCACACCGTGCACCGCGCCGATCTTGTTCGATATTCGCTCAGTGTTCCGCTGTCGCGCGAAGGTGTGGGTACCCCGCGCGAGATCGACTCCAGCGGAGTGCATAACGACTGAACTTGCCGGTCACGTGAATGCAACGGGCCGCCATTCGGCGTCCATTATCGGTGGAGGGGTATCGTGACTCTTGGAAGACGTACGTTCCTGCAACTGATCCCCGGCGCGGCGATTGCCGCTTCCGGCGTGCGTGTTGGCTGGGCCGCCGAACCCCTGCGGGTCGGCTCGATCCTGTCCGTGACCGGACCAGCCGCTTTTCTCGGCGAGGACATGAAGGCGGGCCTGCAACTCGCTGTCGACGAGATCAATGCCGCCGGCGGCATCAACGGCCGGCCGATCGCCTGGACCTTCTACGATGCGGAAAGCCAGACGCAGAAGGCGATTTCAGCGACGCGGCGTCTCATCAGCCAGGACAAGGTCGAGGTCATCGTCTCCGGCGGCAACATGAGCGGCATCGCGCTCGCGATGGCGCCGATGGCCGAAGCAGCCAAAATCCCGTTCATTTCCAGCGAGGGCGCGCTCGCGATTGTCACCCCCGTCGCCGATCGCAAATGGGTGTTCAAGAGCACCGTCGACGACGAAGACGTGCTCGAGCGGATTGCTGACTACTTCGACAAGAAGAAGATCAAGAAAGTCGCGTTGCTCGCGGATTCCAGCGGCTTCGGCCAGGGCGCCGTCACGCAGATGAAGAAGGTCGCGCCGCGCCGCAACCTCGACGTCATGTACGAGACGTTCGATCCGGCCGACACCGACATGCTGCCGCAACTGACGCGCATCCGCGACGGCGGCGCCGATGCAATCATCTGCTGGACCGTCACGCCCGCGGGCGTGGTGTTCATCAAGCAGGCGCAGCAGCTTGGCCTCGACAAGAAGACGCTGATTCACAGCTACGGCTTCGTCTCGGCCCACTACATGAACCTCGCCGGCGACGCCGCGAAATCGATCCTGCTTGCCAGCCTCAAGCTTCCGGTCGGCGACCAGTTGTCCGACAGCGATCCGCTCAAGGCGGGCATTCTCAAGCTGTTCAAAAACTATCAGGCCCGGTTCAATCGCCAGGCTAGCCTCTATGCGGCCGAGTCCTACGATGCGGCGATGCTCGCCAAAGAGGCGCTGATCAAAGTAAACGGCGACGTATCAAAGCTTCCGCAAGGCCTTGAGCAGATCAAGAACTTCGCGGGCACCAGCGGCGAATTCACGTTCTCGCCGGAGAAGCATTCCGGCCTGTCGAAGAAGGACATCGTGCTCGTCAACTGGCGCGACGGTCGCTTCAACCTGGTGGACTACGACTGAACCGCGTAACGATCTGGAGGTAAGTCATGGCGTTGTCTCGTGATATGTCGGCCGATCAGGCGTTCGAAGTCGTGCAGACCTTGCTCGATGGTCCGGAGAACCGGTTTCCGCTGACCTTCAATTCCGACCTGCCGCGTATTCGTGAACTCTTCCACGCCGCGACAAGGAACCAGTGGGATCCGAAAACCGACGTGGATTGGGACCAGCTCAAACCGGAGGCTTACACAGACGAGCAGCGCTATGCGGCGCGGCTCTACTGGAGCCGCCGGGCTTGGAGCGAATACGGCGCCATTTCCGAAAGCCCATCGCTCCAGCTCCGGTTCGGCCTGGAAAACCGGCCCTCGGACATGCAGCTCTTCTTCACGATCCGCTCGCAGGAAGAAGCGCGGCATGCCGAGGTCTGCCACACCATGGCGGAAAAGCTCGGCGGCTATATCGAGAAGCCGGTGCAACAGCTATTCGAGGGCTCGGTTGCGACGCATGGCGTGCGCCGTGCGACGCTGAATGCCGACGTGCCACTCGAAGGCATCATCGCGGCGCTGGTCTGCACCGCCGAGGAAATTGCTTTCGACGTGTTCAAGCACCTCGACGATGTAACGCGCGATCCTGTCGCGCGGCAGATCGTGCGCTTCATCATGCGCGACGAGTCGCGTCATTGCGCGTTCGGCTGGTACTTCCTCGAGGCGATCTGCGAGCAGCTCACGCCGGAGCAAAAGAAGATGATCGAGAACTCGGTCATCACGATGATGGAGAAGGTGGAGCTCAACGGCTACCACAGCGCCTGGCTCGCGCCGGAAAATCCCGCGTCCCGTTCGGAGGTCGATGCCGACCGCATCACATACGAGGCCGGTCTCGGCTCGACGGTCGAGGAAGAGGAAAAGCCGGTCTTCGTTGCCACCGTGCAGCGCATCCGCGAGCAGATGAAGCCGCTCGGCATTAATCTGCCCCCGTTCAGCCATCCGAAGCTTGGGACGATCTGACGTGGAACGCGTCCTGCACCTGGTCAAGCCGAGCCTGCCGCCATCGCATCTGCTGATCGAGCGGCGCTTCCCGCTCGAGATGAATGTTACGTTGCCCGAGATCCGGGAGCTTTACGACAGCGGCAAGGCGGGACGCTGGAATCCGCTGCGTGACATCGATTGGACAGCGCTTGCGCCGGAGCCGTACGACGAGACTGTACTGCAGGCAGCGCGGCGGACCTGGAGTCGCCGGCTTTGGGTCGAGGCAACGGGGCTGACCGAGACGCCGGCGCTGCTTATGCGCTTCTGTATGGAGGCCGGCCGCGAGATCGATCCGAAGTTCTATCTCACGGTGCGCAATACCGAAGAAGCCTGGCACGTCGAATGCTTCGACCGCATCGCCGAAAGCTTCGGTGGCCGCATCGCGGCCCCGGCGGATCGCGCATACGAAGCCGCGTTCAACCGCAACCTGCATCGGCGCATCATGAACGTGGAGCAGAACCTCGACAGCTATGTCGCTTGCTTCGCCGCGTTCGAAGACGGGCTGGAGCTTGAGCTCTGCCGCACCTGGCGGGCCAAGAGCACCAATCGGGCCATCGCCGAAGTGCTCGACCGCGTCATCGCCGATAAGGAGCGCCATGCCGCCTTCGGCTGGCTTTACCTTGAATCGCGCGCGTCGCATTGGTCCACCAAGGAACGTGCGTTGATCGCCGAAGAGCTCACGGCGCATGTGCGAGAAACCGAGCTGAAGGGCTATCACTGCCCCTGGCTCGCGCCCGAGCATGCGAGCGCCGAAGCGGATGCCGACGCCATCACGGCGGCCGCCGGACTTGGCGCCGCGCCACGCGCGGCCGAGGAGCAGGCGTTGGCGAGCTATGTCGCCAATGCCCGCGCCAAGCTTGCCGAGTTGGGCGTGACGCTGCCAATGTTCGAATCGAACCGTATGCGGACGTTCTGAACGCCATGCACACCGGATCCGCTGTCCTCCAACTTTTGGTCGCCGGCATCGGCACGGGCAGCATCTACGCGCTCATCGCGCTCGGCTTCAACGTGGTCTTCAAAAGCACGGGTGCGATGAACTTCGCGCAAGGAGAGTGGGTCGTGATGGGCGGCATGACCTCCGCCCTGCTGTTTGCCGCAACGAACAACATCCTGCTTGCCTGCCTTGCTGCGGTGCTGATCATCATCGTGGTCGGCATAGTGTCGGAGCGCCTGGTGATCTGGCCGTTGCGGCGGCCAAACGCCTTGCTGATTACCTTGGTCAGCATCGGGCTCGCCATCTGCACGCGCAGCCTCGTGATGTTGGTTCTCGGCAAGAAGCCGGTCGGCTACCCGGGCTTTTCGTCGACGGCGACACTTGAGGTGGCCGGCATCACCGTGCAGACCCAAACCCTCTGGATCATCGGCGTAACGCTCGTCTTCTTGATCGCGATGCATCTCTTTTTCGAGCGTAGCATCATGGGCAAGGCCCTGCGCGCCGCGGCGGCCGACCGCGATGCCGCGGCCATCGTCGGCGTCCGCGTCGAGACGACGGTGATGCTGTCCTTCGCCATCGCCGCTTTGGCTGGCGCACTGGCCGGCGCCATCATCACGCCGCTGACCTTGTCGTCCTATGATCAGGGGGCGATGTTCGGCTTCAAAGGCTTCTCGGCCGCGATGCTGGGCGGCGTCGGCAGCCTGCCGGGCGCCATTGTCGGGGGCCTCGCACTGGGGCTGCTCGAAGCCTTCGGCAGCTTCTACATTTCCTCCGACTTCAAGGATGCGATCGCCTTTGCTGTGCTGCTGCTGATCCTGTTCGTTCGCCCGTCCGGGTTCCTGGGCCGTGCCGACGTGGTCAAGGTCTGAGCGCATGACGGTGTTGCCCATGAACACAGCCGTCACAGCTCGTGCCGCACGTCCGTGGCATCTCTCGGATCATGCGCGGTTGTTGATCGTCTGGTTCGCGTTGCTGGTGATTCCCTTCCTGGCGCCGAATGCCTATGTGGTCTCGCTCGCGAACATGATGTTCATCAACATCATCCTGATCGCGAGCCTCAATCTGCTGATGGGCTATGGCGGGCAGATTTCGCTCGGCCATGCCGGGTTTTATGGCCTCGGCGCTTATGTGAGCGGCGTGCTTGGGGTGAAGTTCGGCCTCAGCGCCTGGGTCGGCCTGCCGGCAGCGGCGTTGATCACGGGCCTCGCCGCGCTGCTGATCGGCATTCCGGTGTTGCGCCTGCGCGGGCTTTATTTGTCCATGGCGACGCTTGGCTGGAACGCCATCCTGGTCGTACTGTTCAATCGTCTGGTCGACATCACCGGCGGCCCCAATGGCCTTCTCGGTGTCAGGCCGTTCAGTTTCGGCGACTTCGCGCTCGACAACGATTTCCGTCAGTTCCCGCTGGTGTGGCTGGTCGCGCTCCTGGTCATGCTGGCGATCCTCAATTTCCTGCGCTCGCGCATCGGCCGCGCCGTGCGCGCGGTCGCGACCAACGAGTTGGGTGCGGACGCCGTCGGCATCGACAGCTTCCGCACCAAGCTGCTCGTGTTCGTGCTGACGGCGGGCATGGCCGGCATCGCCGGTAGTCTCTACGTCCACGTCAATCAGTTCGCGTCGCCGGAAACTTTCAGCGTCTCCAGTTCCATCCTGCTGGTGGTGATGGTGGCGATCGGCGGCAGCGGCAGCTTCTGGGGGCCGATCCTCGGCGCGGCGATCTACACTGCCGTGCCGCAGGTGCTGCTCGACTACGAAGACGCCGAGCTGATGCTGTTCGGCCTGGCGATGCTGATCGTGCTGATCATCTCGCCCACCGGCCTCGCCGGCATACCCTCCGCGCTGCGCCGGCGGTTCGCCCGGAGGGCGGCATGAGCGACAGCCTGCTGCGCGTCGAATCGCTCAACTGCTATTTCGCCGGCTTGCGCGCGGTTGCCGAGCTGAGCTTCGACGTGCAGCCTGGCGAGATCAAAGCGGTGATCGGGCCGAACGGCGCCGGCAAAAGCACGTTGTTCAATATGATCGCCGGCGTCACGCGGCCGACCTCCGGCGAGATCTGGTTTGACGGTAGCCGCATCGACAACCTACCGACCTTTCGTCGCGCGCGTCTTGGCATCGCCCGGACATTCCAGAACCTGCAGATTTTCCGCGAGATGACTGTCTTGGAAAATGTCATGGTCGGGCGGCACATGCAGGGCCAGTCCAGTGTGATGGGCGCGCTCTTGTACACACCGGCCCTGCGGGCCGAGAATCGCGCGATGACGGAAACCGCGCTCGATCTGCTGGCGCGGTTCGAACTCGACACCAAGGCACAGGTCCTCGCCGGCGATTTGAGCTTCGGTCAGATGAAGGTGCTGGAGTTGGCGAGAGCTCTCGCGTCGAAGCCGCGCCTGCTGTTATTGGACGAGCCTGCCGCCGGCCTGCCGCAAGCTGAAGCCGAGCACATCGGCCAAATCATCACAGCGCTGAACCGTGACGGCATGACCGTGCTCCTGGTCGAGCACAATATGCGCATGGTGATGTCGCTCTCGCACGACATTCTCGTGCTCAACAACGGTCTGCGCATTGCGGAAGGCGACGCCGATCACGTACGTCGCCATCCCGACGTGCTGGCCGCTTATCTGGGCGACGCTGAATATGCTTGAGGTTGATTCGCTCACTGCCGGTTATGGCAACACTCAGGTGCTGCACAGTATCTCGCTACGCGTTGAAGCGGGGCAGTCGGTCTGCCTGATTGGTGCCAACGGTGCGGGCAAGACGACGTTGTTGCGTTGCCTTGCGGGCCTGTTGCGGCCGAGCAAGGGGCACATCCGCGTCGAAGGCAAGGATGTCGCCCTGGCCTCCGCCTCCGCGCGTCTCGACCATGGCGTCACGCTGGTGCCCGAGGGCCGCCGCGTTTTCACGCCGATGAGCGTCCGCGAAAATCTTGAGATGGGGGCCTTCCGCCGTTTGTGGCCGCGCCGCGATCGCGCCGTCGCTGCCGACATGGACATGGTGTTCGAGCTCTTTCCGCGGCTGCGCGAGCGACAGAGCCAGATCGCCGGCCTGCTGTCCGGTGGCGAGCAGCAGATGTTGGCGATCGGTCGCGCGCTGATGTCGCGGCCGCGGTTGTTGCTGCTCGATGAGCCGTCGATGGGCTTGGCGCCGAAGGTCGTACAGGAAATCTTCGCCACCATCCGGCGGCTGAACAAAGAAGGCATGTCGATCCTGCTTGCCGAGCAGAATGCCAACATGGCGTTGCGAAGCGCGGACTGGGGTTACGTCATCGCCGAAGGCGAGATCGTGCGGCAGGCCGAAAGCGACGCGCTCACGCGCGATCCCGCGGTACGCGCAGCCTATCTCGGACTTTAGTAATGCATTCTGGAAGCCGGACCTTGCAAGCAATCGATGACGCCCTCGAGGCGCAATACGCGCTGCGCAAACGCCACCCTGAACGTGACGAGGTTTACGACGACCACCGGCGCCGCAGCGCGGCGCTGCGTGCGGACGGCAACTGCAAGCTGGACGTTCGATATGGCGGGGGGGCGCGCTGCCTGCTGGACATCTTCCCGGCCGGGGAAGGCGCGCCGGTGCTGTTCTTCATCCACGGCGGCTATTGGCGCGCGCTCGACAAATCCTACGTCTCGTTCATCGCCGAGCCGTATCGGGCCGCCGGGATGACCGTGGTGCTCCCGGGTTACGACCTCGTGCCGGCGGTGAGCGTCGGCGGCATCGTCGACCAGATCCGGGCGGCCTTCGCCTGGGTTGTTGAGCATCTTAAGCCGGACCGCATCGTCGTTGCCGGCCATTCGGCCGGCGGCCAATTGGCGGCAATGCTGGCCCTCGATCAGGCTGGGCGTGGGGAGGGGCCGATTGTCGGCTTTGTCGGCATTAGCGGCGCCTTCGATCTGCGCCCGCTGTTGCAAACTTCGATCAATCACGATTTGAAGCTGTCGACGGACGAAGCCGCCGAGGCGAGCCCGCTCTTGCGTCTCTCGCGCCTGCCCGCCGGTGCGCCTTTGGTGCCGTTCTTGGGCGCGGTCGGTGGCGCGGAGACCAACGGATTCAAGCAATGGACCGCCGATCTCGTTACCGACTGGCGCGCGCGCGGCGGGACGGCTACTTATTGCGAGCTTCCCGGCTGTAGCCATTTCACCGTATTGGACCGCATGGCCGAGACCGATAACGAGGTGCTGCGCGCCATCGCTGGCTTTCTTGCCTGAACAGGATACGAGGCAACCATGCTCGAACCTATCTCGCCCAATCCGGAATCCGACGCCAAGCTCGCTTACAGCCAAGGCATGGTCGTGCGGGGTGAAACGCGCACGCTCTATATCTCGGGCCAAGTCGCCGCCGATGCCGCCGGGCAGGTCGCGCCAGACTTCGAAGGTCAGGTACGGCAGGTTTGGACCAACCTGATTGGTGTGCTCTCGGCGGCGAATATGAAAGTGACGGACCTGATCAAGGTCACGGCATTTCTGACCGACACCAAGGACTTTCCGGTCTATGTTAAGCTGCGGGCTGAGTTTCTCTCCGGTCATAAACCGACGTCGACCTTGCTGGTCGTGTCGGCATTGGCTCGCCCGGAGTGGAAGATCGAGGTCGAAGCCGTGGCGGTGAGTACGTCGGGCTGACCTCCGCCCGAAAGCACGGTTATTCGTCTACATAATCGATTGGCGCATAGCCGAGGTGCGCTGATCCGCCGCGCATTTTAAGCAATCTTTCACTTCACGAATTTACCTTCCCCACCGGAGTACCACGTGGTTTTTGGGGGGCGTGCGCACGACAGTGCGCGCCGGGGCATCTCAACAAACACGCGATATCAGGACCGAATTGCGCGAACTGTTCGCGCAAGCGGACGCTTGTTGCCAACTTCGGGGCAGAAGGCCAGCAAATGTCGAAATTCGCCGATCTCAAGATCCTGTACAAGATTCTCGCCTGTTTCATCCTGTTTGCGATTGCGAGCGTCGGGTCGATTTGGTTTGCGACCTCGAAAATGGCGATGATCGACGGCCTCTATTCGACCTTGCTCAGCAAGGAAGCGCGGGCGGCGGACAACGCGACGCGGGCCAACGCGGTTCTGACCCGTTTCATCCTGTCGAACTACCGAATCATCGCCGAGGTAAATGCCGCCGATATGCAGAAGGCGATTGCCGAGAAGGAAGCGAACGAGAAGCGCTTCCTGACACTGCTGCAGCTTGTGAAGCAGCAGGTGCCGGATCAAGTCGCGACTTTCGACGGCTACCAGAGGAAGTTCGAGGCAATGTTGCCTCAGTATAAGAATGTTGAAGCGCTCGGCCTCTCCAATAAGAACGACGAGGCGCGTGCCGCTATCGCTAAGATCGCGGTGCCGATGGCCGAATTGCAGCGGCAGTTTATCGAAACCTCCAACGATCTGGTCAAGCGGGTCGACGTAGCCTCGGACGCGGCGAGCGCCACGACGAATCAGACGATCTATTTGACGTATGCCGCGATCGCTATCGCGATGGTCGCGGTCTTCGGGATCGCAATCCTGATCGTACAGACGATGATCGCGGGGCCGCTTTCACGGCTCGTGCCCGAATTGAACAAGGTCGCGGAGGGCAACTTCAACGTTTCCCTGCAGTCGACCAACCGCAAGGACGAGATTGGCCAGATCACCACTGCCGTCGAGTTGGTGGTGGAGAAGGTCGGAACGACCATCAGCGGCATTCGGATGTCGGCCAACGAGGTGACCAATGCCTCGGCCGAGATTTCGACAAGCACCACCGATCTGTCGCAGCGCACGGAAGAACAGGCGGCGAGCCTCGAGGAGACGACCGCGTCGATGTCGGAAATCTCCGATACCGTACGCAAGAACGCCGACAACGCGCGTCAAGCCAACGAATTCGCCACCGAAACGAGCGTCGTCGCCGAGCGTGGCGGTGCCGTGGTCAGCGAGGCGGTCACCGCCATGGCGCATATCGAAGAGTCGTCGCGCAAGATTTCCGACATCATCGGCGTCATCGACGAGATCGCCCGCCAGACGAACCTGCTCGCCCTCAACGCGGCGGTCGAGGCCGCGCGCGCTGGCGAGGCCGGCCGTGGTTTCGCCGTGGTCGCGTCGGAAGTCCGCAGCCTCGCGCAGCGTTCGTCGCAGGCGGCGAAGGACATCAAGGATCTCATCACGAACTCCAACAGCCAAGTGAAAAGCGGTGTCGATCTGGTCAACAAGGCCGGTGAATCGCTCAGCGAGATCACGGCGTCGATCAAGAAAGTCGCTACCGTTGTCGCCGACATCGCGAATGCCAGCATCGAGCAGTCGACCGGCATCGAACAGATCAACCGCGCCCTCACTCAGATGGACGAGGTGACGCAGCAGAACTCGGCTTTGGTCGAGGAAAATGCCGCGACCGCGCGGACGCTGGAATCGCAGGCGAAGTCGATGGACGAACGCGTGGCGCAATTCCGCTTGCGCGGCAACGAGAGCATCGTCCGCAACGTGCGCCAGGCCACGCCCACCGCTGCGGTCGAGATGCCAGTCAAACCGGCGCCGACAGCCGCGCCGAAGCGCGCGGTTGCGCGGATGGCGGCAGCCGGCGGCGCGCGCCGGATGCAGAGCGCGCTTGCGGCAGCCGTGCAGTCCGACGAGTGGAAAGACTTCTGATCTCTCCAATTGGCGCGGCCGGCTCGATGCACGAGAGCATTGCGGCCGGCGCGCACGATTGTCACCTCGCTTGACATCTGCGTTGTAAAGCCCGTGCAAGCCGGCGACTGCACACTGTCGGAGACGCTTGCCCGATATGCGGCGGTACCTCTCCCCATCTTGATTCCGTGAAACCGAAGTGCCGGTCAGCGCGTTGCCGCAAAGGACCGTGCACGAGGGCTGGAGATGGGGTTCCGGATCGTCGTTCTGCTGCTTCTTCTTTCGACTGGAATACCAAGCATCGCGTGGTCCCAGGACTGGAACCAGAATAGCCGCGACAACGATTCGCGTCGCGACCAGCAGTGGGACAATCAGCGATGGGATCGCGGCGGCGATAATCGCGATAATGGTAATCGTGATAACGGCAATGTCACCGAGGCGCAGAAGCGGGCCTGCGAGCCAGAAGTCTTCCGCCTATGCAGCTATTATATCCCGAACCGGGATGCCATCACGGCTTGCCTTCACAAGAACATCAGCAAGTTGAATGCGGACTGTCGCGCCGTCATGGAAGGGCGGCTGCGCTAACGGAAGCACTGCGCGAGGTTCGTCCCGAACCAAATTCCCGAACCTGAATTATCCTTGTGCAACAACACGGGGTTCGGCGATGCAAATACCGGTCGAGATCGCATTTCATAACGTATCGTCTTCGGACGGGGTCGAAGATGCGATTCGCGAGCATGTCGACCGGCTTGAGCGCATTTACAGCCGCATGACGACATGCCGCGTGCGGGTCGATCAACGCAATCGGAATTCGAACGAGACGATTCCGCCTGTCGTGCGCATCGAAATCTCGGTGCCCGGGCACAAGGACATCGTGGTGTCGCACGAGCCAGCGCATCTCCAGCGTAAATTCCAGGCGCCCGATCTGAACAATGCGATCAATGAAGCATTCCGGATTGCCGAACGGCGTCTCACGAAGCACAAGGATAAGCTTTGCGATCACGGCACTGCGGAAATGGTGCACGAGGCGTCCAATGAATTTCGCGGGCAGATCGCGGATCTGCCGCCGGAAAAGGACTTCGGCTTCCTCATGACAAAAGAGGGTGGCCTGCTCTACTTCCACCGGAACAGCCTGCTCTCGGGCGACTTCGATTCGCTGCAGCGTGGCGATCAGGTCTCCTACGTGGAAAGCATGGGCGATACCGGTCCGGTGGCGAGCAAAGTCAGAATGCTTGGGTGACGCCGCGCCAGAGCAGATTATGGTCAGGTTGGAACGCCCTCCGTTCATTCCCGCGAAAGCGGGAATCCAGCGCGGCATCTGAAATATCGGCGCTTTGGCCCCTGGGCCCCCGCTTTCGCGGGGGCGAGCGGAATGTGAGGTGATTGCAGCTAAACGAGATGCGCTCGGGTGGTTAAGGTTCGTGTCTCGGCTAGCCTCGCCCGAGACTAGCCGTTTTCTTTGAAAGTGGTGACCAGCGATTTGCGAAAGGCGCGGTCGCGCTTGAGATGCCACTCGCGGCTCATGGCTTCCTGCCGTGTGGCGAAGCTCTCCGAATGCAACAAGACCCAGATGCGGCCGCGTGTCGAGCGCGCTCCCTTGCCGGCGTTATGCCGCGCGAGCCGTTTCTCGATGTCGGTGGTCCAGCCGACGTAGGTGAGGTGACGATCTTTGCCGAAGCTGCCGAGGACGTAGACGTAAGCGTGCATGCGTGGCCCAAATGCCGTGTCAGCCATGGCGGCTGACACACGTCACACAACACTCAACGAAAACTAACTCAGCGGAAGCCGGTGCCCACCCAGCGGCTGGCGAAGCCACCGACCGGCATAACCGGCTGGGCGCCGGAGAGTGGGGCGCTCGGCGCCGGGGCCGGAGCGGAATAGGCCGTGCGCAATTCCGGCGCGGGCGCACTCGACGCCTCATCCTTTTCGGTCGGCTTGGCGCGCGCGACCGGCGTGGCACTGGCGACGGTCGCCGCCGGCTTGGCCGGATGGTGAGGCTTCGGCGTCGACGCGGTCTGATAGACCGGCGAACGCTTGGGCTTGGCGGCCATATCGGTGTTGGTGCCGCGCAGGGCCGGCGCGGCGTTGTCCGCAGCCTTGCTCTCTTCCGACGCGTTGAACATGCCGATCAGGCCGGCGATCGAGCCGGGCTTGCCCGCGCCTTCGCCGCTGTCCGATGCGGTCGCCACTTGCGTCGTCAGGTTCTTCGGCACGGTCACGTTCGTGGCCGGGATGGGGCCGTTCTCGCGCGGCAGCGAGCCGGGCGCGGCGGCAACCTGCACCAGATTGCCCTTGGCATCGTAGCCTTCCTGGGTATTGAGCTTGGACGCGAACACCGGGTTCATGCCGCCGTCGATACCGGCGCGCGATGCAGCGGTGGACACGCCCTCGGCGATGTACTTCGCCATCTTGTACTGTTCGTCGCGGCGCATCTCGAGCACCGCATCGGCGACGTTCTTATCGAGCTGATAAGCCGGGCAGGCGCCTCTGGGGTTGAACGACAACGGCCTGGTCGCGCCGTCCGGCTCAGCCGGATCGAACACGTAGCGCCGGTCGCAGACCGCGACCTTCGTCTCAAGCTTGGTCGCTTCGAAGTGGTCGTAGCCTTCCTTCAGCATCTTCCAGAATGCGAAGTTCGGGTTGTTGCGATGCTTGGCCATGTTCAACGCGGTCATGCGGAACGGGAAGGCCTGCAATTGGAACGACTTCTGGCCGCCGAAGAACGACTCGCGCGCCAGCGCGTAAATTTCCTGGATCTGCTCGTCCGTCATCGCGTAGCAGCCGCGGGAGGAGCAGTCGCCGTGCACCATCAGCTCCGAGCCGGTGTAGCCCATCGCGCGGTCGTAGGCGTTGGGGAAGCCGGTGTTGAAGGCGAGATAGTAGCTGGAGTTCGGATTCATCTGCCCGGGCGTGATCGTGTAGAAGCCCTCCGGCGCCTGGCGGTCGCCTTCCTTCTTCTTCGGGCCGAGATCGCCGGACCAGCGGCAGATGGGATAGGTCTTCAGCAGGGCGTACTGGCCGTCCTTATTCTGCTTCCAGACCTCGAGTTCGGATTCTTCCTTGAACAGCCGGACAAGGATCGGCGACCCCTTGTCCATGTTCTTTTCCTGGATTTCGGAGATCGTCTTCTGCGACAGCGGCGCCATCGCGCGTCCATTGGTCGGGACGTCATTCGGATTGCAGCCGGCAAGAGTCACCGCGACGGCCACAGCCGCCGACGCCAACAGCGCGCGTACGAATGAAGCTTTCAAACGCTGGTACTCCCCGAAGGCCGGGCCCTCATTGAGGTATCGTTAGCCATAACATGTGGCATCCGCAAGGCAAACAAGTCCCGGCCCCTTTGGCACTAAGCCTATGGTAAACCACGCCTAAAGCCTGATCCAGCGCCAAACGGCGACAGCTGGTATCTTGGTAGCGCGCTACCCCGCATTTCGGACCATCGTCCGGCCCATAGCGAGGAATTTCTCTCGGCGCTGTTTACGGACGGTTTCGGCGCTGAGGCCGTGCAACTCCCCGAGGGAGTGGGCGATGGCATCACCGGTCGCGGCGATCGCCGCCGCCGGGTCGCGGTGGGCGCCGCCGGTCGGCTCCGGCACGATCGTGTCGATGACGCCGAACCGCACCATGTCCTGAGCGGTGATCTTCATATTGGTGGCGGCTTCCTGCGCCTTTGTCGTGTCGCGCCACAGGATCGAGGCCGCGCCTTCCGGCGAGATCACGCTGTAGATCGCGTGCTCCAGCATCAGCACCCGGCTGGCGGTGGCGAGCGCGATGGCGCCGCCCGAGCCGCCTTCGCCGAGGATCACCGCGACATTCGGCACCCCGAGACCGAGGCACACGTCGGTCGAGCGCGCGATCGCTTCCGCCTGGCCGCGCTCTTCGGCCCCGATGCCGGGATAGGCGCCGGCCGTATCGACCAGCGAAAGCACAGGAATATCGAAGCGTTCGGCCATTTCCATCAGCCGCACCGCCTTGCGGTAGCCCTCTGGCCGAGCCATGCCGAAATTGTGCTTGAGACGGCTCTCGGTGTCCGAGCCCTTCTCGTGGCCCAGCACGCAGACGCTCTCACCGCGGAAACGACCGAAGCCGCCGATGACGGCCTCGTCGTCGCCGAACTTGCGGTCGCCGGCCAGCGGCACGAAATCGGTGATCAGCGCGCGGACGTAATCCAGGCAGTGCGGTCGCTGCGGATGGCGCGCGACCTGCGTCTTCTGCCAGGGCGACAAATTGTCGTAGAGGTCTTTCAGCGCGAGCGCCGCCTTGGCCTCGAGTCGGCCGATCTCGTCGCCAATGGCGACAGCGGTGCCGCTTTCACCCATAGCGCGCAGCTCCTCGACCTTGGCCTCCAACTCGGCCACCGGCTTTTCAAAATCGAGATAACTGCGCATGGGACGACTATTGGTCTTTCAAAGTTAATTGTTTGGGGTGGGCGGGGGGACACTGGCCATTGCCGGAGCCGCGAGTCAACCGCACGCCTTGCCGGTCACCGGGAGAAATCTTAGGTACGGTGGCGGTCGGGACGGCCCGACCGCCAATCTATCCGCGCGGGGACGGCCCCCATCGACGTGAATGGAGGCGTCTTCATGGCGTGGATTATTCTTTTGGCCGCCGGTCTTTTCGAGGTTGTCTGGGCGGTAGGATTGAAGGCTGCCAATGGCCGGCCCTTGATCCTTGCGATTACCATCGCGGCCATGATTGCCAGCGTGGCGCTGCTCTATCTCGCCTTGCGCGATCTGCCTCTCGGTACCGCCTATGCGATATGGACCGGCATCGGCGCGGTCGGCACCGTGCTCGTCGGGATTGTTTGGTTCGGCGAGTCGGCCGATCCGCTGCGCGTTGCTTGCATCGCGCTCATTTTCGCCGGCATTGCCGGCCTGAAGTGGGCGACGCCCTAGCTCTCGGCGAGCGGGTGGAGATCGCGCACCAGCGACTTCAACCGCTCTTCCAGCACATGCGTATAAATCTGCGTGGTGGAGATATCGGCATGGCCGAGCAATGTCTGCACCACGCGCAGATCGGCGCCGTTGTGCAGGAGATGGCTGGCGAAGGCGTGCCGCAGCACATGCGGTGACAGGCGCGCGCCGTCGATGCCGCACGCCGCGCCGAGCGCCTTCAAGTCGCGGGCGAAATGCTGGCGCGTGAGGTGTCCGCTCTCACCGAAGGATGGAAACAGCCATTTCGACGACGCGTCGGTTTTGGCATCGGCGCGGAGCGCGAGGTATTCCGCCATCGCACGCTTGGCCGCCTGGTTGAGAGGCACCAGCCGCTCCTTGCCGCCTTTGCCGCGCACCACCAGCATGCGCTGATCGCGGCGCGCCGCCGACGCCGGCAGAGCGACGAGTTCGGACACGCGCAGGCCGGTGGCGTAGACCACTTCCAAAAGGCACAAAAGACGCGCCGAGCGCAGGCGCTGCGCGATCGGTTGCTCGGCGTTCTCCGCATTGGCGCGTGCCTGCGCAAGCAAGCCGTCGACTTCTTTGATCGACAGGACTTTGGGGAGGGTCCGTGCGCGCTTGGGGCCTTCGAGCACGGCGGCCGGATCGTCGCCCCGTTTTCCTTCCGCGTACAGGAAGCGATAAAGCTGCCGCGTTGCCGACAGCCGCCGTGCCAGCGATGAGGTCTTGAAGCCGCGCTCGTCGAGGCTCTTGAGGAAGCCGCGCAGGTCGTCGGTGTCCGCATCGGCAATGGCAACGCCATGCGCGCGCAGATGCGCCGACAAATCCTCGAGATCGTTGCGGTAGGCCGCGAGCGTATTCTCGCCGGCGCCGCGCTCGGCCGCCAGCATGTCGAGGAAGAGCTCGATCGCGGCCTCGTCGTTCGCGCGTGGACGGCCGGTCATGCCGTGCCCCGTCAGTGCGGCTGTTTGACGAATTTGTCGGGCGGTATCGTCTGCACGATTTCGCGCGGCTTGAACGGTACGAAGTTGGCGAGTGCGAACACCGCCGCGTAGCTCAATCCGCCGATGATGCCGACGACGAACAGGAATCTGAAGAGACTCGGCATGCAGGAATCCGGCGAAGGAGCAAAGCGTATGGTTAAGGCCGAAAGGTTACGACCACGTTCCCCGGCCTTAGGCAAGGGGCGCCATCGCCGCCGGGCCGTTGCTGCTATATAGGGAGGCGAGCCGCCGACCCGGAACCCAGATATGGTTAACATCGCCGTCCAGAAACCCGCAGCCGACTCGCAGGAGCGGGCGGTCGTGCGCGCGCTCGGCGCGCGCTCGGTGGTGCTGGTCGGCATGATGGGGGCCGGCAAATCCTCGATCGGGCGGCGGCTTGCGCACCGGCTGGGCGTGCCCTTCGTCGATGCCGATACCGAGATCGAAAGCGCCGCGGGAATGTCCATTCCCGAAATTTTCGACAAACATGGCGAGCCATACTTTCGTGCCGGGGAGGCGCGGGTGATCGCCCGTCTGCTCGACCAGGGTCCGCAAGTGCTGGCGACCGGCGGCGGGGCGGTCATGGACCCGCAGACCCGTGGGCTCATCCGCGACAAGGGCATCTCGATCTGGCTGAAAGCCGATATCGACGTGCTGCTGAAGCGCACCAAACGCCGCTCCGACCGCCCGCTCGTCGACCGTATCAAGGACTTGATGCCTCAACGCGAACCGATCTATGCCCTGTCCGATCTCGTGGTGCAGTCCCGCGACGAGCCGCACGAGATCATCGTGGATGAGATCATGGCCGCCCTTGCCGCATATCCGGGGTGTGGCGGCGGAGGAGAGCAAGGTATGACCGCGCCCCTGCGCAGCAACGAGCCGATCACCGTTGAGGTGGCGCTGGGCGAGCGCACCTATGACATCGCCATCGGCCGCGGGCTTCTCGCGTCGCTCGGCGCGCGCATCAAGGCGCTGCGTCCCGGTGCGCGCACAGTCATTGTCACGGATGAGAACGTCGCGAAGCAGCATCTCCCGGCGGCCCAGGCGGCCTTGTCCGAGGCCGGCGTCGAGTCGTCGGCCATCGTCGTGACGCCCGGCGAGGGCTCCAAGAAGTTCGCGACCTTTGAGCGTGTGTGCGAAGACATCATTGCCGCGCGCATCGAGCGCGGCGATCTTGCCATTGCGCTCGGCGGCGGGGTGATCGGCGATCTCGCTGGCTTCGCGTCGTCCTGCGTGCGGCGCGGACTCGACTTCGTGCAGGTGCCGACATCGCTGCTGGCGCAGGTCGACTCGTCGGTCGGCGGTAAGACCGGCATCAATTCGCGCCACGGCAAAAATCTGATCGGCGCATTCCATCAACCGGTGCTGGTCATTGCCGACACGGCGTTGCTCGACACGCTGCCGGCGCGCGAGTTCCGCGCCGGCTACGCCGAGGTCGCCAAATACGGACTGCTCGGGGATGAGGCGTTCTTTGCCTGGCTCGAAGCCAATTGGCGCGAGGTCTTCGCTGGTGGTCCCGCGCGCGAGCACGCCATCGCCGTGAGCTGCCGCGCCAAGGCGGGCGTGGTCGCGCGCGACGAGCGCGAGACCGGCGAGCGGGCGCTGCTCAATCTCGGCCATACATTCGGCCATGCGTTCGAAGCCGGCTGCGGCTTTTCCGATCGTCTGCTGCATGGTGAGGCGGTGGCGCTCGGCATGGTGATGGCGTTCGACTTCTCTGCCCGCAAAGGTCTGACGAGTCAGGCCGAAGCCGATCGGGCGCGCGCGCATCTTGCCGCTGTCGGGCTGCCGACCCATGTCAGAGACGTCGCCGGTGGCGTACCGGGCATCGATGCTTTGATGGACCTGATTGCGCAGGACAAGAAAGTGAAGCGCGGCAAGCTTACGTTCATCCTGGTGCGCGGCATCGGCCAAGCCTTTATCGAGAACAATGTCGATCCTGCCGAGGTGCGCGCCTTTCTCGCCGAACAAGTTGCCGGATGAGTGCGGGGCGCATCCGGCAGACTGTCACTGACGCCGCCTTGATTGCCAAACGACGATGAACGCCACGATCGTGAATCTGCTGCTGGCGCTTTTTCTGCTCGCGGCCAACGCGTTCTACGTTGCGGCTGAGTTCGCGCTCGTCAAAAGCCGCGGCTTCCGCATCGATGCCATGGTCGAGCAGGACCGCTTCGGCGCTCGGCTGGTTCAGCACATCCTCAAGAATATCGAGGCCTATCTCGCCTGCTGTCAGCTCGGCATCACCATGGCCTCGCTTGGTCTCGGCTGGGTCGGCGAGCCGACCGTCGCGGCTTTGCTGAGTCCTGTTTTGGAGCCGCTCGGCCTGCCTGAGCAGGCGCTCCATGTCACATCGTTTGTGGTCGGCTTCCTGGTCTTTTCCTCGCTGCACATCATCCTCGGCGAGCAGGTGCCGAAGACCCTGGCTATCCGAGAGCCGGAGCCGGTGTCGCTGTGGATCGGCTATCCGCTCTACTTCTCATATATGCTCTTCTGGCCGCTGAACTGGCTCCTCAACGCGGCATCGCATTCGATTTTGCGCATGCTCGGTGTTCAAGAGGCTTCGCCGCACGAGATTCTGACAGACGTCGAGATCGAGGGCCTCGTCGAGGTATCGGCGGAGCACGGCAAGCTGGAGGAAGGTCAGGCCGAGTACATCCAGAACGTCTTCCGCTTCGGCGAACTCGAAGTCTCCGACGTGATGGTCCACCGGACCAATATGATCACGCTCAACGCGGACGACCCCGCCGAGGATATCGTCAATGACGTCATCGCCTCGCCGGTGACGCGTCTGCCGCTGTGGCGCGGTAACCCGCAGAACATTATCGGCATCCTGCACGTGAAGGACCTGCTGCGTGCCTTGCACGCGGTCGACGGCGACCCAAGCAAAGTCGACATTGCGTCGTTGCTGACCGTGCCTTGGTTCGTGCCGGAGACACGCCCGGTCTCTGAGCAGCTCCAGGCCTTCCGCCGCCGCAAGACGCCGTTCGCGTTGGTCGTCGACGAGTACGGCGAGGTCGAAGGTCTGGTCACGCTCGAGGACATCCTCGAGGAGATCGTCGGCGACATCACCGACGAGCACGACGTTGCGATGCCTGGCGTGCGCAAGCAGCCCGACGGTTCCGTCAATGTCGACGGCGCCGTGCCGATCCGCGACCTCAATCGCGTGATGGACTGGAATTTGCCGGACGAGGAGGCGACCACCATCGCCGGTCTCGTGATTCACGAGGCACGTTCTATCCCCGAAGTAGGCCAGAGCTTCACCTTCCACGGCTTCCGCTTTCGCGTGCTGCGCAGAGCCCGCAACCGCATCACCGCGCTGAGGATCCAGCCGCTGTCACGCCAGCAGCAGGCGCAGGCGAGTTAGGCGCCGCCGGTTGCCGGGCGCGTGAATGCGCGGATGTGGTCGATGAACAGCTCGACGACCGGACTCAAGGTGCGGCCTTTCAGAGTGACGACCGCCACCGGCCAAGGCCGCTCAGGCAATGCAAGCGGCAGTTCCTTCAAAGCGAGACGATCGGCATTGAGGCGCAGCACCGACGCCGGCAAGGCGGTGACGAACGGTCCGTCCGCCAGGAGGGTCGTGCGCAGCGGCACCGAAAAAGTTCGCGCCACGACGCGCGGCATGGCGACGCCCCGTGCGCTGAACGCGTCCATGATGACCTTGTAATTCCAGGTGCCGGGGGCCGTTAGAATCCACGGCGCGTCGGCAAGTTCGGCAATGTCGATCGTGCTGCGTTGGGCCCATGGACTGCTCGCGCCGGCAGCGACCACGATCTCGTCGTTGAAGAGGATCTCGACATTGAGCTCGTCATCCGCGCCGTCCATGCTCGGCGGACGGACGAGCCGGGCGAGCACAAGGTCGAGTCTGCGGTCCCGCAACTGCGGGAATTCGAAGGTTGGTGTCGCCACCTGTACGACATCGAGCGCGATGTGCGGATGCCGCTCGTAAAAGCTCTGTATCGCCGGCGGCAGAATAGCTGCCGCGATGGACTCGACGCAGCCGATACGCACCTCGCCGACGCCTGGATCGGCGAGATATTCGATGTCGCGCAGCCCCTGGCGCAATTCGTCGAAGGCCATCAGGCCGCGCTTGAGCAGCGCGTGGCCGTACATCGTGCACGTCACGCCGCGCGGGCTGCGGTCGAAAAGCTTGACCCCGAGCGCGTGTTCGAGATCGGCGATGGTCTCGGAAATTGTCGGCTGCGACACCCCCAGTTGGGCCGCGGCCTTGGCCATGCTGCCGCGCTGAACGACCGTGAAGAACACGTGGAGATCGCGCAGCCGCAGGCGGCGACCAATCTGGTGGTCCCAGTCGATGGACTCCGTCATAGGTTTTTCCCTATATCGCTAGAGCGATATTGATAATTCCCTTATGACGGTCTCCGGCTACTGTTGCAAATGCCTCTCGCTATCATGCCCAGCCGGGTGGGTGGGATGGCCAGTCGCTGCCGGTTTGTGAACTGCAATCCAGGAGCCCACCATGCCCACCCGTAGAACTATCCTGACTTCGCTGGCCGGCCTCGCCGCTTCGGCCGCGCTGGTCCGTCCGTCCTTCGCCCTCGACTGGCCGACCCGGCCGGTGATGTTGATGGTCCCCTTCGCCGCCGGCGGCAACACTGACGGCCTTGCCCGTATCGCCGCGCAGCGCCTCACCGAGGCTTTCGGCCAGCAGTTCCTGGTCGAGAACAGGCCCGGTGCCGGCGGCGCGCTTGCGGCGGAGGCGGTGCTCCGCGCCGAGCCCGACGGTTACACGTTGTTCTTTTCCGCCTTGCCGCAGATCGCCATCGTGCCGGCCATGCAGCGCGTCAAATACGATCCGGTGAAGGATTTCATGCCGGTCTGTAACCTCGCGTCTAATCCGTTTGTGTTGCTGGTGCACAAAGACATGCCGGTCAAAACGATCGGCGAGTTCATTGCGCATGTGAAGGCGCAACCCGGCAAGATCGCTTACGCCTCGGCCGGTGCCGGCAGCGTCGGTCATTTGGCGATGGCGCTGTTCTTGAAGATGGCAGGCCTCGACATGATTCACGTTGGCTACAAGGGCAACGCACCCGCTCTGGCCGACGTGCTCGCGGGTCATGTGCCCGCGATGTTCTCAAATCTGGCCGATGCAATTCCGCATGCGCAAAGCGGCGCCATTCGCATACTTGCAGTCTCGGGCGCGAAGCGCGCAACGCAACTGCCCGATGTGCCGACGGTCGCCGAGTCCGGTTTTCCGACCTACAAAGCGCAAACCTGGAATGGGATCCTCGCGCGTCGAGGCACCCCAAAGGAGATCGTCGACAAGATGGCGGGCGAGTTGGGGCGCGCCGTGAAGGAGCCGAAGTTCGCCGAGCGTCTGGCGAGTTTTGGTACCGATCCGCTCGGCGACGGTCCCGACGTTTTCGCTGACACCATCAAATCCGATATCGCCTTGTGGGCGCAAGCCGTCGAAGTCGCCGGCGTGAAACAACAATAGGCGAGGGAGATTCATCGTGTCCGAGCAACCAATTCTCGTCGCCGGTGGTGGGCCGGTGGGCCTCGTCGCGGCGCTGGCGCTGGCGCGCCAAGGTCACGCCGTCGAGGTGTTCGAGGCCGAGACCCAGGTGAACGATGCGCCACGTGCCTCGACCACCCATCCGGCAACGCTCGAAATGCTGGCCAATCTCGGCCTGATCGACGACATCATCCGTCTCGGTCTCGTCGCGCGTACGTTTCAGTTCTGGGACCGGCCTTCCGGGCAGGTGGTTGCGGAGTTCGATCACGCGATCCTCAAGAACGACACGCGCTTTCCTTTCGTCGTCCAGTGCGAGCAGCACAAGCTGGCGAAGCTGGCGATAGAACGCCTGCGCGGCACGACCAACGCAAAGGTGCACATGGGCGCGCGTGTGTCCGGTCTCGACCAGGATGCCAACGGCGTGCGCCTGCATATCGAGCATGACGGCAAGACGGAGACGGTCTCCGGGCGCTATCTGATCGGCGCCGACGGCGGCCGCTCCACGGTGCGCAAGGCGCTCGGCATCGAGTTCGAAGGCTATACGTTCCCGGAGCGCTTCCTGGTGCTGACCACGGCTTTCGACTTCGAGGCCGGCGTCGGCGCGGGCTATCGCAGCTATTTCTCCGATCCGGACGAATGGGCGAACCTGTTCAAGGTGTCGGGCCCGGACGGCAAAGGGCTATGGCGCTCGGTGTTCCCGACGCGGCCAGGCGATACCGATGAGGCCGTGTTCGCCGACGAAGCCGTCGAGCAGCGTCTGCAGAAATTCTTCCCGAAGGAAGGCGCGTACCCGATCGTTCACCGCAACATCTACAATGTCCACCAGCGGGTTGCCGCGAGCTTCCGGCAGGGACATGTGTTCCTCGCGGGCGATGCGGCGCACGTGAACAATCCGATCGGCGGCCTCGGCCTCAACTGCGGCATTCATGATGCCGTTGAACTCGCCGCATTGCTTGATCGCGTGCTTCGTGGCGAACCGGAAGCCGTGCTCGACGAATACGACCGCCGCCGCCGCCCGATCAACATCGAGTACGTGCAGCAGCAGACGGTCGCCAACAAGAAGCGGCTGGAGGAAAAAGACGAGCGCGTCCGGCAGGAAAACTTCGCCGCCTTGCGTCGCATGGCCGCCGATCCGACGGCGCACCGTGCCTTCCTGCTGCGCACATCCTTGCTGGCCAGTGTCGGCGTGGCGCAGGCCGCCTGAACCGCTCGTTGAATTATTGCGCTGGTCCCCGCTTCGCGGAGGTCAGCGGCGCTTCCACGAAATGCAGCGTATTCTACGCCGCGCCGCCTTCACCCGGCGCGGCGGCGTGAATTGCCAGCGCGTGCACGCCGCCGGCGAGTTCAGACGAAAGAATACCGTTGATCATGCGGTGACGCTCGATCCGGGTCTTTCCTTTGAATGCCTCCGATACGATATAGACCCTGTAGTGAGTTTGCCCGCCCGGCCGATGCCCGGCATGGCCCTCATGTCGGTGAGATTCGTCCTCGACCCTCAGGCTTTGCGGCGAGAAAGCCTCGGTCAACTTCTGTGTGATGATATCGCTGGTGCGCATGCCGTCCGAGTTATGCAAGGGCGGCGCGCGCGTCAATGCTTCGTGGCGAAATCGCGTTCGACCGTGACAAGTCAAGTCTTGAAGGCGTCACCGCGAAAGGCGCATAGTGTTGGGTCATGAAATTCGACTCGGATATTTTTGATCGTGTACGCGTCAAGCCGGCGCAGGACCGCCGTATCAAGACGGAAGGTCCTTCCTGCCAGTGGCACGGATGCAAGGAGCAGGGCACGCACCGTGCGCCGAAGGGGCGTGGGCGCGAGCATGAGCATTGGCGTTTCTGCCTTGATCACGTGCGTCAATACAATCAGTCCTACAATTTCTTCGCCGGCATGAACGACGATGCGGTGATGGCGTACCAAAAGGACGCGCTCACCGGTCATCGTCCGACCTGGAAAATGGGAACCGGCAAGGGCCGCAGCCGCGCCGATGCGGAGTCCCTTGCCGCGGGCGCCGATCCGTTCGGATTATTTTCCGAAGGGGTACGCGCCGAGCAGAAGCAGCGTGCCGAGGCGGCGCGTCCGGTGCGCAATGCCGAGCGCAAGGCGCTCGATACTTTGGGGCTCGAGGTCGGTGCGACGCCGCAGCAGGTGAAAACCAAGTTCAAGGAGCTGGTGAAGCGTCACCACCCTGACGTCAATGGCGGCGACCGCTCGACCGAGGACCGGCTGGTCGAGATCATTCAGGCCTATAACTACCTGAAGTCGGTAGGTTTCGGCTGAGCCGCCAGTCCCTCCCGGAAGGGGGCGGCGCGTCAGCGTCGTGGGGTGGCAGACCTCTGAAAACAACGCGCCTCTGCCCCGGTTTGCCGGCGCCCGCCACCCTCCCCCACAGGCGGGAGAGGGATCAGAAATCTAAAATCAACCCAGCCCCGCCTTCCGCACAGGCCTGAAACTCCCTATCTTATTGAAATAATTGATGGTGTTATTCGCGAAGCCGGGTTTTTCGCGTCGGCGGCGTCTGCTAAGTTTGCGCTCCTATCAGCCGGACCGTAACGTCGGACCCGCATAAGGCTTCGGCCGATCCGAAGCCACGGAGGATCAATGACAGCCGCAGTACAGGAAGTTGCCGGCCTGCCGGACATGAAGGTGTCCGTCCGGCAAGTTTTCGGAATCGACTCTGATTTGGAAGTGCCGGCCTATTCGCATGCCGACGAGTACGTGCCCGAGGCCGATCCCGATTACCGTTTCGACCGTCCGACGACGCTTGCCATTCTTGCCGGGTTCGCCAAGAACCGCCGAGTCATGGTGACCGGTTACCATGGTACCGGCAAGTCGACGCATATCGAGCAGGTCGCCGCCCGGCTCAACTGGCCGATGGTGCGCGTCAACCTCGATAGCCATATCAGCCGTATCGACCTGATCGGCAAGGACGCCATCGTCATCAAGGACGGTCAGCAGGTCACCGAATTCCGTGACGGCATTCTGCCCTGGGCCTATCAGCACAACGTCGCGCTGTGCTTCGACGAATACGACGCCGGCCGCCCGGACGTGATGTTCGTGATCCAGCGCGTCCTGGAATCTTCGGGCCGGTTGACGCTGCTCGACCAGAGCCGCGTGATCAAGCCGCACCCGGCCTTCCGCCTGTTCGCCACCGCCAACACGGTCGGCCTCGGCGACACGTCGGGCCTCTATCACGGCACGCAGCAGATCAACCAGGCGCAGATGGACCGTTGGTCGATCGTGACGTCGCTGAACTATCTGCCGCACGACAACGAAGTCGACATCGTCCTGTCGAAGGCCAAGCACTATCAGAACGAGAAGGGCCGCGAGATCGTCTCCAAGATGGTCCGCGTCGCCGATCTGACGCGCAATGCCTTCATGAACGGCGATCTGTCGACCGTGATGAGCCCGCGCACCGTGATCACCTGGGCGGAGAACTCCGAGATCTTCAACGATGTCGGTTTCGCCTTCCGGCTGACCTTCCTGAACAAGTGCGACGAGCTCGAACGCCCGATCGTGGCCGAGTTCTATCAGCGCTGCTTCGGCCAGGAGTTGCCGGAAAGCGCCGTGAACGTGGCGCTCAGCTGACGCTTGTCGTCCCCGCGAAAGCGGGGACCCATAACCCTGGTGGTTGGAATAAGCCGCGTGGCTTGTGAGTGTGGGTTCCGGGCTCGCCGCTAGGGAGCGGCGCCCCGGAACGACGGAAGAGAGATGGCCTCCAACATCAAAGGCAAAGCCCCGGGCAAGGAAGCGCCGACCGAGCCGTTCAAACGAGCGGTTCAAGGCTGTCTGCGCGCGCTCGCGCGTAAGCCGGATCTTGAGGTGGCCTATGCCGCCGAGCGGCCCGGTCTTATCGGCGGCAAGGCGCGGCTGCCGGAGCCGGCGCGTAAGCTGACCAAGGCGGAAGCCGCCATCGTGCGCGGCAATGCCGACTCCATCGCGCTCAAGCTCGCCTGCCACGATGCCACCCTGCATCGCCGCTTGCAGCCCGCCGGCCAGCAGGCACGCGCGGTGTACGAGGCTGTCGAGCAAGCGCGCGTCGAGGCGATCGGCGCCCGGCGCATGGACGGCGTCGCGAGCAACCTCACCGCCATGCTCGACGACCGGTTCCACCGCGCCAAGTTCGATACCGTGACCGAACGTGCCGATGCGCCGATCGAGGAAGCATTGGCAATGATGGTGCGTGAGCGCCTGACCGGGCTCGCGCCGCCGAAGTCGGCCAAGAAGCTCGTCGATCTCTGGCGCCCGCTGATCGAGGAGCGCGTCGGTCCCGACCTCGACCGCCTCGAAGATCTGATCGAAGACCAGCGCCATTTCAGCGACGTCGTGCACGAGATGCTCGACTCGCTGGAGATGGGCGAAGACCGTTCGTCCGAATCCGAGGACGAGGACGAAGGCGAAGAAGAGCAGCGCAAGCAGGACTCCGGCGAGGAGGGCGAAGCCGCCGAGTCGGACGACATGCAGCGCACCAGCATGGAAGACTCGCAGGTCTCCAGCGAGGAAATGCCGGACAGCGCTGCCGAAGCGGTTGAAGCGCCGACCGCCGACATGGCTGACGACACCGACATGGGCGATGCCGAGACGCCGGGCGAGCCGCAGCGGCCACGCCAATTCGGCGCCAACGAGCCGCGGGGCCCGGACTATCGTGCTTTTACATTGCGGTTCGACGAGACCATCGCGGCGGAAGACCTGTGCGAGGCGGAGGAGCTCGATCGCCTGCGCGGTTATCTCGACAAGCAGCTTTCCAATCTGCAGGGCGTCGTCGCGCGCCTCGCCAACCGGCTGCAACGCCGATTGATGGCGCAGCAGAACCGCTCGTGGGAGTTCGATCTCGAGGAAGGGTTGCTCGACCCGGCGCGTCTATCGCGCATCGTCATGGATCCGATGCACCCCTTGTCCTTCAAATGGGAGAAGGACACGCAATTCCGCGACACGGTGGTGACGCTGCTGCTCGACAATTCCGGCTCGATGCGCGGGCGTCCGATCACGGTTGCGGCGACTTGCGCCGACATCCTCGCCCGCACGCTCGAGCGATGCGGCGTGAAGGTCGAGATCCTCGGCTTCACCACGCGTGCCTGGAAGGGCGGGCAATCGCGCGAGCACTGGCTGTCCGCGGGCAAGCCGGCCAATCCCGGCCGCCTCAACGACCTGCGCCACATCATCTACAAGGCCGCGGATGCGCCCTGGCGGCGCGCGCGCAAGAACCTCGGCTTGATGATGCGCGAAGGGCTCCTCAAGGAGAACATCGACGGCGAGGCGCTCGATTGGGCGCACAAGCGCCTCTTGGCGCGGCCCGAGCAGCGCAAGATTCTGATGATGATCTCGGACGGTGCGCCGGTCGATGACTCGACGCTGTCGGTCAACCCCGGCAATTATCTTGAGCGCCATCTGCGCTGGGTGATCGAGGAGATCGAGACCCGCTCGCCGGTCGAGCTGATCGCCATCGGCATCGGTCATGACGTCACGCGTTACTATCGCCGCGCCGTCACCATCGTCGATGCCGAGGAGCTTGGCGGTGCGATGACCGAGAAGCTCGCCGAACTGTTCGAAGAACACGCGCAGGCCGAGCGCGCCGGCACGTCACGGCGGAGACGCGTGGCTTGAAGCTGACGCGCCGCCGCGGCCTGATCGCCGGTTTCTCGCTCGTCGTTTTCGTCGCGGTGGCGGCGAGCCTCGCCTGGGGCCAGCTCCAGCGTTATGCACTCGAGCCGGTCGCCATCACCGTCGAGGCGACGCCGATCACGTCGTTCGACACGCGCGATCCGGCGCAATTGCGCTTCGGCGCGCTGATGTTTCGCGGCGGCTTGGCGCTGACATCCAAACATCCGGCGTTTGGCGGGATTTCGGGCCTCCATATGGAGCCGGACGGCGCTCATTTTATCGCCGTTACCGATCGCGGCTCCTGGCTGCGCGGCCGCATCGTCTACGACAGCAACGGCAAGCCCGCCGGCATTGCCGATGCCGAGCTCGCTCCTATTCTCGGCGCCGACGGCACGCCGCTCGCCGCCCATAAATGGTTCGACAGCGAGTCTCTCGCCGAGCGCGACGGCATGCTCTATGTCGGCATCGAACGCGTCGAGCAGATAGTCCGCTTCAATTATCGCCGCGACGGGCTGAAGGCGCGCGGCGAGGTCATGAAGGTGCCGGCCGACTTCAAGACTTTCACCAACAACAAGAGCCTCGAATGCCTGGCAGTGCCGCCGCACGGCGCGCCGCATGCGGACGAGTTGATCGCGGTCACCGAGGAAAGCCTCGATGCCGACGGCAATCTGCGTGCCTTTGTGCTTAAGGGCGCCGCGACAGAACGCTTCTCGGTCAAGCGCAGCGACGAATTCGACGTCAGCGATTGCACCGTTCTGCCGCCGGGCGATCTGTTGCTGTTGGAGCGCCGTTATTCGATCGCGCGCGGTGTGGCCATGCGCCTGCGTCGCGTGCCGTTGGCGGCGATCAAGGAAGGCGCCGTCGTCGATGGTCAGGCGCTGATACAGGCCGATCTCGCTTACCAGATCGACAACATGGAAGGTGTCGGCATCCACCGTACGCCACAGGGCGAGACCGTGTTGACGCTCGTTTCGGATGACAATTTCGCGCCGATCCAGCGCAATCTGCTGCTGCAGTTCACGCTGGCGGAGTGACGAACTTGTAGCTTGTAGGGCGGGTTGGCGCCGAAGGCGCCTAACCCACCCTAGGCAGCCGCCCAAAACAAAAACGCCGCCCGAGGGCGGCGTTTGCGCATCCCGTGAAGAAACCGCGCGGATCAGGCCGCGGCGGCGTCCTTCTTCTTGGCAAGTTCGCGCTTCACCTTCAGCATCTTCGGCGACAGCTCAGCGTCCTTCGCCTTGAGCAGGAAGTTGTCGAGACCGCCGCGGTGGTCGACTGACTTCAGTGCATTGGTCGACACCCGCACCTTGAAGCTGCGGCCGAGCTCGTCCGAGATCAGCGTCACGTTCTGCAGGTTCGGCAGGAAACGCCGCTTGGTCTTGATATTCGAATGGCTCACCTTGTGGCCAACGAGCGGCCCCTTGCCGGTGAGATCGCAACGCCATGACATGGCTAAACCCTCGAAAATAACGGCGCCCGCAGGCGCCCGTCCGATCCATATGGTCTGGAAAGATTGCGGGGACGTATAGAGAGCGCGGCGTGACGCGTCAAGTCGCTCGCAAGTCTTTGGAAAATATCACGTTTCGGGAGCGCTTGCGGCCTTTTTCATGCGGGGCACCGTAATCGATCAAACATTCGACCAATTTTGAAGCGCCTCATAGCGGCGGCGACGGTGCATCTTATCTGTGCGGCAGTCTCCCCACCGGGCCGGGGGACCCTTGCATGCCGGGTTAGGCTGCTCGACATATAACACGCTGGACCTGCGGAACTCCGGCCAGCGCGTGGAAGGAAGGTAGCTTCGTGCTGGCTTCGCGCATCGTCATCGGTTTTGTCGCTTGTGGGCTTGTGAGCGTGGTTGCCGCGCCGGATGTGGCGCGCGCGCAGGCCAAGCTGGACGCTCAGTACACCGCCACGCTTGCGGGTCTCCCCATCGGTAGCGGAAACTGGGTGATCGAGTTCGGCGACACGAATTATTCGGCCGCCGCCAACGGCACGACCACCGGGCTTTTGCGTGCCTTCACCGGTGGACAGGGCACGACGGCGGCGCGCGGGACCTTGAGCGGCAGCCGCGCGATGTCCTCCATCTACGCGGCCACGATTTCCACCCGCAGGAAGAGCGACGAAATTCGGCTCACCATCGCCAACGGGTCGGTGAAGGACTTCAAAGTCGATCCGCCGCAGGACGACGACCCCGAGCGCGTGCCGCTCACGGAAGCGAACCGGCAGAACGTCTTGGACCCAATGACCGCCTCCATGGTCCGGGTTTTGGGCAACGGCGACCTGCTGACGCCGGACGCCTGTCAGCGCAAGCTTTCGGTGTTCGACGGTCGTATGCGCTACGATCTCGATCTCGCCTTCAAGCGTATGGACAAGGTAAAGGCCGAAAAGGGCTATGCCGGCCCAGTGGTGGTCTGCGCGATCTATTTCGAGCCTGTGGCCGGCCACATTCCGACGCGCACGGCTATCAGGTACATGACCAATCTGCGCGATATGGAAGTGTGGCTCGCACCTGTCGCCGGCACCCGCATGCTCGTGCCGTTCCGTGCGCAGGGGCCGACGCCGGTCGGTGAGGCGGTTCTCGAGGCAACGCAATTCGTGTCGCTGCCGCTGCCGACCAAAGCCGCAGTCACCACCAGCCCGAAGACCGAGTAGATCGTCCGCGGCATCTCGGTGAAGGGGGCGTCGGCTGAATCCTGTTGACTCTTCGGCCCGCCACCGACTCGCGTCTATCTTAACGTTTGTGGCGGACAAAAAGCCGCTGAGCCGGCGTTTTCTACCCGATCTTGTGGGACTCCTTCGCAGCTCTGCCACATGTCGCCGTGAACGAATCTCTACTGCCACGCGGTCAGCGATTCGGCCGCGATTCGTTCCAGACTCGTTCCGGAGCTTAACGGCTTACCGTTTCGGCGTAGCATTGTGAGACAAGCGAGTGCACGTGGATGGCGGTGGTGTCTTCACGCGCGAGCGCACATGGAGGCACACGCGAAACTCCCCGGTGTTAACGGGTGGCGGGTCATTGAGCTGCAAGCTTGTGGCCCTTCTGGGCCTTCCGCCTGGCGCCACTACCACATCTGGTCGTGAACGAAGCCCGCACCGCAGTGTTAACGGCGATTCGGACGCGGTTCGTTCGGCCCGTGTTCCATACCTTAACGGTATGTCGTGGAGGCGTCGCATTGTGGGACTCGGCCGAAGTGCAGGTTTTCGCGACGTAGCCTGCGGGGGGGCCGCGTCCGCCTTAACCAATAGAGCGTCGATTTCACGCGCCATCAGCGTTCATTGCGCAATGCTGGTGGCGGTGGCGCGGTTCGTCCCTACATATCGCCGTGAACGAATTCCGACACAGGCCGCACAAGCGATTCGGGCGCGGTTCGTTCCAGAGCCGTTCCGAAGATTAACCGCCCGCGTTTTTGCCGTCGCGTTGTGATACAGGGTGTGCCTCAGGCGGAGCGCCGGTCGTTGGGGCTCCACCAATCTGGATGCGTAATGGCCATTACTTTCTCTTCGCAGCCTGCCCGCGCCGGTAAGGCACGTGGCGCCGGCGTCACCGCCGTTCTCGGTCCCACCAATACCGGTAAGACCCACTTGGCGATCGAGCGCATGCTCGCGCATTCGTCGGGCATGATCGGCCTGCCGCTGCGGCTGCTCGCACGTGAGGTCTACAACAAGGTCGTCGATCGGGTCGGCGCACCGCTCGTCGCGCTCATCACCGGCGAAGAGAAAATCAAGCCGCCGACGGCGCGTTACTGGGTCTCGACCGTCGAGGCCATGCCGCGCGACCTCGATGTCGCGTTCCTGGCTATCGACGAAATTCAATTGGGCGCCGATTTCGAGCGCGGCCATGTCTTCACCGACCGCATCCTCAATCTCCGCGCCCGCGAGGAAACGCTGGTGCTGGGGGCCGCCACCATGCGGCCGATGGTGGAAAAGCTGCTGCCCGGCGCGCACATCATCAGCCGGCCGCGGCTGTCGATGCTCACTTATGCCGGCGACAAGAAGATCACCCGGCTGCCGCGCCGCTCGGCCGTCGTCGCCTTCTCGGCCGACGAAGTTTACGCGATCGCCGAATTGATTCGCCGCCAGCGCGGCGGCGCTGCGGTGGTCCTGGGCGCGCTGTCGCCGCGTACGCGGAACGCCCAAGTCGCGCTCTATCAGTCCGGCGACGTCGACTATCTGGTCGCGACCGACGCCATCGGCATGGGGCTCAATCTCGATGTCGATCACGTCGCTTTCGCGTCCGATCGCAAATTCGACGGCTATCAATTCCGCAAGCTCAATCCCGCCGAGATGGCGCAGATTGCCGGCCGCGCTGGCCGCGCCGCGCGCGACGGCACCTTCGGCACCACCGGACGCTGCGATCCCTTCGAGCCTGAACTGGTGCAGGCGCTCGAGAGCCACACCTTCGAGCCTGTCCGCCTTTTGCAGTGGCGAAACGCCGATCTCGATTTCTCGTCGATCGGCGCGTTGCAGGCGTCCCTTGCGATGGCGCCGCAGGAGCAGGGACTGACGCGCGCACCCGTCGGAGAGGATATTCTGGTGCTGGAGCACGCCGCGCGCGATGAAGATGTACGGGCGCTCGCGCGCAACCGTGCGGCGGTCGAGCGGCTTTGGGACGTCTGCCAGGTTCCCGACTATCGGAAGATCGCTCCGGCGACCCATGCGGAATTAGTGGTAGCGCTCTATGGATTCCTGATGCGAGAGGGTAATATCCCGACGGATTGGTTCGCTCGCCAAGTCGCCCTTGCCGATCGAACCGACGGCGACATCGACACTCTCTCCACCCGGATCGCGCATGTCAGAACTTGGACTTTCGTTGCCAACCGTCCGGATTGGCTTGCCGATCCGGAGCACTGGCAGGCAACAACACGTGCGGTCGAAGACAAATTGTCCGACGCGCTGCACGAGCGCTTGGCCGAGCGTTTTGTGGACCGCCGTACCAGCGTATTGATGCGGCGGTTGCGAGAGAACACGATGTTAGAAACTGAAATCGGTAAAACCGGCGAAGTCACCGTTGAGGGCCACATGATCGGCCGTCTCGATGGGTTTATGTTTGCGCCCGACGCATCCGCGGCCGCGGGTTCGGAGGCCAAGGCGTTGAACGCCGCCGCCCAGAAGGTGCTGGCAGTCGAGATCGAGGCACGCGCGACGCGTCTGTCGCAGGCGCCCGCCGACCAAATTGTGCTGGCGAACGATGGGGTCATCCGCTGGCTTGGCGATGTGGTTGGCCGTCTCACGGCCGGCGATGACACGTTGCGACCGCGCGTGCGCATCATTGCCGACGAACATCTCACTGGCCCGTCCCGTGATTTGGTGCAGACGCGGCTCGATCTCTGGCTGAAGAGCCAGATCGAGAAGCTGCTTGCACCGCTGTTCACGCTCTCGGCGGCGGAAGACATTACCGGCATGGCGCGCGGCGTCGCCTTCCAGGTCGTGGAAGCGCTCGGCGTGCTCGAGCGCCAGAAGGTTGCGGAAGAGGTGAAGGGCCTCGACCAGCCGTCGCGCGCGACGTTGCGCAAATACGGCGTGCGCTTTGGCGCCTATCACATCTATCTGCCGGCACTGCTCAAGCCGGCGCCGCGCGCGCTCGCGACGCAGCTCTGGGCGCTCAAGCACGAAGCGCCGGATGCCAAGGGCGTCGCCGAGTTGTTGCACCTTGCGGCTTCCGGTCGCACCTCGATCCCGGTCGACAAGGAAACGTCGAAGGCGCTCTACCGCACCGTCGGCTATCGCGTGACCGGCGAGCGTGCGGTGCGCGTCGATATTCTGGAGCGACTAGCCGATCTCATTCGCCCGGCGCTGTCTTGGCGTGAGGGGGCACCGGGCCCCAAGCCCGACGGCGCGGTCGATGGACGCTCGTTCACGGTCACCGGCGCAATGACGTCGTTGACCGGCGCCTCAGGTGAGGACTTTGCGACCATTCTGCGCTCGCTCGGCTATCGCATGGAACGGCGGCCGAAGCCGCCGGAGCCTGAGGTCACGCCAGCGGCGGCCGGCATGGCACCTGTCGCGCCTGAGGAAGCGACGACCGAGGCGCCAGTCGAAACAACAGCGCAGACAGAGGCCTTGGACGCGGCCATCGCCGGCGACGAGGCAGCCGTGGGCGAAGCCACGTCCGCGCTGACCACGGTGCCGGATGCGGAAGTGATGCCGCAGGTCGAAGCGGTGGCCGAATCGGCCGCTGCCGAGGCCCCTGCCGCGCCGGCCGAAGCCACGCCTGACGCTCCGACCGAGGCTGCTGCGGCCGCGACGGAAGGTGAAGCTAAATCCGACGAACCGGCTCTCATCGAGGTCTGGCGTCCCGGCGGCCGCCCGGAAAAGCGCCCGCCGCGTCCACAACATCACCGGCGGCCACAGCATCGTCACGGCGCCACGTCGGCGCCGGCGGAAGGCACCCAGGAAGGCGCGACAGCGGCGCCGGTCGAAGGGGCTGCGGTACCGGCGGAAGCAGGCGGGCCTGAGCGCCGCGACCGCCAAGATCGCCGTGACCGCCATGAGCGCCATCAGAAGATGGACCGCCAGCATCAGCGCGGCGACCGCCAGGATGCCCACGGGCGTCCGGACCGCGGTCCGCGCCGAGGACCGCGTCGCGACCGCGATTCGGGTCCCGACCGGGCGGACCGCGAGAAGTACTACGCCAAGCCGCACGGTTCGGATCGTCGCGACAAGCAGCCCGATCCGAATTCGCCCTTCGCCAAGCTCGCCGCGCTCAAGCAGCAGCTCGAGCAAGGCGGCAAGGAGCCTTCTTGAGCGCCCCGGCGCCAGGATCCGAGCGGCAGCGAATCGACAAATGGCTCTGGCATGCCCGCACGGTGCGCACACGCACCGATGCGGCTGCGTTGGTCGAGCATGGCCACGTCCGGCTCAACGGCAGACGCGTGACCGCGGCCAGCCAGCCTGTCCGCGTCGGCGACGTGCTCACATTGGCGCTCGATCGCGCGGTGCGGGTGATGCGGGTGGATGGCTTCGCCGAAAAGCGCAGCGGCGCGAGTGACGCGCGGGCGCTCTATAGTGAGCTGGCGGGAGGCCCCGAAAGGTATAACGCGGGTCAGACGTCCGGAACTGCATGACTATCGGCGTCGACGGCTTGCGGCGTACCTATCGATGCGATACGCAGCGCTAAGCGAATTTGGCGGAGCGCGTGATGACCTACGTCGTCGTCGAAAACTGCATCAAGTGCAAGTACATGGATTGCGTCGAAGTGTGTCCGGTGGACTGCTTCTACGAGGGCGAGAACATGCTCGTCATCCATCCGGACGAGTGTATCGACTGCGGGGTGTGCGAGCCCGAATGTCCGGCCGAGGCCATTAAGCCCGATACCGAGCCGGGCCTGGAAAAGTTCCTCGAGCTCAATGCGGAATACGCCAAGACCTGGCCCAATATTACCGTGAAGCGCGACTCGCCCCCCGACGCCAAGGAGTTCGACGGCGCGCCCGACAAACTCAACAAATACTTCAGCCCGAAGCCGGGAACCGGCGACTGAAAAGTTCCCGCGTTAATCGGGGCTTACCCGGGAACCGGCAGGCGAGGCAATTTTGGCCCGCCAATGTTAACCGAACTGCCGCTTAACTAAATTATTGCAGGCGGATTGCACTTTTGCGTCGCCATAACGCTTTGAAAGTGCCCAAAAATGTGCTATATATAGCGCAATCCGATGATGACAAAAAAGAGCCGCTGCCGGAGCGCTCCCTGATCGGGAGCCTTATTTTTCACGGCAGAAGAAGTCCCAAGGGTCTGGATAGAGGGCGTGCGATCCACGCGTCAAGCAGTGGCAGGAAAATCGCGTCAGAAAGCTAAGAAGGGTCCTTCCGGCACGAGCCGGGGTCCGAAAAATCCCGCCGCGCCTCGGCGGGCCTCTCATGCCTCCCGCGGTAACGTCCGCGGCGGGGCTTCCGCAGCCAAGATGCCCGTCCCCCGCAAGGGAGCCGGTGAAGGAGTTTTGCCCGGAATGTCCGCCAATAAAAAGACTACCCAGCGCCAGGGTTTCAAGACCAACGAGTTCATCGTTTATCCGGCCCATGGCGTGGGTCAGATCATGGCGATCGAGGAGCAGGAGATCGCCGGGGCGAAGCTCGAGCTGTTCGTCATCAACTTCATCAAGGACAAGATGACGCTCCGCGTCCCGACCGCGAAGATCGTGTCGGTTGGCATGCGCAAGCTCGCTGAGCCGCCGCTGGTCAAGAAGGCGCTCGAGACGCTCAAGGGCCGCGCTCGCATCAAGCGCACCATGTGGTCGCGCCGCGCTCAGGAATACGAAGCAAAGATCAATTCGGGCGACATCGTCGCCATCGCCGAGGTCGTGCGCGACCTGTACCGTTCGGAGAGCCAGCCGGAGCAGTCGTACTCGGAGCGTCAGCTGTACGAAGCTGCGCTCGACCGTCTGTCGCGCGAGATCGCCGCGGTGCAGAAGATCACCGAGACCGAAGCGGTGAAGGAGATCGAGGGCGCGCTCGCCAAGGGCCCGCGTCGTGGTCCCAAGCCGGCCGAGGAAGGCTCTTCCGAGGAAGGCGTCGAGGACGAAGCGGCCTAAGCCGATCGCCTGCGCAAAGATACGAAAGCCCGGCAGCGATGCCGGGCTTTTCGTTTTGGTGTTGTCCGGATTTTTGTTCCGGGCGGAGATCGCGCGATCGGCGTCACGTGCTTCGGGTTGTGCTCAGCTTCTTGCGGTGGTGTGGCGTCGCCCCATTCTCGACGTCATGCCCGGGCTCGACCCGGGCATCGATGATGACTATCCGCGTGGACTAGCCTTACGAGAGTTCTTCTTCGGAGCGAGGCCTCATGGATTGCCGGGTCAAGCCAGGCAATGACCGCGCGGGGGCAATGACCTGCGTGCGAGTGCAGTGACCGTAGCTGCGCTGATTGCCGCGAGGCGGCGCAAACCTACGGCTCGACGCCCAACTCCTTCAACATGTCACCGGCCTGCCGCAGATTGAGCTTGAGCGCCTGCCTGTAGTCGGCGACGGCGCGCTCCTTGTCGCCGCTGTCGAGCCACGTATTGGCGCGATTGTAATAGGCTGCGGCATAGCGCGGATTGAGCCTGATAGCCGTGTCGTAATCCGCGATGGCCTGCTTGTAGTCCTTTTTGTCGCGCCAGGCATTGCCGCGATTGTTGTAGGCCTCGGGATCGTTCGGCGCGAGCTTGATCGCCTCGCTGTGGTCGGCGATCGCTTCGTCGAGATGACGAAGGCCGCGTTGCGCATTGCCGCGCCCCGTGTAAGCCGAGGCTGAGGTCGGATCCCGCCGGATTGCCTCGCTGAAGTCCGTATAAGCCGCCCCGTATTGGCCCAGCCGCCGGTACATGCTGCCACGCTGGAGATAGACAACGGCGGCGGCGCCTTCTTCGCCCGATGCTTTGATGAGCGCTGTGCACGAAGAGATGATGCGATCGATCGCCGCACGATCGAGTTCGGTGCCGGACGACGGGAAAATGCATTCACTCGGGTCGACCACGGGGGCGGGGCGTGCCGGCTCCTTGCCGTAATCCTCCCGAATCTTGTTCTGCGTTTCGATCGCGGGCCGGTAATTGGGCGCCAGTTCCAGCGCTTTCTCGACGGCGATCATCGCGTCGCGATGCTGACCCAGCTCATTGAGCACCGCCGCGCGGTTCACATGAGCAAGTGGCTCCCTGGGATCGAGCTTGATGGCGTGATCGAAATCGGCGAGCGCCCGTTTCTTCTCCCCTTGCATGCTCAGCGCGGCGCCGCGGTTGAGGTAGAGCGTGGCGTCCTTGTCGTCCAGGCGTAGCGCCTGCGTAAAATCGGCAACTGCGCCGGTCAGGTCGCGGGTCCCGAGCCGGATGAAGCCGCGACCGCGCCAGCCACCAGGGTTTTTCGGCGCGATCGCGATTGCTGCGTCGTAGTCGGCAGTTGCTGCCGTCATCTTTTTCTTATCGCGCAACGCGTCGCCGCGGTTGATCAACGCTTCGGCATCATTGGGCGTCAGTTTGAGCTTTTCGTCGTAATCGGCAATGGCGCGGTCGTCCTCGCCCATGCGATGATAAGCGCGCCCCCGCAGGATGATCACGTCGGCGCGGACGCTCGGCCGCAGTCGCATGAACTCGGTATAGTCGGCGGCCGCCCGCTCGTATTGGCCAAGGTTCATTGCGGCGCCGCCGCGCACGAAATAGGCGAGGGGCAGGTTGGGATCGAGGCGGATTGCCTGCTCGCTGTCGGCGAGCGCCCGGTCGGCCTTGCCCATGACGGTCCAGAAATTGGCGCGGTTGACGAAGGCCTGCGGCAAAGTCGGGTCGATCCGCACCGCCTCGTCGAGATCTTTCTGCGCCTGGTCGAGATTGCGTTTCAGGGTGTGGGCGAAGCCGCGTTGGGCATACGCGGCCGCGAGTTCGCGACTGCTGGTGCTGGCTGAGGCAATGAGGGCGGAGCAGGCGGTGATCCAGCTCTCCGGCGTCCCACTTGCGGCCACGCAAGCCGGTAGCAACGCGCGATCCTGCGCCCGCAGCGCTGTTGGCACGGTCAAGACGAGCGCCGTCAAGGCGGCCGCGATAGCCTTTCGACCTCCCATGGCGCCATCCCTCGGGCAAACCGCATGTGCCGGTCGATTGTATCGCACGCCTGTCGTTTTAAACCGGTTACCGGCCGGATGGGCCGCTCTATGTTGGGAGGGGCGACTGCTCTCGGGACCCGTCACTGTGGTGGTTGGCGCGCTCCACGTAGTTCGGGTAGAATACTGCCAAAGCGACAAAGAGATTTTTCAAGGGAGTAAGCAATGACAGCCATTGGAGGCTATGTGGCGCCGACCGCCAAGGGGGACGAGTTCGGCATTCACTCGCTCGACCAGTTCGTGCTCGCCGTCCCGGACGCCAGCAAGGCCGTGGATTTCTACGGAAATTTCGGCCTCGATGTTCAAACCAAGGACAATGTTCTTCAGCTCAAGACGTTCGGCCATCACCATCGGTGGGGCTCGGTCGTCGAGGGCGTCAAGCAGAAGGCGCTGCATCATCTGTCGTTCGGCTGCTATGCCGAAGATCTGCCGCGTCTGAAGGCGCGCATCGAAGGGCAGGGCATCACGCTCGTCGATCCGCCGCCGGGCTTCGAGTCCAACGGCATCTGGTTCCGCAATCACGAAGGCGTGCTGATGGAAATCAAGGTTGCGCCCAAAGTGTCGCCGGACGAGAAGGCCAAGAGCGAATGGGTCACCGTTGGTCCGGGCGTCGCGGCCGCGACCGTGCGCGACAAGGCGCCCGCCGTCCGCCCGCGCCGGCTGTCGCATGTGCTGATCTTTACGGCTGATGTCGACGCGTCGATCAAGTTCTACGAGCGCACGCTTGGTCTGCGTCTGTCAGACCGCGCATCCGACATCGTCGCCTTCATGCACGGCATTCACGGCAGCGACCACCATCTGCTGGCGCTGGTGAAGTCGAACGGTCCCGGATTCCATCACTGCTCCTGGGACACCGCGAGCGTCCAGGACATCGGCCTCGGCGCCATGCGCATGCATGACAAGGGCTATCAGAAGGGCTGGGGCCTTGGCCGCCACGTGCTCGGCTCCAACTACTTCCACTACATCATGGATCCGTGGGGCAGTTTCTCGGAATACTCCTGCGATATCGATTATATCCCGAAGGAAGAGCGCTGGCCGGCAGCCGACCACAAGCCGGAAGACTCGTTCTATCTGTGGGGTCCGGATGTGCCGCGCGAATTCACGCTCAATGCCGAGATAGGCGAGCACTAAGCCGCATCCGGCGGGCAATCTTTCGCGTGCAATGGCCGGGCTTGTCCCGGCCATTTGCGTCTGTCATGCGAGCGCTGGCCGGAGATGAACATTCATTTCCACACGGCCTGGTTCAATCTTCGGGAGGGACGGCGTCGCTTACTCGACGACGATCTTTACCTTGATGCCGGGCGTAAGTTTGTCGTTTGGCCCAAGTCCGTTCAGCACCCGGAATGTATCGAGCGCCCGGTCGGGCACCGCCATCTGTTGGGCGAATTTTTCCGGCGTGTCGCCGTCGGCGACGGTCACGATCTGCAGCCGTAGCGGACGAATCTGACTGCTTTCCTGCAAGCTGAGGCGCCGGAACGTCATCACAGAGTCGCGGAACTGACGGTCGATCTGCGCGCTCTTGCTCTTGGTCGCGAAAATGAAGCGGTAAACGTCGCTGCCGAAGCGCACGGCGTAAATCCGGAATGACCAGTTGTCGCCACCCGCCGTCGCCGTTGCTGCCGGGAAGCCGTTAATGGTGATGTCTTCGATGCTGGCGGGATCGACCTTGTCCATCCAGCCGGATTTCAGGTAAGCGGTCAGCGGCTGTTCCGCCGGCACGCTGACGACATCGAGGCGCATCGCTTCGCCGCCGCCTTCCTTAAGACCGAGCACCGCCTGCGCCGTATTGTCGAGCGTGAAGCCCGGCGGAGCCGTAAAGGTGAATCCGAGCTTGGGATGCACGAAGCGCCGGCCGCGTACGAAACCTTCGCTCTGGTCTTCGCCGTAGACCATGTCGTTGAGGTCGTCGAGATACTCGGCGTGATCGCGGATACCGCCGCCGGGAGCGCTGTATTGGCGGGCGTTGGCGAGCGCGTTCTTGACGCGGTCAGCCGTGCCCGGATGCGACGACAAGAAGTCGATCGCGCGCGGGTCGGTTTGCCCTGACCTCAATTCGGCATTGCGCTGCATGCTGGCGAGAAAGCGCGACGCGCCGAATGCGTCGAAACCGGCGCGCGCCGACATGCCGACGCCGATGCCGTCCGCTTCGAATTCTTGCGCGCGCGAGAAGCTCGCCAGGGTCAGCTTGGATTTGGCGAGCGCCAGCGCGCCGGCGTTCGGGTCGGTGAGCACATCGCTGACGACGTGGCTGATGATCGCCGCCTGCCGCGCCTGCTCTTCGCGGATCGCGGCGTGACGGGCAATGACGTGCCCCATTTCGTGCGCGAGCACCGATGCGAGTTCGGCTTTGTCGTTGGCGAGCGCCACGAGGCCGCGCGTGACATAGAGGCTGCCATTCGGCAGCGCGAAGGCATTGATGGCCGGCGAGTTGAGCAGCGTGACCCGGTACTTCAGCTCGGGCCGCTCCGAGGCGGCAACAAGCTTCGCCACCGTCTGCTCGATCAGCGACTGCAGCTTCGGATTTTCGTAGGCGCCGCCGTAAGAGGCGAGTATACGCGCATTCTCGCGCTGGGCAGCCGTCGGTTTCGGCGCCGGGCTCGGCTGAGGCACCGGCAGCGACACCTGCTTCAAGTCGGGTGAGCTGGCGCAACCAGCGAGCAGCAAGAGGCCGAGGAGGCAGGCGGCCGCGCGTGTTCGCCTTGCCCGCATTGCCCGTACTGTCACCGCCGCCGCCGCCACCATGGCTGCAATTTCACTCTGTTACTCGGCGAGCTCGATCTGTTCCGGCGCGGTCAATTCGATGGTCGGCCCGCTGCGCTGTTCCAGCCATCCGCGCACCAGCACGCGCCGACCCTCCAGCCGCTTCGCCTCCACACCCGCCGCCGCGAAACGCCTCGCGTCGCGCCGCAACATGGTCGCAGTGAGCGCCTGTGTCCAGCGCCGTCCAAAGTTCATATATATGGTGCCGCCGCTTTCGCGGACCGACAAGACCTTGCCCTGGACCAGCACAAAACGCCCCCGCTCAGCCTCCAATCTGCGAAGATTTTCCGCCGGCAAAGGGGCAAAATTGGGATTGGCCCAGAGGCCACGGCCGGCACGGCGGGCCTCGCGCTCCGCGGCGAGCAGGCCGTCGGCGCAGCTTTTGTCGCCGACCCGGGCCGCCACCCGGGCCTGCCCTTGCGCGAGCAGCGCCTGCTGGACCGATTGCGGCTCCTCGCCGGCGAAGGCGAAGGCCACAGTCCGGCCGTAACGGTCTTTCGCCTCGCCCAAGGCCGCCAGCCGCAGCGATCGGCCGCCGATGGCAGCCTCCAGCGCGGCGCGACTCTCGTCGCCGGCCTCGATCGCGACAAGCCGCAGTTCGCGGCCGTCCTTGAGCATCAGCGTGCGGCCGTCGCGCACGGCGGCCACTTCCGCCGTACCGAGCGGCGTCAGCCTGCATGGCTCCTCGGCCGCGTGCGCCATTGTGCCGGCGAGCGAGGTCACGAGGCAGAGCGCGATGCGTTCGACCGTCTTCATGTGCACGATTGTCGGGCCGCCGGCGGGATCGTCAACAGGCCACGGCGCTGCAATGCAGCGTCGAATGTTGCTTGCGGCAAGAGGCTCGCGGAGCCTGTCATCGGACCGCGCTTTGCGCGGACCCATTGGCTCGCACGTTAGGGTGACGGGGTGGCGCCGCGATTCGGTCTCATCGGATCACCCCCCGGCGTCGGCTACGCGCCTGCTTTCAGTGTGAGCGCCTGCTGGCGCAGCTTGGCGATGATGCTATCGAGCGCGGCGGCTTCGTCCGGCGTCAGCGCGGCCAAGAGATAATCTTCGCGCGCCGTCACCAGCGGCGTGATCTTGTCGTAGAGGGCGCGCCCCTGCTTGGTCAGTTGCAGGATGTTGCCGCGGCGGTCCTGCGCATCGGGCTTGATCGCAACGAGTTTCTTCTCTTCGAGCCGCGCCAGAGCTCTACTCATCTGCATCTTGTCGAGGCCGGCATGGCGGCCGACTTCCTTGGCCTGCATCTCGGCGTGATTGCCGAGCCAGGCGAGGATGCGCCACTGGTCGCGCGTCAGATCGAAACGATCGACATAGACCTGAGCGATCGTCGCCGAGACGTCGTCGGCCAATACCGCCAGCCGGTAGGGCATGAAGCGCGCCAGGTCGAATGACCGCGCGCGCGCTTCTTCCAGCTTTCCTTTGCGTGACGACTTTCCGCTGCTCATGGTCCCGGTCCGATAGGCGTGGCTGGCATCGATCGCGAGGGAAGCCCGCGCGCCGGCCTCCTTGCGGCTTTATGGCCGGATTTTCGGCGCCCGGGAATGGCATTGACAATTAGTAACATTTGTTACTATATGGCGGGCAAGACGAGGGCGGGACAAGACGCCCACACCCGGAGGACCGCGCCATGAAAGTCGAACAGATCCACCACGTCGCCTATCGCTGCAAGGACGCCAAGGAAACGGTCGCGTTCTACAAGCGCGTGCTCGGCATGGACCTGATCGGCGCCATCGCCGAGGACAAGGTGCCCTCGACCAAGGCGCCGGACCCTTACATGCACATTTTCCTCGACGCCGGCGGCGGCAACATTCTCGCCTTCTTCGAATTGCCGAACTCGCCGCCGATGGGCCGCGACCCCAACACGCCGGACTGGACGCAGCACATCGCTTTCACGGTGAAGGATATGGCCGCGCTCGACGAGGCCAAGGCCAACGCCGAGGCGGCGGGGCTGGAGGTGGTCGGGCCGACCGACCACAGCATCTTCCAGTCGATCTACTTCAAGGATCCGAGTGGCCACCGGCTCGAAGTCGCCACCTGGACGACGACGCCCGAGGAACTGGAGCGGCTGAAAGCCGTCGCTCCGGCGATGATCGAGGAATGGAGCCGCACCAAGAAGCCGCCGCGCCACGCCGCCTGGCTGCACCAGAAGGAATTCGCCGACGCCTAGCGGAGCGCGAGCGGCGCAAACCGCCCGCAGCTTTACTAAGCAGACTTCTTCAGCGCGGAACTTTCGATCTTGTCGAAAAGGAGCCGGTTGGTGTTCAGAACCGACATCTGCACGATGTCGTCTTCCTTGACGCCATGTTTCTGCAGTTCGGTGAAATACTCGCGCAGCGCCTCGCCGACCGGGGGCGAGAATATCTGACCGACGTCCGAGGAGAGGATCACGCCCTGCGGGCCGACCGCCTCGATGACGGCGATGTATTGATCGTAGGTGAGGTTATCCATCGCCAGGTTGACGAAGGCGAGTTCGCTGTAGGCGCCGTACATCTCCCACATGCGCTTCATTGTTTCGGGTTCGAGTTCGGTCGCCTGGAAGAGGGGATGCGTCATGATGATGCGGCGGATGCCCATCTCATACGCCACCTTGACGACGGTCAGCGTCTCATCGTGATCGAAATGGCCGGTGGCAAGAATGAGATCGTGGTCGAGCACGACCTGCAGCGCGCGGCGCAGCGCCGTCATCTTGTCGCTGTCGGCGGGATCGAGCGTATAGCCGGTGCCTTCGGCATAGAACTTCGTGTATTCGGGCTTCACGCCCCAGGCCGTCGAAATGTCGCGGCGATTGTAGAGCCGCAGATGCGCCTCGCAGCATAAAGTCGGCATCCAGACGACGAAACGTTCGGGATCCGGATCGGCGGCCGTCACGTCACGCTTCCAGCCGGACAATGCAGCGCGCACGCCATGATCGTCGACGCCGCCGCAGCCGAAATTGAGAGCGACGGAACCGACCAGGGCAACCTTGTCGTCCGGCCGGCGCAGCTGGCTCACTTGGCCCGTTGTCGGCTGAAAGTGGTTCTTCATGACCACGCCGAAGCCCTCCCGCCGCGCCTCCGCGGCCAGCGTTTCGGCGCTGTATTTGCGGCGCAGAAATTCGGGGCCGATGTGACAATGCATGTCGATGACCGTCTTGCCGTCGACGTTGGGCAGCGCCTTCATGATCAACCTCGCAAATGCTTCAGCCTTTCGGCTGTTGTACGCGAAAGCCGCTGTTTGTTGTCAAGCCGGAGCACACGCAGGACGCGAGACGCTCATGGATTGGCCGGAGCATGGCCAAAGGAACTTCAGGCCGACGCTGCGGGAACCTTGTTCACCCAAATGTCACATGCCATTACTCGCCCGCCGGTCTGGCCTGGAGAGAAATGATGTCGGTCGAAGCCACGCCCGTTTCGGGCGCCCCGCGCGCGGGTGTCGATACTGTGGATCCTTATGCGCGCAAGGCGCTCATTGCGTCGAACGTCGGCTATGCGATGGATGGCTTCGACCTGCTCATCCTCAGCTTCATGCTGCCGGCGATCGTCGCCGGATTGTCTCTCACGGGCTCGGAAGCTGGCTCGTTGATCACCTGGACGCTGATCGGGGCCGTCATCGGCGGTCTCGTCGTCGGCGCGGCGAGCGATCGGTTCGGGCGCGTGCGCGTGTTGTCCTGGACCATCTTGCTGTTCGCGGTCTTCACCGGGCTCTGCGCACTGGCGCAGGGCTATTGGGACCTCCTGATCTATCGCACCATTGCCGGCATCGGCCTTGGCGGCGAATTCGGCATCGGCATGGCGCTCGTTGCCGAAGCCTGGCCGGCGCATAAGCGCGGCCGCGCATCGTCCTACGTCGCGCTCGGATGGCAGTGCGGCGTGCTGGCCGCGGCCTTGCTCACGCCGTTACTGCTGCCCGTGATCGGCTGGCGCGGCATGTTCTGCGTCGGCCTCGTGCCGGCGATCTTCGCCTTCGCGCTGCGCCGCTATCTCCACGAGCCGGAATTGTTCGTGAATGCCCAGAAGGCCGCGCCGCGGGGGGACAATCCCTATCGCTATCTTTTCGCCGACGCCGAGGCGACGCGCGCGACGATCGGCATCGGCATCATGACCTCGGTGCAGAATTTCGGTTACTATGGGATGATGATCTGGCTGCCGTCCTATCTGTCGACGCAGCTCGGCTTCAGCCTCACCCGCTCCTCGCTGTGGACGGCTGTCACCGTGATCGGCGGCATGGTCGGCATGGTTATTTTCGGCCAGTTGGCCGATCGTGTCGGCCGCAAGCCGCTGTTCATTGTCTTCCAGGCCGGTGCGCTGGTCATGGCGCTCGTCTATCCGCAACTGAGCGATCCGACGCTGCTGCTGATCGCCGGCGGCGTGACCGGCATCTTTTTGTCCGGCATGATCGGCGGCTACGGCGCGCTGATATCGGAGAGCTATCCGACGCGCGCCCGCGCCACGGCGCAGAACGTTCTGTTCAATGTCGGCCGCGGCGTCGGCGGTTTCGGACCGCTCGTCGTCGGCATCCTGTCGACGCAGTACTCGCTTTCCATCGCGCTGAGTCTGCTGGTCGTCGTCTGGGCGATCGACATCGTCGCCACGATCATCCTGATCCGGGAGCGCAAGGGTCAGCAACTCGCCTGAGACAGGCGCGTTGCTCCCTAGTCCAACAGGACTTCCGCTTCGATTTCGACCGGAATGTTGAAGGGCAGCTCGGCGACGCCAACCGCCGAGCGAGCGTGTTGGCCGCGCTCGTGTCCGAACACTTCGATGATTAGGTCGGAGAAGCCGTTGATGACCGCCGGCATCTCCTGGAAGCCGGGGGCGCTCGCCACCATGCCGAATACGCGGCCCCAATAACGGATCCTGTCGAGGCTGCCGAGTTCGCGGTGTAAGCTGCCGAGGATGGCAAGCCCCGTGAGACGCGCCGCGCGATAGGCTTGCTCGCGCGTCACGTCGAGACCGACCTTGCCGAGCGGCATCGCGAAGCTGCCGTCGGCTTCCGTCGGGCCGTGTCCGGAGATGAAAGCGCGCCCGTCACACACACGCACCCAGCCGAAGGGCAGCACGACGCCCGGAGGAATGCGCGGCGGCGGCGGCAATACGAGGCCGAGTTCCGTCAAGCGTTGTGCGATCGTCATGGGGCATATCCTGAGTGGGTCGTGCGCCATCCATGCCGTGCCGCGCGAGCCGGCGCAACAATCGTCGACGCGGCGGATTTGGTGACGGGTTCAACAAAAGGCCGCTACGCGCAAGACCGCCTTCTGCATGGAATGAGACAAGAGGGATGGCATGGCGCTTGCTTGCAAAATCCCCCGAAATGGCTTGCGCCCTCATTGATGTGGCGATCGGCTCAAGCTTTGACGTCACGACCGGAGGAGCGTTGGCTATGGCGGTAGCGCCGCGTGTTGCGATGATTGGCGGATTGATGCTGACAGCTCTTGTGTTGTCGGGTCCATCCAGTGCGGAAGATTGGCCCACAAGGCCGGTCACGATGGTCGTCCCATTCGGCGCGGGCAGCGCAAGCGATACGGTCGGCCGCGTACTCGCAGCCGCCCTTTCCGAACAGCTCGGCCAACAAGTCATCGTCGAGAACGTGGCCGGCGCTGCCGGCATGACCGGCACGGCGCGAGTGTCGAAAGCGGCTCCGGACGGATACCAGCTTGTTCTCGCAAGCGTTGATTCGATGGCGATCGCGCCAGCCCTGCACAAAAAGCCACCCTACAATCCGCTCAGTGATTTCACGCCGATCGGCCTTGTCGTCGACCAGCCAATCGTACTGGTCACGCGAAAAGACCTGCCGGCTCACACGCTGCAAGAGTTTGCCTCTTACGCGAAGCACAACGCCGCGAAGATGCAGTTCGGCTCGTCGGGTGTCGGCGGAGGATCGCATTTCGCTTGCGCGCGGCTCAATGCGGCGATGGGTGTGGAGCCTATTCATGTGCCGTACCGCGGATCCGCGGCGGCCCTCCAAGATCTAATGGCAGGACGTATCGATTATCTCTGCGCGCCCGGAGCAGGCGCGATCGGCCCGATTGAAGGCGGCACGGCGAACGGGATCGCGCAATTGACGAGCGAGCGTTCTCCATTGTTCCCGGATTTGAAGACGGCACGGGAGCAGGGGGTGTCCGGCGCCGAATCGTATTTCTGGACCGGCCTGTTCTTCCCGAAGGGCGTTCCGGCCAGCATCGTCGGCAAACTCGACGGGGCGATAGACAAGGTCTTGAACAATCCGCAGGTCGTCGAGCGGCTGCAAAAGAGCGGCGCGTCCCCGATCGCTGGCGACCGCCGATCAGCTGACTATTTGAAGACCCTGCTGGTGTCCGAGATCGATGCCTGGAATAAAGCAGTGAAGGCCAGCGGCATCCAGATCGAATAATTGAATATCCGCATTGGCGTTCTCCTCCCCTGTTCGCGCTTGGGCATGCCGGGCGTCCAATGCCGGGTGCGGGCCCCGGACGCGAGCGGGCACCGGTCGGCCGCGCCGGGCGCCGCAAGGGCGCGCTCGACCCGCGACGCAAACCGGCGGAGCACGGCGGTGTCGGGGATGCACCGCCGCCGCCGCTGTGCTAGACACCCGCGCGCGGGTCCCGTAGCTCAGCTGGATAGAGCAGCGGTTTCCTAAACCGAAGGTCGGAGGTTCGAATCCTCTCGGGACCGCCATGATTTCAGATAATGTTTCGTTTTTAATCCGTCCCATACCCTTCAGTCGGCCGTCGTGCGTCGGACCTGTTGAATTGCGTCCCACACGCGCAAGGGCGTCAGCGGCATGTCGATGTTCTCGACGCCTAGCGGATGAAGTGCATCGAGCACCGCATTGACGATCGTCGGCGGAGCGCCGATCGTGCCGGACTCGCCGATGCCCTTGATGCCGAGCGGATTGGTCTTGGCCGGCACTTCTTCCAAGGCCGAGACGATGTGGGGCATGTCATGAGCGCGCGGAAGTCCGTAATCCATGAACGTGCCGGTGACCAATTGTCCGGACGAGTCATAGGCGATGTTCTCGATCAGCGCCTGTCCGACGCCCTGCGCAATGCCGCCCTGGATTTGTCCCTCGCAGATGAGTGGATTGATGATCATGCCAAGATCATCGACCGCGGCGAAACGATCGATGATGACAAGACCGGTCTCTGGGTCGACTTCGACCTCGCAGATCTGACAGCCGTTGGGATAATTGGGGGCGCCGCCCGGGACGCCGGAATAAGAGCCGGCGGCATCGAGCCCCAGGCCGAATTTGATCACCGGACCGGCCGGCGCGAAGAATGCCTTGGCGACCGCGGTCAGCGGGATGGTCTTATCGGTGCCTTTGACGGTGAAGTTGCCGTCCTTGAACTCGATATCGTCGACGGCAGCTTCCATCAGCACGCCAGCCATCGCCTTGCTCTTGGCGATGATGCCGTCGGCCGCCACGCGAAGAGCCGAGCCGCCGACCATCGAACTGCGCGCCGCAAACGTGCCGCGTCCGACCGGGACCTTCTCGGTATCGCCCTGAATGTAGCGGATCGACTCGAAAGGCACGCCCAACCATTCGGACACTAGTTGGGCGAACGCTGTGGCGTGGCCCTGCCCGTGTGAATGGGTGCCGGCAATGATGGACAGCGTACCGCTCGCGTCGAAGCGCAGCTCCATGCGGTCGTTAAAGACGCCGGCGATCTCGACGTAGGGCGTCACGGCGCGGCCGCGCAGCTTGCCTTTGGTCTTGCTCGCTGCTTGACGCGATTCGAACCCGTTCCAGTCCGCGAGTTCCAGGCAGCGATCCATCAGCCGCTCGAATTCGCCACTGTCGTAGTTCTGGTGCGTCGGCGTGTGATAGGGCAGCGTGCCGGGCTTTATGAGATTACGACGGCGCAACTCGACCCGGTCGATGCCGGTTACACGGGCGGCCTGATCGAGCATGCGCTCAATGAAGTAAATCGCTTCCGGCCGGCCGGCCCCACGATACACAGACGTCGGCGCAGTGTTGGTGAAGACAGCGTTGGTGCTCAGGTCGATCGTCTGGATGTCGTAGACGCTCGGGATCATGAGCAGCGAAAAGAACAGCGGGGCTGTAACCGCGGCCCACCAATAGGCACCGAGCGCTTGGTAAGCCTTGGCACGCACAGCAAGGATCTTGCCGTGCTCGTCCAGCGCCAGCTCGCCGTAGACGATCTGATCCCGCGCATGCGTATCGCACATCAGACTTTCGGAGCGGGTCGCGGTCCATTTGACGGGGCGTCCACAACGCTTTGATGCCCACAGCACCAGGACGTCGTCGGGATATAGATTGGCCTTCATGCCGAATCCGCCGCCGACGTCGGGCGAGATCACCCGAATCTTTGATTCTGGATTATTGAAGACAGCGGACGCTAAAAGGCTTCGGACTCCGTGCGGATCCTGCGAGGTGGTGTAGAGCGTGTAGCTGCCACTGGCAGCGTCATAGGCGCCGATCGCAGCGCGAGGCTCGATCGCACTGGCCGTTACGCGATTGTTGTGCAATTTGAGTTTGGCCACGTATTTCGCCGCGGCAAAGGCCGCATCGGTGGCCGCCTTATCGCCGAGGGCGATCGTGGCGCCGATATTGCCGTTGTCGCACTCTTCCCAAATCTTCGCCGCCGTAGGGCTCGCTGCCGCCTCGATATCGACGATCGAAGGCAGCGGCTCGTAGTCGATCTGCACGAGCTCGGCGGCATCGCGCGCCTGCGCTTCGGTTTCCGCGACGACGAATGCGACCCGTTCTCCCAGACAGCGCACGCGGTCGGTTAGCAACACCGGGCGAATTGTCGCGAAGCCCTTCGGTCCGCCCCAAGAGTCCGGCATGAAATGCGGAGGAATGCCGCCGATACTATCGGCCGCCGCATCCGCACCAGTCAGGACACAGACGACGCCCGGTGCCGAGCGGGCCGCGGCGACATCGATGCTCTTGATCACCGCGTGCGCATGCGGCGACAGGACGGCAACGCCGTAGCATTGCCGGGGTAATTCCATATCGCTGACGTATGAGCCGGCGCCGGTCAGGAAGCGTTGATCTTCGACGCGACGAACAGCCTGGCCGATGCCGAATTTCGTCATCCCTTACTCCCGTACATCCCTCGTTTATCGGCTGGACGGCTCCGGCCGGCAGCGGACTCGTAAGCGCGTTACGAGCATTTGCCCGTTTGGCGATTTGCAACGCCGAACGACGTGTCCATTTACGGGAGCTTTGGTTTGTGGGCGCTGCAGCGCGATTTGGACGCGTTGCTGCACGCGGCCGGCCGCCGCAGACATACTACCTCCCCGCCCGCGTGCCGGTTCGTAAGTGGCCTGGCCGTCACAATTTTCTCGACGCGCTGACTCGCGGATAAAAATGATCGTGCTCATTTTTGAGCGCGATCATTTAAATGTCAAGCGGACTTCCGGCGTGCGATAGCGCCCGGGCGTCGGCGCGACCATCGCGCGCGGCGCCACTGCGCGGCCGCCTTTGCGCAGCGGGCGGCATAAACTGTTCACGACGCTGATGCTCTTCGGAGCCGGCCATGCGACATCGCGAAGGCGGTTCCGTAGCTCAGCTGGATAGAGCAGCGGTTTCCTAAACCGAAGGTCGGAGGTTCGAATCCTCTCGGGACCGCCAGTCTCCCTAGCGCGTTTCGCCGCTCTGCGGCGCCTCGTCGAGCCGGCTGAGGCCGCCGGCCTCCGCCGCTTCGCGCCCGGCGTCTTCCTTGCGGCCGAAGAACTTCTGCACGACGACGAAGAACAGCGGCACCATCAGCAGCGCCAGGATGACGACGGCGATCATGCCGCCCATCACGCCCGTGCCGAGCGCCTGCTGGCTCTTGGCGCTGGCGCCGGAGGCGATCACCATCGGCGCGACGCCGCAGACGAAGGCGATGCCGGTCATCAGGATCGGCCGGAAGCGCAGCCGCGCGGCGGTGAGGGCCGCTTCCGCCAGCGGCATGCCACGGTCGCGCAGATCCTTGGCGAATTCGATGATCAGGATCGCGTCCTTGGCGGCGAGGCCGATGATCGTCAGCAGCCCGATGGTGAAATAGACGTCGTTCGGAAAGCCGCGCAGCATGACGGCCACAACCGCGCCGAGGATGCCGAGCGGCACCACGAGCAGCACCGAGATCGGAATCGACCAGCTCTCGTACAGCGCGGCAAGGCAGAGGAACACGACCAGTGCCGACAGGCCAAGCAGGAACGGCGCCTGCGCGCCGGCCGATTTTTCCTGCAGCGACTGGCCGGTCCATTCGAAGCCGAAGCCGCGGGGCAACCGGCCCGCCAGGCGCTCCATCTCGGCGATGGCGTCGCCGCTGGTGTAGCCGGGCTTGGCCGAGCCGCTGATGCGCACCGACGGATAGTAGTTGAAGCCGACGATCTGGGTCGGTCCGAGCGACCATTTGAGGGTCGCGAAGGACGACAAGGGCACCAGCCGGTTCTGGCTGTTGCGCACATTGAAGTTGAGGATCTCGTCGGCCTGCATGCGGTCCGGCACGTCGGATTGCACGATCACGCGCTGCATGCGGCCGCGGTTGGGGAAGTCGTTGACGTAGGCCGAGCCGAGATTGGTGGAGACGGTGTTGTTGATCTGCTCGAAGGTGACGCCGAGCGCTGCCGCCTTCTCGCGGTCGATCACCAATTCGACCTGCGGCGCCGGCGACAGACCTTCGACATAAACGTCCTGCAGCACCGGGCTGGCGTTCGCCAAGGCCAGGAGCTGGTCCTTGGCCCGCATGAGCTCAGGATAGCCCTTCTGGCCGCGATCCTGCAGGCGGAAGCTGAAGCCGCTGGAATTGCCGAGGTTGTCGATCGGCGGCGGCTCGAGCGCGGTGATCTTGGCGTCGCGCACGCCGGACAGGCGGCGGTTGATGTCGTCGACGATCTTGCCGGCGGAATCCTTGTCGCTGCGTTCGGACCAGTCCTTGAGCGTGATGAAGGCTTGCGCCGTATTCGCGCCCTGGCCGAGGAAGCTGAAGCCGGTGAGGAAGGTGACGGTGTCGATGCCTTCGCGCTTGGCGAGGAACGCCTCGGTCTGCTTGACGGCTTCGAGCGTGCGATTGAAGGAGGCTTCCGACGGCGTCTGCACGTCGGTGGTGATGAAGCCTTGGTCGTCGATCGGCAGGAAGCCCGATGGCAGGCGCACGAAGGCGTAGCCCGTCGCCGCGACGACGGCGACGTAGATGATCAGCAGGCGGCCGCCGCGGCGCAGCGTCCACTGCACCACGCCGCCATAGCCGTCCTTCGCGCGCTCCATGCCGCGGTTGAACCAGCCGAATGGGCCGCGCTGCGTATGGTGGTGGCCGGCCTCGACCGGCTTGAGCAGCGTGGCGCACAGCGCCGGCGTCAGCGACAGCGCCATCAACGCGGAGAACGAGATCGCCGCCACCATCGTCACCGAGAACTGCTGATAGATGATGCCGACCGAGCCGGGGAAGAACGCCATCGGGATGAACACCGCCACCAGCACCAAGGTGATGCCGATGATCGCGCTGGTGATCTGACTCATCGCCTTGCGTGTCGCGGCGCGCGGCGACAGCCCTTCCTCCGACATGATGCGTTCGACGTTCTCGACGACGACGATGGCGTCGTCGACCAGGATTCCGATCGCCAGCACCATGGCGAACAAGGTCAGCATGTTGATCGAGAAGCCGAGCAGCAGCAGCACGAGGCAGGTGCCGAGCAGGGCGACCGGCACGACCAGGGTCGGAATGATGGTGTAGCGGATGTTCTGCAGGAACAGCAGCATCACCAGGAACACCAGCACCATCGCTTCGACGAGGGTCATGATGACCTTCTTGATCGACGCTTCGACGACCGGCGTGATGTTGTAGGGGATCTCGTACTTGATGTTGGTCGGGAAGAAGCGGGCGAGTTCGGCCATCTTCGCCTGCACCGCGTTCGCGGTGGCGAGCGCGTTGCCGGTCGGCGCCAGCAGCACCGACAGGCCGGCGACCGGCTGGCCGTTCAGGCGCGTCGTGAACTGATAACCCATGCCGCCGACTTCGATGCGGGCGACGTCGCGCAGCCGTACCGTCGATCCGTCCGGATTGGCGCGCAGCACGATGCGTCCGAACTCGTCGGGATTCGACAACTGGCCCTTGACCAGGACCATGACGGAAACCGGCTGCGAGCGGCGGCTGGGTTCGGCGCCGATCGCGCCCGAGGCAACCTGCGCGTTCTGGGCGTTGATCGCCTGGGTCACGTCGTCGGCGGTGATATTGTAGCCGACCATCTTGTCGGCATCGAGCCAGATGCGCAGCGAACGTTCGGTCGAGAACAGCGTCGCGCGGCCGACGCCCGGAATACGCCGGATTTCGCCGAGCACGTTGCGCACCATGAAGTCGCCGAGGCCGACCTCGTCGAGACTGCCGTCGGTCGAGCGCAAGGTGATGATCTGCAGCACCGCGCTGGAGGCCTCCTCGACCAGGATGCCTTGCTGGATCACGGCGCGCGGCAGGCGCGCCTCGACCCGCTTGATGCGGTTCTGCACTTCGACCGACGCCATGTTCGAGTCGGTGCCGGGCACGAAGTTGGCGGTGATCTCGACCTGGCCGAGCGAGTCGCTGGTCGACTCGAAATTGAGGATGCCCGCGGCACCGTTGAGTTCTTCTTCGATCAGGCGCGTGACGCTGTTGTACAGGTTCTCCGGCGACGCACCCGGATAGCTCGTGCTGATCGCGATCGATGGCGGCGCGATGATCGGATACTGCGAGATCGCGAGGAACGGAATCGCGAGCACGCCGCCCAAGCAGATGAAGAGCGCGACCACGACCGCGAAAATCGGCCGATCGATGAAAAAGCTGGGCATCGGGATATCAGCGCGTGACGGACTGCGGCGGCGCGCCGGCTTCGCGGGCGCGGTCCTTCGTTTCCGCCGCTTCCGCCGTCGTCGTGCGCCACGGCACCGGCCGCACGACGTCGCCGGGTGCGAATTTCTGGAAGCCTTCGACGATGACGCGGTCGGACGGCTTCAGTCCGTCTTCGACGGTCCAGTTATTGTCGATGAGGCGGCCCAGGCGGACCGGTTGCACGACAGTGCGGTTATCGTCGCGCACGAGGTGGACTTCGCTGTTACCGGTGTCGTTGAAGCGCACGGCCTGTTGCGGCACGCTGAGCGCATCGGGGTCGATGCCCTGCACGACCTGCACCCGCACATACATGCCCGGCAGGAGCTCGTGGTTGGGGTTTGGGAACTCGCCGCGCAACGTCACCTGGCCCGTGCTCGGATCGACGGTGACGTCGGAGAACAGGAGCTTGCCGGAATAGCGATAGATGGTGCCGTCATCGAGCACGAGATTCACTTTGGCCGCATCGGCCGATGCTTGCTCGACCGTGCCGGCGGCGAGTTCACGCCTCAATTGTTGCAACTCGCCGACCGACTGCGTGAAGTCGGCATAGATCGGATCGAGCTGCTGCACTGTCGACAAATGCGTTGCTTCGTCGCGGCCGACATAGGCGCCTTCGGTGACCAGCGCCTTGCCGACGCGGCCGCTGATGGGCGAGCGCACATTCGTGTATTCGAGATTGAGTTTGGCGCGCGCGACGTCGGCGCGCCGCGCTGCGACGTCGGCTTCGGCCTGGCGCTTGACGGTAATCGCGCGTTCATACTCCGCTTGCGAAACGGCTTGCGTGCCGATGAGGCGCGACATGCGTTGCGCCTGCTGCGTGGCGTTCTCGAACTCAGGCACTGCTTTGGCGAGCGCCGCCTCGGCGACGTCGAGCTCGACGGCGAAGGGCTTGGGATCGATGCGGTAGAGGATGTCGCCGGCCTTCACGTCGGCACCTTGCGTAAAGGTCCGTTCCATGACGATGCCCGCCACACGCGCGCGGATCTCGGCGATGCGCGTCGGCGCAATGCGGCCGGGCAATTCGCGAATGTAGGGGCGCGGTCCAGGCTGCACCGTCAGCACGCTGACCTCGGCTGGTGCCTCTTTCGTCTCCGCTGTCTCCGCCACCGCCGACGGCTCGTCACAGCCGGCGAGCAAAGTCAAAGCGCCAGCGAGAGCGATCCAACCAGAGATCGCCCGTACCCGAGTCGTCATACGAGTTGCTCCTATTCGAAATAAGGGAAAGCCCCACCATCGCCGCCGAGTCGGCGGGCGATGAACACCGAACCAAAACATTGTGGCGGGTTATTGCAATGCAACATTTCGTTGCTGCGGCGCATGGACGCAGAAACAATCACGCAAAAATGAATCGGAATCGGCACGCTGTTTGCTCTTAGGCAATCGGGCCGTTGTGCACTTGGACCAAAATGAATTTGTCGCCCGATCCTTCGGGCATCGCATGCTTTTGCGTCAACAACGGACGTGCGCGACACGAGTTAGCGGCGCATGAGCGACGTCCTGTCGCATGATGCGGGGCGTGGATCGTGTCCGCGCCGCTCGAGGGGGCTCGCCTTAATCGGCGAGCGCGAGGATCACGCGATCGAGCAAAAGGCCAAGCTGCTTGAGGTCGGCCGCCGATAACGATTGGCGGATCCTCTTTTCATGCAGCGCGGCCGTCGCGCGGAGTTGCTCCGCCTGCTTGCGTCCCTTGGGTGTCAGCTCGATGTAAACCAAGCGTCGCTCGGTCTCCGAACGCTTGCGAAGGATGAGGCCATCGCGCTCGAGCCTATCGAGTGCGCGGCTCAGCGCCGATTGCTTCATCAGCACGAGCTGGCCGATCTCGGTGATCGTGCGCCGCTTTCCGAGCGCGGAGGTCAGGATGCGCCAGGTCGGAACGGACACGCCATAGCCGGCGAACTGATCGTGCAAGCTCGACGTGACGAGATGGCTGGCGCGGGCCAGCTGATAGCCGAGATAGTCCTCGGGGAAACGGCCGCCGTCGGGTTGAGGCGTTGGCTTCTTCGCCGTCTTCGTCGCCGATAGAGCCGCCATGGACGTCTTTCGTCTCGCTGTCGATGCGCGCGACCATAACGCGACCGTCGGCAAGCGTCCATGCAGGGCGCCGGCAAGGCCGATACATGACTTTACAATACATGATTTTTCATATATTAACCCATGAAATAATGCCGGCAAGTTATCGTGATGCTTCGGTGCCGCATGGCGATTCCGCCATTGAGTGGTCGAGACGTTGATCTGCCCGCCGGCTTTGCTGGCCGCCACAGCCGTTCGGCATCCGCTTTAGGCGCATTGCGCCGCTCCCGCGGAATGGGCAGGCTTTCCCTTCATCTTCTTATTGCGTGTGCCGAGCGCATCTCGGGTCGCAAGGAGCGTAGCCGGTCATGAGCACATCCGCGGCGGGTTCGATTGCGGTCGTCTTCCTGCAAGGCATCGGCGGCGCGGCAAAGCTGTGGGATCCGCAGGTCGCCGGCTTCAAGGCCGCCGGGTACGAGCCCGTGGCGCTCGATCTGCCCGGTTACGGCGCGCGGCCGCCGGTCGATGCCATGACGTTCGACATGCTGGCGGCCGACGTCGAAGCGGCGATCGACGAGCGCAAGCTCGAGCGGCCGGTGATCGTCGGCCATTCGCTTGGCGGCATGATCGCGCAGACGTGTTTGCGCCGCCGGCCGGATGGCTATCGCGCCGCGGTGCTGTCGGGCACGAGCCCGGCCTTCGGCAATCCAAGCGGCGATTTCCAGAAGAAGTTCGTCGCCGACCGCCTGGCGCCGCTCGATGCGGGCGGCACGATGGCCGACATGGCCGAGGGCGTCGCCAAGCAGCTGATGGGTCCGAACGCGGATCCGACGAACCGGGCTCTGTTGATCGAGGTGATGGGATCGATTTCGCCGCGCACCTACCGCGCGGCCGTGCAGTGCCTGGTCGGTTTCGACGAGCGCGGCAATCTCGGTCAGATCAAAGCGCCGGTGCTGTGCCTCGTTGGCTCGCTCGACAACAATGCGCCGCCGCCGGTGATGGAAAAGATGGCCTCGAAGATTCCCGGTGCGCGCTACACGGTGCTGCCCGGTCTCGGCCACATGCCGAACCTGGAAGACCCGAAGGCCTTCAATACCGCCATTTTCGATTTCCTGCGCGAGGCGCTGCCGCGCGCCGCCTGAGTGGAGTAGAGCGATGAACAAGCCTCTCGACAGTCACGATCAGGATGCGCCGATCTTCGCGCCCGATGCCTTTCGTCTCACCGACGCGCAAGCCGAGCTGATCGCCAAGGCGCGTCGTTTCGGAAAGGCGAAGCTTGCGCCACGCGCGGCTTTGCACGACCGCGAGGCGACGTTCCCGATCGAAAACTTCCGCGACATGCATCCGGAAGGGTTGCTCAAGATCTGCATTCCGAAGGAAGACGGCGGCCTTGGCGCCGACTTCCAGACCTATTGCCTGACCGCCGCCGAACTCGGCCGCTATTGCGGCGCCACCGCGCTGTCCTGGAACATGCATGTGTGCTCGACCTTGTGGTCGGGCCCGCTGTCCGACGATCTCGACATGACGCCGGAGGATCGCAAGGCGCACATCGCGCGCCGCCGCGTTCACTACAAGCGCATCATCGACGATGGCGCCATCTACGCGCAGCCGTTCTCGGAAGGCGGCGCCGCGGCGGCCGGCGCCGTTGCCTTCGGCACCGAAGCCAAGCCCGTCGACGGCGGCTTGGTCATCAACGGCAAGAAGATCTTCGCCTCGCTATCGGGGTCGGCCGACTATTACGGCGTGCTTTGCACCGAGCGGGCGGAAGGCGAGGCGGCGAGCCGCCGCAATACGCTCTATCTCGGCGTACCCGCCAATGCGCCGGGCGTGTCGGTGGTCGGCGAGTGGGACCCGCTCGGCATGCGCGGCACGGTCTCGCGCACCTTGATCTTCAAGGACGTGTTCGTGCCGGAAGATGCGATGTTGATGCCGCACGGCGTCTACTTCCAGGCGGCGTCGAAATGGCCGCACATGTTCATGACGCTGACGCCGACTTATATGGGCCTCGCTCAGGCGGCCTACGACTTCACCGTTTCGTACTTGCGCGGCGAACTGCCCGGCATGCCGCCGGTCAAGCGCCGCATGTATCCGACCAAGCAGATTGCCGTCGCCGAGATGCGCATTATGCTCGAGCAGACCAAGGCGCTGTGGTTCCAGGCGGTTACCGAGGCGCGCGCCAATCCGACGAAGGAGCAGGTGTTGCGCGCCTATGCGGCGCAGCACACCGTGATGGAGAACGCCAACGCCATCGCGGTGAAGGCGATCCGCACCTGCGGGGGGCAGTCGATGCTGAAGTCGCTGCCGCTGGAGCGCATCTATCGCGACAGCCGCTGCGGCGCGCTGATGCTGCCGTGGACGTCGGAGATCTGCGTCGACCGCATCGGCCGCGAGTCGCTGTACGAGCCGGGTGAGAAGGATGAGTAGCGTTTCTTCGTCATGGCCGGGCTTGTCCCGGCCATCCACGTCTTTGCTAGTGTAGGGAAGACGTGGATGCCCGGCACAAGGCCGGGCATGACGCCGAGATTGTCGCAGGCCCTTTATGAACCTCTCCGATCTCATCGACCGCAACGCCGCGTTCACGCCGGACAAGACGGCGCTGCGCTTCGCCGGCCGCTCGCTCGGCTATGGCGCGTTCGCGACGCGTGTGGCGCAGGCGGCGCGGGCGCTGAAATCGCGGCTCGGCGTCGGCCGTGGCGATCGCGTCGCGATCCTCAGCCTCAATCATCCCGACTATCTCGTCGCGCTCTATGCCTGCGCGCGGCTGGGGGCCATGCTGCTGCCGCTCAACTGGCGCCTGGCGATCCCGGAGCAGGTGTTCATCCTCAACGATGCTTCGGCGAAAGTGCTGATCGTCGAGCAGGAGTTCGCGGCCGTGCTGGCGCCGCTGAAAGAGGCGCTGCCGGATATCCGCGTCGTCGGCTTGGGCGAGGCGACCGGTGCGGAAGGCACGTTCGACGCGCTGCTTGCCGCCGGTTCGGGCGACGGCCGCAATCCGCACATCGATGAAAGCTGCCCGCTTTTGCTGGTCTACACGTCCGGCACCACCGGCCGGCCGAAGGGCGCGGTGTTGCGGCAGGAAGCGCTGCTGTGGAACGGCGTGATGAGCCAGCACATGCACGACCTGCGAGCTGAGGATCACATCCTCACGGTGCTGCCGTTCTTCCATGTCGGCGGGCTCAACATCCAGACGACGCCGGCGTTGCATCTCGGCGCCACCGTCACCATCCACGCGCGCTTTGCGCCGGACGCGACGCTCGCCGCCATTGCCGCGGACAAGCCGACCCTGACGGTGCTGGTGCCGGCGACGATCCAGGCGATCGTCAATCATCCCGCCTGGGCGGCGACCGATCTGTCGAGCCTGCGCGCGGTCTCGACCGGCTCGACGCAAGTGCCGGTGCCGCTGATCGCGGCGGTGGAAGCGCGCGGCATTCCGGTGTTGCAGGTTTACGGTTCGACCGAGACGTGTCCGGTCGCGGTCTATACTCGCGCCGGCGGCGATCTCTCGCGCAAGGAATCGACCGGTCTGCCCGGCCTCTATTGCGAGGCGCGCGTCGTCGACGACAAAGGCCGTGAGGCACCGGCGGGCCAAGCGGGCGAGGTCGTGGTGCGCGGGCCCAACGTGTTCTTCGAATACTGGGGAAACGAGGCGGCGACCAGCGAGGTGCTGCGCAACGGCTGGTATCATACCGGCGACATCGGCACGCGCGACGCCGACGGCTACTTCTACATTCACGACCGCAAGAAAAACATGATCATCTCCGGCGGCGAAAACATCTATCCCGCCGAGGTCGAGCGCGTGTTGCACGAGCATCCCGCTGTTGCCGAGGCGGCGGTCATCGGCAAGCCCGATCCGAAATGGCAGGAGGTGCCGGTCGCGTTCATCGTGCGCCGTGCCGGCGAGACCTGCGATGCCGCAACGCTGATCGCGCACTTGAACAGCCAACTCGCGCGCTTCAAGGTGCCGCGCGAAATCGTCTTCGTCGATACCTTGCCGCGCAACGCGCTCGGCAAGGTGCAACATTTCATTCTGAAAGAACAAACGACAACAGCAGTCCCGTCGTCCTGAGGTGCGAGTGTAGCGAGCCTCGAAGGATGACGGCCACCGCACCCTTCGAGGCTCGGCCTACGGCCGAGCGCCTCAGCGTGACGGTGGAGAGAAGTTGGGAGAACTGAAATGCGTATTGCCGTACTCGGGGGCGGAAACGGCTCCTTTGCCGCCGCGGGCGACTTCGCGCTCGCCGGTCACGACGCGCGCCTGTGGCGCCGCGATGCCGACGCCGTTGCCAAGCATCAAGCCGCGGGCTCGACCATCGTCGTCAAGGACTTCGCCGGCAAGCACGAGGCGAAGCTGTCGCTGGTGACGACCGACATCGCGGAGGCGGTGAAGGGCGCGGCGTTGATCGTCTGCCCCGCGCCGGCCACCGCGCAGCACGACATCGCCAAGGCTTTGGCGCCGCATCTTACCGACGGCCAGGTGGTCTATCTGCCGCCGGGCACGTTCGGTTCGGTGATCTTCGCCAAGGCGGCTTACGAAGCCGGCAACAAGGCCAAGGTCGCTTATGCCGAGACCGGTACCTTGCCCTGGCTGACGCGCAAGCATGGGCCGTTCGAGGTCGCCATCACCATCCGCGCTAAGCGGCTGCCGACGGGTGTGTTCCCGCTGACGCTGAAGGATCACGCGCTCAAAGTGATCGGCGAGGCGTTCCCCGGCGTCATCGAGGATTGCGGCGACGCATTGTCCGGCGCGCTGATGAACGCCGGCCCGATCATCCATCCGCCGCTCATCACCATGAATGCCGGCCCGCTCGAGCACTTCGACAAGTGGGACATTCATAAAGAGGGCACGCAGGTCTCGATCCGCCGCGTCACCGATGCGCTCGATGCCGAACGCATCGCCGTGCGCGAGGCGCTGGGCTATGGCGCGCCGCATTTCCCGCTGGCCGACCACTACGCCAAGACCGGCCCCGAGTGGATGTACGGCCGCGGTTCGCACGACAAGCTCACCGACTCGGGCGATTGGCGCGAGCATATTGTGCTGACGAAGCATCGCTACATGCTCGAGGACACGCGCATCGGCCTGTCGTTCTTCGCCTCGGTTGGCGCGCTCACCGGTGTCGATACCAAACTGATGCGCGGCTTCCTTGCCATCGGTGGCGCCGTGTGCGGCGAGGACTTCATGCAGACGGGCCGGCCGTTGGCCTCGCTCGGCCTCGGCGCACTCGACCGCGCGCAACTGCAGGCGCTGCTGCGCGTGGGGTTTTAGTGAACTGGGCCGCGCTACGAACGAGGCGTGCTCCCTCCCTCCCTCGCGGGGGAGGGGGGCCTATCTTCTCTCCGTGCGTGCCTTCACCCCCCTCCCTGTCCCTCCCCCGCAAGGGGGGAGGGGACGATAGAGCCGAGCCGTTCATGCCAAGGGTCGCGCAATGACCATCCGCGAAAAAATCGCCTGTCTCGGTGCCGGCCGCATGGGCCGCGGCATCGCAGTGGTGTTCGCCTATGCCGGCCATGATGTCGCGCTGGTCGACTTCAAGCCGCGGTCGGAGGCCGACTTTCAGAAGCTCGCCGGCGAAGCGATGGCGGAGGTCGAACGCACGCTGGCAACGCTCGCCAAGCTCGGCCTGTTCGACGCCAGCGCCGCGAAGACCATTGCCGCACGTGTGCATGTGGTGCCGCAAGCCGGCGCGCAGGCGGCGTTCTCGTTGGCGGATGTGATCTTCGAAGGTGTGCCGGAAGTGCTCGACTTGAAGCGCGAGGCGCTCAAGCAATGCGCCGAATTGGCCGGACCCAAGCCGATCATCGCCTCGACGACATCGACCATCCTGGTCGACGACCTGTCGGATGCTGTGCCGCATCCGGAACGCTTCCTCAACGCGCATTGGCTCAACCCGGCCTATCTCGTGCCGCTGGTCGAGCTCTCGCCGGGCAAGCACACCGATCCCGCCGTCACCGCGAAGCTCAAGGCGCTGTTGGAGCATATCGGCAAGGTGCCGGTCGTCTGTGCCGCGCGGCCGGGCTACATCGTGCCGCGCATCCAGGCGCTCGCCATGAACGAGGCGGCGCGCATGGTGGAAGAAGGCGTGGCGACGCCGGAAGAACTCGACAAGGCGATCAAATACGGCTTCGGCTTCCGCTTCGCCGTGCTCGGGCTTTTGGAGTTCATCGACTGGGGCGGCGGCGACATTCTCTTTTATGCCAGCCGTTATCTCACCAAGGCGCTCGATAGCGACCGCTATGCCGCGCCGGAGATCATCGAGAAGAACATGCGCGAGGGCCATATCGGCCTCACCACGCGCAAAGGCTTCCTCGATTACGAGAACCTCGATCTCGATGCCTACCGGGCCGAACGGCTCAAAAGCTTCGTCGGCATGCTGGGCTTCCTCGATCTGGTGAAGCCGCCGGTGTTGGAGAAAGAATAGAGGAGGCAAGCCTCTCACCGTCATCCTGAGGTGCGAGCCCGAAGGGCGAGCCTCAAAGGATGACGGGTGGGAGGTTGTGCTCGTTAGAGACTAACCAAACACATCCTGCATCACGCCGTCCTTGATCACCACGGTGTCGTCGACCGTGATGGTCGTCTTCATCACCGGCAGATCGAAATGCCCGGCGGTGTGGCGGCCGGCGAACTCATTGGCGCCGGTCGAGAACAGGAAATTGCCCGGCACGGCGCGCAATTCGGTGCCGTTGGTGTCGCGCTGGCCGTACATCGCCAGCGCTTCGTAGCGCGCGCCGGGGTTCATGCCCCAGCCGACATGCGACACGGCGTAGGCATCCTTGTCGCCCCAGGCGGCGAAATAGCCGCGCATCATCTCGACATCGGGGCCTTCGCCCTCGATCTTGACGACGTAATCCTTCTCCAGCGTCAGCGCGATGCGGTCCTGCAGATAGCGCTTGAAGGTCAGGTTGATGTCGCCGCGGTCGAGCACCAGGGTGCCGTCGACCGTGCCGCTCTTGGGAAAGCTCACGACGATGCCGCCCGGCCAATGCGCGAGCGTGCCGGGCTTGTCGGTCCAGCCCCAGACGCCGACGGTGGAGGCGCCCTCCATGTTGACCTTGAGATCGGTGCCGGCGGCGGAGGTCACGGTCATGCGCTTCGACGAGCGCAGCATCTTGGCGGCGGCGCGCACGCGTTTTTCCAGCGCCGGATCGGGACGCATGCGCTCAAGCGCTTCCGGATGCTCGTTGGAGATGACCTGGATGCGCGCGCCGGCCTTGAGAATTTCCGGCGTCTCCGGCGCATGCATCAGGCCCTCGAGCGTGCAGTCGACGACGAAGCCCGCCTGCGACAAGGCCGAGACGACTGGCGCCAGGCGCCCGATCGCTTCGCTCGAGCCGGTCGAGCGCACCGGCACGGGATAGGGATTGCGGGGCGTCGGCACGACGATGTGGAAGGGCTTGGCGCCGAGCCGCATCAAAGCGAGCTCGGCGAGATGCACGTTGATCGGCCGGGATTGGGTCTCCGACAGGATTGCCGCCGTGTCGCCCGGCTTCACCGCGCATTTCTCGAACAGCTCGGTGAAGGCGTCGATCCACTTGCCTTCGATACGGTCGGCAAACATGACGTAGTCTCCTAGCTGCGCGTCGAGAACCCGATCAGCAGACGGGCACTCAAGAGATTGAACAGCCCATTGAGCGCGAGCCCCAGCAAAGAGATGGCGATGATCGGCACGAACATGTCAACCGTTTGGAAGGTGCGGCCGGCCTTCACCAGCATCTGGCCGAGGCCGTCGGTCGACATGATCATCTCGGCCAGGAACACCACGATACAGGAGATGACGAGGCCGATGCGCGCGCCGGTCAGGATCGACGGCAGGGCCGCCATCAGCACGACGGTGAACAGGCAGCGTGTCGACGAGGTGCCGGCGGCACGCGCCGACCAGACGAGCTTCGGATCGACCGAGACCGCGCCCTGATAGGTCGCGAGCAGGATGGGAAACAGTGCGTCGGCGACGACCAGCGCTACCTTGGACGAGTGGTCGAAGCCGAGCGTCAGCACCAGCGCCGGATAGAGCGCGATCTTCGGCAGCGGCGCCAGCACCCGCACCAGCGGCTTGACCACGGCGCCGACAACGCGGCTGCCGACGGCGAGGATGCCGATCGCGACACCGAGCACGACGGCGATGCCAAAGCCGGTGAACAGTCTGAACAAAGTCACGCCGACATTGTGCAGAAAGGCCGGATCGCCGAGGAGTTGAACGAAGCGGACGAACACCGCGACAGGCGAGGGCAGCAATGCCGGCGGCACGAAATGGCCCGCCGACAGGATGTACCACGGCACCAGAATGCACAGCACCGGCACGAGGCCCGCGAGCCCCTCGGTGACGCTGCGGCGAAGCGCGATCGTATTCATACCGACCCCACGGCAATGGTGTGCGCCGAATCGGCCCATGACACGAGCCAGCGGCGGACAGCCTCGAACGCCCAGTCGCAGACGAAGCCGAGTACGCCGATGAGGATGATCATGGCGTAGACGTCGTTGTATTGCGCCATGTCGAGTGCGGTGAAGAAGATGTTGCCGATGCCGGTTTGCCGCGCGATCATTTCGCTGGTCACCATCGTGATCAGTGCGAGCACGAGCCCGGTGCGGCAGCCGACCATGATCTCGGGCAAGGTCGCCGGCAGCACGATGCGCAACATGCGGCCGATCGGTCCGACGCCCATCGCGGCGGCCGACCACAGCATCTTCTCCTCGACGGCCTTGGCGCCTTGAAACGAGTGATAGACGACGGGCAGCGACACGCCGAGAAAGATCACCAGGATCTTCGAGGCGTCGCCGACGCCGAGCCACAGCATGATGATCGGCATCAGCGCCGCCTTCGGCACGGGATAGATGACCATGAACAATGGGTTGAACGCGGCCGCGGCCAGCCGGCTGCGGCCCATCCAGAGCCCGATCGGCATGGCGAAGGCCACCGCCAGGACAAAGCCGATGGCCATGCGCTTGAGCGAATCCGCGATGTTCAGCAGCGCTTCTGGGTCGGTGAGGATGCCCGGCAACTGCCGGAGGGCGTCGAGCGGCGGCGGCAGGCCCTCGATGGCGAAGGCGCGCGTGAAGATGTCCCAGACGATGAGCAGACCGATGCACGCGAGCAGCGGCGGTACGCCCGGCAGCGACAGAGCGCGCGACATCTCAGGCGAACTCCTTGTCCTGCTCGTCGAGCAGGCGCTCGATCGACACTACGTAGTCTTGATAACGGCGATCGAGCAGCAGCTCGGAGCGCACGCGCGGGCGCGGCAGATCGATCTCGTAGACCTTGCGGATGTGGCCGGGTGAGGGAGTCATGACGTAGACGCGGTCGGACAGGAACACCGCTTCCTCGACACTATGCGTGATGAACATCACCGTCTTGCGGTCGCGCTCCCAGATGTCGAGCAGTTCGTTCTGCAGCCGCGTGCGCGTATAGGCGTCGAGCGCGCCGAACGGCTCGTCCATCAACAGGATGTTCGGCTTGTAGGCGAGCGTGCGCGCCAGCGCGACGCGCTGCTTCATGCCGCCCGAGAGCTCCTTGGGATAGAAGCTCTCATATTTGGCGAGGTGCACCATCGTCAGCAGTTGGCGCGCCCAGGCTGCGGCTTCCTTCTTCGGCATGCCCTGTTCGAGCGGCCCGTACATGACGTTCTCGAGTACCGTCTTCCACGGAAACAGCGCGAATTCCTGAAACACCGGCCCTCGATCGGGGCCGGGGCCGGTGACGGGCGCGCCTTTGACCGTGATGCTGCCCGCGCTGACCTTGACAAAGCCGCCGACCATATACAGCAGCGTGGATTTGCCACAGCCGGACGGCCCCAGGATCGAGACGAACTCCCCCTCGTTGATCGTGAGGTTCACGTCGTCGAGCGCCAGATGGCTGCCGCGTTGCGACGTGTTGTAGGTCTTCGATACCGAGGCAATGTCGATCATCGCGTTCGACGGTGTCTGCATCAATTGCGTCTTTCCATTGCCGCGTGCCGGCGTGCTGATCTGTTGTGGCGGCGCGTCCATTAATAACCCCATCGCCGGATGGCGCAATCGCGGTCCGCAAGCGCGCTGGCCATTTGGCGAGCACGATGCGCCGCGGTTCGATCAAAATGAGAGCTTGCGAACTTGCGGCCGTCATCGTTCCATGTCGGCCAGGCCCGCGCGGCCTTGTGGTGCCTATTCACACCGATACCGGAGGACTTTCGATGAAACGGTTCTTTGCGTTGCTTGGCTTGGCGGCCGGCACGTTTATGACGCTGCCGACGCATGCGCAGGACATTCCCACCATCCGCGTCGGATGGACCATTCCGGCCGAAGAGGCCAAGTACTGGATGATGCGGCGGCCGGATCAATTCCCCGACCTCGGCAAGAAGTACAAGATCGAATGGTCGCAATTCCAGGGTACCGCGGTCATGTCGCAGGCGCTGCAAGCGGGCGCGCTCGATTGCGCGACGCAGGGCGTGCTGCCGATCCTGCAAGGCGCCGCCAACAACTCGCTCGCGGTTTACGTCGTGGCGCAACACGTCGGTGAGCGGCCGGGCAGCTTCTCGGTCTATTGGGCGGTCAAGGACGACAGCCCGATCAAGACCGTCGCCGATCTCAAGGGCAAGACCATCGGCATCAACGTCATCGGCGCCGGCACGCAGGGCCCGCTCAACGTGCTCTTGAAGAAGAACGGCGTCGATCCCGAGAAGGACGTGAAATGGGTCGAGGTCAGCTTCCCGCTGTCCGAGCAGGCCGTGCGTACCGGCCGCGTCGACGCGGTCAACATGAACCAGCCTTTCGCCGCGCTCGCCGAAGCCAAAGGCGGCCTGCGCAAGCTCTTGTCGCTGTCCGAGGCGCTGCCCAACATCGTGCACATCCTCGAAGCGTGCCGGAAGGACTTCGTCGACAAGAACCCCGAACTGACGAAGATGTATGTGCGTGACATCACGCGCGGCATGAAGCTCGCTGTCGCCAATCGCGAGGAGACCTTGAAGGTCGTCAACGAGCAGATGAAGGCGCCGATCCAGGTGCTCGACACCTACTTGCTCAAGAGCAACGACTTCGCCCGCGAGCCCGGCGCCAAGCCGAACTTCGACGGCATCCAGGCGATGGCCGACGTCTATGCGCAGACCGGCATGGTCAGCAAGCGCATCGACGTCAGTGTGTTCAAGGGCCCGGTCACCGCGCCGATCGAGTAAGCCGGCCACGCAAGAAACGTCGCCGCGAGCCATGGCCTCGCGGCGACGGACGGCTTCGGCAGCGATCATGCAGTCCTCGCTCACGCGCGCTCGACCTACCCTGACGATCCGACCCTCGTGCGCTTGCGCCGCGACGGCCGGACATTCCCCCGAAAATCATGCAGCAAGCATGCCACCGGCGCCTTTGGCGCTGCGGTTATTTTAGGCATAAATATTTTATGTTTGTAATATCTTTCCGCCTGTTGCATCCTGCCTTTTGCCCGGCGAGCCTGTTCAGGCTCCAGGGCTTCCGGGGCGGCTTTTAGGCGGCGAAAGCCAGGCGCTCCTCACTTCTTGAACGTTGTTGCGGCGCGAAAAGTCGCGGCGCGGCGGCGTTTGCGTCGGGGGTTATTTGATGGGCGTTCTCGACCATCGGCATGCGCTCGTCACGGGCGGCGGTACCGGCATCGGCGCGGCGATCGCGAAGGTGCTCGCCGGCGCCGGCGCGGCGGTGTCGCTGGTCGGCCGCCGCAAGGAGCCGCTCGAGGCGCTCGCCGCGCAGTTGCCGAAGGCGAGCGCCGTCGTCGCCGACATCACCCGCGAGGCCGATTGCACCGCCATGGTGGAGGCCGCGCGCGCGGCGCACGGGCCGATCGACATCGTCATCGCCAATGCCGGCGTCGCGCCGAGCGCGCCTGCCGGCAAGACCAGCCTGGCGCTGTGGGAAGAGACGATCGGGGTCAATCTCACCGGATCGTTTCTCACCGTGCGTTCGGCGCTCGCCGACGTCACCCGCGCCAAGACTAATGGCCGCATCGTCTTCATCTCGTCGACGGCGGGCCTCAAGGGTTACGCTTACGTCTCGGCCTACTGCGCCGCCAAGCATGGCGTCGTCGGTTACGCGCGCGCGCTCAGCGTCGAACTTGCGCCGACAGGCGTGACGGTGAACGCGGTGTGTCCGGGGTTCACCGATACGCCGCTGCTCGCGGGCGCCGCCGACAACATTTCGGCCAAGACCGGCCGCAGCGCCGACGAGGCGCGCGCGACCTTGGCCAAGGACAATCCGCACGGCCGCCTGATCACCCCGGAAGAGGTTGCAAGCACTGTGCTGTGGCTGTGCTCTCCGGAAGCCGACTCGATCAACGGCCAGGCCATCGCCATTGCCGGAGGTCCGGCGTGACCGTCGCCAAGCTGCGCGAGAAGACTGTATCCCGACCGGCCAGCAAACTGCGGCTGCGCCTGTGGCTGCGGCTTCTGCGGTCGGCGCGCGCGATCGAGACGGAGTTGCGCGAACGGCTGCGCCGCGAGTTTTCGGTCACGATGCCGCAGTTCGACGTGATGGCGGCGCTGGCGCGCACCGAGGACGGCATGACCATGACCGAATTGTCGCGCCGCCTCATGGTGTCGAATGGCAACGTCACCGGCATCATCGATCGCCTCGTCACCGAGAAGCTGGTCGCGCGCCAAGCGCCGGTAACCGATCGCCGCTCCTTCATCGTGCGGCTGACGCCGAAGGGCGCCTCCTACTTCGCCAGCATCGCCAAGGTGCACGAGGGCTGGGTGGACGAACTGCTCGCCGACTTCGATCCGGCGGAGGCCGAGCGCGTGATCGGCGATCTCGATGGACTTGCGCGGCGCACGCGCAATGGAGAAGCGACATTATGATGATGAAGGACTTCAAGCCCGATCATTACGATTGGCGCGTCGACGGCACGACCGCGATCATCAACTTGCGCCGTCCGGAGCGCAAGAATCCGATGACGTTCGAATCCTATGCCGAGCTGCGGGACACCTTCCGCAAGCTCGTCTATGCCGACGACATCCGCGCGGTCGTGTTCGGGTCCAATGGTGGCAACTTCTGCTCCGGTGGCGACGTACACGACATCATCGGCCCGCTGTTCGACCGCGACATGAAGGGGCTCCTCGAATTCACCCGCATGACCGGCGATCTGGTCAAGGCGATGAAGGCCTGCCCGCAGCCGATCATCGCCGCGGTCGACGGCGTCTGCGCCGGCGCCGGCGCCATGATCGCGCTGTTCAGCGATCTGCGCATCGGCACGCCCGCCGCCAAGACCGCCTTCCTGTTCACGCGCGTCGGCCTTGCCGGTTGCGACATGGGCGCCTGCGCGATGTTGCCGCGCGTGATCGGCCAAGGCCGCGCCGCCGAGCTTCTGTTCACCGGCCGCGCCATGAGCGCGGAGGAGGGCGAGCGCTGGGGCTTCTTCAACAAGCTGACGGCGCCGGAGCAACTTGCTGACGACGCGCTGGCGCTTGCCAAGCGCCTCGCCGAAGGCCCGACCTTCGCGCATATGATGACCAAGACCATGCTGAATCAGGAATGGTCCATGTCGCTCGAGCAGGCGATCGAGTCCGAGGCGCAAGCGCAAGCGATCTGCATGCAGACGCAGGATTTCCGCCGCGCCTATGAGGGCTTCGTGGCCAAGCAGGCTCCGAAGTTCGAGGGGAACTGACGCGATGCCGTGGCGCCGTCCCATCCCCGCTCGTCCCCGCGAATGCGGGGACCCAGCGCTGAGGTGGCTCAATGAGAGATTAAACCGGCTTCCCGCTTGCGCGGGAATGAGCGGAGCAAGGTAAGCTGGCCATGCCCGATCGTAGCTTTTTGACTTGGCCGTTCTTCGAGGATCGCCACCGTGCCTTCGCGGAGAAGCTCGACGCTTGGGCCGCGGTCAATGTCGCCGACATCGATCACCACGACACCGACGCCGCGTGCCGCACGCTGGTGGCGCGGCTCGGCAAGGACGGCTGGCTCAAGCACACGGCGCCGAGCGTCGACGGCAGCGAGCGCATCGATGTGCGGACGCTGGCGCTGGCGCGCGAAACCTTGGCGCGTCACGGCGGCCTCGCCGACTTTGCCTTCGCCATGCAGGGGCTGGGCGCCGGGCCGATCTCGCTCTTTGGCAACGACGCGCAGAAAGCGGCTTGGCTGCCGAAGACGCGCGCCGGCACGGCGATCGCCGCTTTTGCGCTGACGGAAGCGCCATCGGGCTCCGACGTCGCCAACATCACCACCACGGCGACCCGCGACGGCGACGGCTACGTCATCGACGGCGAGAAATATTGGATATCGAACGGCGGCATCGCCGACCTGTATGTCGTCTTCGCCCGCACCGGCGAGGCGCCCGGCGCGCGCGGCCTGTCGGCCTTCATCGTCTCCGCGGACAATCCCGGCCTGTCGGTCACCGAGCGTATCGACGTGATCGCGCCGCACCCGCTGGGCCGGCTGCGCTTCGACAAATGCCGCGTCGGCGCCGACGCGCTGCTTGGCAAGGCCGGCGACGGCTTCAAGATCGCCATGTCGACGCTCGACGTGTTCCGCACCACGGTCGGCGCCGCCGCGCTCGGTTTCGCGCGCCGCGCCTTTGACGAGGCGGTGCAGCGCGCGTCGACGCGCAAGATGTTCGGCGGCGCGCTGGCGGACCTGCAGATGGTGCAGGCGCATATCGCCGACATGGCGCTCGAGATCGACGCCGCGGCGCTGCTGATCTATCGCGCCGCCTGGACCAAGGATATGGGGGCCGCGCGGGTGTCGCGAGAAGCCGCCATGGCCAAGCTCTACGCGACCGAAGCCGCGCAGCGCGTCATCGACACCGCCGTGCAGATCCACGGCGGCGACGGCGTGCGCTCCGGCCATCCGGTCGAAATGCTGTATCGTGATATCCGCGCCTTGCGCATCTACGAAGGCGCGTCCGACATCCAGAAACTCGTCATTGCCCGGGCAGTTCTCTCTTCATCGGAGCGTTAAGATGGCTTTGGCTTGGGGTAATCCACCGCTTGGTCCGACGGCGCATGTCGACACTTTCGCACGCGACAATCTTCCGCCATTCGATCTGTGGCCGAAGCTGCTGCTCGACCGGCCGGAATTCCAGTATCCGGAATATCTGAATGCGGCGGTCGAGCTGACCGACCGCAATGTCGAGCGCGGTTTTGGCGATCGCATCGCGCTGATCGGCAACGGCCGCCGCCGCACCTACAAAGAGCTCACCGACTGGACCAACCGGCTGGCGCATGCGCTGGTCGAGAACTACGGGGTGAAGCCCGGCAATCGCGTGCTCATCCGCTCGGGCAACAATCCGGCGCTGGTGGCCGCTTGGCTCGCCGCGACCAAGGTCGGTGCCGTCGTCGTCAACACCATGCCGATGCTGCGCGCCGGCGAGCTCAAGAAGATCGTCGACAAGGCGGAGATTTCGCTGGCTTTGTGCGATAGCCGCATCGCCGACGAGCTCATCGCCTGCGCCAAGGACAGCAAGTTCCTCAAGCAGGTGGTCTCGTTCGACGGCACGTCGAACCACGACGCCGAGCTCGACCGCGTTGCGCTCGACAAGCCGGTGACCTTCGAGGCGGTGAAGACCGGCCGCGACGACGTGGCGCTGCTCGGCTTCACCTCCGGCACCACCGGCGAGCCGAAGGCGACGATGCACTTTCATCGCGACCTCCTCATGATCGCCGACGGCTATGCGAAGGAAGTCCTCAAGGTCACGCCCGACGACGTCTTCGTCGGTTCGCCGCCTCTGGCCTTCACCTTCGGTCTTGGCGGACTGGCGATCTTCCCGCTCCGTTTCGGCGCCACGGCGACGCTGCTCGAGAACGCCTCGCCGCCGAACATGATGCAGATCATCGACACCTATAAGGCGACGATCTGCTTCACCGCGCCGACCGCCTATCGCGCGATGCTGGCCGCCTTCGACAAGGGCACGGCCGACCTGTCGTCGCTGCGCATCGCGGTGTCGGCCGGCGAGACGCTGCCGGCCCCGGTCTTCGAGGAGTGGACCAAGAAGACCAAGAAGCCGATCCTCGACGGCATCGGCTCGACCGAAATGCTGCACATCTTCATCACCAACCGGATCGGCGATTCGGTTGCCGGCGCCACCGGGCGTCCGGTCGGCGGCTATGAAGCGAAGATCGTCGACGACAACATGAAGGACCTGCCGCAGGGCGAGGTCGGCCGCTTGGCCGTGCGTGGTCCCATCGGCTGCCGTTATCTCGCCGACAAGCGCCAGACCGGCTACGTCAAGGAAGGCTGGAACCTGACCGGCGACACCTTCATGCAGGACAAAGACGGGCGCTTCCATTTCGTCGCGCGGGCCGACGACATGATCGTCTCCGCCGGCTACAATATCGCCGGCCCGGAGGTCGAGGCGGCGCTGCTCACGCACGAGCATGTCGCCGAGTGCGCGGTGATCGGCGCGCCGGATGGCGAGCGCGGCCAGATCGTCGAGGCCTTCATCGTGCTCAAGGCGGGTGTGGTCGGCGACGAACTCTGCCGCAAGACGTTGCAGGACCACGTCAAGGCGACGATCGCACCGTACAAATATCCCCGTGCCGTGAACTTCGTGGAGGCTTTGCCGAAGACGGAAAGCGGCAAGATCCAGCGTTTCCGCTTGCGACATCAATAGGTAATCATGACCGAATCGAAGCTCGAGTTTCTCAATCCGAAGTCCTGGGCCGCGCCGAAGGGCTATTCCAACGGCGTTGCCGCCAAAGGCCGGCAGATCTACGTCGCCGGCCAGATCGGCTGGACCAAGGAAGCCAAGCTCGTCGGCGACGACTTCGTCGCGCAGATCGAGCAGGCCTTGTCCAACATCGTCGCGGTGCTGGCCGAGGCGGGCGCGAAGCCCGAGCATCTCGTGCGGGTCAATTGGTACATCACCGACAAGGCTGCCTATGTGAGCCGGCAGGCGGAGATCGGCGCGGCCTATCGTCGCGTCATCGGCCGGCATTTCCCGGCCATGACGCTGCTGGTGGTGGCCGGCCTTCTCGAGGAAGGCGCCAAGGTCGAGATCGAAGCGACCGCTGTCATTCCAGACTGAGCGTCCTCGTTCGGCGGAAGGCCGGCACTCCTTTTAGCCCTATTAGCTTTTTGGCTTTCGGCGGCCTCGCGCGACCCTCGCGCGGGGCCGGGTCGTCTTGCGCGTCCGATGCGTGGCGCCAGACGATGATTTTCTCTTAATGCGTTTTATACAATTACCTTGTTTCTCTCCGAAAACATTAAATCACAATCAGAAATGTCGCGGTATTTAACCAAACAGAAATTGCATTGTGCTCTTGTGCAATTGCTACGCACGCAAGTCGTGCCCAAGAACGAAAAAGCACAGGTGAGTACTGCCAATGAACGACGTGGCCATTGCTCCTCCGCAGCCCAGCGCCGCTCAGAATGATTGGGCCACAGATGGTGCGCGGACGACGGCTTTCCCGACGCAGTTGATCAGCTTCGCCATCGGGGACGACCAGTACGGCGTCGACATCATGGCGGTGCGCGAGATCAAGGGCTGGACCGACATTACGCCCTTGCCCGGTCAGGCCGAATACGTGCGTGGGGTGCTCAACCTGCGCGGCGTGATCGTGCCGATCGTCGATCTGCGCTGCCGCTTCGGCCAGGGCCTGACCAAGGCGACGCCGCTGCACATCGTCATCATCGTGCAGATCGCCAGCAAGCCGATCGGCCTGCTCGCCGACCGCGTGCTCGACATTGTCTCGCTCGACGACAGCCAGATCAAACCGGTTCCGCGGGCCGCGCAGACGCAGCGCGCCAATTTCCTCTCCGGCCTCGTGACGAACGAGACCGGCATGATTGCCCTTATCGATCTTCCGAACCTGCTTTCGATCAAGCTCGGCGATGGTGCCGAGACCGCCGGACAGCCCCAGGCGACCGCGGCGTGATCTGCTACGCCGCGAGCGCCCGGTCAGGCCTTCCGGCCCGCCGCCAACGCTGACGTCTTGAACCGCACTGACATCAGGAATGACGACGATGATTCGCCTCTCGAACATTCGCATCGGCACCAAGCTCATGGTCATGTCCGGCCTCGGCATATTGCTGGTGGTCGGCATGATCCTCAGCCTCGCCTTCGGCAATGTGTCCGTGCGTTCGGCCCAGTCGCAGGCCTCCATTTACCAGGACATCGAGTTGCAGCTGGTCAACGCAAAGTCGTCCCTGCGCGGCTTGCAGGTGGCCGGCCGTGACGTCCGCCTCGCGATGACCTCGGCGGAGCTCGAGCGCTCCACCAAGGCGCTGGACGAGCGGCGCAAAGAGGTCGAGGACTATCTCGGACCGCTGATGACCAAGCTGCCGGCCGGTGAAAGCCGGGAGCGGGTCGAGAAGGTCAAGGCCATTGCCGACCAGTACATGGCGGCGAGCCAGGAGATCGTGAAGGCGCGCAAGGAACTGGTGACGATCGAGGAACGTCAGCTCGACGCCATTTCGCGCACCGCCGAACTCAATCAGCTGATCACGCGCATCGGCCGCGAACGGCTCGTGCCGATGGCCGTCGAGATGGACGATCTGATCACCGCCTCGGTGAAGTCGGCCGACGCGCTTGCCGGACAAGAGGTCGCCACGGCGGCTCAGGCCATGACCTCGGCTGAGACGCTCAATTACGCCATGGGTGCCATCGCGGTCCTGGTGCTGATCGGCGCGGCCATCTTCGGCTCGATCTCGATCGCGCGGCCGCTGATCGCCCTGGTGTCGCCCATCAACGAACTCGCCGCCGGCAACTTCAACGTCAGGGTCGACGGCGTCGGCCGCAAGGACGAGGTCGGCCAGATCGCCACGGCGGTGAACGCCATGGCCGTGCGCGTGCGCGACACCATTGCCGAGATCAAGATGTCGGCCATGGAGGTCAACAGCGCCTCGGGCGAGATCTCGCACAGCACCACCGATCTGTCGCAGCGCACGGAAGAGCAGGCCGCCTCGCTCGAGGAAACCACGGCCGCGATGGAGGAAATCTCCGCCACCGTGCGCAAGAGCGCCGAGAACGCCGAAGAGGCGAATCGCTCGGCGAGCGAAGCGCGCAACGTCGCCGACCGCGGCGGCAAGGTCGTGGCCAAGGCCGTCGATGCCATGGCCAAGATCGAAGAGTCCTCGCGCCGCATCTCCGAGATCATCGGCGTCATCGACGAAATCGCGCGCCAGACCAACCTGCTTGCGCTCAACGCGGCCGTCGAAGCCGCTCGCGCCGGCGAGGCCGGCCGTGGCTTCGCCGTCGTCGCCTCCGAGGTGCGCAGCCTTGCCCAGCGGTCGTCGCAGGCGGCCAAGGACATCAAGGAGCTCATCACCAACTCGAACGGCCAAGTCCAGGAAGGCGTCGACCTGGTCAACCATGCCGGCACGGCGCTCAGCGAGATCTTGGCTTCGGTCAAGACCGTGGCCGACCTCGTCGCCGACATCGCCGTCGCCAGCAACGAGCAGGCCTCGGGTCTCGACCAGATCAACAAGGCGCTGATGCAGATGGACGAGGCGACGCAGCAGAACGCAGCTCTCGTCGAGGAAAACGCCGCCACCGCCAAGGCGCTGGAAACGCAAGCGCAGTCGATGGACGAGCGCGTCGCGTTCTTCAAGATCGACAGCGCCGCCGTCGCCGCTCCCAAACGGGCCAAGGCGTCCGTCGAGATGTCCATGCCGGTGGTGACCAAGCCGGAAGCGCCGAAGGCTGCGCCGGCGCGCAAGCCGGCGGCTGCCGCTCCGGCAAAGCGCGCGGCATCGGCCGGCCGCGGCGGCCCCGTAGGCCGCATGCAGACGGCGCTGGCGACGGCGCTCGATGCCGAGCCGGAGTGGAAAGACTTCTGATCCAGCCGCGCAGCGGCTCTGATTTGACGGCCGTACTCGCCATGCCGGGCGGGTGCGGCCGTCGCTTTTTTACGGCGCCTTGAAGTAGTTCGACGGCGTCGCCGACGCCAACAGGCGGACAACGTCAGGCAGCTTGTTATCGCAGTTTATCGACAACCGCTTTTTTCGAAAAAGAACATGACATTCAACCCTTTCGGTAGGGGGCATTAACCAATCCGCAAGCGCGCCCCATCAATCTGCGCAGTTGGAAGTTCCTGTCGGCCACCCGCGTTTTTCTTCGAAATCCGCAAGAGCGAGTCAGCAGCTATCATGAGCGAGTCACCGGTCGCTTCGTCCTCCGCCGCGAGCCAGGCGGGCGCGAATGAATGGGCCGCCGCCGACGCAGCGCGCGTGGCGGCGCTTCCGACGCAACTCATCAGCTTCGCCATCGGCGACGACCAGTACGGCGTCGACATCATGGCGGTGCGCGAAATCAAGGGCTGGACCGATATCACGCCGCTGCCGCGGCAATCGGAATACGTGCGCGGCGTGCTCAACCTGCGCGGCGTCATCGTGCCGATCGTCGATCTGCGCTGCCGCTTCGGTCAGGGCCTGACCAAGGCGACGCCGCTGCACATCGTCATCATCGTGCAAATCGCCAGCAAGCCGATCGGCCTACTCGCCGACCGCGTGCTCGACATCGTCTCGTTGGACGAGACCCAGATCAAGCCGGTGCCGCGCGTCGCCCAGTCCTCGCGCGTCAGCTTCCTCTCGGGTCTCGTGACGACGGAAGCGGGCATGATCGCGCTGATCGACCTGCCTAATCTTCTCGCGATGCAGTTGGGCGACGAACCGGAAGCTTCGACCGGCTTCAGGGCCGCGGCGGCCTGACGATATCGGAGGCTGGCGAAGCTCTCGGCGCAGACGATTAAGTGGAAGACGCTTGATGTCGAAAAACACTCACGGGGCGACCTCAGCGCTCATTCAGAATGCGCCGGCGGCCGCCTCTCTTCGCGAATTCTCGTTCTCGGACGAGGATTTCAAGGGGCTGGCCAAGCTCGCTTACGAGCATGCGGGCATCTCGTTGTCCGATGCCAAGCGCAATCTGGTCTACAGCCGGCTGTCGCGCCGGCTCCGCGTCCTCCAGCTCCAGACTTTCCGCGAATACCGCGAACTGGTGGCGAACGACGCGCGCGAGATCGAGAACTTCATCAATTCTATCTCGACCAACCACACGAAGCTCTTCCGCGAAGACCACCACTTCGATCATCTGCGTTCGCATGTGGCCGCGCCCTACGCACAGGCCGGCGCCCGTGCTGGTTCGATGCGCATTTGGTCCGCGGGCTGCTCGAGCGGCGAGGAGCCCTACACCATCGCCGTCGTACTCAAGCGGGAGCTGCGCAGCTTCCATAACCGCGACGTCAAGATCCTGGCGACCGACATCGACACCGAGATTCTGACCAAGGCCGCACGCGGCGAGTTCGCGCCCAATGCGACGACCGACGTGCCCCACGGCTATCAATCGTTCTTCAAGAACATCGTCGTCGACGGGCAGGAGAAGGTCACGGTCGAAGACGACGTCCGCTCGCTCATCACTTTCCGCCGCCTCAATCTCATGGAGCGGTGGCCGTTTCGCGGGCTGTTCGACGCCATCTTCTGCCGTAACGTCATGATCTATTTTGACGGGCCGACGAAGGCCAATCTGATCGAGCGCTTTGCCAATCAGATCAAGCCGGGTGGCTGGCTCTATATCGGCCACTCCGAATCGCTCACCGGCAACCATCCGCAGCTGAAACCCGTCGGCCGCACCATCTATCGGAAAGTCGGGTGAGCGCGGTCATGCAGCAGCGGGCGAGCGTCCAGAGCGATCCTTGCGTGCAAGCCGTCAGCGGACGGCGGATCTTCGACGCGCAGGCGCAGGCCTGGATGGTCAAGGTCTTCCCCGGCGAATACTACGTGACCAAGAAGCCGGACGAGCTGCTCGTCACCGTGCTCGGCTCCTGCGTGGCGGCCTGCATCCGCGATCCCATCGCCCACATCGGCGGCATGAACCATTTCATGCTGCCACATCACAATTCGGGCAACTGGGGACAGGACTCCCGTTCGGCGCGCTTCGGCAATTTCGCCATGGAGAAGCTCATCAACGAGCTGATCAAGGCGGGGGCCGACCGCAACCGCATGGAAGTCAAGGTCTTCGGCGGCGGCAACGTCACGGACACGAGCAACGCCATCGGCTCAGAGAATGCGGAGTTCGTGCTGCGCTATCTCGAGGCCGAGGGCTTCCGCTGCGCGGCGCAGGACCTTGGCGGCTCGCTGCCGCGGCGCATCCATTACTACCCGTCGACCGGCCGCGTCGTGCGCAAGTTGCTCGGCACCAGCGACACCTTCACCGTCAATCGCGAGGAGCGCGATTACGGCAAGCGACTCCTGTCCCAGAAGACTACGGGCGATATCCAGCTCTTTGGTGAAACATGAACAAAGCAAGTGCGCCGGTCCGGGTTCTGATCGTCGACGACTCCGCGGTTATGCGGCAGTTGCTGACAACATTGCTTTCGTCCGATCCGGAGATCGAAGTCGTGGGCAGCGCGCCGGACCCGATCGTGGCGCGCGATCGCATCAAGGCGCTCAATCCCGATGTCGTCACGCTCGACGTCGAGATGCCGCGCATGGACGGCCTGTCCTTCCTGCGCAAGATCATGACGCTGCGTCCGACGCCGGTCGTGATGGTGTCGACGCTCACGCAAGCCGGCGCCGAAGCGACGCTGGAAGCGCTGGAAATCGGCGCCGTCGACTTCATCGCCAAGCCGTCCGGCGACATCAACGAGGTTTTCGCCGGCGAGCTCCAGACGAAGGTGAAGAGCGCGGCCCGCACCAAGGTCGGCATGCGCCACGCCGGCGCGCCCAAGACTCAGTCGCCGCGTCCAGCGCGCGCGCGGGGATCGAATGACAAGATCGTTGTCATCGGCGCCTCCACGGGCGGTGTCGAAGCGCTCAAGGTCGTGCTGATGGGGCTGCCGTCCGATTGCCCGCCCGTCCTGATCACTCAGCATATGCCGCCGCGGTTTACGGCGGCCTTCGCCGAGCGGCTCAACCGCGAATGCCCGATGGCCGTGTCCGAAGCGGTGCATGACGAGGTGATCGAGCCCGGCCACGTCTACATCGCGCCCGGCTCGCATCACCTGCAGCTCGGCCGCCGCAATGGTCGCAACGTTTGCGTGCTCTCCGACGGCCCGCCGGTATCGGGGCATCGTCCCTCCGTCGACGTGCTGTTCCGTTCGGCGGCGCAAGCCGCAACGGCGATTGCGGTCGGCGTCATTCTGACCGGCATGGGCAAAGACGGCGCCGAAGGCATGCTCGAACTGCGCAAGGCCGGCGTGCATACGCTTGGCCAGGACGAACAGTCGTCGCTGATCTACGGCATGCCGCGCGCCGCCTTCGAGCGTGGCGCCGTCATGAAGCAGTTCTCGTTGGTGCGCATGTCGGACGCGATTTTGGACGTGTGCGAGGGGAGCGGCACGACGCGCTCGCATTCGATGGGCGCGGCATAGGACATACGGACGGCAGGAACATGGGTCCCCAGGACGATATCGCCTTTTACAAGCTTCCCTCGGTGCTCGATCTCGGCGCTGCCGAGGCGTTTCTCGGCACCGTTCGTCAGACGCTCAAGGCGGCGCCGAAGCTCCGCCTCGATGCCGCCGATGTCGATGCCGTGACGTTGCCTTGCGCTCAGATCATCATGGCGGCGGTCGCCAGCGCCGAGGTCAAGATCCAGCGCCCGTCACCGGCATTTCTCGACGCCTTCGCTGACCTGGGGTTGGACATAACCGCGCATTGCACCGCGGATGTCATCGAAGTCGAGACGACGCCCGAAGCGATTGCCGACGAGATCAGCATCGCCCCCGAAACGGACCAGGCCGAGCCTGAACCCCAGCCCGTGGAGCCCGCAGCCATGGCCAAGCGCATCCTGACGATCGACGATTCGAAGACCATCCGCGACATGCTCCGTTTGACGCTGTTGGACGCCGGCTTCGAGGTGCATCAGGCCGTGGACGGTCAGGAAGGCGCCGGCATCCTCGACAAGGAAACATTCGACGTCGTCATCACCGACATCAACATGCCGAAGATGGACGGCTACGGCGTCATCCGCCACATGCGCAGTTTGCCGGTGCATGACAGGACGCCGATCCTCGTTCTGACGACGGAAAGCGAAGGCTCGAAGCGCAACATCGCGCGCGACGCCGGTGCGACCGGGTGGCTGGTGAAGCCTTTCGATCCGGAACAACTGGTTGCGACCATTCACAAAGTATCCCCTTGAGGCTCGCGGTTGAGCGAAGGACTTAAGTTATGACCACTCTGGACCAGCTGAAGAACACGTTCTTCGACGAATGCAGCGAAGCGCTGCAGCAGATCGAAGGCGGTCTGACCGATATTCGTCAGGGCAACGGCTCTGACGATACGATCAACGCGGTTTTCCGCTCGGTCCATTCGGTGAAGGGGGGGGCCGGGATTTTCGGCTTCGACAGCCTCGTCGGCTTTGCGCACGTGTTCGAGACGGTGCTCGACGCCATGCGCGACGGCACCTTGGCGCCGTCGCCCGACATCGTCGACGTCCTGTTGCCGGCCAACGACGTCCTGACCGACCTCATCTCGATGTCCCGTGCGGGCGAGGCGATCCCCGCCGATTACGGCCACGAATCACGCGCCGCGCTCGAGCGCCTGCTCGGCAAGACCGAGGGCGACGATCACGACGGCGGCGACCCGGCCCCGGCCGACTTCGAGGGCCTCGATTTCATGCCGGTGATGGCGGACCAGATGGACGACGTGGCCGGCGGTCCGGCCGACGGCAAGCAGACCTATCGTATCGCTTTCCAGCCGCAGCCCGAGATGCTGCGCCGTGGCAGCGAGCCGCTGAGCATCATCCGCGAGTTGCAGAAGCTCGGCACGCTGACGCTGACGGCCGAGACGGGCAAGATCCCGCCGCTGAACGAGATCGAACACGACCGGCCCTACGTGACTTGGACCGGCACGTTGGTCACCGAAGCCTCGCGCGAGCAGATCGAGGAGATCTTCGAGTTTGTCGCCGAATGCGAAGTCGAGATTGCGCTAGACCAGCCGGTCGCGCCCGAGCCGGCGCCGATGCCGGTTGCATTCACTGCTCCGCCGGCTGCCGAGCCCCCGGTCGCGAGCCTGCCCGTTCATCAGGCGCCGAGCGTTGCGCCCGTGGCACCGACACCCTCGATAGAGCCGGCGGAAGCGACTGCGCGGCCCGCGGCACAGAAGGCCGCGGCCACAACGATGCGCGTCGAGGTCGAGAAGATCGATCGCGTCGTCAATATGGTCGGCGAACTCGTGATTGCGCAGGCAATGCTTGGCCAGATCGTGCACAATCTGCCGGAGGACACCAGCAGCCGCCTGACGCAGATCCTCGACGAAGTCATCCACCACACGCGCGAGCTCAAAGACAGCGTCATGTCGATGCGCGCGCAGGCCATCGGCGCGGTTTTCCAGCGCATGCCGCGCCTGGTGCGCGAGCTTGCCACCAAGACGGGCAAGAAGGTCCAGCTCGAGATGCACGGTGAGAACACCGAGGTCGATCGCTCGATCATCGAGCGCCTCGGCGATCCGCTCACCCACATCATCCGCAACTCCATCGACCACGGCATCGAATCGCCGGCTGCCCGCGCCGCTGCCGGCAAGAACGAGGAAGGCACGATCTGCCTGAGCGCCGAGCATCGCGGCGGCCGCATCGTGGTCGAGGTTCGCGACGACGGCGGCGGCATCGATCCCGACCGCGTGCTCAAGAAGGCGCGCGAAAAGGGGCTGGTCAGCCCGGACGCGGTGCTCACCGAGGACGAGATCAACAATCTCATCTTCATGCCCGGCTTCTCGACCGCCGAGACGATCTCGGACATCTCGGGTCGCGGCGTGGGCATGGACGTCGTTCGCCGCAACATTCAGGACGTCGGCGGCCGCATCACCATCAAATCCGAGCGCGGTCGCGGCATGACCCTGCAGTTGGCGCTGCCGCTCACCCTCGCCGTCATGGACGGCATGGTGATCAAGGTCAGCCACGAGACCTACGTGCTGCCGATGTCGGCGATCGTCGAGTGTCTGCGGCCGTCGCGCAGTGACATCCACAATCTGGTCGGCGGGCGCGGCCTGCTGCAGCTTCGCGGCAACCTCGTGCCGGTCGTGCATCTCAGCGATCTGCTGGACATGGGCGTGGACAACAGCGAGTCCGACGAGCGCGTCGTGATCATCGCCGACGCCGGCGACGGCACCCGTCTCGGCATCATCGTCGACGAACTGCTGGGTCATCAGCAGGTGGTGGTCAAGAGCATGGAAGAGAGCTACGGCGCCGTTCCGGGTGTCGCGGGTGCGACCATTCTCGGCAACGGCCGCGTCGCGCTCATTCTCGATGTCGAGAAACTGTCGGAACTCGCCGTCACCCAATCGTATTCATTCACCGGCGGCCGTTCGCGCGCCAGCGAACCGGCGCTTGTAAGTTGAGCGTCTTCTGCCGCTTCGGCGGCAGGCTTCATGAGGAGTAGTTTCAATGCCGATCGCAGCCGCACTTAAGGTCCTCGTCGTCGACGACCAGAACAGCGTGCGACAAATGACGCGCATCACCCTCGAGCAGATCGGGGTGCGCCACATCCACGAGGCGGAAAATGGCGTGCAGGCCATGGATACCGCGTCGACCCAGCCGCTGGACCTGATCATCTCCGACTACAATATGCCGGAAATGGACGGGATGGAGCTTCTGCGCTCGGTACGTGGCCACCCCGCCGCGCGCCGCATTCCCTTCATCCTCGTCACCGGCCGCGGCGATCGCGAACTGGTGGTGAAGGCGGCGCAGGCCGGCGCGAACAACTATGTCGTCAAGCCGTTCACAGCCGACATCCTGAAGACCAAGATCGAGCAGGTGGTGGGGCGTCTCTCGTGAACGCAGTACCGGCAAGCAGCGACGCCGAGTCCATCGGCGTCGCGCCGGAGAATGGCGGACCGTCCGAGGACCTCAAGACCTTCCTCGCGGCGATCGCTGTCGTTCTTCGCGAGACAGTGGCTGGCTTTGAGGAAACCGTTGCGCGTGTCACCGACATCACGATTCACCGGCAGCCGCAGGCCGACCGCGAGCTGGTAGTCGCGCTTCAGGATTTCGACCGGCTGCAGCAGGAGTTCGCCACTTTGAGTGAAGTGCTGAGCAAGTTGTCGGCGATTACGGGCGCCGCGCCGACGGCGCATGACACCGTGCACGATACCGACCACGAGGTTCTCGCGGTGATCTCGGTCGCCGATCTCAAGGATCGCCTGGCGCGCCATTTGCGCAGCCTGATGCTGGACCTGTCGGCCTCGAAGGTGTCGGAAGAAACCGTCTTTTGAGAACCGGCCGCCGCTTCAGTTCGGTGTCGTGCTGACGACCTCGACCACCCGCCGCAAGCCCTTGGTGAGCTCCGGCACGTCGGCCGGCTTCATGCCGTGATATCGCCGCTGCCGCGCGAGGAACATCGCATCGAGATGGCAGGTGATGGATTCCATATTGCATTCCGCGCCGGCCTCGATCGCGTCCAGTACCTCGCAGAATGAGCTGGCGATAAACGTCAGCAGTTCCGAGCCCATGGTGGTGCCGGCGTCGCGGATCTGGCGGCTGTGCAGATTCGCCGCCTCGATCCAATCCGGCTGAGCGCTGCCCGCCTGCACCGTCTTGATCAGGGTGGAGAGGGATTCGAGCTCGGTGCCGACCCAATCGTCGAACGTGGGCTTGATCTCTTCGATCTTTGCCGTGGCGTTCTCGATCGCCTTCTCGCGCGAAATCCCGCCCGGCTGCCGGGCGAGCTTTTGAAAGCGCGTCTCGACCGTGAAAACGCGCGGTTCGCTTTCGTTACCGTCCGTCATCAGGATCTTTCGCTATCAGTCTTTTCCGAACCGCGCGGCACTGAAGAGATTGTCGATGTCGTCCTGCGCGAGCGACGGCCCTTCTTCCTTGGCCACGTCGACGATGTGGTCGCCCTTGCGGCGGCCAACGCCGCCCGGATAGCCCTCGATCTTGAAGCGGCGGTCCGGACCGAAATAGGTGGGGGCGTCGACGAATTGCCGCGGCGTCAAGGCAATCCACGCCAGGCGATCGTACAGACTCGCCGGCGACATCGGCTTGGCGATCACCATGTTGGCGCCGGCGTCGCGCGCCTGCCGGATGGTGGTCTCGCGTGTGTCGTTGCTCATCACCAGGATGGGGATCATGCGGTTTTCGTTGTCCACCTTGCGGCGGATGGCTTTGGTCAACGAAAGCCCGCCATGAGGGGGCAGACGCGCGTCGCACAGGAGGATGTCGATCTTCTGTGCGCTCAGCGTCTGAACGACGCCCATCGAATTGCGAACTTCCAGCACCTTGTTGGTGCCGAAACCGCGTAGAATGCTGTGCGCGATCATCGACAGATAAGGACTTGGATCTGCGATGAGGACCACCAGGTCGCGGAGATTGATGGTGGGGCGGCTCATACTTGTCCCTGGTCAGGCCTCGGTAGCACGTACTGGAGCACTGGGCCTTGGCGCCGGGGCCTCAAAAGCCGGACTCAACAGAAACGAACCGCTTCGAACCCCACGCCCGACACAACGCCGACGATTCCCAGCTCTCTTATGACATGTGAAAACCGGGCGGCGGGCCGGACGCAACGCCAAAGAACTCGGCATTACAGCCTATCGCAACGAACAGCTTCATATGATTCGCCGGCGAATGCCTAGGGGGAAAGTATTCGGGCGGCTTAGGTCCGGGTCTTGTTCGTGGGCCTCATCTCAGCCGGCCGAAGCGCGATCGCTTAGCCGGCGCACGGCGGCCAAGCGGCCACAACCATCGATTGCCTTCCGTTGCCCGCGGTGCGCGGATAGCCGGTACCATAATCGACGTTTCTTGGCGCAGCGCTGCGCGAATCAAATCGAGGGGCGCGTGGGAACTTGAGTCAAAATATCAGACATATGAAAGACTCAAGATATTTCGCAAGCGATGGTTGTGGGCATCAAAGCGCGTGCAAACGCCACTGGCACAGCGCTTTTGCGCATTCCTTTGTCGGCGGAAAGCCGCGTTGGAGGAAGCCGACGCTCGCTTTGCGGTTCATGGAACAATTGTTCGGCGAGTGACATACTCGCTACGAATCGCAGGCCACACTAAAGCCACGTCTTTTAATGTTGCGCGCGTGATTCCCGGACGACGAATTACCAAATACCGGTTGTAAAAATATAGCAATTGCCTATGAGAGGGGGCCCGGCGCGTCCGATGCCGATGGTGGGTAGGCAAGCTACCTCATAGTGCGGTCCGAGTTTGTAGCGTCATCTGTGTACGGGAAGGCTACAAGGTCGAAAGCCGACATTCATGAATGCTCAGATTGGAATCGAAGATTTCGAGAAGAAGGCGAGTCCCGCCCAGCTTTCCTGTTCGGCCTGTCCCGCTTTCGATCTCAATATCTGCCAAGCTGTCGCCGAGGCAGCGTGGGCTTTCTCCCGTCCGAAGCCCTATGAAATCGCTCAGAGCGATCTGACCGTTCCGGCGCGGCGAATCATCTGCCGCGAACAGGATCTGCATGACGCGGTCCCGATCATCTGCACGGGATGGGCCGCTTCGGCCATCATGCTCTCGGACGGCAGCCGTCAGATCCTGTCCTTCCTTCTTCCGGGCGACATCGTTTCGACCGCGCTCTTGTTCGAGCCGCGACCGCACTGCTTCGTGGAGGCAGTGACCGAGGTGCGCTATCGCTCATTCAAGCGCTCGGAGCTCAAGGAAATCCTGTTCAAGCACGCCGATCTCATGGAGAAGCTCTCCAAGGCTTGGATCGAGGAGAAGTCGCGCGCCGACCAGCTCATCGTCGATCTCGGGCGGCGTACCGCCGACGAACGCATCGCGCGGCTGATCCTCAATCTGGTCGATCGCCTGGTGAAGCGGAACATGGTGCATGGCGATCCGCTGGAGTTGGAGTTTCCGCTGCGTCAGCACCACATTGCCGACGCGACCGGCCTGACCCCCGTGCACGTCAGCAAGGTGCTGTCGGAATTCCGCCGCAACGGTCTCATCAAGATCAGCGAGCGCTCCCTGACCATTCTCGATCCGGTCGGCTTCCGTCGCGTCGCCAACAAGCGCTGAGCTGCGAGCCGCGACGCTCGCGCAAAAAACTTACAATCGTGAAGGCCTGACCGGCGGCTTCAGGCGGCATCCGCTTATTCCCGCGAAAGCGGGGATCCAGCGCGCGCCTGAGATGCTTGTGCCCGCGCCCCCTGGGTCCCCGCGCTCGCGGGGACGAATGGCGTGTGGTTCGATTCCGCTAAACGGAACAGACTCTAGATCACCTTCTTGCGCCTTAGCGCGTCGATCTCCCCTGCTGCATAGCCGAGTTCGCTCAGCACCTCGTCGTTGTGCTCGCCATATTCCGGCGCCGGCGTTGCGCAGCGCGGCTGCGGACCTGAAGGTATTTGGCTTCATCGACCTGACCCGTATTATTTTCCAGCGTATGTCCGCCCGCAGTCATGGTAACATCGTCAATGTAAATGGCATGGCCGGCGAACGGCCGGACTGGAAGTGCATCGCCGGCTGCACGGCAATGCCGCGCTCAACTCGTTCACGCTGGCGCTTCGCGGCGAGAGCGTGCGGTATGGCGTGCGGGTGACTTGTGTCAATCCGGGGTCGATCATGTCGGATCGCTTCAAGGAAGGTATCCTTCGGCGGGCGCGGCAGACGTTCAACGACGAAGCGCGCGGGCCTGAGCTGTTGCAGGATTTGCCGATCACGCGCGCGGGCACGCCACAAGAGGTCGCCGATGCCGTGGCGCCCCTCGCGTTGGCGGCGTGCGCGACCTATGTCAGCGGTGCGGCACTGCGCGTTGATGCGGGCCTGCGCCATCGCGGTCAGGCGTCATGACATGCTGATGAAGACCAAAGGCGAACGGGGTGCGAGCGCCGTCATCGGGCGGCGCAGCAAGGAGGTCGTCAAATCGGCCGGACGTTCGATCGAAGTGCTCGAGCTGTTCCGCGACGTGAAGCGGCCGCTACGGCTCACCGACATCGCCGATGCGCTGTCGCTGCCGCAGTCCAGCGCGTCGATGTTGCTCCGCTCGCTGATTCGCATGGGCTACCTGATCCGGCAGGATCGGACCTACGCTCCGTCGATGCGCATCACACTGTTGGGCAACTGGCTGAACGATGCGATGTTCAAGTCTGGAAACCTGATGAACCTGATCGACGAGATCAACCGCATCACCGGGGATACGGTCATCCTCGCGACCCGCAACGGGCTCTACGTCGAAGTCCTCGCCGTCGTGCAAGGTGCTCTCGATACGGTTCATCATACCCGACCCGGGGAAGCGCGTCCGCTCACCCGCGCGTTGATGGGCCATATGATTCTGAGCACGCTGGACCGGCCGGAACTGGAGTCGCTTGTGACGCGCATCAATGCGGAGCAGAAGCGTCCGGAACGCCGCGTTACCTTCAAGTCGCTTGTCCCCATCCTCGACCGTATCCGCCGAGATGGTTACGGCTATTCGGCGGACACGATTCCGAATGCTGCGAACCTCGCGGTATTGCTGCCGGTCGGCCCGTTCGGCGACCAGATGGTGGTCGGCAATGCCGGCATGACGTCGCGTATCGCCTCGCGCCGTGACGACATTCTGGCTGCTTTCCATAGCGTGATCGGAAAATATGTGCGCGACGCGCATTGATCACGCGCGGAGCGTCGAAAGAGGGGCCGGCTCGAGATAAGCCGCAAATGTGAGCTTGTCCTTCGCGAGGACGCCCGTCGCGACCTCGGGCGCTTATTCGCCGCGATAGAATGCCGCCGCGTCGGTGCTGAAGGCCTGCCGCGACCGCGGGTCGAGATACAGCATGTGACCGCCGCGATAGAGCTTGAGCTGGGCGCGTCCGGGCGGACTGTCCGGCGGCAGATGATCGAGCACGTAGCGCGACATGGGATAGGGCGTGACCATGTCGCTGTAGCCGTGCGCAATCAGCAGGCGGAACGACGGCGAGAACGACAGCAGCACCCGGATGTCCGAGTCGGCGCTCGCCTGGCCGCGGCCGCCTTGCCAATCCCAGTGACGCGTCACGTCATTGGCGAGCAGCGCGTAGGTCATCTCCGTCTTGAAACCGAGTTCGTTGCGGGCGTAAGCCGCGAAGGCTCCGCCATAGGCGCGCGACACGCCGTCTAGCACCGGATCGGGGGTGCGCGGATTGTTTTGTTCGGGGAAGGGATCGTCGACGGCGAATGTCGCGTCGTAGCGGCTGACGATCTTGCCCGCGCGCAAGCGCCTGAGGTAGGCGTCGGTAATGAAGCCGCGCGCCTCGGTGACGGTGTCGAGCGGCAACCCGCTCACTTCCGCGACGCGCGCGTAGAATGCTTTCGCCGCATCGCCTTGGGGCGGCCGGCCGGCGAGCGTCGTCAGATAGTCCGTCATCGCGAACTTCTCGGCGGCGGCCAGCGTCTGTGCATTCAGCGTATTCTTGCGCTCGAGTTCGGCGGCCGCGAGCGACGGCAGCGTCAGCGCCGCCCGCAAGGCCGAGTTGTCGTCGCCGAAGGTCATCCAACCTTCGAGGAAGGGCGACAGCATGACGATGCCGTTGATTGGGATGCCTTGCTCGCGCACCAGCGCGCGCGCGGTCTTGGCGGCGCGGAAGCCGCCATAGCTTTCGCCCAGCAGGTATTTGGGCGAGCCGGAACGATCGTTCTTGCCGACATACAGCGCGATGACCTTGGCCATCGCGTTGGCGTCGCTGTCGATGCTCCAGAAATTCTTGGCGTCGTCCTGCTTGGCGGCACGGCTCCAGCCGGTGCCGACCGGATCGATCAGCACCAGGTCGGTGAAGGCGAGCCAGGTATTGGGGTTGTCGACCAGCTTGGCCTGCGCGGCATCGCGCGCGTCCGGTCCAAGATCGAGGACGCGCGGGCCGACCAGCCCGAGATGCAAAAAGGCCGAGGCCGCGCCGGGTCCGCCATTGAAGACGAAGGTCACCGGACGGCCCGGCGCCGCGTCCTTGGCGACGTAGGCCGTGTAGAAGATGGCGGCGCTTTGCTCGCCCGACTGATCGTAGAGGGCGAGCGTGCCGGCGGTCGCCGTATAGGCGAGCTTGCCTTTCGGCAGGTCGATGCTGTGCTCGGTAACGCTGTCGCCGGGCAGAAGGCGCAATACGCCTTTGCCTGGCGCCTGCTGTTGCTGCTGCTCCGCGCGCGGCCGTTCGCCGCCACGGCCGTTCGGGCGCTCTTGCGCCTGAACCGACAGCGAAACGCTGGCGAGAAGGATCGCCAGCGTGAAACGTAAAGCCGTTTGAAGCTTCATGGCAGGCGGCACTCCGATTGAGGAAATGCGTGCCCCGAACGCGTAGCCCCGGCCAGCCCGACCGGACAGTTAAGCCTTAGCGACGGCCGCCGCGGAAGTTCGGCCGGCGCTGCTGCGGAGCAGACGTCGGCGCCTCGCCCTTGTGGCGGAAGCTGATGCGTCCGCGCGCAAGATCGTACGGCGACATTTCAACGATCACGCGATCGCCCACGCCGGTGCGGATGCGGAATTTCCGCATCTTGCCCGCCGTGTAAGCCAGCACCTCGTGTTCGTTGTCCAGCTTCACACGGAAATTGCCGTCGGGCAGCACTTCCGTCACCGTACCGTCGAACTCCAGCAGCTCTTCCTTCGCCATCCAGTTCTCTCCAGTCGCCTCAACTTGCTTTGCGCTTGATTGTTGCCGGTATCAAGCGCTAGCGCGGCCCGCGATGGTGGCCGGCGTTCCGGCGCGACGCCTGCGGGCGCTGCATGAATGTAACATTTTCAATGCCGCTTGGCTCCCCTTGCGCGACGACCGCCGCTTCGGGGCGCCGTCCCTGGGGACGGCCGCCATGCTGGCCATTGTGCTGGGGACGGCCGTGCTGGCCATTCCCGTTCTTCGGGCCCTGACCGCCACCATGACCGCGATGCTCGTTGCCGCCGCGGCGGTGCGGCCGGCCGTTCTGCCGGTTGCCGGGATGATGATGCGGCGCGGCACCCTGCGCGGCCTCAGCCTGCGGCTTGCCGGTGCGCCGGTCGGTCGCCGGAATCTGCATGCGGATCAAACGTTCGATGTCGCGCAGATAGCCGCGCTCCTCGTGATCGCAGAACGAGATGGCGACACCCTCGGCGCCGGCGCGCGCGGTGCGGCCGATGCGGTGGACGTAGCTCTCCGGAATGTTCGGCAGATCGAAGTTGACGACATGGCTGACGCCGTCGACGTCGATGCCGCGGGCGGCGATGTCGGTGGCGATCAGCGTGCGCAACTCACCGGAGCGGAACGCCGCGAGCACGCGCTCGCGCTGGTTCTGCGACTTGTTGCCGTGGATCGCTTCCGCGGCGTGGCCGGCCTTCTGCAGCGTGCGCACGACCTTGTCGGCGCCGTGCTTGGTGCGGGTGAAGACCAGCACGCGGTCGATCTTCTCGGTGCTCAGCACTTCCGCCAGCAGCGCGGCCTTGGCCGGCTTGTCGACATGGATGATACGCTGGGCGATGCGCTCGGCGGTGGTCGACTGCGGCGTCACCGACACCTTGGCCGGGTCGCGCAGCATCGAGCCGGCGAGCTGCACGATCTGCTGCGGCATGGTGGCCGAGAAGAACAAGGTCTTCCGTTCTTTCGGCAGCATCGCGACGATGCGCTTGATGTCGTGAATGAAGCCCATGTCGAGCATGCGGTCGGCTTCGTCCAGCACCAGCACTTCGATCTTGTCGAGCGTCAGCGCGCGGCTGTTGACGAGATCGAGAAGGCGGCCGGGCGTTGCCACCAGCACTTCGACGCCGCGCGCGACGGCGCGGATCTGGCGGTTGATCGGCACGCCGCCGATCGCCAGCTCGACCGCGAGCGGACGGATATGACGGCCGTAGGCGCGGAAGCTGTCGGCGATCTGGCCGGAGAGTTCGCGCGTCGGCGAGAGGACCAGCACGCGGCAGGCCTTCTGCGCCGGACGCACGCGGTTGTTGACGAGGTGGTTCAGGATCGGCAGCGCGAAGGACGCGGTCTTGCCGGTGCCGGTCTGGGCAATGCCGATCACGTCGCGGCCTTCAAGGGCGAGCGGGATGGTCTGGGCCTGGATCGGGGTGGGGGTAACGTACTTCTCTTCGGCGAGGGCACGAAGAATCGGCTCAGCGAGGCCGAAGTCGTTGAATGAAGTCAAAACAGCTCTTTTCTGTACGGCGAAGCGGCCGTCCCACGGGCGTGGGCGGCGGAATCGCGGGGTCTTAAGACATCCCGCGTGACCAGGGTTGTCGTGAGGTCAAGGAAAACGGAGGAAGCGGGGCGAAAATCGGTGATGAAATTCGTGCACGCAGCCCGCGAAACCCGAATCCGGGTCTTTCATCCGCACGGTTGATATGACAGGCGCGCGTGGTCTTTTCAAGGCATCGGGCCCCCAAAAGCCGCGAAATGATAAACAAAGTGGTTCCGGATCGGTGCAACGGCGAGCGCCGGCGCACGGTATGCGCGAGGCCGAAATGACGGTACGGCAATAGACAAGCCGGGGCGGATCGGGGATTGTTCGACCCTCCCCAATCCCCGCGATAAGCGCCAGTCATATCGTCGGAGTCGTCGAAAATGTCGTTTCCCAGGGCTTCTCAGGCCCTTTCTCGCTTCACCGTCCTCGATCTCACCCGCGTCAGATCCGGCCCGACCTGCGTCCGCCAACTGGCGGATTGGGGTGCCAACGTCATCAAGATCGAAACGCCGCCGCACCTGGAAAAAGGCGAAGGGCCCGGCGGGCCGCGCGATAATGCCGACTTCCAGAACCTGCACCGCAACAAGCGCAGCATCAATCTCGACCTGAAATCGCCGCAGGGCCTCGCCGCCTTCAAGCGGCTGGTCGAGAAGGCCGACGTGGTGGTTGAAAACTACCGCCCGGATGTGAAGGACCGTCTCGGCATCGATTACGAGAGCCTGAAGAAGATCAACAAAGGCATCGTCCTCGGCAGCATCTCGGGCTTCGGTCAGGACGGCCCTTATCGCGACCGGCCGGGCTTCGACCAGATCGCGCAAGGCATGGGCGGGCTGATGTCGATCACCGGCCTACCCGGTCAGGGGCCGGTGCGCGTCGGTATACCGGTCGCCGATCTCTGCGCCGGTTTGTTCTGTGCGATCGGCATTCTGACCGCGCTCTTGGAGCGGGACGTGTCGGGCGAGGGGCAATGGGTGCAGACCTCGCTGCTACAAGCGCAGATCTTCATGCTCGACTTCCAGGCCGCGCGCTGGCTGCAAATGGGCGAGGTGGCCCAGCAGGCGGGCAACAATCACCCGACCAGCATTCCGACCGGCGTGTTCAAGACCAAGGACGGCCATATCAACATCGCCTCCACCGGGCAGGTGATGTGGGAGCGGCTTTGCAACGCCATCGGCGCGTCCGAACTGATCAACGATCCCTTGTACAGCAGCAGCGCATTGCGCTCGAAGAATCGCGACGCCTGCAATGCCGCGATCGAGGCAAAGACGGCGGCTAAGACCAGCGCGGAATGGATCGACATCTTCAACAAGGTCGGCGTGCCCTGCGGCCCGATCTATTCCATCGATCAGATGTTCGCCGACGAGCAGGTGAAGCACCTCGGCATCGCGCAACCGGCCAAGCGTCCGGACGGGAGCGAACAGGTCTTTGTCGGTCAACCCTTCGCGCTGTCGCGCACGCCGAGCCACATCGTTGCGACGCCGCCCGCCCAGGGGCAGCACACCGACGAGGTGCTCAAGGAGTTCGGGTTTGCGGACGCCGAGATCGCCGCCCTGCATCAAGCGAAGGTGGTGTGATTCGTCATTCCGGGGCACGCGCGTGAGCGCGTGAACCCGGAATCCAGACAAAAGCCCTGACGGTCGTTCTGGATTCCGGGTTCGCGCGTTCAGCGCGCCCCGGAATGACGCATCTAGTGAATGTTCAGAGAAGGATTTGAATAATGGCCCTGACCGACAAGATGCTGTCCCGCAAAGAGGGACACGTCGGCTATCTCACCTTCAACAATCCCGAGCGGCACAACGCCGTGTCGCTGGAGATGTGGGAGGCGGCGGAGAGCTATCTCGCCGAATTCAAGGACGACAAGAACATCCGCGTGGTCGTCGTCACCGGCGCCGGTGGCAAGGCCTTCGTTTCGGGCGCCGACATCTCCAAGTTCGAGAGCGAGCGCGCCTCCAAGGAAGCGTCCGATCGTTATAACGAGGCCGTCGATCGCGCTTACGCTGCGCTTTACGATTTCCCGAAGCCGACGATCGCCATGATCCGCGGTTATTGCATCGGCGGCGGCGTCGGCCTCGCGCTGTGCTGCGACATGCGCATCGCGACCGAGGGGTCGAAGTTCGCCGTGCCGGCCGCCAAGCTCTCGATCGGCTATCGCTTCGCGCCGCTCAAAAAGCTGGTCGATCTCGTCGGGCCGTCTTACGCCAAGGAGATCTTTTTCACCGCGCGGCAATTCACCGCCGCCGAGGCGCAGCAGATGGGTCTCGTCAATCGCGTTCTGTCCGATAGCGAGCTTGAGGCCTATGTGAAGAACTATGCCGACACGATCGCTGAGAACGCGCCGCTCACGGTCGATTCCGTGAAGTTCATGGTCGCGCAAGCTTTCGTCGATGAAGACAAACGCGATCTCGCCAAATGCGAGGCGATGGTGCAGGCCTGTTTCGCCTCCAACGATTTCATCGAGGGCCGCCGGGCTTTCATGGAGAAGCGAAAGCCGGTCTTCACGGGCACTTAGCCCCGTGACGACAACTGACAAAAAGTGCTAATCCAGCCGCCATAATATTGGGACGGAAATCGCGAGGTTGAGCATGTACACCGATCTGCAGCTTTTCATTGATGGAAAATGGCTGGGCGGCGAAGGCCGCAAGGGCGAGGACGTGGTGAACCCCGCGACCGGCAAAGTGCTCGCGCATTTGCCGCATGCTTCGGCAGCCGATCTCGATGCGGCGCTGGCCGCGGCGGAGAAAGGTTTCAAGCTCTGGAAGGCGACCACCGCGTATGACCGCTCAAAGATCATGCGCAAGGCCGCGGACCTCCTGCGCGAGCGTGCCGATCACGTCTCCAAGGTGTTGGTGCAGGAGCAGGGCAAGGTCTATCCGGAGGCGCGCGGTGAGGTGCTCACCTCCGCCGACATCATCGACTGGTGTGCCGAGGAAGGGCGTCGCTCGTATGGCCGTCTCGTGCCGGGCCGTCAGAACGGTGTGCGTCAGCTTGTCACGCAGGAGCCGGTTGGTGTCGTCGCGGCTTTCACGCCTTGGAACTTCCCGACGCTGACGCCGGTGCGCAAGATCGCGGGTGCGCTCGGTGCCGGCTGCTCGATCATCATCAAGGCTTCGGAAGAAACGCCCGGCGCTTGCGTCGAACTGGTGAAGTGCTTCGCCGACGCCGGGTTGCCGGCGGGTGTGCTCAACTTGGTGTTCGGTGTGCCGTCGACCGTGTCGGAGCATCTGATCACCGCCGATGCCGTCAAGAAGATCTCGTTCACCGGCTCGATTCCCGTGGGCAAATTGCTCGCCGGTCTCGCCGCCAAGGGCATGAAGAAAGCGACGATGGAGCTCGGCGGTCATTCTCCCGTCGTCGTCTTCGCCGACGCCGATCCGGAGAAGGCGGCCGACACCATCGCGGCGTTCAAGTATCGCAACGCCGGGCAGGTCTGCATCTCGCCGACGCGCTTCTACGTGCAGGAGCAGAACTACAACAAGTTCGTCGCCCGCTTCACCGAATATGCCAAGGGCATCAAGCTCGGTGACGGTCTCGAGAAGGGCATCACCATGGGGCCGCTCGCCAATGCGCGCCGGCTCGATGCCATGGAATCCTTCGTCAACGACTCCAAGGATCGCGGCGGCAAGATCCTGGCCGGCGGTTCGCGTCACGGCAACCAGGGTTTCTTTTTCCAGCCGACGGTGATCACCGACGTGCCGGACGATTCCAAGATCATGACGCAGGAGCCGTTCGGCCCGCTGGCGCCGATCGTGCCGTTCAAGACGTTCGACGAAGTCGTCGAGCGCGCGAACTCGCTCGAATACGGTCTCGCCGCATATGCCTTCACCTCGTCGGGTGCGACCGCAACCGCAATCGGCGATGCCATTCAGTCCGGCATGGTCGGCATCAACAGCGTGGCGATCTCGACGCCGGAAACGCCGTTCGGCGGCATCAAGGAGTCGGGCTACGGCTCCGAGGGCGGTATCGAAGGCCTGCAGGCGTATATGAATACGAAGTTCATCTCGCAGGCGTGAGGCTGTTTCCGGTCATTCCCGCGCAAGCGGGAATCCAGTACCCGATGCGTTACGACGTGCGGATGCGCCTGCGATGACTGGATGCCCCGCTTTTGCGGGCATGACAGCGGAGATCCCGAACACAGAAGGCTGGGCATTGCCTGGCCATTTGCTCGCGTTGCAGACTTCGTTGCTGTCATTGCCGGGCTTGACCCGGCAATCCATGACGCGGTTCCGCAAAGAGGACCGTACTTAAGTCCCCATTCGCGGAGAGTCATCATGGATGCCCGGGTCGAGCCCGGGCATGACGCCGAGCGTGTGGTCCACCCGCGCGCGCCTCAGGATGACGGCACGGATGTCGTGACCGCTACTTTGCCTGCGCCGCCTTCTGGCACGCTTCCCAGATCTTCGACGGCGTTGCCGGCATTTCCATGTAATTGGCCGCGCCGTTCGGGATCGCGTCGGCGACCGCGTTCATCACCGCCGCGATCGCCGCGGTGGTGCCGGCTTCGCCCGAGCCTTTGACGCCCAGCGGGTTGGTCGTCGCCGGCACCGCATAGATCGCGTCGCGAAACTCGATCGGCATGATCTCGGCGTGCGGCATGCCGTAATCCATGAAGGAGCCGGTGATGAGCTGCCCGCTGTCGGCGTCGTAGACAGCGTTCTCGATCAGCGCCTGGCCAAGCCCCTGCGCCAGCGAGCCCTGCACCTGGCCTTCGACGACAATTTCGTCGAGCACGTTGCCGGGGTCGTCCACCGCCGTATAGGTGACGATGTCCATGTGCCCGGTGTCGGGGTCGATCTCCACCTCGGCGATGTGGCAGCCATTGGGGTAAGTGAGCGGCGTTTCCGCCTTGTCCTTGGTGTCGAGCGTCGCCGGGATGTCGCCCTTGCCGCCGATCTCCTTGGCGCGGCGCGCCACATCGAACAGCGAGATCTTGCGGTCGGTGCCAACCACAGTGAACATGCCGTCGCCGAATTGAATGTCGCTTTCAGACGCTTCCAGCAGAGCGGAGGCGACTTTCTTGCCTTTGGCGATCACCACATCGGCGACATGCACGATGGCATTGCCGGCGCACATGGCCGAGCGCGAGCCGACCGAGGCGAAGCCGGTCAGGCCGAGCGCGGTATCGCCGTGCTTGTGCCGAATGTGCTTGGGATCGATGCCGAGCTTGCCGGCGAGCAGGCGGCCGAACACGGTGGCGTGGCTCTGGCCGGTCGATTGCACATTGCAGCCAAGAACGATGGTGTCGCCGTCGGTGAACGTCGCCGAAGCTTCTTCCAGCGGCAGCGAGCCAGCGTGCTCGAGCATGCATGAAATGCCGATGCCGCGATACTTCTTACGCTTCGCGCTCTCACGCTTGCGCTTGGCGAAATTGGCATAGTCGGCGACGGTCAGTGCCTTCTCGAACAGGCCGGGAAAATCGCCGCTGTCGTAGACGGTGCCGACCGCCGTCTTGTACGGCATCTTGGACTTGGGAATGAAGTTCTTCTTGCGCAGCTTGATCTTGTCGATGCCGGTGATGCGCGCGGCTTCCTCGACCACCTTCTCGAGCGCGTAGTTGGCCTCCGGCCGCCCCGCGCCGCGATAAGGCCCGATCGGCAGCGTGTTGGAGAAGTAGCAGGCCGCCGAAGCGTCGATCTTCGGGATCAGATACATGGCGGGGAGGCAGCAGGCGAAGTTATTGGTGTTGAGGCGGACGCCGGCGTTGCTCACATAGGCGCCCTGGTTGCACAGATGACGCATGCGCAGCGCGAGGAATTTTCCGGATTCGTCGAGAGCAAGTTCGGCTTCGGTGATGGTGTCGCGGGCCTGCGTGTCGGTGACGAAGGATTCCGAGCGCGTCGCCTGCCAGTGCACGGGGCGGCCGAGCTGTCGCGCCGCCACCAAGAGCGCCGGGTATTCCGGATACACCGGTGTCTTCATGCCGAAGGCGCCGCCGACGTCCTCGGTGATCACCCGCATTTTGTCGTTCGGCACGCCCATGGCCGGCGCGACCTGGGCGCGCAGTGCATCGGCGCTCTGAGAGCAGGCGTGGAGTGTGTAGCTGTCGGTCGCCTTGTCGTAGACGCCGGTCGCACCGCGCGTCTCCATCGCGGCCACCACCATGCGCTGATTCGTCACGCGCACTTTGGCGACGTGCGGTGCCTTGGCGATGATGTCCGCGACTTCGTTCTGCTGCCCGGCTTCGCCCAGCGTGCCGGGCCAGTCGACCACCAGATTGCCAGGAACGTCGGCGTGGATCTGCGTCTCGCCCTTCATCGCGGTGGCAAGATCGACCACCGCGGGCAGTTCCTCGTATTCGACCACGACGAGATCGACCGCGTCCTGTGCCGCCGCCGCCGTCTCCGCCACCACCAGCGCCACCGGCTCGCCGACATGCAGCACCTTGTCGCCGGCGAGCGAGGGCCGGAACGGCAGCGCCATCGTGGCGCCGCCACGGCCCGGCACCGGCGGGTGGCGCGATACGCTCGCGACCCCGGCGGCCTTCATGTCGGCGGCGGTGAGCACGGCCAAAACCTTCTTGGCCTTGCGCGCGGCCTCGGTGTCGACCTTGAGAATGCGTGCATGCGCATGCGGCGAGCGCACAAACGCGCCATAAACCTGATTGGGCAGCCTGGGGTCGTCCGTAAAGCGGCCCGCCCCGCGCACGAGCGCGTCGTCCTCCACGCGTGGTTCATTCTTACTGCGGCGGGAGGTGGTCGCTGTCATGGAGATTCCGATAGGTTGGGGTCGTTAGGGTGCGGGAGACTAGCGCACGGGCCCGGGCCGGGGAAACCGGCTTTCGGCGCGGCCGGCCGCGGCACGGTGGAGCGTCTTGCGCCGTCTTCGGCGCTGAGGCACTCAAGGCCGCACGCGATCGCGCGCTCATAGCCGATTTCAGGGGATGAAATGCGTATCATTGAGGCTCAAACGCATGTGCCGGCGCCGTCCTGCATGGTCGCTGGCGGCGAGTTCGACCGCCATCTCGAGTCCAATTTTTTTCTCGCGCGTGGGCGCGGTTTGACGGTCGCGCGGGCCGGCAAAACCATGATCCTCAATACCAGCGCGGAAGCGCTGTTGCAGGGGAGGGCGTGATGAACGCGCCCATGGCCGTCTCGCGCATTCCCGTTGCCGCCGTTACGGGGCTGATCGCCGATGCGATGATCAAGGCGGGGTTGCCGGCAGCGGACGCCGCGAAGGTCGCCGAACTGATGCTCGAAGCCGATCTCATCGGCGCCGATGCACATGGTGTGTTCCGCCTGTCGCAGTATGTCGAGCGGTTGAAGATCGGCGCGATCAATCCGCGTCCGGACATCAAAGTGGAGCGCACGGCGCCCGCGACCGCGCTGATCGACGGCGACAACGGTATGGGCCACGTCGTGATCGCGCGCGCCGCCGAGACGGCGGTCGAACTCGCGCGCGAATGCGGCGTCGCCTGGGTCGGCTGCCGCATGTCGAACCACGCCGGTGCCGCGGGCGTCTATGCCGCGCTGCCGCTCAAGGCCGATATGATCGGACTCTATTCGGCGGTGGCGAGTGCCAACCATATGCCGCTGGCCGGCGGCGCCGAGCCGCTGCTCGGTACCAATCCCTTGGCCATCGCCGTTCCGGCCGGTGACGAGCCGCCGGTGGTGCTCGATATCGCGACCTCGATCGTTTCCTACGGCACCATCAAGAACCATCGCCTGCAGAACAAGCCGCTGGCGCATGACTGGATGGTCGATCCCGCAACCGGAGCGGCGGTGACCGATCCGCACCAGAGCGCGCATGCGCTGTTGCTGCCGATGGGCGGCTACAAGGGTGCCGGACTCGCGCTGATGCTGGGCTTGCTCGGCGGCACGCTCAACGGCGCCTTATTCGGCCGTGATGTCGTCGACTTCAACAATCGGCCGGACGCCGTCACCAATACCGGGCAGTTCGTGGTGGCGCTCGATCCGGCGCGGTTCCAGAAGCTCGATGTGTTCAAGGCGGAGGTCGACCGTCACGTCCGGTCGTTACGCGCGTCGCAATCGTTGCCCGGCCACAGCGTGCGTCTGCCGGGCGACGAGCGCGCCAGGCGCCGTGCCGACCGGCTGCAGAACGGCCTCGCATTGCCGCCGGAACTGCTGAAGCAGCTCGACACGATGGCGGGCGAGCTCGGCGTCAAGCGGTTGGCTGAGCGCTAGTGTTTTCTGTCGTCCCCGCGCAGGCGGGGACCCCATAAGCCGTGACTTCTCGATAGGCTGCGGCGTATGGGTCCCGGGCCTCGCTTTGCTCGCCCGGGACGACAAAGGTTTACGCCACTGCCTTCACATCCGCGCGGCTGAGCGACGCGCATCGGCTACTGCGGTTTGACGCCGAGCTCGGTGACGACCTTGCTCCACTTCGTCGATTCGGCCGCGAGGTAGTTCTTGAAGTCGTCGGGCGACCGGCTCGGGGTCGGTAGCATGCCTGCCGTTTCCATGTGAGCGCGCACCGCCGGATCGGCAAGCGCCTGCGCGACGGCGGCATACAGCTTCGCAACGATCATCTGCGGCGTGCCGGCGACGGTGAACAGACCTTGCCACGAGGAACTGACGCTGTTCGGGTATCCGAGTTCGACTACCGTCGGCACGTCAGGCAATGTGCTCAGGCGCTCCCGCGTCGTCACCGCCAGGCCTTTCAACTTGCCAGACTTCACATGGGGCAGGGCCGACGAATAGGTCACGCACATCACGTCGACATGGCCGCCCATGAGATCGTTGACGGCGGGCCCGGCGCCGCCCTTGTACGGCACCTGCATCATCTTCAAGCCGGCGGCGTGCTCGAACTGCTGCATCTCCAATGTATTCAGCGTGCTGATGCCGGCGGCGGCATAGTTCACCTTGCCCGGCCGCGTCTTCACATAGGCCGCCATGTCCTTCAACGATGCGGCCGGAAAATCCGGCCGCGCGATGAAGATGCCCGGCGTTTCCGACACGAGCGAGATCGGAGCGAAGTCTTTGTCGGGTTTGATCTTCAGGTCGGCATAGAAGTGCGGATTGATGGCCATGGTGCCGACATTGCCGAAAAACAACGTGTAGCCGTCAGGTTCCGCGCGGGCCGCGAGTTCCATGCCGATATTGCCGGCCGCGCCGGATCGGTTGTCGATGACAAGCGGTTGGCCGAGCGCTTGCTCGAGCCCGGGCTGAAGCAGGCGGAGTGCGAGATCGGACGCGCCGCCTGGCGCGAAGGGCACGATGATATGAATCGGGCGGCTTGGATAAGCGTCTTGGGCGCGCGCGTCGCGGGCTATTGCGATCAGAGACAGGAAAGCCAACGAAAGGCGCAGGCATGCGGCCATGGTCTGCATGGCATTTTCCTCCCGGCACCGACATGGTTCTTATCTATTGGCGCCAAGCGTCATGGCGCCGCGTCCGTCGCGGCAAGCGCGGGCCGTGTCGCGTACCGCAGCTATGCAACCTCCTTCATATCCTCCTCGCTGAGCGGCAATTGCAGCGGCTTCCTGCGCTTGGCCGAGAGATCGAGCGCCTTGGTCAGCATCAGATTGCGGTGCGCTTCTTCCACCGTCGCCGCGGCCGTCGGCAGGCCGAGCGCGATGCGGTTGAGCCAACTCACGGTTTCCTCGGCCATCGGCCCGCGCAACTCGCCGAGTGCCATGTCGCCCGGCGGATAGCTGCCCATGAAGTCCACGAGACGCGTTGAGTCGGGGTTGTAGCCTTCCGACTGCGGTTTCGACACGGCGAGCACGATATCGCGGTGCGTGTCGTCGATGGTGAGCACGCCTGTCGTGCCGGAAATGCCGACCTCGAGCGAATAGACCGCCGCCGGCCATGTCACCGGCATCGCCCACGACATGCTGAGATGATAGACGGTCCCGTCGTCGAAGGTGATCATGCCGGCCGTCGCGTCGATGCCCTTGTAGAGCGGGCCCATCACCTTGTCGATCGAGCGGGCATAGACCTCGACCGGCGTCTTGCCTTCCAGGCACCACATGCAGATGTCGAGCGCATGCGTGCCGGAGATGACCATCGGCGAAATCGTGCTCGGATCGTCGGTGCGTTTGTAGTTGTCGATCGCCACCAGCCGGTTCATGAAGGCGCGCGAGGTGACGAGGGTCACATCGCCAAGCGCGCCAGTGCGGCATTTTTCCTTGGCTGCGAGCCAGCGGCGACGGAAGCGTTGTGTGTAGCCGACCACGGCGTCGAGCTTGGCCTCTTTGATGAGCTTGAGCACGCGCGCGGATTCGTCGAGACGCGTGGCCAACGGCTTTTCGATCAGCATCGGAATGCCGCGTTCGATGCAGGCCATGATCGGATCGACGTGCAGATGCTCATCGGTCGCGATGATGGCGCAGTTGACCTCCGGGCGTTTGATCAGCTCGACATGACTTTGCGTGACGAAATCCGCGTCGATCTTTGGTCCGACGTCGCCGGCGCGATTGGGGTTCTTCTCGGCGAGGCCAATCCATTCGACGGCCGGATGCCGTGCCGCCACCTCGCCGCGGAATAGGCCGACGCGGCCGCCGCCGATGATCGCAAGGCCGAGGCGCTTGGCGTTTCTTTTCATCCGCAGTGCCTATCCATTGCAGCGATAGTCGTTGCGCCCTCTCCCCTTGCGGGAGAGGGCGTCCGCAGCAGCGCAATCGCAAAGGATGGGTGAGGGGTTCTACTTTCGGATGAGCGCCGACCCCTCACCCAGCCAAATTTGCGGAACCACCATCGCTGCCCTCTCCCGCAAGGGGAGAGGGCACGTGCGGCGAGCGCTGCGCGCGCGGATGCGGGAGAGCTACACATTCAAACCTGCTCGAATCTTCTGTTTGAAATCGGCGATGGCCGAGATCGTCTCGTTGCTGAGCGGCAAATTGACCGGCTCGCCGCGGTCGGCGGAGAGATCGGCGGCGCTGTAGGTCTCCATCACGCAGCGCGCGCTCTCGGGCGTCACCATCACCGGGCGGTTCTTGATGCAGGATTCCAGGAAGTAGATTGTCTCCGGACCGATGCCGCCGGCGAAGACATGGTCGACCATTTCGCCCGGCATCGTCGACATCGGGAATTCCTGGCCGCGCCGCGCGGTGTTGAGCCAGTTGTCGCGCTGCGTGTCGTCGAGGAACAGCGAGCCGTCGGTGCCGGTGATCTCGATCCAGGTCGAGCAGTAGTTCGGATAGCTCGGCGGCAGGTTCCAGCCGCCGCCGATCATCACCACCACGCCGTTGTCCATGGTGACGGTGGTGAACATGACGTCGTGCGAGCCGTTCACCGGTTGCATGTAGCCATAGGCGCCTTGCGAGTAGACGCGCACGGGCTTGGCCGGTTCGAGAAGCCAGTAGACGAAGTCGAGATCGTGGGTCGACTCCATCACCACCGGGGAAAGCCGGACGCGGCCGGCGATCTTCTTGCCGAGCTCGCGCGAGAGATGGCGGCTGACCAGCACCGAGACGACATTGCCAAGCGTGCCGTCGACGATCTTCTTCTTGGCGTAGGCGATCTTGGTGTTGAACCGCTGCGAATAGCCGATGGTGAATTTGAGGTTGTTCGTCTTGGACAGGTGGATGAGCTCGTCCGCTTCCCACAGCTCCAGGGCGATCGGCTTCTCTAGCATCACGTGCTTGCCGCCTTTGAGGCAGTCGCGCGCGATCGGATAGTGGTTCGCCTCCGGCGTGGTCGAGACGTACACGACAGAGATGTTCGGATTGTTGATGATGTCGTTATAGTCGAGCGTGGTGCTGGCCGGATTGTACAGCGCCTTCACCTCGGCGAGCCGGTCGGGCTTGATGTCGCAAAGGTGCAGTTTGTCGCACAGCGCGGTGCGCGAGAGCGTTTCCGCGCGCAGGCCGCCGATCCAGCCGACGCCGATCACCGCCGCTTCCACTGTCTTCACCGGTCGTTTCTCCCAACGTTGTCTTGTCGTTGGGTGGGAGAGTAACGGTTCTATCGCAGCGGTCAAAAGCGAAGCGTTTTCACTTCGCGAAAGCGTCTGCCGCGACGCCGAACACCTGCCGCGCGAAGTGCGGATAGACGCCGGCCAATTCGCGCGCGACGTCGCCGCGCATGAGCGCAAGCGTTTCAGCGGAAGGCGCGGCCGTCGTCGGCACGTCTTTCGGCCTGTCGAAATCGAAACCGGTGTGCTCGATCACTTCCTCGACGGTGTGACCGGGATGCACGCTGTCGAGCGTGAACCGCCCGTCCTTGAACGAGAACAGGCAGCGGTTGGTGACGAGCGCGATCGGTCCGCCCGTGCGGAAGACATTGGGGTCGCTCGCCCCGGGGGCGCTGATGAAGTCGACCTGCGGCACCAAAGTGCGGCGGGAATGTTCGGTGCGGAAGAGGATGACTTTCGGCACCACGAAATAAAGGTATGCCGAGCCGAACGAGCCGGGAAAGCGCACCTTGGGATGGTCGTGCGGGCCGATCTCGACCAGGTTGATGTTGCCGTGGCCGTCGATCTGTCCGCCGGAGAGAAAGAACACGTCGATGCGGCCCTGGCCGGCGCAATCGAACAATTCGCGGCCGCCATCGGTCCAGAACGTGTGCTTGGCGCTGCCGAGCAGGGAGACATAGGGCCGGCCCACGCCTTGTAACCTGCCGCGGGCGCGCGCGAGCAACGCGGCGGTCGCCGGAATGGGCGAGGCATTGCCGACGGCGACATGGCGCACGTCGCCGATCAGCCGCGTGATGACATCGGCGAGCAGTTCTTCGTCGCGGATGTTCACTTTCGCCTGCTCCTCGGTGTTGTTGTCATCTGTCGTCCCCGCGCAGGCGGGGACCCATACGCCGTGTCGTCTCGATAGGCTGCGGCGTATGGGTCCCGGGCCTCGCGAACGCTCGCCGGGACGACAGAAAGCTAAGCCGCGCGCTTCTCATGCACATACCTGTCGAGATAGTCCGTGAAGCCTTCCGCCGTCGCCGCCATTTTGGCGTAGAGCGCGAGGTGCTCCGCGTCCGCCGCGTAATGGTCGGGCAGCGGCAAAGGCCAGGCGCCGCGCTCGGCGACGGCGACCGTCTCCACGTAAAAGCCCGGCAGCGTGCCGGCCGCCGTCAGCGGGTCGGCGAGCAGATCGTTGTCGACGATCTTCTCGACCGTCGCGATCGTCCGCGTTGCCGCGTGCGCCATGGTGACGAGTTCGCGCTGGCGGCCGATCCACACATTGCCGAAACGGTCGGCCATCGGCGCATGCAGCAGCGCGACGTCGGGCTTCAGCGCCGGCAACAGCACGATGGGATCGTCGTTGCCGAACGGACTGTCGATTACCTTCCAGTCGTCGCGATACTTCAGCACGTCGGATCCGATCAGTCCGCGCAGGGGCATGAAGGGCACGCCTTTCTCCGCCGCCTGCAAGGCGGCGTGCAGCGCCGGGCAGGTGGCATCCTTCATGACGATCGTGCCGCCGGTGATCGCGGCGTTGAAGCGCGGCGCGGGACCGAGCTCGCCGAGGCTGACCGCGCTCGTCTCCAACGTCGCCACGCAGCCGGCGCCGATCAGAATGTCGGCCTGCAGGCTCGACGTGGGCAGCGCGATGAGATGCAGGTTCTTCACGCCGCGCCGGATGAGCGCGCGTGTCGCCGCCATGGGCACGCCCGCGACTTCGCGCGGCACCACCAGCATGCAGCCGTCGGCGATGGGCGCGAGCGCTTCCTCGAGCGTTGTCTCGATCATAACGGGCCTCGTGCTCTTCGGCGCTTTGGGCCGCCGCCCACTGTGGCGACGCGCATTTTTCTCATTCTTGCGCTTGCCAGGTAAAGACAATTCTGCGACGTGCAGAGCATGACACGTTTGCAGGACAAGCTCGCCAAAGGCCGTTTTGTTCTCACGGCCGAAGTCACGCCGCCGGTTTCATTCGATCGCGGCGAACTCGTCGCTAAGGCGTCGCCGCTCAAAGGTCTCGCCGACGCGGTGAACGTCACCGACGGCGCGGGCGCAAGGCCGCATCTCGGCGCGCTCACCGCCGCCGCGACGCTGTTGGAGCAAGGCATCGAGCCGATCCTGCAACTCACCTGCCGCGACCGTAACCGCATCGCGTTGCAAAGCGATCTCATCAGCGCGGCCGCCTGGGGCATCGAGAACCTCTTGATGCTGCGCGGTGACGATCCGAGCGCGGGCGATCAGCCGGACGCCAAAGCGGTGTTCGATCTCGACACGCGCCAGCTCACCGAACTGGCCCGTCGCCTGCGTGATACAAGCGAGTTGCCGACCGGCCGCAAGGTCACGGGCAAGGCATCGTTCTTTCTCGGCGCGGCCGACAGTCCGATCGATCCACCGCCCGGCTGGGAGCCCAAGGGGCTCATCGCCAAGCAGACGGCCGGCGCGCAGTTCGTGCAGACGCAGTTCTGCATGGATGCCGGCATCGTGCGCCGCTACATGGCCCGGCTCGCCGAGCACGGCCTTGCCGGCAAGCTGTCGTTCCTCATCGGCGTATGTCCGTTGCGTTCGGCGAAGTCGGCGCGCTGGATGAAGGAGAAGCTATTCGGCACCATCATCCCCGACGCCTATGTGGAGCGCATGGAGGCGGCGAGCGATCCGGTCGCCGAGGGCAAGCGCATCTGCGTCGAAGTGATTTCCGAACTCGCTGCGATCCCCGACGTCGCCGGCTGCCATATCATGGCGCCGAACAACGATGCCGCGGTGGCCGATGTCATCGTCGAGGCACGGACGCTGATCAAGCGGTGACCACCGCCGTCATGCCCGCGCCCGCGGGCATCCCGGCGAGAGCCTTTCTCCGCCTCGCATCGTTTCCGTCATAGCGGGCCACGACGCTGCGCGCCGGCCCGGCGATGACAACGGCCTACGAACTCAACGCCTCCTTCACCCGTTCCGGCGAGAACGGTACGCGCCGGATTCGCACGCCGGTCGCGTCGAAGATGGCGTTGCCGATGGCGGCAGCCACCGGCCGGATCGACGGCTCGCCGGCGCCGGAGGGCGCGATCTCCGGGTGATTGATCAGCACCACATTCACCTCGGCCGGGGTCTCGGTGATGTCGAGGATCGGATAACTGATCCAATCGATGCTGGTGACGGTGTTGCGGTCGAAGGTGACTTCCTCCCACAACGTGCGGCTGACGCCTTGCACGATGTTGCCCTCGACGCATTTCACCAGCCCATCCGGGTTGATGATCTGTCCGCAGTCGTGCGCGACCGTGAATTTCCGCGCCCAGATCTTGCCGCTGCTGCGGTCGACATCGACCTCGGCGATCACCGCGACGCGGGTGCCGCTGCGCTGCGCGTAGGCTATGCCGCGTCCCGATAGTTTGCTGCCGCTTTGGTCGCGGCGGGGCGACGACCGCGTCTGCCAGTTCGCCTTCTCCGCCGCGGCCTTGATGACCGCGATATCGCGTGGGTCGGTGGCATGGCGGAGGCGGAACGCGACCGGGTCGACATTCACTGCTGCCGCGACTTCGTCGATGAAGCTTTCGCTGGCGAAATGGATCTGCGGCCCAACGGGATCGCGCAGATGCGAGGTGCGCAACGGCGAGGCGCGGTCGAGCAACGGCGGAATGGTCTCCCAGGAGAGTCGCTTGTTGTCGATCGCGTAGGATTCGGCCGGCGTACCGAAGCCGTCGCCGGATTTCAGGGCCACGCCTAGCGTTTGGCCTGCCAAGGTGTCGTAAGGCTTGCTGCCATTGGTATCGACGTCGACGCGCGAGAAAGCCTTGCTCACGAATTCATAGCCGATCAGCTTGCCCGAGGCGTCGAGTGCGGCGCGCGCCTTGTGGATTGAGGCGGGCCCTTTCGGGTCCCAGCCGGTGCCCTGGTCGCGCATATATTGCACGCGCACGGGGCGGCCGACCGCCTTGGCCAACACGGCGGCGTCCATCGCCGCATCGTCTGCGTCGTTACGGCCGTAGGAGCCCGGGCCGGGGGTCCAGATGACGCGGACGCTCTCGGCCGGCACGTTCAAGGTCGCGGCCAGGCCCTGTTGCACGAAGTGCGACTTCTGCGTTCCGCTCCAGCAGGTGATTTGGCCGTCCTTGATCTCCACCAGCGCGCAGGCCGGCCCCATGCTCGCGTGCGATTGGAACGGCCATTCATACTCGGCCTCGATCACCTTCGCGGCGTTCTTGAAGGCCTCGTCGACATTGCCGTTCTGCTGCTCCACTGCGCGCTTGCGCACCGGTGCGTTACGGATGTGCTCGAACAGCTTCGCTTGGTCGGGGAAGGGCGCCTGCGTTTGCGACCACGCCACCTTCAATTGCTGTGCCGCTTTGATGGCGTCCCATTCCTTGTCGGCGACGACGCCGAGGAAGCCCTTGTCCCAGACGACCTTGGCGCCCGGGATGTCCTTGATGCTGCTCTCGTCGACCTTCACCGGCGTCGCGCCCGCCACCGCCGGGCGGATCATGCGCCCATGCATCATGCCAGGCACTTTGATGTCGGTGACGAAGTCCTGTTGGGCGAAGACCTTCGGCGCCACGTCCTCGCGTTTGATCGGTTGGCCGACGACGGTGTGCTCGCTCGGTTTTTTCGGCTGCGCTTTACCGGGCGCGTAGAGCGGGTTGCCGTACTGTTTGTTCCAAGCGAGCTGAACGTTGAAATAACGGCCGCCGACCAATTCGGCATAGGTGACGCGCTTTGCGGTGTCGCCTTTGGCGCTCACCACGCCGTCTTTGACCAGAAGCTGGTCGGCGGGCATCGCCAGATGGCGCGCCGCCATGTCGACGAGGACGCGCCGCGCTTCCGCGGCGGCCACGCGCATCTGCTTGCCGCCGAACTGCACGCCGGTCGAGCCCGAAGCGCCGCCCTGGTTCACGGAGTTGGCCGTATCGCCCATGATCACTTTGACGGCCTTGAACGGCGCATCGAGTTCTTCCGCGACGATCTGGCCGATGGCGACATGCAGGCCGTGGCCCATGTCCATCTTGCCGAAATAGGCGGAGATCGTGCCGTCCGCATTCACCGCAAGGTAAGAGGACAACTGGTCCGGCGTCAGCGGCGGTTTGGCGCCTTGCGCATGCGCCTGTCCGATCTCGAGAACCCGATCGAGCGTCATCGGCGCGCCGATGGATACGACCAGGGCGCCGCCGCCGAGCAGCGCGGCACGGCGGGTAAAAGAAATCTTGCTCTCGTGTTTCGTCATGGCGACCTCCCTCAGCCCATCATCTCGGCGGCACGCTTCACCGCCTTCAGGATGCTGATGTGGGTGCCGCAGCGGCACTTGAGGCCGGTGAGCGCTTCCTTGATCTCGGCTTCGGTCGGCTTCTTCTTGTCGCGCAGAAATGCGGCGGCGGTCATGAGCCAGCCATTGATGCAGTAGCCGCACTGAGGAACCTGCTCCTCCACGTAAGCGGCCTGAATCGGGTGCGGTTTCTCGGGTGTGCCGAGACCGGCGAGCGTGGTGATCTTGGCGTTGCCGACCGCCGATAACGGCGTGATGCAGGAGCGCGTCGGTTGGCCATCGAGCCACACGGTGCATGCACCGCATTGCGCCAAGCCGCAGCCGAAGTGCGGGTTGTTCAAACCAAGATCGTCGCGCAGCGCGTAAAGCAACGGCATGTCGGGATCGGCTTCGATCGCGTGCGTCGTGCCGTTCACCGTCAGATCCATCTTTGGCATTGTCGATCTCCCGATAGCCGTTGTCCGCCGGCCTTGTGAGTCGCAGGCTAGACCCGCGTCGACGTTCTGGAAATCGGGGTCGCTAAAATGTGATCGTGCGGAGCGATGTCGGCTTAAAGAAGCGACCGCACCGCAGCGAACAGGTCCCGTACCTGCTTCTCACCAAGCCCGCGCGTGATGAATACGACGCGGCTCGACCGGTTGCCGTCGGGCCACGCATCGAGTTCCACCGGCGGAGGCGCGAGATGCTGCACGAACTGCACCACCACGGGTCCCTTGCAGCCTTCGACGTTGAGGAACCCCTTCACGCGCAAGAGATCCGGTCCGCGTAGCGCGATGAGCGTATCCATGGTCTTGGCGAAGGCGGGCCACGGTAAGGACGCTTCTTCGGTCAGGACGAAGCTGCCGATGCCGTCGCTATGCTCGGCTTCCGCCACGAAGGCGTTGCGCTGAAGGGCGGCCGGTTCGGTGAAGCAGCGCGGATCGAGCGCGCCGTTGGCGGACCTGACGATATCGGCGTTCGGATTGAGCGTATTGAGATGCGCAATAAGCGCCTCGGGGGCGCCGGCAATGTCGGTCTTGGTGATGGCCAGCCGGTCGGCGAGGATCGTCTGCTTGCGGGCTTCGGCCGACCAGCCCAGCGTGTCGGGACCGGTCGCGGCGTCGACCACCGTCAGCACCACATCGACATGAAACATGTCGCCGAGCGCGCGGTCGGTGGCGAAGGTCTGCAGGATGGGCGAGGGATCGGCGAGGCCCGAGGTTTCGATGACGATGCGCTTGAAGTCGGGAATCTCGCCGCGCTCGCGCTCGATCACCAGGCGTCGCAGCGCTTCCTGAAGGTCGCTGCGCGCGATACAGCACAGGCACCCGTTGCCGAGCAGCACGGTCTCGTCGGCGCTTTCGCGGATCAGCGCATCGTCGATGCCGACGGCGCCGAACTCGTTCACCACCACGGCGGTGCCTTGCCCTTCCGGCGTCGCCAGGAAGCGGTTGATCAGCGTTGTCTTGCCGGCGCCGAGGAAGCCGGTGACGATCGTGACCGGCACTTTGGCGCCGCGTTCGCGCTTGAGACGCCGGCCGAAGGGGCCGGCAGAGGGGGAAGGGAAGGGGGAGTTCATCTCATACCGTCATCGCCCGCGAAAGCGGGCGATCCAGTAAACACTGAGCGGGCCATTGCGCCAAGAGCAGCATCTTCCGCTCATTCCCGTTTTCGCGGGAATGAGCGGGTTCGATGACGCTTCGTGCTAGAACTCCATCTCCAGCACATAAAGCCCGCCGCTGAAGCGGTCGACCGTGTAGACGATGCCGCGCTCGTCGACGAACACATCGTTGAGCTGGATCGCCCCGACCGACGAACCTTTCGGTGCCGGCGGCACGAACGCGGCGATCTCCTTGGGCTGGTACGGATTGGCGATGTCGTAGGCGCGCAGGCCGCCGTTGAAGAAGGTGCCGATCACGATCTGGTCGTTCTGCCACGATTGCGGCAGCGGCACGTTCTCGTGGATGTTGTGCGCGCCGAAGCGGCCGCCGCGATCCTTGTAGGCATCGACCGGCGGCAGCGGACAGGTGGCGATCGATACGGGATGCGTCTCGTCGCGCATGTCCAGCACCCAGATCAGCTTCGGCCAGTCTTTGGCGCCGTCTTCGGTCGACTCGTCCGTCACCAGCATCAGGTTGCGGTCGAACAGCGGCACCGCGGTGTGCATGAAGCCGGTGTAAGGCGGCGAGTTGGTCCAGTGCGAGATGACCTTCGGACTGGCCTTGTCCTTGATGTCCATCACGAACATGCCGCCGTCGATGTAGCAGAGGTAGAGCCGGTCGGGCCGCTGCGGATAGCAATTGGTGTTGTGCGCGCGATAGCCCTTGTCGAGCGGATGGCGCGGCGGCGGCGGCACGTTGTCGGTCGCCGAGGTGCCGGGCATCCACCAGCGGCCGACTTCGACCGGCTTCGACGGATTGCGTACGTCGATGCAGCGGTAGAACTGGTCGTCGTTTGGGTGGCTCGGTTTGAAGTCCGGCGCGCCGGACGCCATGTGCACGTACTCGCCGTCGCAGAACCAGAGCTGGTGCACGCCGCGTGACGTCGGCCCGGAGCAGTCGAAGAAGCCGACCGATCGCGGGTTTTCCGGTACCGAGATGTCGAAAATCTCCATGCCGGCGGGCTGCAGGCCGACTTTCTGGGTTTGATACGCGACCACCATGATGTCGCCGACGGTCTCCAGCGAATTGGAGCGCATGTGTTTTTGCGGCAGGTCGGTCTGCACCACGACCTTGGGATTGCGCGGATCGGAGACGTCGACGCCGGTGAAGTTCTTCGGCGCGCTCTCATGCGCCAGCCAAAGGATGCGCCGGCCGTCCTTGGCCAGTTGCAGCGACACGCCTTCGCCCATGCCGCCGAAGCCGCCGAGATCGTTTTGGGCGAGCAGCTTGAAATTCCAGGCGACCGGCTCTCCGCTTTTGTTCAGCGGGTTCGTGGCGGGCATTGGCGTCTCCGTTTTCCTATTTCCGTCCTCCGCGGAGCGGAGGGACGCATTTCGTATTGCGAAAGCGGTTGAAGGTCGGCGGGTGTTATCGTGCGTCAGGCCCGGCTTGACGCCGGGCATCCGCGCGTTCGGTGAGAATAGCGCGGATCGCTATTAAGCAAGACGTTCATGGCCGGGACAAGCCCGGCCATGACGAGTCAGTCGTTCAGCGCATAGCGGCTTTCTCTTACGCCATCGCCTTCTTCAGGAAGTCCATACGGAAGGCCTTGTCCCAATCCGGGATGGCCTTGATCTTCTTGGTATCGAGCAGGATCTGCGCGTGGTGGGTCATGTACGGCTTGAGGTCGTCGGGCCAGCCGGGCTGCACCTCAACGCGGGCCAGCGCCTTGGCGAAGGTGTCTTTCGACAACTGATAGCCCTTGGACGTGTAGAACTCGTAGATCGCGTCAGCCACCTTCTTAGGTTCGTTCTTGAAATCCTTGGCGACGTCGAGCCAGGCTTTCAGGTAGGCGACCGCCGTATCCGGGCTCTTGGCGATGAAGTCGGGCGTCGCCGCCATGAAGACCGGCATCTTGTCGAACTCGTAGAACTCGGAAATCGACACGCCGGTGCCATCGGCTTCCGCGATCGCATTGTAGGGCTCGACATTGACCATGGCGTCCACGGTCTTGGCGGCCATCGCCGCCACCATGTCGTTCACGTTCATACGGACTTCCTGAAAGTCGCCCTTCTTCAGGCCGGCTTTTGGCGCGATCTGGTCGACGAAGATATTGGCGACGGAGGAGCCGGTCTGGTTGGCGACCTTGAGGCCCTTGAGTTGCTCGACTTTGGTGATGCCGAGATCCTTGCGCGCGATCACGCGCGCCGTCTTGCCGACATACTCGATCATGGCAATGGCGATCAGGCCGCCTTTATCGTGACCGAGGGCGAACGACGGGCCGGCATAGGTGCCGAGGTCCACCTGGCGGGCGACCATCTGTTGCATGGTGAGGTTGCCGGACGGCACGCCGAATTCCTCGAACTTGATGCCGTGCTTCTCCAGGTAGCCCGACCGCATGAGATAATAGGTCGGCATGCCCCACATGTTCGTCTGATAGCCTTGGCGTATCGTATCCGCCGCGAAAGCGGGCCGCAGGCCGACGCCGGCCGCTAAGACACCGGCGCCGCCCGCCGCGATAACATGCCGGCGGGTGATCCCTCGGTTCAGGGTACGCATTCGTCGTCCTCCCGGTTGTTTATTGTATTAGTGCGCGACTTCCTGCCCGAGCTGTCGGAGCAGGTCCTTCTGGCACTCGAGAAATTCCACGCTCAGCGGATCGCGCGGCCGCGGCAGGTCGATCTTGATCTCGGTCTTCACCGTGCCGGGATGCGGCGTCATCACGATCACGCGGTCGGCGAGATAGACCGCTTCCGCGACGTTGTGCGTGACGTAGATCACGGTCTTGCGCGTCTCGCGCCAGACGTCGGCGAGCAGCCGCTGCATGTCGTCGCGGGTCAGCGCATCGAGCGCGGCGAAGGGCTCGTCCATCAATAAGACGGCGGGGTTGTAAGCGAGCGCGCGGGCGATAGCGACCCGTTGCTGCATGCCGCCGGAGAGATGGTGCGGGAACGAGCCGGTGAATTTCTCGAGCTTCACCAGCCGCAACTGCTCGCGCGCGATCTTCTCGCGCTCCTCCTTCGGCACGCCGCGCATCTCGAGGCCGAAGGCGACATTGCCGAGCGCGGTGCGCCATGGGAAGAGCTGCGCGAAATCCTGGAAAACGACGCCGCGGTCCGTGCCATGGCCCGACACCGGTTTGCCGCCGATGCGAATCTCGCCGGCCGCCGGCGCGAGGAACCCGGCGACGATGTTGAGCAAGGTCGACTTGCCGCAGCCCGACGGGCCGACGATGCAGATGAACTCGGAGGCGTCGATCTGGACGTTGACGTCCTTGATGCCCGGCACTTTGCCGCCGGGGGTGTTGTACATCAGGCTTACGTCGCGAATGTCGATAGGCATCATGTTTCTTGTTCCCGACCTTGTCCCATCATCTTGAGGTGCAAGCCTGCGGCGGCAGCCTCAGGGTGACGGAGGAGAGCTGAATGTGCTGCCGGACATTGCGTCCTATCCCTTCGCTGCGCGCATCATGCCCCAACGCAGCACCGTCGCCTTCTCGATGCTGCCGAACACGAGGCGTTCGAATACGTAGCCGATCGCGCCGATCACGATCAGCGAGGCCAGCATGACATCGGCGTTGAGGAACTCCTTGGCGTCGAAGATGACCCAGCCGAGACCCCAATCGGAGGCGGCGATCATCTCGGCGCCGACCACCGCGATCCAGGCGCGCAAGAAAGACTGCCGCATGCCGGTGATGATGAAGGGCGAAGCGCCGGGGATGATGACCTTCCAGAACAGCCGGCCTTCGTCCGCACCCATGCTGCCGGCGGCGCGCAGCCACAACGGATTGACCGCGCGCACGCCCGACCAGGTGTTGAACAACAGCGGGAAGGTGGCCGCATAGAAGACGATCAGCACGGTGGTGAGATCGCCGATGCCGAACCACAGCATGAACAGCGGCACCAGCGCGAAGGACGGAATCGGCATCAGCGCGGAAACGAGCGGCAGGCAGAAGTTCTCGACCGGCTTGAACCTGGCCATCAGGATGCCGAGCGGGATGCTGACGATGACGGCGAGGACAAAGCCCGCGAGCACGCGGCCGAGCGTGAAGGCGGCATGCTCGATCAGCGAACCGTCGGCAATGCCGGCGAACAACGTCTTGGCGATGGCGGGTAATGTCGGCATCAGCGCCGCGGCGAAGTAGCCGCTGCGGGCCGCGGCTTCGTAGAGGGCCGCCACCACGATCAGCGTCAGCGCTGAACGGATATAGGAGCGGGTGGTCGTGGTTGTCTCGCTCATGACGCTGTCACCATGCCCCACCGCACGACGGTGTAGTCCTCGATCTTCTGGAACACGAGCTTCTCGAGCGCGATGCCGATCAGCGCGATGACGGCGATGCCGGCAAGCATGACGTCGGTGTTGAGGAACTCGCGCGCGCCGAAGATCAGCCAGCCCAGCCCCCAGGGTACGGCCGCGAGCATTTCAACCGCGACCAGGATGCGCCATGCTTGGGCGAGGCCGAGCCGCAAGCCGGTAAGGATGTAAGGCAGCGCCCCAGGCAGGATCACATGCGTGAACAGCCGCCGATCGTCCGCGCCCAAGGCCACCGCCGAGCGCAGCCAGATTTCCTTTACCGCTTTGACACCGGTCCAGCTGTTGAAGATTACCGGAAATGCCGACACGAAGCCGACCAAGAGCACGGCCGACACATTGCCGAGGCCGAACCACAACAGGAACAGTGGCGCGTAAGCGAGCCCCGGTATCGGCGCGCAGATGCTCACCAGTGGCAGCATAATGTCTTCGGCGCGCCGCGAACGGCCCATCAGGATGCCGATGACCGTGCCCGCGATGGCGGCGAGCGCAAAGCCCGACAGCAGGCGGATGACCGTCTCGATGGCGTGGTGCGGCAGAATGCCTGACACGGTGAGCCGCACAAACGAGGCGGCGACTTCTTCCAAAGTGGGAAAGAGACGGGGCGGGAACACGCCGAGGCGCGCAACGATCTCCCACAGCAGTCCCACCACGAGGAAAGGAAACATATTCCGCAAGATCGCGCGCAGGTGATCGGCGGCGCGCCGCGTCGACCGGCTATCCGTGCCGGTAACGGCGATGGTGTTGACGGCATCCTGCATCGGTGCCTGCGTCCTCCCACCCTATGTTGTCGGCCTCTTGTCCGGCTTATGCTGCCGTTTATCGACGCGTATCTGTTCGGGCCATTTGCCGGTCTTGTGACCGGACTTGCGACAAGGATAGACCTTTGACCGCGAACCACAAGCGAAGATGGTTCTGCACCTGCGAAGGCGGACCACACTGGCAGAATTCGTACAGAACGGCTAAAGCGCTGCGCCGGCGACACGTCGTGCCAAGTTCAATTTGGGGAGAGTTTCGGGATGTCGAATAACAAGCAAAAGATCGGTTGGATCGGCGTCGGCCGCATGGGTTACCAGATGGCGGAGCGCCTCGCGAAGGCGGGCTACGACATCTCGATCTGGAACCGCACCAAGGCGAAGGCCGAACCGCTCACCAAGCTTGGCGCCAAGGTGGTCGACAAGCCGGTCGATCTCGCCGGTGTCGATATGCTGTTCGCCATCGTGTCGGAAGGGAAAGACCTCGAAGAGGTTTACTTCGGCCCGAACGGCATCGTGACCAACGCCAAGGGCGCGCTGCCGAAGACCTTCGTCGACTGTTCGTCGATCTCGGTCGACGACTCGGCGCGCATCCGCGAGCGTCTGAAGGAGCGCAGCATCGAGTTCGTCTGCGCGCCGGTGTCGGGCAACGGTCTCGTCATCAAGGCCGGCAAGCTGTCGTCGGTGGTGTCTGGCCCGGAAGCGGCGGCGAAGGCCGCGATGCCGGTGATCGAAGTGTTCGCGCCGCGCGGCGTGTCTTATGTCGGCGATGGCGAGCTCGCGCGCATCTGCAAGATCGCGCACAACGTCATGCTCGGCGTCGTCATCGAAAACCTGATCGAGATCACGTTGCTCGCCAACAAGATGGGCGTGCCGCGCCATGCGTTCCTCGCCTTCATGAACAACGGCGTCATGGGCTCGATGTTCACGGCGTACAAGACGCCGGCGCTGGTCAATCTCGACTGGACCACGACCTTCACGCCGGAGCTGCTGCGCAAGGACCTCGATCTCGGCCTTGAGCTCGGCCGCGAATGGGACGTGCCGATGCCGGTGACGGCGGCAACGCGCGAAGTCATCCAGCAACATATCGGCAAGGCACTGTCGCAGCCGAACGCCAAAGAGATCCTGGCCGAGGACTTCGCCAAGATGGCGGAGACCATGGCGGAACTCGCCGGCATGAAGCTCGACTCGGAAAACAAGAACGTGAAGACGGGGCTGGAGGTCTGAGCCTCCAGCATCGAGTTGAATGAATCGCCGCAAGCAAGGCGGGACTCCCTCTCCCCACTGGGGAGAGGGTTGGGGTGAGGGGGCTCCTGACTCTCGGACTTTGTAACCCCTCACCCGGCGCACTGCGTGCGCCGACCTCTCCCTATGGGAGAGGTGAAGAGAGCAAGTTGCGAGCTGAACGCTACACCAACTCCACGCCGCCTTCGGCCACGACCTTGCCTGCGTCCAGGCGCACCACGCGTGTTGCGATACGCTTCACCTCCGCCGGATCGTGGCTGACATAGATCATCGGCACACGCGCGTCGTCGCGCAGGCGTTCGAGATAGGGCAGGATCTCCTGCTTGCGCGTGGCGTCGAGCGAAGCCAACGGCTCGTCGAGCAGCAACAGGCGCGGTCGCATCAGCAGCGCGCGGCCGAAGGCGACGCGCTGGCGCTCGCCGCCGGACAGTTTGCCCGGTCGTCGCGCCAGCAAAGGGCCGATGTCGAGCAGCTCCACAACGTGTGCGAATGCCGTGGGATCGGCCTTCAGTCCGCGCATCCAGCGGCCGTAGTCGAGATTGTGCTTCACGGTGAAGTGCGGGAACAGCCGGCTTTCCTGAAACACGATGCCGATGCCGCGCCGCCAGGCCGGAACGTCGATCCGCGCCGTGCCGTCGAACAGCACCGTGTCGTCGAGCGCGATGCGGCCGCGGTCCGGCGCGATCAGGCCGGCGATCATGTTGATGACGCTGGTCTTGCCGGTGCCGGACGGACCGAACAGGGCGGTGACGCCGCCCTCGCTGGTGAAGGAGACGCTCAGCGCCAGTTGGCCGAGCTGCTTTTCGACTTTGACTGTCAGCATTTGACAGCATTCCAATTAGAGCGGTGCACCTCATGCCCGCTCATTCCCGCGCAAGCGGGAATCCAGCCGGCCCTATCGAGCTTGCACCGTCGCGCTGGGCTCCCACCTTCGCGGGGACGAGCGGAAGAGGGGCCGGACCTGCTTACGAGCATGTCACTCTCCCCGCAGCCGGATGGCCGCGCGCCGCGCGAACCATTCCGACACCATGAGAGCGGCGAGCGAGATGATGACGGCGATGACGACCAGCTTGAGCGCAGCGGCATCGCCGCCCGGCACTTGCGTCAACGTGTAGATCGCCGCCGAGATGGTCTGTGTTTCGCCGGGAATATTCGACACGAAGGTGATGGTCGCGCCGAACTCACCCAAGGCCCTGGCGAAAGCCAGCACCATGCCGGCGATGATGCCGGGCAGCGTGAGCGGCAGCGTGACGCTGAAGAAGACGAGCAAGGGCCGCGCGCCCAAAGTGGCGGCGGCCTGTTCGAGTTTGCCGTCGACGGCTTCGATCGACAGGCGGATGGCGCGCACCAGAAGCGGAAAAGCCATCACGCCGCAGGCCAGCACCGCGCCGGTCCAGCGAAACGAGAACACGATGCCGAAGTGATCGGCGAGAAAGGCACCGACCGGCGCGCGGCGTCCGAGCGTGATCAGCAGCAGATAGCCGGTGACGACCGGCGGCAGCACCAACGGCAGATGCACGATCGCATCGAGCAGCGACTTGCCCCAGAAGTCTGTGCGCGCGAGCAGGAAAGCGACGGCGATGCCAAACGGCAGCGACACGATCGTCGCCACCACCGCGATGCGCAAGGATAGCGCGACCGCGATCCATTCTTCGGGAGAGAGGTTAAACATAGACTATCTCCGTCATCCTGAGGTGCGAGGCGCGGAGCGCGCCGAGCCTCGCAGGATGGACGGCCCCGGCCGCCGCCCTTCGAGGGCCGCGCTAGGCGCGGCCACCTCAGGATGAGGGGTCGAGTGCAATGCTCGCGGCGCGAAAACCACCTTCGTCACGACACCGGCTTGATCAAGAAGCTGAAGCCGTACTTCTCGAAGATCGCTTTCGCCGCGCTGCTGCGCAGGAAGTTGAGATAAGCCGCCGCTTCCGGCTTCGCCGTTGTCGTCAGGCCGACGGGATAGACGATCGGCGGATAGGATTCTTGCGGAAACGCGCCGACGATCTTCACCTTCGGTTCGACCTTGGCGTCGGTCTCGTAGACGATGCCGAGCACCGCCTCGCCGCGGGCAACGAAGGCGAGAGCGGCGCGCACGCTTTCCGCCATGGCAAATTTGGGCGCGGCGGCCTGCCAGGCGCCGAGCTTCTCCAGCGCGGCCTTGGCATACTTGCCGACCGGCACCGCCTGCACGTCGCCGGTGGTGATGCGGCCGTCGCCGGCGAGCTTGGCGAGGTCGAAGCCCTGGCCGATCGTGACGTTGGTGAGCTTGGAGTCCGTGGGCGCGATCAGCACCAGGCGATTGCCGAGCAGATTGACGCGCGTGTCCTCCTTGATGACCTTCTTCTGCACGCCGTAATCCATCCAGTCGAGATCGGCCGAGGCGAAGACGTCCGCCGGCGCGCCCTGCTCGAGCTGCTTGGCGAGCGCGGAGCTGGCCGCGTAGCTCGAGACCACCTTCACGCCGGTTGCCTTGGTGTAAGCGGCATTGATGTCGTCGACGGCGTTTTTCATCGACGCGGCGGCGAAGATGGTGATGGTCTTGTCCTGCGCGGCGCTCGGGTGCGGCGCGGCGGCAAGGGCGAGCAGAAGGCTGAAAAAGGCTAGAAGCCGAGTGGCCATGGCGGTTCTCCTCGGGCGCGTCGATGGCGCCCTGATTTCCGGTCAGAGAGGGAAGACATTGTCGGAACCGCCGTTCCGGCCGCACGCTGCACGCCCAGTGCGGCGCGGGTCTGGGAACTATGTAGCAAGCGGAGGTATCTCTGTCACCTGCGCAGGGGTTGCTTGCTTTACCCTCCCCCTCCAGGGGGGAGTGTAGGCGGCGAGTGTTGGCTGACTCTGCTAGAAAGTCGCAGGGAAGAAACGAGACCGAGACAATGACCGGCACCACAGCGATCGAAGGCGAATTCGACTACATCATCGTGGGCGCGGGCTCCGCCGGCTGCGTGCTGGCGAACCGCCTCTCGGCCGATCCGACGAAGCGCGTGCTCATTCTCGAGGCGGGCGGGCGCGACAACTGGGTCTGGTTTCACATTCCCGTGGGCTATCTCTTCGCCATCGGCAATCCGCGCGCCGACTGGCTGTTCAAGACCGAGCCGGAGCCCGGCCTCAACGGCCGCGCGCTCAATTATCCGCGCGGCAAGGTGATCGGCGGCTGCTCGGCCATCAACGGCATGATCTACATGCTCGGCCAATCGGCGGATTACGACAACTGGCGCCAGCTCGGCCTGCCGGGCTGGTCGTGGGACGACGTGCGGCCCTTCTTCCGCAAGCATGTCGATCACTTCCTGAAGAGCGAGCACCACGCGGCGGGCGGTGAATGGCGGGTCGAAGCGCAGCGCCTGTCGTGGCAGATCCTGGAAGCGTTCCGGGAGGCGGCCGTGCAATACGGCATTCCATCGGTCGCCGACTTCAACACCGGCGACAACGAAGGCATCTGCTATTTCCACGTCAACCAGAAGCGGGGCCGCCGCTGGTCCGCCGCGCGCGGCTTTCTCAAGCCGGTGCTGAACCGGCCCAATTTGCGGCTGGAGACCGGCTGCCTGGCCGAAGGCCTGGACTTCAGCGGCAAGCGCGTCACCGGCGTGCGGTGGCGGCAGAACGGTGAAACGCGCAGCGCCAAATGCCGCGGCGAAGTGATCCTGGCCGCGGGCGCGATCGGCTCGCCGCAACTGCTGATGCTGTCGGGCGTTGGCCCCGCCGCGCATCTTTCCGAGCACGGGATCGAAGTGCGGCTCGACAAGCCGGGCGTCGGCGCCAATCTGCAGGATCATCTGCAACTGCGCACGATCTATAAAGTGTCGGGCGTGAAGACGCTGAACGCGATGTATGGCTCGCTGTTCGGCCGCGCGCAGATGGGCCTCGATTACATGCTGCGCCGGCGCGGGCCGCTCACCATGGCGCCGTCGCAGTTGGGCGTCTTCACGAAGTCCGATCCGACGCAGGATCGCGCCAACATTCAGTACCACGTGCAGCCTTTGTCGCTCGAGAAGTTCGGCGAGCCGCTGCATGCGTTTCCGGCCTTCACGGCGAGCGTGGCCAACCTGCGGCCGACCAGCCGCGGCACGATCACGCTCAAGTCGCGCGATCCTGCGGCGGCACCGTCGATCCGGCCGAATTATCTGTCGACGCCGGAAGACCGCCGCGTCGCCGCCGACTCGATCCGCGTGACGCGCGCGATCGTGTCGCAGCCGGCGCTGCGGCCTTACGCGCCGCTCGAATACCTGCCGGGCGCGCAGGCACGCGACGACGACGAGGCGGCGTTGGAAAAGGCCGCCGGCGATATCGGCACGACGATTTTCCATCCCGTCGGCACCGCGCGCATGGGCCGCGACGACGATGCCCGCGCCGTGGTCGACGCGCGGCTGCGCGTGATCGGGCTCGAGGGCCTGCGCGTCATCGACGCCTCGGTGATGCCGTCGATCACCTCGGGCAACACCAATTCGCCGACCATGATGATCGCCGAAAAGGGCGCCGTGATGATTCTTGAAGACCGGCGCTGACCACGCGGACAACCTTTGTTCCGTCACCCTGAGGTGCGCGGCCGAAGGCCGAGCCTCGAAGGGGGACGGCCGAGGTCTCACCTCAAATACACTTGGGGACGCGTCTTGCCCGCCATCCTTCGAGGCTCGCTGCGCTCGCACCTCAGGATGACGGCTCGAGGTTGGGTCGCAAGGCGAGGCTCTACAGCACTTTCAAATGCCTGATCGGCCGGCCCGGTGCGATGCCCTGCGCGGCGGCGACGATGGCGTTGGCGTCGATGCCGTAGTGCCTATAGAGATCGGCCAGCGCGCCGGTCTGGCCGAAGTGTTCGACGCCCAAGGCGCGCGTGCGATGGCCGTTCACCGCGCCCAGCCAGGCGAGCGTTGCCGGATGGCCGTCGAGCACCGTGACGATGCCGCAATGTGTCGGCACGTCTTCCAGCAGGCGCTCGATGTGCGAGCGCGCATGCACGAGGCCGCGCTCGCGGGCGCGCTGCGCGGCGGTCCAGCCGGCGTTGAGGCGGTCGGCCGACGTGATCGCCAAGAGGCCGACATCGCGGCGGTCTTCCGCCATCAGTCCCACGGCTTCGATGGCTTCCGGCGCGATGGCGCCGGTGTAAGCGACGACCACCTGCGCGTTCGGGCCGGGCTTCCTCAGCCAATAGGCGCCGTCGACGATGTCCTGTTCCAAATCGGGCGTCATCGCGCGCTGGATCTGCTCCACCGGCCGTGTCGACAGCCGCAAGTAAACCGAGCCGCCGGTCTCGTCGCGAAGCCAGTTCCGTTCCGACATTTCCCCGCCGCTCTTCTGCATGTAGTCGAACGCCCAGCGCATGACGACGGCAAGCTCGTCGACAAAAGCCGGCTCGAACATCGCCAGCCCGTCCTGCGCCATGCCGATCATCGGCTCGGCGATCGACTGATGCGCGCCGCCTTCGCCGGCGAGCGTGATACCGGAGGGCGTCGCGACCACCATGAAGCGGGCATCCTGGTAGCAGGCGTAATTCAACTGATCGAGGCCGCGGGCGATGAACGGATCGTACAGCGTGCCGACCGGCAGGAGCCGCACGCCGTTGATCGTGTGCGAGAGGCCGAGCGCGGAGAGCGTGATGAAGAGATTGGCTTCGGCGATGCCGAGCTCGATATGCTGCCCTTGCGGCGAGAACTCCCAATTGAACGTCGAGGGGATGCGCTCGTTGCGGAAGGTGTCCGGCGTCGCTTCGTGGGCGAACAGGCCGCGCCGGTTCACCCATGGGCCGAGATTGGTCGACACGGTGACGTCGGGCGAGGTGGTGACGATGCGCTTGGCAAAGTCGCCGTCGCCGCGGCCGACTTCGTTCAGGATGTTGCCGAAGCCGGCTTGCGTCGACATCGTCGGCTGAATGGTAATGCCGAGCTTGTCCGGCACGGCGATGCTTGGCGCTTCGAGCCGGCGGTTGCCGCCCTGCGCGAAAGGCACCCGATCGAGGAACGCCTGCAGCTTGTCGCCCGCAACCGGCAGCCCTTCGAACTTGTCCCATTCGTGGCCTTCGCGCACGTTCTGTGCCGTGCGATAGGCGTCCATCTGCGCCGGCGTCATGAGGCCGGCGTGGTTGTCCTTGTGCCCGGCCATCGGCAGGCCGAAGCCCTTCACCGTGTAGCAGATGAAGCAGGTCGGCTTGTCGCTCTTGGCGTTGTTGAACGCGTCCAGCAGCGCCGGCAGATCGTGGCCGCCGAGATTGTTCATCAGCGCCGCGAGCTCGGCATCCGAACGCTTCTCGATCAGCCGTGAGACGTCGCCCTGATCGCCGATCTCGTCATTGAGCCGCTTGCGCCAGGCCGCGCCGCCCGCGAACACCAGCGCCGAGTAGAGCGGGTTGGGGCAGTTGTCGATCCAGGCCTTGAGCTTGTCGCCGCCCGGCTCCTTGAAGGCCGCCTGCTGCAGCGAGCCGTATTTGACGATGACGACGTTCCAGCCGAAGTTCTTGAACAGCTGTTCGTAGCGCTCCCACAGGCCTTCGCGCACGACGGCGTCCAGACTCTGGCGGTTGTAGTCGATGATCCACCAGCAATTGCGCAAGCCGTGCTTCCAGCCTTCGAGCAGGGCTTCGAAGATGTTGCCTTCGTCGAGCTCGGCATCGCCGACCAGCGCGACCATGCGGCCCTCGGGACGGTCCGTGCCCCAGCCGTGTGCCCGCACATAGTCCTGCACCAGCGACGAAAACAGCGTCTGCGCGACGCCGAGGCCGACCGACCCGGTCGAGAAATCGACGTCGTCGGCATCCTTGGTGCGCGAGGGGTAGCTCTGCGCGCCCTTGTAGCCGCGGAAGTTCTCCAGACGCTCGCGCGTCTGCTTACCGAGCAGATATTGAATGGCATGGAATATCGGCGAGGCATGCGGCTTCACCGCGATGCGATCCTGCGGCTTGAGCACGTCGAAATAGAGCGCTGTCATGATTGTCGCCAGCGACGCCGACGAGGCCTGATGCCCGCCGACCTTCAGGCCGTCGGTGTTCTCGCGCAGGTGGTTGGCATTGTGGATCATCCAGCTCGCGAGCCAGAGCACCTTGCGCTCGATCGCGGAGAGGAGTTGCAGGTTGTCGCGTGTCGTCATGGCGTAGGCCTTGCTTCTGCGTCGTCCCCGCGAAGGCGGGACCCATACGCCGTGCACTATCGAGAGACTGAGGCGTATGGGTCCCGGGCCTCGCTTCGCTCGCCCGGGACGACAACTTCTCGTCGGATTCTGCGCCCGAGGCGATAGTGATGCTTGCCAATTCGCGCTATATTAGGCGGCCATATTGGCCTATTCTGCCAATTCGATGCCAAGAAAGAGCCGATTATGCCAGAAATGGTCAAGCTCGATGCCGTCGATCTGAAGATCCTGCGCCACCTGCAGGACGACGGCCGCATGAGCCTTGCAGACTTGGCGCAGAAGGTCGGGCTGTCGCCGTCGCCGTGCCTGCGCCGCGTGCGCATCCTGGAGAAGGCCGGCGTGATCGCGCGTTATGTCGCGGTGCTCGACCAGCGCGCGGTCGGACTGCCGGTCAGCGTGTTCATCTCGATCAAGCTGGAAAAGCAGCGCGAGGAATTGCTCGATCGCTTTGCCAAGACCATCGCGCGCTGGCCGGAAGTGCTCGAGTGCTATCTGATGACCGGGCCGCGCGATTATCTCTTGCGCGTCGTGGTGCCGGATCTGCCGGCTTACGAACGCTTCCTCAAGCAGAAGCTGACGCGGCTCGAAGGCATCGCCTCGATCGAATCCAGCTTCGCGCTGGAGCAGGTGAAATATACCAACGTGCTGCCGGTGGCGTAACTTCTTATCCCTCCCCCGCTTGCGGGGGAGGGTGGCGAGCGGAGCGAGCCGGGTGGGGACCTGGGAAGAATGAAAATTGACCCCATCCCCGATCGCGCTCGATCGGCCCTCCCCTTTCAGGGGAGGGATGGACGCCTGTCTTATCCCACCTTCACCTGGATCGATCCCAGATGCGTGATCGACGCGTCGATGGTGTCGCCCGGCTTGATCGGGCCGACGCCTTCCGGCGTGCCGGTGAACAGCACGTCACCCGGATAGAGCGTGTAGAACGACGTCGCGAACTCGATCAGCTCGGCGACGCCGATGATGAGATCGCGCGTGTTGGCGATCTGACGCGGTTCGCCATTGACCGTGAGCTTGAGGTCGAGGTTGGTCGGATCGCTCAGTTCGTCGGCCGTGACCAGATACGGTCCGAGCACCGAGTAGCCGTCGATCGACTTGCGCAGCGAGCGTTCTTCAGGACCGCGCACGGTGATGTCGAGGCCGATGCAATAGCCGGCGACATATTTGAGCGCGTCTTCGCGCTTCACGCGGTTGGCCTTGGCGCCGATGATGGCGACGAGCTCGATCTCGTGGTCGGTGCGGCGGTCCGGATGGCGGATCGGGATCACGTCGCTCGCGCCGGCGAGCGAGCTGTTCGCCTTCAGGAACAGGCCGACGCGCTGGATCTCCGCCACCTGGTTCTGATGGTGGATCTGGGGGTCGGTCCGCGCTTCATCCAGATGCTTCTTGTAGTTCACCGGTGCGGCGACGAGCTTGCCCGGATTGGCGACCGGGCTGAGCAGCTTCACGTCGCTCAGCGCAAAGCTCTTGGCGCCCTTCGCGGCGGCCGAAGCGGCCTTCTGGACTTCCGGAAGATGGGTGATCAGGAGATCGGTGGTCGGAAGCGGATAGCGCGCGGCCGGCAACACATCGAGCGCCGCCGTCACATCCTTGATTTCATTTCCTTCAACCAAGCCCAGGCGATTATCGTTGAATCGGCAGAGTTTCATTATCTTTCTGTCGTCTTGCTGGCGTCACGCGCGGGTGCGCTGACTACGGTTTTGCAAGCCGGCGGAAGGTCCGACAGCATCAGCGGACGCGGTGGCGGGCCCGGCGGCTTGGGCTTCGGATGCAATACCTTATCCGAGAACCAATAGTCGAGAGCCGAGGCGCTGCATCCATCGTCGCCGGGTACTGGCGGTTGTTTGCGACAGTTCGGCGAGTCGGCGGGACATTTCATCCGCACATGAATGTGGTCGTGGTGGCCGTACCACGGACGCACTTTATCGAGCCAGGATGAGTGCTTGCCATTGTCGACGCGGCACAGCTCTTTCTTGATGGCCGCATTGACGAGTACGCGCTCGACCCCCGGCTGTTCGGCGGCCGTGCGGATGAAGGCGATATGCTGCGGCGTCCAGGTCTTTGGATTGATGTGCTTCCAATCGTCGGAGACGAGATTGATCGCCGACGTCTTTTCACGCTCATCGTTCGACAGCGTGTGGGCAGGCATGGGCATGAACCAGATATCGACGTCGAGTCCGATCTGATGGCTCAGATGACCGAAGGGCAATGGCCCACCGCGCGGCTGCGCCATGTCGCCGACGAGGATGCCTTTCCAGCCTGTCGCTTTGGCCGCGAGTGGCGCGAAGCGTTCGAGGAAGTGCACGAGTTCGGGATGCCCCCAATTGCGGTTGCGCGAGAGGCGCATCACTTGCCAGGTCGGTCCGTTCACCGGCAGTTCGACGCCGCCTGAGAGACAGCCACGCGGGTAATAACCGATCGCCAGCGCCTTGCCGAGCGACGGCAGCTTCACGCGCGAGAACAGCGTCTTCGCCGGCGTAGCATCGAGGCCGTCGCTGACCGTCGGCCGGGCCGTTGGCAGCGGCGCGGATGCCGCGGGCGCCGGGGTGTCGGCCGGTGGCGTGGGCGTGGCGGTTGTGACCGGCTCGGCGGGTGGCGCGGTCGCGGCGGGTGCCGGTGTGATTGGCGCGGGAGCGGACGCGGTGTCCGGCGCAGGGGCCGGCGGCGCAGCCGGTAAGGCCGGTGCGGGCGGCGTCACTGCCGGTGCCGGCGTTTGCTGTTGCATTTGGGCAGGCGTCTCGGCGCTGCTGTTCTTGCTCGTGCTCGGCTCGGGTATCGGTTGAGCCGAGGAGTCGGGCGTGGGCGCTTGCGCAACCGTTATCCGTTGCCCAAGCGCGAGAGTGCCAGCGACAAATACCGCCGACACAACCAGGAAAGCTGTGATGCGCGTCAGCATGGTGCTGACGGTCTACCGCGTCCCTGTCGCGCTGTCAGTTTAATTGCGAACGATGGTTTAGAGCGGGAGCATATAACCACCGTTCCGCGATGGTTCGAAAAACGCAAGTATTTCAATAGTTTTTATGGTTAACAAATGCTTTACAAGTTCCATCCGGCGGGTGAAACTCCTTAACCTGTCAGGGTCGCTGCATTTGGGGCTGGTGCCATGCGTAACCTCGCTATGACGGCCATGTTCGGTGTGCTGATGATGACGCTGCCCGCGCGCGCGGAGCTTGTCGTCAGCATCAGCAAATCGCAGCAGCGCATCTCGGTGGCGGTGGACGGCGAAGAGGCCTACCGCTGGCCGGTGTCCACGGGACGCAAAGGCTACTCGACGCCATCCGGCACGTATCGGCCGACCCGGCTCGAGCGGCAGTGGTATTCGCGCAAATACGATTGGGCGCCGATGCCGTGGTCTGTGTTCTTCCACCGCGGCTATGCCATGCACGGCACGACCGAGACGCGGAACATCGGCCGCCCGGCCTCGCATGGCTGCGTGCGCTTGCGGCCGGACAATGCGTCGGTCTTGTTTTCCATGGTGCAACGGTACGGCGCGAAGCAGACCAAAGTCGTCGTGCTGGACGGCCCATTGCCGCGCGCGCCGGGCGGTCAGCCGATGGCGGAAGGACCCGCCGCGACGAAGCCTGCAACAGTCGCCACGAAGGATGTGAGCGATGAAAAGCCCGCCGGCGGCAGCGAGCATCTGAGCGCCAAGACGAGCAACAAGGCTTATGCCGCGCAGGCGCGCGCCACCGATGGGGATGAGCAACCGGTCGTGCGGCGTGCCGCCCGCACTCAGGTCGCCACGGTCGAGCGGTTGAGCGTCTCGGTCGGCAGCGAAGGGCATGTGATGCGCGAGCGCGACGCCTGGCTGCGTGCGCTCGACCGCAAGTACGGCATTACGCGTTAACCTCAACGCCATGCCTCTCGCGTTGAGCGGTTTGATTTAGGTTAAAGAAGGAGCGACATGACGGTGCCAGGTTGCGCCGTCGGAGAGTGTGCGATGTCGCGTATCCTGAGTGCTTTGGCCGCCTGTGCCTTTATGGTGTGCGCGATCGCGCGTGCCGATGCGGGCGTCGTCGTCACCGTCAATAAATCCACGCAGCGCCTCACCGTCGAAATCGACGGCGTCACCCGATATCAGTGGCCTGTGTCGACCGCCCGCTGGGGCTATCGCACGCCCAACGGCACCTACCGGCCGGAGCGGCTCGAGCGCAAATGGTACTCGCGCAAATATGACTGGTCGCCGATGCCGTACTCGATCTTCTTCAATGGCGGCTACGCCATCCACGGCAGCTACGAAATCTCCCGGCTCGGGCGGCCTGCCTCGCACGGCTGCATCCGTCTGCATCCGAACAATGCCGCCATCCTGTTCGCGCTCGTGCAGGAGCATCGCCGCGATACGGTGATCGTCGTCACGGGCGATCGGCCGGCGCCGGCGCCCGAGGTCAGCCGGCCGGTGCGGCGGACGCACGGCCGGGATTTCCAGCAGTTGTTCGATCCGGACGGTGACGACGGCTACTACTACGCACCGCCGCCGCGCTGGCGCGGCGGGCCGTATTGAGTGCCCTGTCGCCAGTTTGAGATTGGATTGCGTCGAGCCAGTCTCCGCTCATTCCCGCGAAAGCGGGACTCCAGCAGGCCCTACCAAATTTGCGCTACCGCGCTGGGTCCCCACTTTCGCGGGGACGGGCGGAGTGTCGCGCGATTCAGTCGACCAGGCGCGTGCTTGCTCTAATCCAAGCTGACGCCCGTCACCTTCACGGCGTCGCTCCAGAGCTTGCGCTCCTTGGCGAGAAACTCGTCCGAGGTCTCCGGCGGCACCACCATGATCTCGATCGACTGCTTCTCCAGCGCCTTGGCATAGTCTTCGCTGGTGATGACGGTGTTGAAGTCCTTGCGCAGCTTGGCGAGGATCGGCGCCGGTGTCTTGCTGCGCGCCACCACGCCGAACCATGTCGGCGCATCGAGCGTGGGGAAGCCGCTTTCGACCAAGGTCGGCAATTCCGGGCTGAAACGGCTGCGCTTGCCGGTGGTCACCGCAAGGGCACGCAATTGGCCTGACCGCACCAGCGGCATGGCGGCCGACGCGGCGGTGAAGGTCATGCCGATGCGCCCGGCCAGCAGATCGGTCGTGAGCGGCGCCGCGCCCTGATAGGGCACATGCAAGAGTTCGATGCCGGCCTGATGTGCCATGATCGCGGTGGTCAGATGCGTGAGCGAGCCCGGGCCGTTCGAGCCGTACGAAATTTCGCCGGGCTTCTTCTTGGCAAGGTCGATCAGCTCCGCGACCGAGTTCACCGGTACGGTCTTCGGATTGACCAGCAGCACATTGGCGATGACGCCGAGCATGCCGATGAAGGTGAAGTCGGTGGCCGGATCGTAGGAGATCTTCTTGTACAGCGCCTTGTTGATCGCGAGGATCGCCTGTCCGGCGACCAGCAAGGTGTAGCCGTCGGCATCGGTGCGCGCGACGAGTTCACCGGCGATGTTGCCGCCGGCGCCGGCGCGGTTCTCGACCACGGCCTGCTGGCCTAGGAGCGGGCTCACGCGCTCGGCGGCGATGCGCGTCAGCGTATCGGTCGGACCGCCGGCCGCGAACGGCACGATGAGGCGCGGATTGCGCGTCGGATACTCCTGCGCGCGCGCCTTGAGAACGAATGGCGCGGAGAGTGCCGCGCCGAGCACGGTGCGCCGCGACAATTCCAATCCGAGTGCCGGCAAGTTCGGCCGTTTCATGATCCACCTCACTTTGATCGATGTAATGCGAAAACAGTCTATGGGCGTCCCAACGAAAAGCATTGGCGCGCCGGTGTTGTCGCGCTGGCTTCAAGCGCGAAAGCGACGAGCGCTTCGGCATGTGGCCGGCCGACGATCGAATCCGTGTAGCGGTGGAATTTGGCGACGGCCTCGGCTTGCGTCATCGGCATCGACGGATCGCCCGCGACGGCATCGACCGTATCCGACAGCGCGGCGCCGTCGATGGTGAGCGTGAGCGTGGCGCCGCGGTGCGTGCGCGCCGGATCGACGTCGACGGCGATGCGGCGTTCGAGATCCGTGATCGCCGGGTCATCGAGCTTGGTGTAGGCCTCCGGCCCGAGGTCGCCGAGCACGAGCGCGGCCGCGACCGCGTAGGACAGACTGAACTGCGCCTGGATGGCGGTTTGTGGCGCGCGATTGCCGCAGTAGCGCATCGCCTCGTCATAGACCTGCAGCCGGATCGCGCCGAGTTTGGCCAGCGAGAAAGCGGGATGCTGACGCAAGCGCAACGCGGCGGCGACGCCGTAATGCGTATGGCGCACGGCGGCGAAGGGCTTCAGATAGCCGTCCAGAATTGTCCAATGACCGGCCGGCGTTGGATTGGCGTCGTTCTCGGCGCGCAGTACACGGCGGCGGCCTTCTTCGAGCGCACCATCGGGCATCGTGAAGTTCGCGTCCGCCGCGGCGGCGGCCATGACGCCGAGCAGCACGGCATGCGCCGCATAGGTGTTGCGCAACACCGAGCCGACGGTGATCGGCAAATACAGGCTGGCTGGAATCTGACAGGCGGCGGCTTCGATTGCCGCTTGCACACGCTGCGGTCCCGAGGTCAACCGCGCGACCGCCGCGGCAACGCCGAGCGAATGCGAGCTGCCGTCGACATGCCAGCCCGGCGGAATGCGCCAAGATTCGCCGGCGCGGGTGCCGATCTCATAGCCGGTCGCCAGCGCCAGCAGCAGTTCGCCGAGCGTCGCATTGCGAGTCGCGGCGAGCGCCAGCAGCGCGGGAACAACGGGCAGGCCCGGCCGACCATGCGCCGAAGCATTGCCTTCGCAGGCTTCATCCCAGCACGCCGCCGCCGCACCGAGCGCGCCGCTGGCGGCCGGCGCGAGCTGGATGTCCGAGGCGGGCCAGGCGACGTCGCCGGGAAAGGCGACGCGCAGCGCGCGACCGAATGCCTTAACGTCGGGATGGTTCAAGCCGGCGAGCAGACAGCCAAGCGTATCGAGCAACAGAAGGCGGGCCTTCGCTTCGACATCGGCCGGCAACGCATCGCACCGCACGAGCCACGCCGTTGCGTCGGCCAAGCTCGCGCTTCGATCGGCATGTGCGCCCGCAGTCAATTATCACCCCGTGTGGCTATCATGAGCGGCGCGATGATATCGCGCCACGGTCCATGCGCAACGATGAACGGTCGCTTTGGCCGCTTGTACGTCGCCAAAAAAGCCTTTGAATGCTGCAAAGATCGTTCTTTGTCGCTGCTTGCGGTAGGCCCTGCGGCTATGTCGCGCTCAGGGGGCGAGTGCGGCGCGCGGCTTGAATCAAGCCGGCGGCAAGGTCGCGCGCATGAGGCGCGCATCCGCGCCGTAGCTTGCGATCTTCGCGGCAAGACTTCTGTCGTTCACGGCCTCGAAGCCGTGCTTGCGCCAGAAGCGTGCGGAATTGTTCACGGCGACGAGCGTGATCGTGGCGAAGTGGTTCTGCCGCGCATGAGCCATCAGCGTTTTGACGATCGTGTTCGCGACACCGCTGCCGCGCGCGTCCGGCATCAGCGCGATGTCATGGATGTAGTAGGTCGATGGCGTGGCCGGCAGTTTGCCCAACAGCGTATTGAGCGCGGGTGGCGCCGCGTCCTGCCAAGGGTGACTGATGACGTAGCTGTCGACGGCACCGCCGTGTTCGTGGACCAGACAACCAGTCGGATACAGCGCGAGACGTTCGGCAAAGACAGCCGCGTCTTCCGGCAAGGACGGGTGCACCGCGGCGGCGATGTGCAGCACCCGCGGCAGATCGGCGTCGGTCATCGCGCGCCACAAGGCTCGGCTCCATCGATCGGAACAGCGGCACTTCATAGTCGCTGGCCCGCGCGCGGTCGAGTCGCGCGCCTGCTTGCCGCGCAACTGAAATTGTGGCATGCGGGACGCATGATCGACGTTGCGATATCCGCCCGAGCCTATTGGTGGCGCTCCTTGTAAGGAGCGGCACGTCGTCTTTCATTTGAAGCCATCAGACGTGGCCGCCGGGTTTCGGCAGGCGACGTATGTTCAGAACAAGCTTTCCGACACGCGGCGGCTCCCAACCGGAGAACCGCCATGCATGCCCCTTCAACGACCAAGCCCGTCATCCTTACCGGCGACCGCACCACCGGTCCCCTGCATCTCGGCCACTATGTCGGCTCGCTCAAAAATCGCGTGACGATGCAGGACACGCATCGCCAATTCCTGCTGCTCGCCGACAATCAGGCGCTGGCCGACAACGCGCACGATCCGGAGAAAGTGCGCCGCAACGTCATCGAGGTGGCGCTCGATTATCTCGCCGTCGGCATCGATCCTGAAAAGACCAGCATCTGCGTGCAGTCCGGCCTGCCGGCGCTTTGCGAGCTGACGATGCTCTATATGAACTTCGTCTCGGTCGCCCGGCTCGAGCGCAATCCGACCATCAAGGACGAGATCCGCGCGCGTGGCTTCGGCCGCGACATTCCGGCCGGGTTCCTGTGCTATCCGGTCGCGCAAGCGGCCGATATCACCGGCTTCAAGGCAAGCGTCGTGCCCGTCGGCGAAGACCAGGCGCCGCTGATCGAGCAGACCAACGAGATCGCGCGGCGCATCAACAACCAGATCGGCCGCGCGGTGCTCATCGAAGCAGAGGCCGTCATTCCGAAGGTCGGGCGGCTGCCGGGCATCGACGGCAAGGCGAAGATGAGCAAGTCGCAGGGCAACGCGCTGCCGCTGTCGGCTGCGCCCGACGAGATCAAGCGCGCGGTGCACCAGATGTACACCGACCCGAACCATGTGCGCGTCAGCGACCCCGGCTCGGTCGAAGGCAATGTGGTCTTCACTTATCTCGATGCGTTCGACCCGGATGAGGACGGCGTCGCTGACCTCAAGGCGCGTTACCGCCGCGGCGGCCTCGGCGACATGGCGGTGAAAGCGCGGCTCGAGGTCTTGTTGCAGGATTTGCTGGCGCCGATCCGCCAGCGCCGCGCGGCGTTAGCGCGCGATCCGGATTTTGTGTTCGACGTTCTGCGCGACGGGACTCGGACGGCGCGGGCGATCACGCAAGCGACGCTGGAGGAGGTGCGGGAGGGGTTGGGGTTGTTTGAACTAGGTTTCTAGCCAGACAGTCTTCGATCGACGGCAGTCATGAATGGTGTAGTTCGGTGATGACACGTGCCTCGGGCGGCCGCATACTAGCTTGCCTTCCGAACGGAGAGGCAGGTCGAACGCAAGACCGCGCGCCTACATGGCCGAGCGGTTACGATTGGGACCCCATCGCGCTGCACGACGACATGAAAGACGCTGGCGAATTACAGCCGATGGAGAGCGCTGCGGAGTAGGCTGTTGGGCGGGTTGGCCGAATGCGTAACGCAACACGTCTCGCGCCAGAATGGCGGACACGCTGCGCTATCTGCCTTTCGGGGCTGACGATTCAATGCCGGTGGGCGTATATCGGATGCGAACGTCGAGCAAGGAGACCTCTCATTACCAGGCGCAAATGACCATCGCTATAACGATAGATTGCAATGCCTGGAATGATTTTTTCAATAGCGGCATGGACCTCGTGGCCGAGCTCCCGCCGGGCGATTTTAGCCTTTTTATGCCGCGCGAGATTGAGATTGAAATTCAAGCTATCCCAGACGTGAGTAAGGATGGGTGCTCTAATCGAGCGCTTAAGGATTACATTTACGATACGATCGCGCGGCATTCAGTTACAACAGTTGGCTACTTTGGGTTTGCTGAGGCCGACTGTTATTTAGGATTCAATCAAGGTACTTTTATGTCTGATAATGAGCGCAATTGGTATGCGACTGAAATACCAAAGCGTGTTCTAGGTAAGAAGAGGACCGGCTCAGATTTGCCCAAAAATATGGCCGACACCGCCGTTGCTGCTAGCTCATTTTACACAGTGATTCTGACGGCGGATAGCAAGCCGGGGCCAATTAAGGACGCCTACAAGGCTGGAGGGAAGGTTATTTACCTAAAGGACTTCCATGCACAGACACTATCCTTGCGAGATTTCATCAAAGCCCAGCTTCCCTGATGTCGCTCTCGGAGCGCCTGAACGCCTCCTGTGGGATGTTGGCCTCGCAGTACTTATGCATCACCGATCCAGCCCGAGGACAACGAACAGCGCGCGGTCGAGCCGCTCCATGGTCGAGGCATCGACGGCGCCTAGCACGCGCCGAACGCGATCGGCCCGCGTCGCGGCAAGCTTGTCGGTCATGATTTGAGAGCGCAAGCGCAAGCCGTTCGCAGCGTCTGGTTCGACAATGGGACGGATCGTTCCCGGCTCGTGGATTTCGGATGTCATCGGACAAATGATGACACTGGTGGCCGACGCGGTAACGCTGTCCGACTGGACGATCACGGCCGGGCGCGGCTTGCCGACGTCGCCCTGCATGAGAACAAGAACGACATCGCCGCGCTTCATTTCAAGTCTTTATCGTCGTAGACCCAGTCGCTGTCGTCGTAGATTTTTTCGATCCAGTTATCGATCTCAGCGTTGGCAGGGTGCTTTGCCAATTCAGCCATTTCGCGGCGCAAATCGGCTCGCACCTTTGGATCGCGCAAATCGGGCACCCAATGCTGCACCGGCCGCAGGCCTTGCGAACGTAGCCGGTCGCGTCGCGCTTGCATGCGCTCGCGTGCCGTCTTTGGCTTGGCTTTCGAACGGGTCTTTGATCCCGACTTGCGAGGTGCGGTCATCGCTGACTCCTGAAGCCTAGCGTAACATGTTACGCAGCCTGCCTCAAGCCGCTACACATCCACCTTCAGCGCGGCGATGAACGCTTCCTGCGGAATGTCCACCTTGCCGTATTGGCGCATCTTCTTCTTGCCCTTCTTCTGCTTGTCCAGAAGCTTGCGCTTACGGGTGGCGTCGCCGCCATAGCACTTGGCGGTCACGTCCTTGCGCAGGGCGCGCACGGTCTCGCGGGCGATGATCTTGCCGCCGATGGCGGCCTGGATCGGCACTTGGAACATGTGCGGCGGGATCAGTTCCTTGAGCTTCTCGACCATGCCGCGGCCGCGCGTCTCGGCGCGCGTTCTGTGCACCAGCATCGACAGCGCGTCGACCGGCTCGTCGTTGACGAGGATCGACATCTTGACGAGATCGGCTTCGCGATAGTCGGTGAGGTGATAGTCGAACGAGGCATAGCCCTTCGACACCGACTTCAGCCGGTCGTAGAAATCGAACACCACTTCGTTGAGCGGCAGTTCGTATTTCACCATGGCGCGGTTGCCGACGTAGGTCAGTTCCTTCTGCGTGCCGCGGCGGTCCTGGCACAGCTTGAGCACGGCGCCGAGATATTCGTCGGGCGTCAGGATCGTCGCCTCGATCCAGGGCTCTTCGATCGACAGGATCTGCATCACGTCCGGCATGTCGACCGGATTGTGAATCTCGATCTGGCTGCCGTCGCGCAGGTTCATCTTGTAGATGACCGACGGCGCGGTCGCGATCAGGTCGAGGTTGAACTCGCGTTCAAGCCGCTCCTGGATGATTTCCAGATGCAGCAGGCCGAGGAAGCCGCAGCGGAAGCCGAAGCCGAGCGCGGCGGACGTTTCCATTTCGAACGAGAAGCTCGCGTCGTTGAGCCGCAGCTTGCCCATGGCGGCGCGCAAGTCTTCGAAAGCCGCGGCGTCGATCGGAAACAGGCCGCAGAACACGACCGGAATCGCCGGCTGGAAGCCGGGCAGCGGTTGGATATCGAGATTGCGCTGGTCGGCGATGGTGTCGCCGACGCGCGCGTCCGCGACTTCCTTGATCGACGCGGTGATCATGCCGATCTCGCCGGGGCCCAGTTCGTCGACGATGGTCAGCTTCGGCGTGAACACGCCGCAGCGGTCGACGTCGTAAGACGCGCCGGCACCGATCATGCGGATGCCCTGGCCCTTCTTGAGCACGCCGTCGACCACGCGCACGAGCACGACGACGCCGAGATAGGCGTCGTACCAAGAGTCGACCAGCAGCGCCTTCAGCGGCGCGCTGCGGTCGCCCTTCGGCGGTGGCAGCCGCGTCACGATAGCCTCCAGCACGTCCGGTACGCCGAGCCCGGTCTTGGCCGAGATCATGACGGAGTTGGAGGCGTCGAGGCCGATGACGTCCTCGATCTGCTGCTTGATGCGCTCGGGTTCGGCGGCCGGCAGGTCGACCTTGTTCAGCACCGGCACGATTTCGTGGCCGGCATCGAGCGCGTGATAGACGTTGGCGAGGGTCTGCGCCTCGACGCCCTGGGAGGCGTCGACGACCAAGAGCGAGCCCTCGCAGGCAGCCAGCGACCGGTTCACCTCATAGGCGAAGTCGACGTGGCCGGGGGTGTCGATCAGGTTGAGAATGTAATCTTTGCCGTCCTTGGCGCGGTAGATCAGGCGCACAGTCTGCGCCTTGATGGTGATGCCGCGCTCCTTCTCGATCTCCATGTTATCGAGAATCTGTTCCTTGCCCGCCATTTCGCGCGCGTCGAGGCCGCCGGTGAGCTGGATCAGCCGGTCGGCAAGCGTCGATTTGCCATGGTCGATATGCGCGACGATGGAGAAATTGCGGATGTTTTCGATCGGAACAGACGTCATGGCGGCGAGATAACACCCCGACAGAGCGTCTACAAGCGGGCCCCGACAAGCTTGCCCGGCGGGCCAACACCCTCGGCCATCGTCCTCCACGAAAGCGGAGGACCCAGTACGCCGTGCCGCCTCGATCGTGCGCGGCGCACCGGATTCCGGGGCTCGCGCTTCGCGCTCGCCCAAAATGACTGCGGAGGTGACGGGTGCCGCTGACGTATGCGATAGCTCCGGCCATGCCCCTGTCCGCCCCGTTCTCCGCCATTCGCCGCCTTCCGGCCCTGTTTCGCGCCTCGCTGATCGACCCGGTGCGGGCGGACAGCACGGTGCTGCTGTCCTTGGCGTTCTACGTCGCCGTCTGGACGGCCTACGGCACCATCGCCAAGGCGCCGCTGGGGCTGCACCCCGACATGGTCGAGATCGTCGCCTGGTCGCGCGATCTGTCGCTCGGCTACCTCAAGCACCCGCCGCTGGCGGCTTGGCTGGTGGCGGCGTGGTTTGCCGTGTTCCCGGTGACCGAGTGGGCCTACTACCTGCTCGCCATGCTGATGCCGGCGGTGGCGCTGTGGCTCGCCTGGAAGCTGTCGGCCGACTACCTCGATGCCGAAAAGCGCGTGGTCGGGCTCCTGCTGCTCATGCTGGTGCCGTTCTTCAATTTCCATGCGCTGAAGTACAACGTGAACACGGTGATGATGCCGCTGTGGGCGGCGACCACGCTGGCGTTCCTGCGCTCGTACCGGACTTCGAGCCTGAAATGGGCGGCCCTGGCCGGCGTGTGTGCCGCCGGCGCGATGCTCACCAAATACTGGTCGGTGTTTCTGCTGGCCGGGCTCGTGGTCGCCGCGCTGATCGACCGGCGGCGCATGGCTTACTTCAAATCCCTGGCGCCGTGGGTCACCGTCGTTGCCGGCGCGGTCGTCCTGGCGCCGCACATCGTCTGGCTGGTCGACCATCACTTCGCGCCATTCACGTATGCGATGGTCGTGCACGGCGAGAAGTCGTTAGCGACGACGGCGGTGAGCGCCGTCGGCTATATCGGCGGCTCGATTGCCTACGTCGCAATTCCGCTGGTCATCGTGGCGGTGATGGCGGCCTTCAACCCGGCGACCTTCGCCGACATGGCCTGGCCGCAGGAGCGCGAGCGGCGGCTCGCCGCCTTGGCCTTCTGGCTGCCGTTTCTGCTGCCCGCGCTCGGCGCCATCGTCGGCCGCAGCGAAATCACCTCGTTGTGGTCGATGCCGGCTTTCACCTTGCTCGGCGTGCTGCTGTTGTCGCCGCCGGGCGTCATCGTGCGCGCGGTCGATACGCAGCGCTTGCTTGTCGCCGCGATCGTTGTGCCGCTGGCGATGCTCGCAGCCTCGCCCGGCATTGCCATCATGGGACAGCGCAAGGGGCCGCCGGCCGCATCGGCGCAGGCGGCGCTGTTGGCGCATCAAGTCGAGCAGGCGTGGCGGCAGATGACGCCGGCGCCGCTGCGCTTCGTCGGCGGCGAGGCCGACCTCGCTTACGGCGTCGTCACCTACGCCGCCGACCGCCCGCGCGCGCTGACCGACATGCCGCCTCCCGACGCGGCCGAACTCGCGCGCGACGGCGCCGCCTATGTCTGCATGGCCGACGATCAGAACTGCCGGCTGAAGGCGGCGGAGCTTGCCGTGAAGGTGCCGGGCAGCCGCACGGTGGAAAGCTCGATCGTGCGCGCTTTCCTGCGCACGCCCGGCCAGCCGCAGCGGTACACACTCATTCTGGTACCGCCGCAGTTCTCACGTCAGTAAACCGAAAACGTCGCCAGCAGATAGACCAGCGCGAGGCCCCAAAGGCCCGTCGTCCACCAGACGACGGAATTGCGCTGTTCGGACATAGCGGCTTCGGCGATGGCACGAGACGCGCGCTTGTGCATGACGTCCTCCTGCTCGAATGACGCGGCATCATCGCCGGCGCGCCCGGCGGCGAGTTGATTCGTGTCAACGGCCGCCATCCGCAGTAATACTTACCATCCGGCACGGGCCGCGCCGCGGGGGCGGTATGAAGCGGCGGCGATGCTTGAAAAAGTGACAGCCAGCTGATTGATGCGGATGGTCTGCAGGGGGAGAGGGGCGGGATGCGCAGGAGTCTTTGGCGGGCCGACGAAGCCGCGACGTCATCGATTTTCGTCAAAGTCGGTTGGATGTTGGGCCTTGTCTTCCTCGTCACGCCCCATCTGATCGGCGCAGCCGCCGCGGAGCCGGCCGAGCGCCGCGTGACCTTCCTCACCGTGAACGACATCTATCGCATCGACGGCGTCGCCGAAGGCAAGAGCGGCGGCCTCGCGCGCCTGCGCACGTTGCGGACCTGGATCGAGCGCGATGCGCCGGACGCAATCCTGCTGCACGCCGGCGATTTCCTGTCGCCGTCGCTGGTCGGCAAGGTGTTCAAGGGCGAGCAGATGATCGACGCCATGAACAATCTGCACGGTTATCCGAAGACCTTCGATGCCCGGATGTTCGTCGCCTTCGGCAATCATGAGTTCGACGATTCAAAGTGCAACAATCCGGCGTCCCCGCTCGACAAACGTATTGCGGAGTCGCAGTTCACCTGGCTCGTCAGCAACCTCGACTTTTCCGGCTGCGCGAGCATGAGCGGTGTGCCGCAGCGGCGCAACGTCAAGGACGGCGCCATCGTTGACGTCGGCAACGTCAAGATCGGCCTGTTCGGCATTGGCCTCACGCCCGACAAGAAAAGCGCGCCGGACTATCCGCGCTTCGAGGAGGCGCTGCCGGCTGCGCGGCGTAGCGTGGCGGCCTTGCGCGACCGCGGCGCCGAACTGGTCGTCGCGCTCACGCATTTGCCGCGCGAGGACGACGAGACGCTCTTGCGCGAGCTCGCCCCGGCGGGGCTCGATCTGCTCGTCGGCGGCCACGACCATAACAACATGGTACTCATGGACAGCGCGGGCCGCCCGCGCGGTTTCAAGGCGGACTCGGACGGCCGTTCGGCATGGCGGATCGACGTGCTGTTGACATCGGGACAGCGGCCGCGCGTCGAGGCGCAGCTCATTGCCCTTAACGAGGCGATCCCGCCCGACGAGCCGATGACGAAGCTGGCCGCTTGGTGGGCGGCGCGCGCCGACGAGGAGCTGTGCCGCAGGCGCAAGGATGCGGAGGGCAAGCCAGCCTCGCCCCTCTGTCTCGAAGAGCAGATTGGCCGCACGCAAAGCGTCATTGAACTGGAGGAAACCGCGAACCGCAGCCAGGAGACGGGCTTCGGCGACTGGCTGGCGGACGCGGTGAAGAAGGACACCGGAGCGGATGTGGCGATCGTCAATTCGGGCATCCTCGGTTTGAATGAGGATCTGGCGGCGGGGACCAAGCTTCGGCTGCGGCACGTCGCCGACGCTATCCGCTTTGACGATGTCATCGCGGTGCGCGTGCTTCCGGCCAAGCAGGTCTGCGCCGCGATCGCGCACGGTCTGCTGCACCCGGGAACGGGCGCTTGGCCGCATCTCGCCGGCGTCAAAGCCGAGGTGACGCGCGCCGACAACACATATACGGCGGCGGCCGTGACGCGCTTCGTCGGCAAGAAGGGCGTCACCTGCAAGAGCAACACGCCGATCAAGGTCGCGGCGCCGCCTTTCCTGTTGTGCGGCGGTGACGGCTATCCGCTGTTGGCACCGGGCGAGACCTGCATCGCCGATTTGCAGAAGGCGCCGCTGCCCCCCGGTACCAAGCATAAGCCGCGCAGGCTGAGCGAGATCGCCGAAGCGGCCATTCGCGCCGCCGGTCAGGCCGGCATCAAGCCGGAGAAGGACGGCCGCGTGCGGTTTACGGAAGTCGGCGGAGCCAACTAGGGCATCGTGCGAGGCGGCAGAGCATGGGTGCTCGAGATTGAAGCAAGCGTAGCCGCGGACTCGCTTAACCTCTCCCATGGGGAGAGGTCGCCGCGCGGAGCGCGGCGGGTGAGGGGTTATAGCGAGGGATCGTATCCCCCTCACCCCAGCCCTCTCCCCAAAGGGGAGAGGGAGCACGCCCTGCCTGTGGCAGATGCTGCGGCTTCAGCTAATTACGTGCTAAACAAAAATGGCCGGGCGATTGCCCGGCCATCTCGTTCGCGTCGGAATGTCGAACGCTTAGTAGCGGTAGTGATCGCTCTTGAACGGGCCTTCGACCTTCACGCCGATATAGTCGGCCTGGTCCTTCTTCAGCTCGGTGAGCTTGACGCCGATCTTGGCCAGATGCAGGCGCGCGACCTTTTCGTCGAGCGACTTCGGCAGCACATAGACTTCCTTCTTGTACTTGCCGTCCTTGTTGTTGGCGAAGAGCTCGATCTGCGCCAGCGTCTGGTTGGTGAAGGACGCCGACATCACGAAGCTCGGGTGACCCATGGCGTTGCCGAGGTTCACCAGGCGGCCTTCCGACAGCATGATGATGCGGTGACCATCGGGGAACTCGATCTCGTCCACCTGCGGCTTGATGTTGTTCCACTTCAGGTTTTTCAACGAGGCGATCTGAATCTCGTTGTCGAAGTGGCCGATGTTGCAGACGATGGCGCGATCCTTCATCGCCCGCATGTGGTCGATGGTGATGATGTCCTTGTTGCCGGTCGCGGTGACGAAGATGTCGGCGATCGGCGCGGCGTCTTCCATCGTGACGACCTGATAGCCTTCCATCGCCGCCTGCAGCGCGCAGATCGGATCGATTTCCGACACCATCACGCGGCAGCCGGCCTGGCGCAGCGACGCGGCCGAGCCCTTGCCGACGTCGCCGAAGCCGGCAACCATCGCCACCTTGCCCGACATCATGACGTCGGTGCCGCGGCGGATGCCGTCGACCAGCGATTCACGGCAGCCGTAAAGGTTGTCGAACTTCGACTTGGTCACCGAGTCGTTGACGTTGATGGCCGGCCACAGCAGCGTGCCGGCCTTCTGCATGTCGTAGAGACGGTGCACGCCGGTGGTGGTCTCTTCCGAGACGCCCTTGATCGAGTCGGCGATGGCCTGGAAGTAGCCCTTCGGCTTTTCCTTGAGCTGCTTCTTGAGCAGGGCGAAGAACACTTCCTCTTCTTCCGAACCCGGCTTGTCGAGGAACGCCGTGTCGCCCTTCTCGGCGCGCAGGCCGAGGTGGACGTACATCGTGGCGTCGCCGCCGTCGTCGAGGATCATGTTCGGATAGCCGCCGCCGTGCCAGTCGAACAGCTTGGCGGTGTAGTCCCAGTAGTCCTTCAGCGTCTCGCCCTTGACGGCGAACACCGGCACGCCGGCGGCGGCGATGGCGGCGGCGGCGTGATCCTGCGTCGAGTAGATATTGCACGATACCCAGCGCACGTCGGCGCCGAGCGCGGTGAGCGTCTCGATCAGCACGCCGGTCTGGATCGTCATGTGCAGCGAGCCGGCGATGCGGGCGCCCTTGAGCGGCTGCTTCGGGCCGTATTCCTCGCGGGTCGCCATCAGGCCCGGCATTTCGGTCTCGGCGAGCGAGAGTTCCTTGCGGCCGAAATCGGCGAGGCCGATGTCCTTGACGATGTATTCCTTGGCGACGGGCATGAGGGTCCTTCCACAAACGGAATTGGGGGATGAAATGTGCCGGCCGTGCCTATAACAGTCCCAGGCCGGGGTCGCAATGCATATATAAAGATTTCTTTATGTAGTCTGTTCGGCCTCGATGCTGGTCGAATAGGTATTTCAGCACCACAAATTCCGACCGAATGCCGGTCATCCGGCATTGTCGGCCCAGATGGGTTCCGGCGGGAGCAGGGCGGCGGCCGCCGGGACTGGCGCGGGAGAGACCGCTGGGGGATGGTGGTTTCGGTTCGGCGGCGGGAAGCGCAGCTCGGTAGCGCTCCAAGACATGGGCAAGCGATGACGACATTGTACGACTTCAGCGCACAGGACCTCGCGGGCACGGCGGTGCCGCTCGCGCGCTTCCGCGGCCAGGTGCTGCTCATCGTCAACACCGCCAGCCAGTGCGGCTTCACCAAGCAGTATGCCGGCCTCGAGCGGCTCTACGAGGAGCTGAACGGGCGGGGCTTTGCCGTGCTCGGCTTTCCCTGCAATCAGTTCGGCGGCCAGGAGCCGGGCGACGCCGAGGAGATCGCCAGCTTCTGCAAGCTGCAATACGACGTGCGCTTTCCGATGTTCGCCAAGATCGAGGTGAACGGCGCGGGCGCTCATCCGCTCTATCGCTGGCTCAAGGGCGAGGCCAAGGGCCTGCTCGGCAGCGAAGCGATCAAGTGGAATTTCACCAAATTCCTGATCGACCGCGACGGCCACGTGGTCGAGCGCTACGCGCCGACGACCGAGCCGGCGGCGATTAAGCCGGACATCGAACGTCTGTTGTGAAAAAACGGGCGCCCGCCTGGGCGGGCGCCCAACTGGTGGGCTAGCGGTAAAGGCCGAGCTCCGGCCGCGGGTCGGGTTCGAAACCGTCCCGGTTCGGCATCGCCACTTTCGGCAGCGATTTCGCGTCCATCGTTTCGTTGGCCTTGATGATCTTGGCTTCCGAAAGGATGTAGGCAACGAGGCTGTACACCTCGTCGTCGCTGAGTGTGCCCGGCGATGTGAACGGCATTGCCCGTTTGATGTAGTCGAAAAGCGTCGTGGCATAAGGCCAATAGCTTTCGACTGTTTTGACGGGAGCGTCGGTTGCCAGCGTGCCGCGTCCGCCGATCAGTTTGTCGCCGCCGAGTCCGGCGGTCGGATTCCCTTGCAGCTTATCGCCATGACAGGCGGCACAATTGTCGGCGAAAAGCTTGGCGCCGTTCGCCGCTGTGCCGCTACCAGGGGGCAGGCCTCGGCCGTCAGCAGGAATGGAGAAGTACTTCGCCAGATCCTGCGGAGTTGCCGGTGTGCCGAAACCATAATGTGACTGGACCTGCGCCGCGGCGACCAGCGGTACAGCCGCGACGAGCGCCGTTGCGATGATGCGGAGCTTACGCATGGACATTGGTTATGCTCCCATCGGCGGCAACGCCCCAGCTCTGGATCGCGTTGAGGTGATAGACCGATCCGGTCGGTCCGTTGTCGCCGCGAATCGCGGTGAGCTGTTGCAACGTGGGCTGGATGTAGCCCGTCTCGTCGGTGCAGCGGCTCTGTAACACGGCGGGTTTGCCGTCCCACATCCATGGGAAGCTGAACCGCACCGTGCACATGGGCTCGGGCAGCGAGTCGATGCGCGCCGGGTACCAGGTTTTTCCGCCATCGATCGACACGTCGACGGACTGTATCCGGCCGCGCCCCGACCAAGCCAGGCCGGTGACGTTGTAGAAACCGGGTCCAGGCAGCTTCATGTCGCCGGACGGGAACGTGATCACCGATTTGGCGTCCATATCGAGCGTGAACTGACGCGCTTTTCCGTTCGCCATGAGGTCCGTGTACTTCGATGTCTCTTCACGCGTCATGAATGGCTTGTCGCTGACTTCCAGGCGGCGGAGCCATTTGATGTGCGTGTTACCCTCGTAGCCGGGCAACAAGAGACGCACGGGATAGCCTTGTTCGGGACGAATTGCCTCGCCATTCTGACCATAGGCCAGCAGGGCGTCGCTCAGCATCTTCTCCATCGGGATGCTGCGCGTCATCACTGCGGAATCAGACCCCTCAGCCAAGACCCAGGTGCCGCCGTCCTTCAGGCCGACTTCGCGCGCGATCGTGGCGAACGGAACGCCGGTCCACTCCGATGTGCTCAGCAGACCATGCGTGCCTTGCACGGTCTTCAAGGTCGGCTTTTTCCATTCAGTGAGGCCGTTGCCTGAGCATTCGATGAAATGCCGGCGCGTGACTGACGGGAAGCGCTTCAGATCGGCCATCGTGAATTTCAACGGCTTGTCGACCATGCCATGCACGACAATGAGGTGCCTGGAAGGATCGATTGTCGGGATGCCGTTGTGATGACGTTCGAAGTGGAGTCCCGACGCTGTAAGGTTGCCGACCATCTTGTCGAGCGGCGTCAGACTCCAAGACGTGTTTTCGTTCGGCGTTGGATAGCGAACTCGCACTTCGCTTTCGAACTGCGAGCGCGAACCATAACCGCCGTCACCAGCGACGGGACGTCCCGGTACTTTTGTCGGATCGTCCGGCACGTCGAAGTATTCCGCGCCCGGCGGGGCTTTTTGAGCTGTAGCCGGATTGGAGAGGAGTGCGGCGGCAGCGCCGGCCGTGCTGCCTGCTGCGAACAGGAAATTCCGTCGGCTTGCGCGTGCCGGGAACATTCCCTCCTTGCAGTCGCAGTCTTCAGACTCGGCCGCACGATCGGCCATGGCGCGCTGTTCGGCGGCGATCATGCCGTCGACCATGCGTTGAGTCTTTTCGTCGAGATCAATATCAGGCGGCGCCTTCATCAAGGCTTCCTCCTTTTTAAGTTGCCCCCCCCGGATCACCCTATGTAGAAAACTACCGTTGTGCCAGCTATGCGCACGGGTAGGCGCCGCGCCAGGCTCCGGAATGCGAGGCAAGTTTTCAGAAATTTGCGATGATTGTGTCTCACGCGAGATGCAGTGAGACGGTGCGTGCTTATTCTTCTTCGCCGAAGCGATTGGCGACAAGCGCGGTGAGTGCATCCATCGCCGCTTGGGCGTCCGGGCCGGAGCAGGCAATGGTGATGGTCGTGCCCGGTGCGGCGGCGAGCATCATCAGCCCCATGATCGAGGTGCCGCCGACGGTCTCGCCGTGGCGCGTGACCTTGATGTCGGCGTGAAACTGTTCGGCGGTCTGGACGAATTTGGCCGAGGCGCGGGCGTGCAGGCCCTTCTTGTTGACGATCATCACCTCGCGCACGAGCGCGGACGTGCCGTCGGCTGCCGCGGGCTCGCTCATTTACCGCTGAGGACCCGGCTCGCGATGGTGCAGTACTTGCGGCCGGCTTCCTGAGCGGCCGCGACGGCCGTCTCGAGCGGTGCGGTTTCGCGCACCTTGGCCAGCTTGATCAGCATCGGAAGGTTAATGCCGGCCAGCACTTCCACCTTGGGCTGGCTCATCACCGAGATGGCGAGGTTGGAAGGCGTGCCGCCGAACATGTCGGTGAGGATGGCGACGCCTTCGCCGCTGTCCACCCGTTTGACCGCGTCGAGAATGTTCTTGCGACATTGCTCGACGTCGTCATCGGGCCCGATGGTAATGGCTTCTATCTGACGCTGGGGACCCACGACATGCTCCAAGGCCGAGCGAAACTCGGTGGCGAGCCGCCCGTGGGTCACTAATACGAGGCCGATCATTCCGAACTCCTCGCGGGCGCGTTTTTGCGCCGCACGAAAGGGCCGACATTCAGGCCCATCTGAAGCCCCATTGCAAGGGGCCTGCCCGCTATATAAGCGCTCTGTTGCACTGCGAAAAGGTTGAGCCAAAGAGGGGTGCTCGGGGGCGTCGGTTTTCGGCCTGTCGAAGCCTAGGCCGGTTATCGTTAATTATTCCAACCGTGTCGAAGGGCGCCGCAGTAGCGCACCTCGCGCCCCACCGTCAATCACCCGCAGAAAGGGTGGCTAGGCGCCCTAAAACCAAGGGTAGAGAAGCCTGTTCGCGCGCGACCGGTAGGCGTGGCAACAGGACACCGGCGAGCGCGGTCTCAAACGCCTCCGGCTCCGGCAGGCGGGCGGCGTCGGCGGCGGCGAGGTCGACCAGGAGGCCGATGGCCGCCACGGGCTCATAAGGCAGGCGGCGGATGCCGAGGCCGCGGATTTCCAGAAGGCCCGCCAGCACTTGCGCCGGCCGCACCAGCAGCCGGCCGGCGTGTGCATCGATATGGACGCGGTCGTCGCCGACCAGCCGCGCGAAGGGCAGGGCGCCTTGCGTGGCCGCCGCGATCAGCTCCCACGCCAGCCGCGATTTGCCGGCGCCGGCGGGCCCGCGGATCAGCACGGCCGTGGCACCGACAAGCACGGCCGAGGCGTGGATGGTGGTGCCTGTTGAGCCCATGCGCAGAATTAGTCCCCTCATCCTGAGGTGCGAGCGAAGCGAGCCTCGAAGGATAAGCGGCCCGGGATTCAGTGCCTGTCCTCCTGCGAGGGCCGCTACGCGGCCACCTCAGGATGACGGATCAAGGCGAGGTGCGCCACCAGGTTCGGGCGGCTTCACATCGCCGGCAGGCGCACGATGAAGCGCGCGCCCGTGACGCGCGGCTCTTCGTCGCCCGCCGCCGGCGGCGCGGTGCGGTTCTCGGCGCGGATGCTGCCGCCATGCGCTTCGACGATCTGCTTCGAAATGGAGAGTCCGAGACCGGAGTTCTGGCCGAAGCCCTGCTCCTCGGGCCGGTCGGTGTAGAAGCGCTCGAAGATCTTCTCCAGCGCATCGGGCCGGATGCCGGGGCCGTCATCGTCGACGACGATCTCGATGTCGCTTTTGAGCCGGCGGCAGGTCACGCGCACCTGGCCGCCTTCGCGCGAGAACGAACGCGCGTTGTCGATCAGGTTGCTGACGACTTGTCCAAGACGCGAGTCATGGCCGGGCACGCGGAAGCCGCCCGAGCCCTCGAAGTTGAGCGTCACGCGCACGTCGCCGCGCACTTCGTTCGCCGCCGTCACCAAGGCATCGAGCAACTTGGCCACGTCGACCGGCGCGGCTTCCTGGCGCTGCAATTCGGCATCGAGACGGCTGGCGTCGGAGATGTCGGAGATCAGACGATCGAGCCGTTTCACGTCGTGCTCGATGACGTCCAATAGCCGCTTGCGGTTGGCGTCGGTCTTGGCCATCGGCAGCGTCTCCACCGCCGAGCGCAACGAGGTGAGCGGATTCTTCAATTCGTGCGATACGTCGGCGGCGAAGCTTTCGATCGCTTCGATGCGGCTGTAGAGCGCGTTGGTCATGTCGCGCAGCGCGCCGGACAAATGGCCGATCTCGTCGTTGCGGCGGGTGAAGTCGGGGATTTCGACGCGGCTGCGGATCCGGCGGCGCACGCGCTCCGCGCCGTCGGCGAGCCGACGCACCGGGCCGGCGATCGTGCCGGCCAGCAGCATCGACAGCACCACCATCACGCCGGCGGCGATCAGGAACACTTTGAAGATGGCGAGCCGCTCGGCTTCGACCATGTCGTCGATGTCGGCGCCTTGCGTCGAGAGCATGAGCGCGCCGCGCACGGCGCGGAAGCGCTGCACCGGCACCGCCACCGAGACGATCACTTCGCCGCGGTCGTTCACGCGCACCATGCTGGCGTGCAGGCCGTTGAGCGCTTGCGTGACTTCCGGATAGCCCTTGCCGTTCTCGGGTCCGAGCTCCTTGTAGATCGGCAGATCGCCGCGGCCGAACCAGCGCCGGATCGCGATGAAGGCGCGTTCCATCAGGCCGGGCTCCGCCGTATCGGGCGGCGGCAGGTCGAAGCGCAAAACGTCGCCGCGGCCGTAGAGATTGCGGCTGTCGAGGATCAGCACGCCGTCGCGATCGTAAATGCGCGCCCGCGTCTTGGTCGGCGAGACGAGGCGGCGCAGCACCGGCGCGACGCGTTCAGGATTGATGGGAAACTCGATGCCGGACACCGCGTCGTCGGCGGGACCGTAGCTCTCGCCGGCCTGCAATTCGAGCAGCCGTTCGGGATCGATGGTGAGCGCATCCGTTTCGACCGTGGCCGATGCGGCGATGGCGCCGGCGATGATCTCGCTCTGCACCAACAGGCTCTGCACGCGCGCATCGATGAGGCCGGCGCGGAATTGCGAGAGGTACATCACGCCGACGACCAGCGCGCAAAGACCGGCCAGGTTCAGGAAGACGATGCGGCGGGTGAGGCTGGAAAAGCTTTGCGAGACGAAGAAGGCCCAGGCCGACTTCAACGGCCGGCGCATGGCGGCAAACCGCGACGACGGCGTGCGCGGCGTCTCGCCGCTCTTGGCACGCTGGGCCGCTTGAGCTTGGGTTTCCGCAGTACGATCGAGCACGTCGTTTCAATCCATAGGTCTGGATTTACCCGCCGAGTCTACCGCAATTGCGGTCCTTCAGTCAGGCTTTAGCTCGTCGCCCCAATCTCCGTTCATTCCCGCGCAAGCGGGAATCCAGAACTACACCGCACCAGATGCCGCGCTGGGTCCCCGCTTTCGCGGGGACGAACGGTCACCGGCTCAGGCTTCCTTGAAGCGGTAGCCGACGCCGTAAAGCGTCTCGATCATTTCGAAGTCGTCGTCCACGACCTTGAACTTCTTGCGCAGCCGCTTGATGTGGCTGTCGATGGTGCGATCGTCGACATAGACCTGATCGTCGTACGCGGCGTCCATCAGGGCGTTGCGGCTTTTCACCACGCCCGGGCGCGTGGCGAGCGCCTGCAGGATCAGGAATTCGGTGACGGTGAGCGTCACCGGTTCATTCTTCCAGGTGCAGGTGTGGCGCTCGGGATCCATGCGGAGCAGACCGCGTTCGAGCACCTTGGCGGAATCGACTTCCTTGACCGGCTGGCCGTCTTTCGGCGTCGTGCGGCGAAGGACCGCCTTCACGCGCTCGACGAGGAGCCGCTGCGAGAACGGTTTGCGGATGAAGTCGTCGGCGCCCATCTTGAGGCCGAACAGCTCATCAATCTCCTCGTCCTTGGAGGTGAGGAAGATCACTGGGATGTCGGTCTTCTGGCGCAGACGGCGGAGGGTCTCCATGCCATCCATGCGCGGCATCTTGATGTCGAGGATGGCAAGGTCCGGCGGCGAGGTCTTGAAGCCATCGAGCGCGCTGGCGCCATCGGTGTACGTCATGATGCGATAGCCTTCGGACTCGAGAGCCATCGACACCGAAGTCAGGATGTTGCGGTCATCGTCGACGAGAGCGATTGTCGGCATGAGCCCCTCTGAAAAAGCCTCTAGAAGTGCCTATCGGCGTGACGTCCCAGCCGCGTTTGAGCCCACAAACGGGGGCTGAAATGTGACCTCTTTGCAACAACTATGTGATTCCTGAGCCGATGCAAGGCCGGCCGGGCAAAAGATTGCTCGTCCTGACAAAGTGTTAACCTTCGTTAATGTCCACCGAAGGCCCCAGGAAGCCGCTCATGACGCCCGACGACGACGCCCCCCAGCCGCTGCCCGGCACGATGCCGGGGCGCACGCCGGAGGGCGCGCCGCAGCCCGCCGACTTCAAGCCGCGCGACGTGGCCAAGACCCTGCTGCGCACCGTCCGCACCGCGACCTTGGCAACCCTCGACCGCAACGGCGGCTATCCCTTCGCCTCGCTGACCAATGTCGCGACCGACATCGACGGCGCGCCGCTGATCCTGGTGTCACGTCTCGCCACCCACACCGCCAATCTCGAGCGGGACGGTCGCGCCTCGCTGCTGCTCGCCGACACCGGCAAGGGCGACGCGCTGGCGCATCCGCGGCTGACGGTATTGGGAACCTTCGCGCCGGTCCCGCGCGATCACGCCGACGAGCCGCGTCTGCGACGGCGGTTCCTGGCGCGCCACCCGAAGGCGGAGCTTTACGCCGGCTTCGCCGACTTCTCGTTCTGGCGCATGCGGGCGATGTCGGCGCATCTCAACGGCGGCTTCGCACGCGCGGCCGATCTCACAGCCGCTGACATCTTGACCGACATCGGCGATGCCCAGCCGCTGATCGAGGCGGAAGCCGATGCCGTCGCGCACATGAACGCCGATCATGCCGAAGCGTTGGCGCTCTATGCCACACGGCTCCTCGGCGCGCCGGACGGCGCGTGGCGTTGCGTCGGGATCGATCCCGACGGCATCGATCTGCACTTCGGTCAGACCACGCTTCGCTTGGCGTTTCCACAGCGTGTGACGGCGCCCGGCGCCTTGCGCGGCGTGCTCAAGCAACTGGCGGAAGCCGCCCGCGCGGCGCGCTAAAGGCGCGCCGCTGTTTCACATACGCCAGCTTTCAAGCAGCATGGTGCGGAAGCGCTGTGCGGCAGGCGACAGCCGCGTGCCGCGCCGCTCGACAATGCCGATGGTGCGCTTCACTTCCGGATGGGTGATCGCCTTGGTGACGATGGTGGCGTGATTGTTCGGCGGCGTCGCCAATTTGGGCAGAACCGACAGGCCAAGGCCGCGCTCGACCATGCCGAGCGACGTCGTCAGATGGTTGACCTCATAGAAGAAGTTGAGGCGCACCTTGGTGCCGGCGAGCGCGGCGTCGAGGATCGTACGGTTGCCGCTGTTGCGGCTGACCCCGATCAGCAGATGGCCTTCGAGATCCTTCCAGGTCAGGCGCCGGCGCTTGGCAAGCGGATGATCGCGCCGGCAAGCGAGCACGAACGGGTCGTCGGCAAGGCGCGTGAAGTTCAAATCCGGATGGGAGTTGCCCATGAAGTTGATGCCGAACTCGACCTCGCCGCGCGCGACGCTTTCCAGCGCTTCGTTGGCCGATAAATCGAAGATGCGAAAACGGATGCGCGGGAACTGCGCGTTGAAACGCTCGATCGCGCGCGGCAGGAAATAGAAGGCCGCCGTCGGCACGCAGGCCAAGGTGATCTGGCCCGATTGTCGATCGCCCACGCCGGTCAAGGCGAGCAATGACTCCTCGAATTCGTCGAGCAGGCGCCGCGCCAGCGGTTCGAGCGAACGGCCGACCGTGGTCGCGGCGACATGGCGTGTGGTGCGTTCGAGAACGGGAGCGCCGATCGCCTGTTCGAACGATTGGATGCGGCGCGACAGCGCCGGTTGCGACAGATTCAGCGCCTCCGCGGCTTTGTGAAAACCGCCGGTATCGAGCACGGTGAGGAAGGCTCGCAGATCGAGCAGATCGAAATTGATGCGCATTGGCTATCAATAGCGCAAATCTTTGCATTTCACCAATCCGTGCCGGTGCCGGTATCCCAGCCTGCAACGAAGTCGTCCGGGGCCGCGCGCGCTTATGCGTCAGCAAATCAAGATTCCATGCACGCTGATGCGCGGCGGCACCTCGCGAGGGCCGTTTTTCCGCGCGTCCGACCTGCCGCAGGATCGTGACGAGCGCGACGCGATCCTGCTGTCCGCGATGGGATCGGGCCATGAGTTGCAGATCGATGGCATCGGCGGCGGCCATCCGTTGACCAGCAAGGTCGCGATTGTCGGGCCTCCGACCAAAGCGGGCGCCGACGTCGATTATCTCTTCGCGCAGGTCAACGTGCGTGACCGAGTCGTCGATACATCGCCGAACTGCGGCAACATGCTCGCGGCGGTGGGGCCCTTCGCCATCGACACAGGGCTGGTGCGTGCGGCGTCGGACGTGACGCAGGTGCGCATTCACAACGTCAATACCGGCAAGCTCATCGAAGCGTGTGTCGAAACGCCGGGCGGTGAGGTGATCTACGATGGCGATGCCAGGATCGACGGCGTGCCCGGTCGGGCGGCGCCTATTCGCCTGCGTTTCCTGAATGCCGCCGGCGCCAAGACCGGCAAGCTTTTTCCGACGGGCGCGGTCGTCGATATGATCGACGGCATCGAGGTGACCTGCATCGATGCGGCCATGCCGCTGATGATCGTGCGGGCGCGGGATCTCGGCAAAACCGGCTGGGAGCAGCCATCGGCGCTCAACGAGGATCGCGCCTTTCTGCAGCGTCTGGAGACGCTCCGTCTCGAAGCCGGACGGCGCATGGGTTTTCCCAACGTTGCCGAACTTGTCATTCCCAAGCCGGTGCTCCTCGCGCCGGCGCAGAACGGCGGCGCTTTCTCGGCGCGCTATTTCATGCCGCACAGCTGCCACACCGCGCTGGCGATCACCGGCGCGGTCGGACTGGCCACCGCCTGCACGCAGAGCGGCACGGTAGCGCGCGCTTTCGCCGGTGAGGTGAGATCTCCGGCGTCGCTCTCGATCGAACACCCGCTCGGCAGTCTCGAGGTTCGCCTGGAGGCGGCGGGCGAGCAAAACGAACCGGTGGTGTCCGTTCTTAGAACCGCACGCCGTCTATTCGAAGGAGCTGTGTACGTCCGTGATCCGCGGGCCGATGTCCGCTCGCAAATCAGCTAACGAAGATCAAAAAGCTAAGAAGGGAAACGCCATGTCGTCTATCGATCGCCGTCATTTCTGTGCCGCGCTGGCCACCGCGCTTGTATTGCCGCGCACCGCATGGGCGCAAACGTATCCAACGCGGGCGATCCGGCTTGTCGTGCCGTATGCGGCCGGCGGCGGCACGGACGCCATCGCGCGTATCGTGGCGCAGAAGGTCGGGGAACGGCTTGGCCAGACGATCGTCGTCGAGAATATCGGCACGGCCGGCGGCAATGTCGCGACCATGACCGTGGCGTCGGCGACACCCGACGGCTACACGATGCTGATGGCCAATCAGGGGCCGATGGCGGTCAATCCGCATCTCTTCAAGTCGCTGAAGGTCGATACGCTGAAGGCTTTCGACCCGATCACTTTGGTCGCCTCGGCGCCGCTTGTCGTCGTGGTGCCGGAAGCGTCGCCTTGCAAGACGTTGAAGGATCTTGTCGCGGAAGCGAAGAAGGCGCCCGGCAAGTTGAACTACGGCTCGGCCGGTAACGGTTCGGCCAGTCATCTGGCGACGGTGCTGCTCAACCTGACCGCCAAAATCGATACGGTGCACCTTGCCTATCGCGGCGCGGGGCCGGCGATCGTCGATCTGCTCGGCAACCGGACGCAGTTCATGGTGACGACGATTCCCTCGGTCACCGGCCTGCTGACGTCGCACAAGCTGCGGCCGCTCGCCGTTACCGGCAAGACGCGCACGCCGCTGATGAAGGACGTGCCGACCGTGGCGGAGAGCGGTTATCCGGATTACGACGCCAGCGCCTGGTACGGCTTCGTCGTGCCGCACGAGACGCCGGCCGATGTCGTCAACATCCTGCACAAAGCGACCGTCGAAGCGCTGAGCGACGAAACCGTGCGCGAACGGCTGGCGACCGACGGCGCGGTTCCCGTGGGCAACAGCGCGCAGGAGTTCGGCGCCTTCATCAAGGCCGAGTCCGCACGTTGGAAGAAGGTTATCGCCGCCGCCAACATCAGCGTCGATTGATTCTGCAACGATCTCTGCAAGTCGGCCGCGGTGCGCGGCCTCAACAAGAAACCTGGGAGTGAAACTATGCGCAGATTCCTGCTGGCCGCCGTGCTGGCTGCCGCCGCCACGCCGGCCTTTGCCGACGAGCCGATCGTCCTGAGAGGAATGGGATCGTTCCACGTCGGCGGGCGCGTGGTGGAAGTTTCCGGCAAGCCGGTCAAGGAGGTCGTCTTCAGCCCCGGTGGCGTGCCGGCCAAGCTCGACCCGAACGGGCTTTATCAGGTCGAAGGGATGTACGCGCAGTATTTCCTGCCGCAGAACCGCAAGGGCAAATACCCGCTGCTGATGTGGCACGGCGGCGGACTGACCGGCGTGACCTACGAGACCACGCCGGACGGCCGTGAAGGCTGGCTCAATATGTTCGTCCGCAAGGGCTGGGACGTCTATGTGTCGGACGCGGTCGAGCGCGGCCGCTCCGGCTTCGCCTCGCCGGACATATGGCAGGGTCAGCCGAACTTCCTGACCAAGGCGGGTCCCTTCGAGCGGTTCCGCATCGGCGACGGACCGGGCTCATGGAACGCGGATCCGGCGAAGATGAAGGTGTTGCCGGGGAACCAGTTCCCGGTCGAGGCCTACGATAACTTCATGAAGCAGAATGTGCCGCGCTGGACCACCACCGACACGGCGATCATCGCCGCCTATACCGCCCTGGTCGACAAGGTCTGTCCTTGCGTGCTGCTCGTTCACAGCCAGGCCGGTGGTTTCGGCTTCAAGGTCGCGCAAGCGCGGCCCGACAAGATCAAGGGCATCGTCGCGGTCGAACCCGCGGTGGCGGGCGACAAGGCGCAGGCCGCCAATCTCAAGAATATCCCGACGCTGGTGGTTTACGGCGACTACATCGCGACCGACAGCCGCTGGCCGAAGATGCGGCAAATTGGCCTCGACTACGCCGATGCCGTGCGTGCGGCGGGCGGTAAGGTTGATGTGGTGAACTTGCCCGACGTCGGCATCAAGGGAAATTCCCACATGCTGATGATGGACAAGAACAACAAGGCGGTCGCCGATCTGATCGGCGACTGGCTCGCCCGTCAGGGGTTGACGGAGTGACCATGGCCCCGCCGCATGTTCGGCAGTGAACATGGTGTGGGCACGCTGACGCGCGTTTTATCGCAACGCACAATGGATTGGGCGCCGGCTATCGGCGTCCAATCCTCACTTCGTTAACGCCGCTGATATCTAAGACATCAAACGCAGCCTTCCGTACCGCCCGCACCGCCGATCCATTGATGCAGCGCAAAGCTCGCTAGCGCGGATGCATGGCTTTTGCCTTGGCTTCCAGGGCTTTCGTGACTATGGTCGCGCCCTTCGGAACAGACGGCTATGCTTTTTTCTTATCTATAGCCGGATTCTAGCGTGAGCAGTCGGTGAGGGGTATGCCGCCTTGCGGCCCGGCTGAGTTTGGGAGGATAGCGTGCAAGAGACTGGTGTACGGAACGCGGCGTACGGTGCCGATAAATTCGGCTTCAAAAAACTGGCCGGTGTGAACTGGAATCTGACCGAGGCGCCGCTGTACGAGCACGCCATCCGCAACGGCGAGGCGTCGATTGTCGCCGGCGGCGCGCTGTGCGCCGAGACCGGCCATCACACGGGCCGCTCGCCGAAGGATAAGCACACGGTCGAAGACGATCTCACGCGCGACGTTCTATGGTGGGACGGCAACCGCAAGATGTCGAAGGAGAACTTCGACACTATGCTCGCCGACTTCATCAAGCATGTCGAAGGCAAGACGCTGTTCGCGCAGGATCTCTATGGCGGCGCCGATCATACGCACCGCATCAAGGTCCGCGTCTTCACCGAATACGCTTGGCACTCGCTGTTCATCCGTCAGCTCCTCATCCGCCCGGAGCTCAAGGAACTCGGCGGCTTCGTGCCCGAGATGACCATTATCGATCTGCCGTCGTTCAAGCCGGACGCGAAGCGCCATGGCGGCCGCGAAGGCTCCGACACGATGGTGGCGATCGACTTCACCCGCAAGATCGTTTTGATCTGCGGCTCGTCCTACGCGGGCGAAATGAAGAAGTCGGTGTTCACCACGCTCAACTTCTATCTGCCGGCCAAGAACGTTGTGCCGATGCACTGCTCCGCCAACGTCAGCAAGGACGGCAGCGAGAGCGCGTTGTTCTTCGGCCTTTCCGGCACCGGCAAGACGACCTTGTCGGCCGACCCGAACCGTATCCTCATCGGCGACGATGAAACCGGCTGGGGCCCGGACGGCATCTTCAACTTCGAAGGCGGCTGCTACGCCAAGACCATCAAGCTCAGCCAGGAAGCCGAGCCGATGATCTGGGATGCGACCAACCGCTTCGGCTGCGTACTCGAGAACGTCGTGTTCGATCCGACGACGCGCGTGCCCGACTATGACGACGGCTCGAAGACCGAGAACACCCGATCGGCCTATCCGCTCGACTTTATTCCGAACGCGTCGCGCACCGGTCGCGCCAGCCATCCGAAGAACATCATCTTCCTGACGGCGGACGCTTACGGCGTCATGCCGCCGGTCGCCAAGCTCACGCCCGAGCAGGCGATGTACCACTTCCTGTCCGGCTACACCGCGAAGGTCGCGGGCACCGAGAAGGGCCTTGTCGGCGTGCAGCCGGAGTTCTCGACCTGCTTCGGCGCGCCGTTTCTGCCGCGGCATCCGTCGGTCTATGCCGACCTGCTGAAGGACTACATCAACAAGCACAACGTCGACGTCTGGCTGGTGAACTCGGGCTGGACCGGCGGCAAGTACGGCGAAGGCCGCCGTATGCCGATCAAGGCGACGCGCACGTTGGTCACCGCCGCTCTCAACGGCTCGCTCAAGAATGCCGATTTCCGCACCGATCCGTATTTCGGCTTCGCCGTGCCGACGTCGGTGCCGGGCGTCGAGCCGCATCTCTTGAATCCGATCAAGACCTGGAAGGACAAGTCGGAGTTCGACAAGACCGCGCGTGCGCTGGTCGAGATGTTCCAGAAGAACTTCGCCAAGTTCGAGAGCCACGTCACCGCCGACATCAAGGCGGCGGCGCCGGAAGTGCGTATCGCGGCGGAGTGAGAAAGAGCTGTCATCGCCCGCGAAAGCGGTTCGATGGCGGCGGCGAGTAAAGAAAAGGCGGCCTTTGCGGGCCGCCTTTTTTATCGGTGCTAGGCCGCGTCGTTCACTTGCTCTGCGCCAAGATGCGGCCGATGCGGTTGAAGCGCGCCTTCTGCTCGTTCGTTAGCGAGCCGTAGAACGAGGCGAGCGCCGGCTTCACGGTGTTGGCGGCATCGATCATCGCGGTGAGACGCTTCTCCATCATCTCCAACCGTCCCGGCGGCGTCAGGGGGATTTCGTCGGGACATGCCGCCTGCAGGATGGCGACAGCCCTGGTCGTCGCGTCCTGCAGGCTGTTGAGGCCGGCCATCTGCGCATCGGTCGGCTTCACGGCGTCTTCGATTTTTTCGATCGGCAGGTTGGAGAGGCCTTCCTTGGGCTGCTTGCAGCTTTGCGCGTCCTGCGCCTGCTTGGCCTCGTCATTGACCGGCTTGCGCGCGTCCTTGGGGCCGAGCTCGTTGAAGCGCTCCTTCTGCTCGTCGCTGAGGGCGTCGTAGAAGGTCGCCAATGGCGGCCGCACCGTCTGCACCGCCTGCAACGTCGCCTGCAAGCGCAACGTCATCGCCTCCACCCGCCCAACCGGCGTCAGCGGGAATGCATCGTTCGGAGGACACGACGCTTTGAATGCCGCGCTGGCATCTTGTCCCGCCTTCTTCACCGCCGCGAGCAAGTGTATCTGGTCGTTGTTCAGACCGACCTTCTTTTCGATATCGGCGAACGGCCAGGCGGTGATGCCGGTGCCGGGATCCCTGCAGAGCTCCTGCACAGTAGCGTAGCGCGGAGCCGTTGGTGCCGGGCGTTCGACGCCGGGCGCGTAAGCATATTCCTCCGGCGGGCCTTCCTCGCCCCAGAACACGCCATCGAGGAAGTCATCATAGGCATAAGCCCAATAGCCGTGGTCATAGCCGTCCGGCCAGAAGGTGTAGTCGAAGATGTCGGAGTAGGCGTAAGGCCAGAACACCGGCCCGTACCACGGTACGAAAGCTGCGCGCAGACCGCGGTGCCAAGCGCGGCGTGGCGCCACATAGGCCGCCCGCACCGGTCGGATATTGCCACCGCCCATGAACGGCGCGGCGAAGCGGCCCTGCCGCGCAGCCTGCGCCGCGATGCGCGGCTGGCCGTTCCGGCGTGGCGCTGATGTGACGTTCGGTCGAATGGCGGCCTGACCTTGGATGGGCGTTCCTTGCGGACGGAGCCGCTGTTGCGCGCGTTGCTCACGCGCGCGTTGAAACTCCTGGCGTCGCACGGCGCGCTGCGCGGCCGGCAGCCGGCGCAATGCGCGGTTCTCCTGCTGCCTGCGGGCGCGCTCCTGCCGTTGCACCTGACGCGTCGTGGTCGCGCTTGGCCGCGCCATCTGCCGGGCCGGCTGCTGCCGGCGCACGGTGCGGTTGATGTGTGGCGCCTGCGGGGAGCGCGCCATCATCGCCGGACGCTGGAAGCGCGGCTGTGGCGCGCGAACGACCGGGGCCGGTCGGGGGGCGACGCTCCGGACGGCCGGCGGCGGCGCGTGCACCGCAGGCGGCCGCATGGCAGGCGGTGCCGCCGGCCGTGGCGCGGCGTGGGCAGGCGCCCCCCTCGGCGGCCCTTTCGCTCGTTGAACGCCCGGCGCTTGCGCGGCGGCGTCAAAGGGCAGGGCCGCCACCAAGACAAGTGCCGCCAGCAGTGCAGGCCATTGCATTCGTGCGGTCATAGCCGCCTCCCTCCGATACCGGCGTCGGATCGCTGCTTTGCTGAATCAACGATCGAGGGGCGGGCGACCGGCGGCGCAGTCATATGCTTGTGATCAAATGTCGGTTTTTTGTCAGTCCAGAGTCGGCAAGCGCCTTGAGATTCCGCAATGCACACCGTTGCCTTCGGCCAGAATGGCGAGAAACTTCCTGCCGCTGGACTGGGCTGCATGGGCATGTCCGGTGGCTACGGTCCCGCCAACGATGCCGAAAGCATCGCCACCATCCATGCCGCGCTCGACGCCGGTCTGCGGTTGATCGACACCGGCGATTTCTACGGCATGGGCCACAATGAAATGCTGGTCGGCGAAGCCCTGCGCGGGGGCCGTCGGCACCGGGCTTTCCTGTCGGTGAAGTTCGGCGCGCTGTGGGGGCCGGATGGCGTGCCGGTCGGCTACGATCTGCGGCCGGCCGCAGTGAAGAACTTCCTCACTTACAGCCTGCGCCGGCTGCGCACCGATTATGTCGATCTCTACCAACCGGCGCGCTACGACCGCTCGGTGCCGATCGAGGATACGCTCGGCGCCATCTTCGATCTCAAGACCGCCGGCTATGTGCGCCACATCGGTCTGTCGGAAGTGTCCGGCCGGACGCTGCGCCGCGTTTCGCAGATCTATCCGATCTCCGCGTTGCAGATCGAATACTCGCTGCTCAGCCGCGGCATCGAAGCCGAAGTGCTGCCGGCGGTGCGCGAACTCGATATCCCGGTGGTCGCCTATGGCGTGCTGTCGCGCGGTCTCATCAGTCACGCGACGCTCACCAACGATGTCATCATGGGCGAGGAGCGGGCGCGCATGCCGCGCTTCTCACCGCGCAATTTCCTGCGCAACCGGTCGCTGATCGAAGCGCTGGGCGCTATCGCGCGCGAGCGCGGCATCAGCATTCCGCAGCTCGCCTTCGCCTGGCTGCGCTCACGCGGCGACGACATCGTGCCGCTCATCGGCGCGCGCCGCCGCGAGCAGCTCGCGGAGGCTCTCAAAGGCCTCGAGACCGTGCTGACGGCGGAAGAGCTTGGTGCCATCGAGCAGGCCGTGCCGCACGACGCCGTTGCCGGCCAGCGCTACAGCGCGCAGGCGATGCGGCACCTCGACAGCGAAGTGCACGGCTAGCGTACGTTTCGTTTAGATGGAACGAGCCTATCTCCGTTCGCGGGAGTGAACGGAGGAGGAGCCCGTCAACTTAAGTCCATCCGCACTAACGGCTGGCCGACGCGCGCAGCTTTTGCAGCAGTTCGGTCGTGGGATAGGAGTCGGCGGGCAGACCGACCTTCAACTGCGCGCGTTTGATCGCGGCACGGGTCTTGGCGCCGACTTTGCCGTCCGGCTCGCCGATGTCCTCGCCCATGCGCAGCAGGATGCGCTGCAGTTCCGAAACGTCGTTCGGCTGCATCACCTCGATGTCCGGATCGCCGCGATGGACCGGCGGCGCACCGGCAAGGCGCGTCGCGAAGTAGGCGACCGTGGTCACGTAGACCATCGAGTTGTTCCAGCCTTGCAGCACCTGGAAGTTCTCGTAGGCGAGGAAGGCCGGGCCCTTGCGGCCCATCGGCAGCAGCAGCGACGCCTTCATCGCATCGGCCGGCAGCGCGCCGTAGGCCGGCTTCACGCCCCAAGCCTTCCACTGCGAGACCGGCAGCTGGATCGTCAGGTCGGCCTGATCCCAAGGCAGGTCCTTGGTCAGACGCACTTCCTGCAGCCACGGCTCGCCCCGCTTCCAGCCGAGGTTCTTCAGGAAGTTGGCGGCGGAGGCGACGGTGTCCGGCGTGCTCTTGACCAGGTTGCGCTTGCCGTCGCCGTCGTAGTCGAGCGCGTTCTTGTAATAGTCGGAAGCGGTGAACTGCATGGCGCCGAGCTCGCCGGCCCAATCGCCGCCCATCATCTCGTCGACCGTCAGATCGCCGCGCTGAACGATGCGCAGCGCGTCCATGAGCTGCGGCCGGAAGTAGTCCGGCCGGCGGCAGTCATAGGCGAGCGTGGCCAATGCGCCGAAGACGTTGCTGTTGCCGGTGTTGGTGCCGAAGTCGCTCTCCAGCCCCCAGAATGCGGTCAGGATCGGCGCCGGCACGCCGAACTCTTTCTCCACTTTGGCGAACAATGCCGCATGCGAACTGATTTGCGCCTGGCCGCGTTGCAGGCGCGACGCGGGGATCAGACGGTCCGAGAATTTGAGGAAGGACTGATTGAAGACACCCTGGGCGCGATCGCGGTGGACGATGCGCTGCTCGAACTTCATGTAGGGCGAGGCGGCGGCGAGCACTTGGGGCTTGATGCCGTTCGCCAGGGCTTCTTTCTTGAAGTCCTCAAGCCAGCGATCGAAGCTCACATCGCTCTGACAGGTGACCGCCAGCGCCTGGGCCGACAGCATCATACCGAGGGAAAGGCTCACGAGTCTCAGTGCCGTCCGGGCCGTCCTGCGCATCGATTGAGGTCCGCTTTTCAAGGATTCAGGGGCGAATGTGCCCGATGGCCGGGCAGGGTCAAGGTTGATCGCAGATAAGCGTTAAAAGCCATTCCTGGCCGCAATTCTTGGGCAAAAAATGTCCGTGACGGCATGTCGCATGTGCTAGTCGATCTGCCGACACGCACTGGAATGTCCCGTGTTGCCGCTGTTTTCCCGTCGAGCATGACCCGCATCTCTTCGTCCTTCGATACCGACACGGCCGACAATCGCGCCCGGTTCTGGCTGCTCCTGGCGGTGCAGACCGTTTCGGTGCTTCTGCTGCTGTGGTCGGCGACGCCGATCTACCGGACCATCCTCGCGGCGCCCGGCCAGAAATTGTCGGGCATACCCGGGTCGCCCACGGTCATCATCCTGTCGCTGGTGGCCTTTCACGGCGCCTATTGGTACCGGCTGACGCGCGTGCCGATGGTGATCGGACGGCACGGCATGCTGCTGAGCCATCTCGTGGCATTTTCAGGCCGGTTGAGCTTTATCTTCGGCGGGGCGCTGTTCGCGCTCGTCATCTACCGGCATCTGCCGGACCTGGATCAGGCCGTCGACCCCCTCCAGTTCATCGGCCGCCTGCTCGCGATGCTCGCGATCCAATTTTCGCTGTTCTGTTATACGCTAGAGCTCGAGCGCGTCGGCGCCGCGATGCGGCCGGCGGGGTGAACGATCACCGTCCCAGTTGCGCGCTGCGGCTATTGCTCGCCGACGGGATCGACGACACGACATCCGGCGGCGCGCCGGGGTTGGGCTGCATCAGTTTCAGGCTGGAGAGCATCTCGCGATAGCTCTTGGAGAAGCCGCTATAGGACTGCACAGGCGTGAAGTCGGCGGACTTGTTCTTGCCGCCGGTGTAGGCCACGAGGCCGGTGCGATTCACCACAACGTCGCCGGGCTTCAGCGTCGGATCTTCGGCGGCCTTGATATGCGCGAGTCCGTAAGCGTCGCGGCCATTGCAGGTGCAACCCTGCACCATCTTCTGGCGATAGAGGAACGCGTTGTCGAGATCGGCGTAGCGGCTGCCGTCGCGCGCCGTAGCGTAATCGATGTTGCTGCCCGAATAGATCTTGGTTTCGGCGGCAGGACAGAAGGCGTGGCACATCTCGGCCGCGCTGACATTGCCGGCCGCCTGCACCGGGAAATAACGTCCGTCGCAGGTGCGCACGCAGAAGCCGCGCGATGGCCCGCTCGCCTCGCGCTGCGCTGGCGGCGAGTCGGCCGCGCGCGCATAGCTGTTGTAGGGATCGCTGTAGCTCGAACGCGACATCGCCGGTCGCTCTATGGCGCGGCGCAGGCCGCCGAAGAGAGTCTCGAAAAGGCCCTGGGCCGCAGCCGTGTCGGGGACTGCGAATGCCGTTATCGTCGTGGCGAGCACGCCAGCCGACAGGCCGAACAACGCTTTCCGCAACCGCGCACGCATCGCAAGCCCCGCTTCGCTCCCGGCCACGCACCCCACTGCGAGCCGCCCGGATCAACGTCCGGATGGGCGGAAAGTTGCGACGCTCGACGCAAGGCGAAGCCACACTCTCCCACGGAAGCGGCTCTACTTAAACGCGAAAAGGTAAAGGTCGGGTTAGCATGGCCTTTTGGCCAGGCGACTAGACGAAGAACAGCCAGCCGCAGAGCAGGAAAGTGGGGATCAGCACGCAGCCGGACCACGCCATGTAGCCGAAGAACGACGGCATGCGCACGCCCATCTGCCGCGCGATGGCGTAGACCATGAAGTTGGGCGCGTTGCCGATGTAGGTATTGGCGCCCATGAACACGGCGCCAGCCGATATGGCCGCGAGCGTGCTGGCCATCGTCGTCATCAGCACATGCGGATCGCCGCCGGCCAGTTCGAAGAACACCAGATAGGTCGGCGCGTTGTCGAGGAAGGACGAGAGCGCGCCGGTCAGCCAGAAGTAGGCGATGTTGTTCGGCGAGCCGTCGGCATGGCTGATCATGGTGAGCAGCGGCGCGAAGGCGCCGTTCGATCCGGCGTGCAGCATCGCGATGACCGGGACGAGGCAGATGAAGATGCAGACGAAAAGGATCGCGACTTCGCGGATCGGGCCCCAGCCGAATTCGTTGCTCTCGCGGCAATATTTGCTCGTCAGCGTGAGCGAGAGGAACACAACGCCGACGAAAATCGCGTCGCGAATGAGGTTCTGAAGTTCGAACTCGATGCCGAATACGTGGAAGACGACGCCCGGCTTCCAATAGGCGCTCATGAGGATGGCGGCGATGACGACGCCGATCAGCGCCAGGTTGACGGTGCCATGCAGCTTGAGCGGCGAGTCGGGCGTCGGATCGAACGGATGGCTTTGGTGCTTCTCCTTGCGGTGCAGATAGATATCGAGCGCGAAGAAGAGCGCGAGCACGATGATCGCCACGAACAGCATCTCGCCGTACAAATGTTGGGCGGTCCAGAAGAAGTCGACGCCTTTGAGGAAGCCGACGAACAGCGGCGGGTCGCCGAGCGGCGTCAATATGCCGCCGATGTTCGAGACCAGAAAGATGAAGAAGACGACGGTGTGAACGCGGTAGACGCGGTCGTCATTGGCGCGGATCAGCGGCCGGATCATGATCATCGATGCGCCGGTGGTGCCGACGAAGCTCGCCATCAAAGCGCCGACGGCCAGCAGCAGCGTGTTCGCCGCCGGCGTGCCGCGCAGGTTGCCCTGAAGATAAATGCCGCCGGCCGCGACGAAGAGCGCAAGCAGCAAGAGGATGAACGGCAGGTATTCGAGCAGCAGCGTGTGCAGCAAAGCCTGCGCCGCCGGCGCGAAGCCGGCGACCACGAGAAGCGGAACGATCACGCAGGCGGACCAGAAGGCCGCGAACTTGCCGACATGGTGTTCCCACAGGTGCGGAAACAACAGCGGCCCGGTGGCGATCGACAATAGAATGCCCACGAACGGCAGTGCCCAGACGAAGCTCATGCTGCTTCCGTCGATGTCCGCGGCGAACGCGGTTTCGGGCACCATCGCCAAGCCGGCCAGTATCGCTGCCTTGGCAAGCCGCTGTCGGATCATCGTGTCGCCCCCACCGTTTTGTCTCGGCTTGCGCCGCAGAGCAGCGTTCGCACCCGCATGCGTCAAGTTGTCATCGTAAAGTCTCGCTAACAAGAACGGAGGCGCGCATCAACCGCGACAATTCGCGCTGCGGCGCAGCGGCTGCGCTTTCCGATAGGTCGCATTCCCGAGCGGATCGGGCTAAGAGTGCACTGACGGCAAGACGAGAACAGACGATATGGCCAAGGACGGATCCGAAGATCAGGCGGCGCGCTCGCCGTTGAGCGCGTTCACCAGCTTCTTCGCGCACGAAGCGGCAGGCGGCATCGTGCTGGCGGTTGCGACACTGGCGGCGCTGGCGATCAGCAATTCGCCTTGGCGGGACCTCTACATCGCCTTCACGCAGATCCGGGGCGTCCTGGATGTCGGCGGCCTGGTCGTCATCTCCAAGCCGTTGCTGCTATGGGTCAACGACCTCTGGATGGCGGTGTTCTTCTTCCTCGTCGGCCTGGAGATCAAGCGCGAGTTCGTCGAGGGTGAACTGGCGACGCGCAGCCAGGCCGTGTTGCCGGCGGTCGCGGCGCTCGGCGGCATGGTCGTGCCCGCCGCGATCTACTGGTTCATCAATGCCGGCGATCCCGAAGCGCTGCGGGGCTGGGCTATACCCTCGGCGACGGACATCGCCTTCGCCCTGGGCATCGTCATGCTGCTCGGGTCGCGCGTGCCCGCGTCGCTGAAGGTGTTCCTGACCGCCGTCGCGATCATCGACGACCTCGGCGCCATCGTGATCATCGCCGTGTTCTACACCGAGAACCTGTCGCTGACGGCGCTGCTGCTCGGCGTCGCCGGCGTGGTCGTGCTCATCGCGCTCAATCGAGCCAATGTCCGCCGCGCCGACATCTATATCGCGGTCGGTCTGGTGATCTGGGTCTGCGTCTTGAAGTCGGGCGTGCATGCGACGCTGGCCGGTGTGGCGACGGCGCTGGCGATGCCGATGCGCGACAAGAAAGACCGGCCGCTCGCCGGCGCGCTTGAGCATGGGTTGCATCCTTGGGTCGCCTTCGCCGTGCTGCCGATGTTCGCCTTCGCCAATGCCGGCGTTTCATTGCGCGGTATTGCCCCGTCCGATCTGTTGAGCGCGGTGCCGCTCGGCATCGCCGCCGGCCTGTTCGTCGGCAAGGCGATCGGCGTCTATGGCAGCGTCTGGCTGATGGTCCGCAGCGGCCTCGCCACGGCCCCTGCGGGAGCAACGCAGCGGCAGATCCTCGGCGTCTGCGTGTTGTGCGGCATCGGTTTCACCATGAGCCTGTTCATCGGGTCGCTGGCCTTCGAGGGGCTCGATCCGGGCTATATCAGCCAGCTCAAGATCGGCGTGCTGCTTGGGTCGCTTGTCTCCGGTGTGGTCGGCACGATCGTGCTTTGGCGCCGATAGCGCCGCGCCTTGCGTCCTCGCGCGGCGGTGTCAGGATCGGCCGCTCAGACGCAAGGGAGGACATGACCGATGACCGCGCCGCGCTTTCTCAATCCCAAGACGCTCGCGCCGCCGCCGGGCTACAGCTACGTCGTGGAAACGACCGGGCCCGCGCGCACGATCTATCTCGCGGGCCAGCTCGGCCTCGACCTCGATAACAAGCTGGTCGGCGAGCCGGGCGATTTCCGGGCACAATGCGTGAAGGCCTTCGAGAACCTCGAACTGGCGCTGAAGGCCGTCGGCGCCGGCTTTGCCGATGTCGTGAAGATCAACAATTATCTCGTCGACATGACGCACATCGGTGTCTTCCGCGAGGTGCGTGACGGTTTCTTGAATACCAAGACACCGCCGGCGTCGACCACTGTCGCCATCTCCCAACTGGCGCGGCCGGGTGCGCTGTTCGAGATCGAGGCGATTGCCGTGGTGGCGGGCGCGAAGGCCAAAGCCGCGCGCAAGCCCTCGGCCGCCAAGCGCAGCAAAAGCAAGCGCAAGAACACGAGCAAGACGCGACGCCGGTAAACGGCCTGAACATTTTTGGTCGTATAGCGCCTGACTGGTGACCGGCGCCGTGCCGGCTTATAGCATGGGACTGGCTGCCGGATATTTGCTCCTCGTCGCTGGAGGGCCGGCAGACGGGGTCAGGCATGCGGGCTAGGACATTGCAGGCTAGGACATTGCTGGCGCTTGCCATGGCGCTCGGCCTGGCGGGCTGCGGTACCGTGCACAATCTGCCGCTCAACGAGCCGTCGGCAAATCCGCTCTCCGGTATTCTCACCCGCGCTGCCGCGGCCGCCGAGCGTCCGACAGGACCGCGCCAGGCGCTGAGCGAAGGCAACGTCATCGCCTTGTCGTTTTCCGGTGGCGGCACGCGCGCCGCGGCATTCTCGTTCGGCGTATTGGAGCAAATGGTGCGCACGCCGTCGCCCGGCGGCGGTCGCGACATGCTCGATCATATCGGCATGGTGTCGGGCGTCTCGGGCGGCGCGATCAGCGCCTCCTATTTCGGTTTGAAGGGCCGCGCTGCGCTCGCCGACTTCCGTGAGCAGTTCCTGACACAGGATCTCATGGCGCAGCTGCGCACCGACGTCAGCCTGGTCAATATCGGCCGCGCGCTCGGCGGCGGCGCCAACACCGACGAAGCATTGCGGCAATGGCTCGACGCCCACCTCTATCACGGTGCGACCTTCGGCGATCTGATCGCGCGCGGGCGGCCGATCACCTTGATCAACGCCACCGACATCTACAGCCGCACGCCCTTCCTGTTCGTGCCGCAGTCGTTCCTGGCGCTGTGCAGCGATCTCAACCGATATCCCATCGCCGCCGGCGTTGCCGCGTCGGCGGCGGTGCCGGGCGCCTTCGCGCCGGTCGTGGTCGAGGCATTTCCCGACCAGTGCCAGACGCCATTGCCGCCGGAGATCGAGCAGGCGGCGAACAACCCGACCGCCTCGCCGCTCGTGCATTCCTATGCCCAGTCGCTCGTGCGCGTCCGTACCGGTGGCGTCAAATACGTCAAGCTGCTCGACGGCGGGCTCGTCGATAATTACGGCCTGAGCGGCCTCACGATCGCCTTGGCGCTGTCGGGCATGCCGTACGGCCCGCTGCAGCCGCGCGAAGCGGTCAACATGCGGCGACTGCTTGTGCTCGTGGTCGACTCCGGCCGCGGCCCGTCCGGCGACTGGGCCCATACCGTGGAAGGCCCGACCGGCAAGGAGCTCATCTCCGCCGTGGTCGACGCCACCATCGATGCCAATACACGTTCGAGCTATGCCGCCTTCGAGGCGAGCATGAAGAACTGGCGCGAGGAACTGGTGCGCTGGCGTTGCAGCCTGAAGCCGGCGCAGGTCGCACAATTGCGTGGCCGCGGCGGTCCATGGAACTGCCGCGACATCAAGTTCATGATCGGCCGCGTGTCGTTCGACCAGTTCGATGCCGCACGAGCCAGGCGCCTCAATGCCGTGGCGACCTCGTTCACGCTTCCGGTCGACACGGTCGACGAGCTGCGTCAGGCCGGCGGCGAGGCCCTGAAAGCCAATCCGACATTTCAGGCATTCCTGAAAGACACGCGGTGAGGGTGGCAGGTCGCGCGGCCGCGCGATAAAGGAGACGGGGGCTCTCAACCGCGCCGGATCCTGCCATGCGCTTTACCGGTACTGCCGACATCGCCAGCGCCCGGATCGACGTCGACCGCGCGCCGACGCCCAGCTGATACAGGCCGCTACGGCCTGCCGCGTGCGGGGCGCGTGACGAAACGGAAACTTCAAGGACGACGATGCGCGGCCAAGCCAAGAAGCGGCACCTCTCGGTCAATCCGGAAGACATGTTGAAGAGCTTGGCCGGATTGACCGGACCAAAGAGAAACACGCCTGTCGGAACCCTGCCCACGATCCCCTGGGACCCCCGCGCCGACCATGCGCTCAAGGGCTTTTACGATCTGCGCGCTCTGGCCTTGCGCTTTCTCGATACCGAGTTCGTGACGGCGATCAGGCCCGTGCATGCCGAGCAGGCGCAGATGTTTGACGCAGGGCTCGATGCCATGGGCTATGTCGCCTTCGCCACGAGCGAATACGCGACGTATGCCGGCATCCAGAATAACCTCGAGGCGCTGCACGGCTATCTTCTCAAGACGCCGAACCTCGAGATCATGCAGTACGACCTGGCCGTCTTTCTCATTGTCCTGCGCGCCGCCCGCGAGACAGTGCCGGCGCTGGCCGCCAGAACGCAGGATCTGGAGCCGCTGCTCACCGAAGAACGGATCTTTCAGCTAGCCGGTAAGAGACCTTCCGAATTCTCCAGGATGCTGCGCGGTCTCCTCAACAAGCGGCGGCAGTTTGCCAAGTTCTTCCATCCGTTGAGCGCGCTGAACGACGCGGCGGCGGCTTTCGTCGGGCTGCTGCAGCATGACCCGGACGAAACCGCTCTCGACTACCGCGCGCTGATGGACAGAATTCGCGCGGTGTCCAACAACGCCGGCGCCGGCACGAAGAAAGATCCCTCGGCGTCGTCCAAGCAGCGGGGAAGCGGGCGCAAGCGCGCCGCGCCGCGCAAGAAGCGCCACGCCGATGGCGAAGTGCCCAATCTCGATTATTACCTGCCGGTAGCCGACGCCGTCACCGATCGCGTGACGCGGCCCGATCAGTTCGCCAGCTGGCCCATCGTGCCCGCGTCGATCAAGGATCTCTATCTTCAGCACGCGCGCGAACTGAGCCGGGCCCAGAAGGCATGGGACCAGTACGCCAGGGAAACGTGGCCCGCCAAGTCGTCGATGCTGTGGCAGATCGTGGGCGAAGGCGGAAGCCGTCCGCTTCACCTCACACAGGCCGTCATCGATCCCTTCGGTCAGCCGCTCGAGGTCAAGCTGATCGAACAGGCGCAGCAGGAGCGCCAGACCGAAGCGATCTTTCTGTTCAACCTGTCCGTTTCGATGCAGGAGGGCGCGCGCTATCTCCTGAGCTTCATGATCGCCGACCGTTTCAGCGAGCTTCTCTCGCGCGGCGGCATCCCGACCGAGATTATCGGCCACACGACGACCGGAGAGGCGATTCCCCGGGTGACGGGGCGCAACCGCTCGATGCTCTACCTTTTGTTCAAGACGCGCGAGGAGCCGCACAATCTGCAGACGATCCAGCGCCTGTGCAGCGTCCTCGATACGCGCATGCACTATCTGAGCTATGACGGCGAAGCGATGATGTGGACTTACGAGCGGCTGAAGAAAAACCTCGCCAAGCATCGCCTGCTGTTCGTGGTGACCGACGGGGACATCAGCGGCACTTATATCGGCAAGAGAAACAAAGAGCTCAGCAACGCCACCACGAATTACTTTCGCGATGTCGTCGCGCTGATGGAGGCCGAGAAATTCGTCGATGTTATCGGCGTATCGATCAACGCCGATGTGGACGGCATTTTCAGCCGCGCGGTCCGCATCGATTCGATCGAGGACATTTACAAGAAACTGAGCCCGTACGTTCTCAAACTGCTGCGCGAGTTCAACAGCGACGAGGGTGAGGCCGCCAAGGCCCGTCGGTCGCGCATGGTGGCGCACCGCAAAGCCCGCGTGGCGGGGCAGGGGCGGGCGTAGCGCGCGAACGTGGAGGTCTTCGCCGTCATGGCCGGGCTTCTCCTGGCCATGAACGGAGGCGGAGCCCGATCGGCGCTCAGTGCGCCTCGTCCTAATTGTCGGCGGCCCGGGCGTCGACCTGCAAAGGCACGTTGAGAGCGACGGCCGGGTGGGGCGCCCCCTCCATGACATCCTTCACGATGGCGATGGTGTCCTTCACTTCCTGCTCGGGCACCTCGAAGATCAGTTCGTCGTGAACCTGCAGCAGCATGATCGCGTTCAACTTAGCGTCCGCGAGCTCGCCTTCCACGCGGCTGGGGCGGTGTGGTTATGCCGACTTTATTTGATATCCCGTCCTCCGGCGTCCAATGTCCGGCGACATCTTTCGGTCGCACGTTGTCGCCAGATTGGCGAGGGGCGCGGCCAGATGATGACCGATTGACGGTCTGTCCCAAGGAGGCAAACGATGTTCAAATCCCATAGTCAGATAGCGATCGCTTCCCTTGCTGCTTTGCTGGGTCTCGCGCTGTTGCCGGCGACGCCGGCCGCTGCGCTGACGATGAAGGAATGCAGCGCCAAATACGCAGCGGCCAAGAAGGACGGCACGCTCAACGGCCTGAAGTGGAACGACTTCCGCAAGAAGGAGTGCGCGGACAACGCCGCGGCCGCTGCGCCTGCGGCTCCCGCTGCGGCCGCTCCTGCTGCTCCGGCCGCGGCGGCGAAGCCGGCGGCCGCCCCCGCAGTGCAGCCCGCGGCGACGAACGCCGTCTTCCCGAAGGCCGTCGATCCTAAATACGCGAAGGAGAAAGCCGGCGTCGCTCGCGAAAAGACCTGCGTCGATCAATACAATGCCAACAAGGCGAACAACGCCAACGGCGGCATGAAGTGGATCCAGAAGGGCGGCGGCTATTGGAGCGCCTGCAACAAGGTCCTCAAGGGCGCCTGAACCTCGTCGCTCTGAGCTGATGAGCTGATCTGAAGCCGCCGGGACCGGGTCCCGGCGGTTTTTTGCGCCTAATGCGCCTCGTCCCAGTTGTCGGCCGCCCGGGCGTCGACCTGCAAAGGCACGTTGAGAGCGACGGCCGGGTGGGGCGCCCCCTCCATGACATCCTTCACGATGGCGATGGTGTCCTTCACTTCCTGCTCGGGCACCTCGAAGATCAGTTCGTCGTGAACCTGCAGCAGCATGATCGCGTTCAACTTGGCGTCCGCGAGTTCGCCTTCCACGCGGATCATGGCGCGGCGGATGATATCGGCGGCCGAGCCCTGCAGACGGGCGTTGATCGCGGCACGCTCGTTGAAGGCGCGGATCGACGGGTTCGACGCCTTGATGTCGGGATAGTGGCACTTGCGCCCGAACAAGGTGAGCACATAGCCGTGCTCGCGGCAGTAGTCGCGCGTCTCGTCCATGTAGTCGCGAATGCCCGGGAAGCGCTCGAAGTACTTCTTGATGTACTCGCCCGCTTCGTTGCGTTCGATGCCGAGCTGATTGGCCAGGCCGAAAGCCGAGATGCCGTAGATGATGCCGAAGTTGATCGCCTTGGCCCGGCGGCGCACGTCCGGCGACATGTCCTTGATCGGCACACCGAACATTTCCGAAGCCGTCATCGCGTGAATGTCGATGCCGTCCTGGAAGGCCTTGCGCAGGGTCGGCACATTGGCGACCTCGGCCAGTAGACGCAATTCGATCTGCGAGTAGTCGGCCGAAACCAGCTTCTTGCCCGGGGGCGCGACGAAAGCCTTGCGGATCTTGCGGCCGTCCTCGGTGCGGATCGGAATGTTCTGCAGGTTCGGCTCGGATGAAGAGAGGCGTCCGGTCGAGGTCGCGGCGAGCGCGTAGCTCGTATGGACCCGCTTGGTGTCCGGATGAACGTAGGTCGGCAGCGCGTCGGTGTAGGTGGAGCGGAGCTTGGACACCTGCCGCCAGTCGAGGATCTTGCGCGGCAACTCGTGACCTTGCTCGGCAAGTTCCTCCAATTCGCGCGCGGTGGTCGACCACTGGCCGGTCTTGGTCTTGCTGCCGCCGGGCAGGCCCATCTTGCCGAACAGGATGTCGCCGAGCTGCTTGGGTGAGCCGACATTCACCGGCGCGCCGGCGATGGTGTTGATCTCCTGCTCCAGCGCGACCTGCTTCTTGCCGAAGTCGTTCGACAGGCGCGCCAGCACGGCTTGATCGATGGCGATGCCACGCTGCTCCATGCGCGCCAGGACACGCGGCATCGGCCGCTCCAAGGTCTCATAGACGCTGACGACCTTCTCCGCAGCCATGCGCGGCTTGAGCGCGTACCAGAGACGGAGCGAGGCGTCGGCGTCCTCGGTGGTGTAGGCGGCGGCGCGCGCGATCGGCGTTGCCTCCGGCGTGAACCACGCCTTGTCCTTGTTCTTGACGTCGTTGAAGCGCGATGGCGCACGGCCGAAATACCGGGTCGCGACCGCGTCCATGTCGTGCGCGCCCTTGCCGGCGTCGAGCACGTAGGACATCAGCATGGTGTCGTCGAGCACGCCGATGTTGATGCCGCGGCAGGCCAGCACCAGCCAGTCGCGCTTCACATCGTGGCCGATCTTGCTGACGGCGGAATCTTCCAGGATCGCCTTCAACGCGTCCAGCGCCGCGCGCTCGGGAATCTGCCCGTCGCAAAGCTTGGCCGCGAACAGGCCGGAGGCTTCGTTGTCGCTGGCCTCGCGATGGCCGAGCGGCAGATAGGCCGCCTCGTTCGGCGCAACGGCAATGGCGAGGCCGCACAGCGCCGCCTGCATCGGATCGAGCGTATTGGTCTCGGTCTTGAGCGCCAGCACGCCGGTGTCGTAGGCGCGGGCGATCCACTTGTTCAGCGTGTCGAGCGTATCGATGACCTGATACTTCGAGGCGTCGAACTGCGCGCTCCGCAGCACCTCGACGCGCTTCGTCGCCAGCGAGATCGGCGTCAGCGTTTCCGACGGGCCGGGCGCGCCGATCTTCGTCGTGCGCGGCGCCGGCGCATCGAGCGCCAACTGACCCTGACCGCCGCTGCGGCCGGACGGTGCGGGCGCCGCCGTCTTGTCGGCTTCGACCTGAGCGGCGTCGACGCCGCTCTTCTCGGCGACGCGCTGCGTGAGCGTCTTGAAGCCCATCGACTTCAGGAAGGCGATGAGGTTCTTGTAGTCCGGCTCATGTACGCCGATCTCTTCGATCGGCACGGTGAGCGGCACATTCTGATCGAGGGTGACGAGCTTCTTGGAGATGCGCGCGGCCTCGGCATTGTCGATGAGGCTCTGGCGGCGCTTCTCCTGCTTGATCTCGGAGACGCGCGCGAGGACGGTTTCGAGATTGCCATAGGTGTTGATCAACTCGGCCGCGGTCTTCGGGCCGATTCCCGGCACGCCGGGGACGTTGTCGGTCGAGTCGCCGATCAGCGACTGAACCTCGATCACTTTGTCGGGGCCGACGCCGAACTTCTCGATCACCTGGGGGACGCCGATTCTCACGTCCTTCATGGTGTCGTACATGACCACGCAGTCGTTCACGAGCTGCATGAGATCCTTGTCCGACGAGACGATCGTCGCCGTGGCCCCGGCTTCGCAGGCGATGCGGGCATAGGTCGCGATCAAGTCGTCGGCCTCGTAGCCGGCGAGCTCGATGCACGGGATTTCGAACGCGCGCACGGCGTCGCGGATCAGCGGAAATTGCGGGACCAGGTCTTCCGGCGGCGGCGGCCGGTGTGCCTTGTATTCCTTGTACATCTCCGTGCGGAACGTCTTTTCCGACTTGTCGAAGATGACGGCGAGATGAGTCGGCTTCTCCTCCGGCTTCATCTCCTTGAGCAGCTTCCAGAGCATCGCGCAGAAGCCGTAGACCGCATTGACGTGGACGCCCTCGGGCGTGCGCGGCTCGAAGCGGATGGCGTGGTAAGCGCGGAAGATGTAGCCCGAACCGTCGACGAGAAAGACGTGATCGCCTTTTTTCACGGGTCGGATTGCGGAATCGGCGGGCGCCGGCGCGGTTTCCGCAGGCGTCGTGACGGTCTTGGCTTTGGTCTTGGATTTGGCTGTCGGCATGGCCCGAATGTGGGCCGTTACGGCGTCCGAATCAATGCGCGCGCGGTGCCTGTGAACTCATTCCGCCGCTTGTAGCGCCGGCTTCGCCTTGGGCTCGGCGAGGTGGAACCGCAGGGGCCGCTCGAACAGGAATTTTGCCGGTGTATTGCGGACCGCCCAGAACAGGAGCAGCGAGCCGATCACGCCCGAGGCGGTGATCAACACCGACATGGTGCCGACATCGAACAGATCGAGGCGCAACAGCAGCGTGCGCGATATCGCCATCGGCAGGAAGAAGGCGAGATAGATGACGATCGAATTGCGCCCGCAATAGCGCAGCGGTTTGAACACGTCGCTCTTGGCCATGAGCGCGGCGATGGAGACGACCGCGGCCGCGCCGATGAGGCCGAGCACGAGCGAGATGAAGGGCAGGGCCGCGACACCGGCGGCGACCGCCGCGCCGTTGACCAGCGCCCAGCCGAGAAGCCCCAGCGCGGCGAGGCCGGGCTGCGCCTGGACACGGGCCGTCAGCGCGAAGATGGACGAGGCGAAGATGTAACCAGTGTAGAAGAAGACGAAGCGGTTGGCGAACTCGTCGATCACCATCCAGCCGGTCTCGATATGCGCGATCTCGAGCGCCGCGCCGATCGCCCAGATCAGCGGCACCGGCACCCGGCGCGCCAGCTTCACCACGACGAAGAAGATCGGCAGCAGATAGATGAACCAGAGCGTGCCGAACGGATCGATGAACGACAGGAAATAGAGGCGGACGACTTCGGCCGTGCCCATGCTGGCAGCCATTCCCGGCGCCTTGAAGGCGAACTGGATCGTCATCCACAGGACATAGAAATAGGCGAAATGCACGACCTTGCGATCGAGATATTGCCGCCACGGGCGATCGATCACCTGCGCCAGGAACAGGCCGGAGATCATGAAGAAGTCCGGCATGCGGAACGGACGTGCGAATTCGACCAATACGTGCATCCAGCCGCTTTTGCCGGCCGCTTCTTCGACGCCGAGCGTCGAATGCATCATCACGACGAAAACGATGCAGAATCCCTTCGCGTAGTCGACCCAGTCGACGCGCGCGCGGCCGGGTCCGGCCGCTCCAGCGGGATCGGTGTGCAGTGCCATGGAACGAATGTGCCCGGAAGCGGTTTCAATCGTCTTTACGCGACTGCGGAATCTTGACGGTTTCGCGCTACCTCTCGCCTGTCCGGGCCGGCTCTGCTAAGCACCCCCAAGGGTCTTCGGTCCCGAATGATTAACCATCCCAGCAACGGACTTCCCCATGCGCGTCGCCATGATCGGCACCGGCTATGTCGGCCTCGTTTCCGGGGCCTGTTTCGCCGACTTCGGCCACGAAGTTATCTGTGTCGATAAGGACAAGGCCAAGATCGCGGCGCTCGAGCGCGGCGAAATCCCGATCTTCGAGCCCGGGCTTGATACTTTGGTCGCGACCAACGCGCGCGACGGGCGGCTCAAGTTCACCACGGAGCTCAAGCCGGCGGTTGCCGCCGCCGACGCGGTGTTCATCGCCGTCGGCACGCCGTCCCGGCGCGGCGACGGCCACGCCGACCTGTCCTACGTGTTCGACGCCGCGCGCGAGATCGCGGCCGCGCTCGAAGGCTTCACCGTGGTGATCACCAAGTCGACAGTGCCGGTCGGCACCGGCGACGAAGTCGAACGCATCATTGCCGAAACCCGGCCCGACGCCGATTGCGCGGTGGTCTCGAACCCGGAATTCCTGCGCGAAGGCGCCGCCATCCAGGACTTCAAGCATCCCGATCGCATCGTCGTCGGCACCGGCAATGTGCGCGCGCGCGAGGTGACGAACGACCTGTACCGCCCGCTTTATCTCAACCGCTCGCCGATCCTGTTCACCGAACGGCGCACGGCGGAGTTGATCAAATACGCCGCCAACGCCTTCCTCGCGACCAAGATCACCTTCATCAACGAGATCGCCGATCTCGCCGAGAAGGTCGGCGCCGACGTGCAGGAGATCGCGCGCGGCATCGGTCTCGACAACCGCATCGGCTCCAAATTCCTGCATGCCGGTCCGGGCTATGGCGGCTCGTGCTTTCCCAAGGATACGCTGGCGCTACTGAAGACCGGCCAGGACAACGAGGCGCCGCTGCGCATCATCGAGGCGGTGGTGTCGGTCAACGACGCGCGCAAGCGGGCGATGGCCCGCAAGGTCTCGGTCGCGCTCAACGGCGAGGTGCGCGGCAAGACGGTGGCCGTGCTCGGTCTCACCTTCAAGCCGAACACCGACGACATGCGCGAAGCGCCGTCGATTCCGATCATCACGGCGTTGCAGGACATGGGCGCCAAGGTGCGGGCCTACGATCCCGAGGGCATGGAGCAGGCGAAGGCCTATGTCTCCAACGTCGCTTTCTGCAAGGACGCCTATGACTGCGCGGCGGACGCCTCGGCGCTGGTGATCGTCACCGAATGGGAGCAATTCCGCGCGCTCGATTTCGTCCGCCTCAAGACCGTTATGGAGCGCCCGGTTCTCGTCGACCTGCGCAACGTCTACCGTCCGGAAGAAGCGGCGCGCCACGGCTTCGCCTATGAGGGCGTCGGCCGGGCGAGGAAGGCTTAGATTAGGAAGGCCTGGGCTTCTGTCGTCCCGGGCGAGCGCGCTCTTGCGCGCGAGGCCCGGGACCCATACTCCGCAGCAAATCTGCTAAGCCGAGGAGTATGGGTCCCCGCCTTCGCGGGGACGACAAGGCCAGATGCGCACCTTCTCTTCACCCCTTCCCATCGACGCCGCGCTGCCGGGGCTGGTCAGCGCCCTCGGTACGAGCAACGCCGCCGTGCTGGTGGCGCCGCCCGGCGCCGGCAAGACGACGCGCGTGCCGCTGGTGCTGATCGACGAAGCATGGGCGACGGACAAGAAGGTGCTGGTGTTGGAGCCGCGGCGGCTCGCGGCGCGGGCGGCGGCGTCGCGCATGGCGGCGACACTCGGTGAACAGGTCGGCGACACGGTCGGTCTGCGGGTGCGTTTCGGCTCGAAGGTGTCCAAACGCACGCGGATCGAAGTGGTCACCGAAGGCATCTTCACCCGGCTGGTGCTGGACGACCCTTCCCTCGACGGCATCGCCGCCGTGCTCTTCGACGAATTCCATGAGCGTTCGCTCGACGCCGATCTCGGTCTCGCTTTGGCGCGCGACGCGCAACAGGGGCTGCGCGAGGACCTCAGGCTGCTGGTCATGTCAGCGACGCTCGACGGTGCGCGTGTCGCCTCGCTCCTCGGCAATGCGCCGGTGGTGGAGAGCGAGGGTCGCGCCTTTCCGGTCGAGACGCGTTATCTCGGCCGCGATCCGCGGGCGCGCATCGAGAACCAGGTGGCGGACGCGGTCGAACGTGCGCTGCGCGCTGAGCCCGGCTCTTTGCTCGTCTTCCTGCCGGGCGCCGGCGAAATCCGCCGCGCCGAAACGCTTCTGAAAGAACGCGTGCGCGATCCATCGGTCGACGTCGTCGCGTTGTTTGGCGCGCTCGACATGCGCGATCAGGACCGCGCCATCGCGCCGGCGCCGGCCGGTCGCCGCAAGGTGGTGCTGGCAACCTCGATCGCCGAAACGTCTCTGACCATCGAAGGCGTGCGCGTGGTGATCGACAGCGGCCTGTCGCGCGTGCCGCGCTACGAGCCCGATGTCGGCATCACGCGACTCGAGACGGTGCGCGTGTCGCGCGCGGCCGCCGACCAGCGCCGCGGCCGCGCCGGCCGCACCGAGCCGGGTGTGTGCTACCGTTTGTGGGACGAGCCGCAGACCGGTTCGCTCGAAGCCTATACGCGGCCGGTGATTCTGTCCGCCGACCTGTCGAGCTTCGTGCTCGATCTCGCGCAATGGGGCGCGACGGATCCCAGCACGCTCGCCTTCCTCGATCAGCCGCCGTCGGCGGCGCTCAGTGAAGCCAAGACGTTGCTCACGGAACTCAACGCGATCGATGCGCAAGGCCGCATCACCGAGGAAGGGCGCAAGCTGCGCCAATTGCCGTTGCCGCCGCGGCTGGCGCGCATGGTGGTCGACGCGGCGGCCGAAGGCGCCGGCGACATGGCGGCGACCGTCGCCGCGATCGTCACCGAGCGCGGGCTCGGCGGCGATGACGTCAATCTCGAGCACCGCCTCGACCAATTCCGGCGTGATCGCTCCAAGCGCGCCGAGGACGCGCGCGCGATGGTGAAGCGGTGGGCCGACACGGCCGGCGGCCGCGGTGCCGGCGAAATATCGGCAGGGGAGATCCTTGCCCTCGGCTATCCCGATCGCATCGCCAAAAGCCGTGGCGGCGGCACGGGCGCTTTCCTGCTGGCCAATGGCCGCGGCGGCAACGTCGATCCGGCGTCATCGCTCGCGCGCGAGGCATTCCTGGCCGTCGCCGAACTCACCGGCGCGGCGGTGCAGAGCCGCATCCTCCTGGCGGCGCCGATCACGCTGCCCGAGATCGAAGCACGCTTCGGCGGCAAGATCGAAGATCGCGACGCCGTCACTTTCGACAATGGCTCGGCATCGCTGCGCGCCCGCCGCACACGCCGGCTGGGCGCGCTGGTGTTGGCCGAGCAGATCAAGCAAGTGTCGCCCGACGCCGACACGGCGCGCACTTTGGCGCAAGGCATCGTCTCGCTGGGCCTCGACAAATTGCCGTGGAGCAAAGCGGCGCTGCAATTCCGCAAGCGCGTTGGCTTCCTGCGCAAAGCGGAAGGAGACGAATGGCCGGACCTTTCCAACGAGGGTCTTGCGCTCAACACCGCCGACTGGCTCGAGCCGATCTTGATCGATAAGACGTCGCGCAGCCAGATCGGCGCGGATGAATTGTCCGACGCGGTGATGGGGCCGGTGCCATGGAATTTGCGCCGCCGTCTCGACGAGGAAGCGCCGACGCATTTCACCGCGCCGACCGGCACGGCAGTGCCGATCGACTACGAGGCGGAGCAGGGGCCGACGATTTCGATCCGCGTGCAGGAGTTGTTCGGGCTGTCGAAGCATCCGTCGATCGCCGACGGCCGTGTGCCGCTGGTGATCGAACTCCTCTCGCCGGGGCACAAGCCGGTGCAGATCACGCGCGACCTGCCGGGCTTCTGGCACGGCAGCTATGCCGATGTCCGCGTCGAGATGCGTGGCCGCTATCCGCGTCATCCCTGGCCAGCCGATCCAGCCAATGCGCCGCCCACCCGCCGCGCCAAGCCGCGCGGGCAATAACGAGCGCTGTCATTCCGAGGGCCAAGCGAAGCGAGGCGGCCCGGCATGACAGAGCGGGTTCATTAAAATTGTCGACATCCGCTTAAGCGATTGGTCAGCATGCCAGGGCGCCCGGTGCTGGCGTTAAGCCCGCGTTGGCAGGGCCCATGGCAGGACACCGCCGCCACCAACGGGCCTTGTCATGCGCCAGATACTGATCCTCGCCGTCGCCGTGCTGCTCATCGGCGGTTATGTCGCCCGCTACGCCGACAAGGCGGTTACCGCCGGCGAACCTGCGCAGGCCGCGACGCGCCAGGCTGTTAACGAGCCGCGTCAGCCGGTAACATCCGGCCGCAGCATGATGCTGAACGCCGACCGTATGGGTCACTTCAAGGTCGAGGCGCGGATCGATGGACGCTTCGTCGATTTCATGGTCGACACCGGCGCTTCGACCGTGGCGCTGCGTGAGAGCGATGCCGCGCGGATCGGCATCCGTCCACGGCCGGTCGACTACGTGGCCGTCGTCTCCACTGCCAACGGCAAGGTCAAGGCCGCGCCGATGAAGCTCGAGCGGATCGAGGTCGGCGGTATCACCGTCTACGACGTACAAGCGCTGGTGCTGCCCGACAGGGCGCTCGATACGAACCTGCTCGGCGTCTCATTCCTGTCGCGTCTCAAGCGTTATGAATATGCTGGCGGACGCATGGTGCTGGAGCAATAGCTTCCCGGCCATCTTCCGACCTAAGTCGCACGGCACTTTGCCGTCGGTTCCGCGTTGAGGTATGGAACTCCCCGCCCGCTTTACTTTTCCATTTCGAGGACCTTGATGTTTCCGACGCCGAAATCCGCGCTCACGCCAAATACTTACGACTACGAATCCTCGCCGCTCGTGAAACCGACCGGCTTTCGCGAATACGACGCACGCTGGCTCCTTGAAAAAGAACTCAACCTCATGGGCGCGCAGGCGCTGGGGATGGGTCTTGGCACGATGATCCGCGAGATGGGCATCAAGGCGGAGATCGTGACGGGCCACGATTTTCGCAGCTACTCCGCGTCGGTGAAGATGGCGCTGATCTCCGGCCTGATGGCGGCCGGCTGCAAGGTTTACGACATCGGTCTTGCGATCACGCCGATGGCCTATTTCGCGCAGTTCGAACTGGACGTGCCGTGCGTTGCGATGGTGACCGCCTCGCACAACGACAATGGCTGGACCGGCGTGAAGATGGGCGCCAACCGGCCGCTTACCTTCGGCCCCACGGAAATGACGCGGCTGAAGGAAATCGTGCTTGGCGCACAGTTCAATCTCAGCGGCGGCGGCTCCTACGAGTTCGTCGAGAATTTCCCCGAACGCTATATCGCCGATCTCACCAAGCGTCCGAAGATCAAGCGCAAGCTCAAGGTCGTGGCGGCCTGCGGCAACGGCACGGCGGGCGCGTTCGCGCCGCGCATTCTCGAAGCGGTTGGTTGCGAAGTGGTGCCGCTCGATTGCAATCTCGATCACACCTTTCCGCGCTACAATCCCAACACCGAAGACATGCAGATGCTGCATGCGATGCGTGACGCCGTGCTCATGCACAAGGCGGACGTCGCGCTCGGCTTCGACGGCGACGGCGATCGCTGCGGCGTGGTCGACAACGAAGGCGAGGAGATCTTCGCCGACAAGGTCGGCGTGATGCTGGCGCGCGACATGTCGGCGCTGCACAAGAATTCGACCTTCGTCGTCGACGTGAAGTCGACCGGCCTGTTCCTCACCGATCCGGTGCTGAAGGTGAACGGTGTCAAGGTCGATTACTGGAAGACCGGCCATTCCTACATCAAGCGCCGCGTCAACGAACTCGGCGCGGTCGCGGGCTTCGAGAAGTCAGGCCACTTCTTCTTCAACAAGCCGTTCGGCCGTGGCTATGACGACGGCATGATCTTCGGTCTTGCGGTCTGCGACATGCTCGACCGCAACCCCGACAAGTCCATGGCGGACCTGCGCAAGGCGCTGCCGAAGACCTGGGGCTCGCCGACCATGTCGCCGCATTGCGACGACGAGAAGAAGTACGGCGTTGTCGATGCGGTGGTGAAGCACTTCCAGGATGCGAAGGCGAAGGGCGATCAGGTCGCCGGTCAGCCGATCCGCGAGCTCGTCACCGTCAATGGCGTGCGCGTCACGGTCGAGGACGGCACTTGGGGCCTGGTGCGCGCCTCGTCGAACAAGCCGGAGCTGGTGGTCGTGGTCGAAAGCCCGGCGTCGGAGCAGCGCATGCGCGACATGTTCAAGGCGATCGACGGCGTGCTGCGCACGCATCCGGAAGTCGGCGAATACAATCAGACGATTTAAAGCTCGGGCGTTTGTTCGCGCTGTCATTGCCGGGCTTGACCCGGCAATCCATGATTCAGACTCCACAAGCGAGCCAGTAATGACGTGCTTGCGGGGCGTCATCATGGATGCCCGGGTCAAGCCCGGGCATGACGCTGTGCGTGCGGCGCGCGTTTGGGTCTATCCCCAATACCGTCCCGTGCCGCCGATCACGGCCACGATCAGCCCTAGCGGCAGGTTGACCATGATGATCTGGCGGATGCGGTTGAGCTGCGGTCCGGCCGTGCGCCAGTCCTGCGCGTCGACGGCACGCTTGAACTTCAGCCACGGGCCGTGGAACAGCCACAGGAACAGTACCGCCATCAGGATCGCGACGGTCTGCATCAGGTTGATGTACAGCGGCGCGTGGGCAAAGCCGCCGAAGCTTGTCACCAGCATCCAATAGCCGCTGGCGAACAGCAGTACGAGCGAGACCCACACCCAGGGGAAAAACTTGGCGAAGAAGCGCCGCCACAGCGCCAGCCGTTGCGGCGGCTCCAGCGCGCCGGTGGCCGGACGCAGGCACATATAGGCGGCGAACATTCCGCCGACCCAGACGACGGCGCTGAGCATGTGCAAGGAAAGAAGAAGGACGAGCATGGTGGCCTCTCGATGGCCTCTTAATGGCCTCTTGGAACCGAAGGCGCGCAGCATAAGCGGGAAGGGCGGCGCTTGTCGCGCCGCCGTTGTTCAGTCGAGCGTCTTGCGGAACGCGTGCGCCGGATAAACGCCGAGGATGCGCAAGGTATCCTTGCGGCAGAAGAACTCGAGCTCGGCCAAAGCGCGCGCCAACGCCGGTTGCTTCGGATGGCCTTCGACGTCGGCATAGAACTGCGTCGCCGAGAAGTTGCCGCCGACCATATAGCTCTCGAGCTTGGTCATGTTGATGCCGTTGGTGGCGAAGCCGCCGAGCGCCTTGTAGAGCGCGGCCGGGATGTTGCGCACCTGGAAAACAAAAGTGGTCACCGTGCGCTTGGTGTCGGGGCTCGCCCAGGCCTGATTGCGCGAGAGCACGACGAAGCGCGTTGTGTTGTGCGACTCGTCTTCGATGTCGCGCTCCAGCGTCTTCAGGCCGTAGATCTTCGCCGCGAGGCTGGTGGCGATCGAGGCGCGGGTGATGTCGCCGGCTTCCGCGACTTCGCGCGCGGAGCCCGCGGTGTCCGCGGCGACGACCGCTTGCAGCTTGAGCTTGCGGATGATCTTGCGGCATTGGCCGAGCGCATGCACGTGGCTCTCGACGGTCTTGATGGTGTCGAGGTTGGCCCCCTTCGGCGCCAGGAGCTGGTGATGCACCGGCATGAAGTACTCGCCGATGATGTGCAGGCCGGCGTCGGGCAGAAGGTGATGGATGTCCGCGACGCGGCCGGCGATCGAATTCTCGATCGGGATCATGCCGAGATCGACAGTGCCCTTGGACAACGCGGCAAAGCAATCCTCGAAGGTGCGCGCCGGCACCGGCTCGTAGGTCGGATAAGCCTTGCGTGCGGCGAGATCGGAGTTCGCCCCGAGCTCGCCTTGGAAAACGATTTTCTTCTTTGCCATGTCCAGCCTTTAAATCTCAGCCCGGCAGGTGCCTAGCACGCGCGCCGGCTCCGCAAAACTCATTGCTTGGCACCGAGCATCGCGCGCGCCTTCTCCAGATCCTCCGGTGCGTCGACGCCGAGCGGCACGCTGTTCACGATGGCGATGTCGATGCGCATGCCGGCGTCGAGCGCACGCAACTGCTCCAAGCTCTCGCGTTGCTCGTTGGGTGACGGCGGCAGCGACACGAAGCGCTCCAAGGCGGCGCGCCGGTAGGCGTAGAGCCCGATGTGGTGGTAGTGCGGCCCCGGGCCGGTGGCGTCGGCGCGCGTGAAGGTGGTGGCGTGCAGCCGGTTGGGCGCTACGACCGTGCCGTGTGCCTTCACGACGTTGCGGTTGGTCAGTTCGGCCGGATCGGTGATCGGCGCGGCCAGCGTGGCGATGTCCACGGCCGGATCGGCGAGCGGCATCAGCGCGGCGCGGATGTCCTCGGGGTCGATGGTCGGCAGGTCGCCCTGCACGTTCACGACCACGTGGATGCGGTGTTCGGGGTCGAGCGCCTCCAGCGCCTCGAAGATGCGGTCGGACCCGGAGGTGTGGTCGGTCCGGGTCATCACGGCGCGGCCGCCGGCCTTCTCGACCGCCGTGGCTACCGCTTCCGAATCGGTCGCGACCACCGCCTGGCCGATTTCCGCCTCCCAGGCGCGGCGCAGCACGTGCACGATCATCGGCGCGCCATGGATATCGGCGAGCGGTTTGCCGGGCAAACGGGTCGAGGCGAGGCGCGCCGGGATGAGGATAATGGCGTCGGGCATGGGTACCGCAGAATGACCGGCGGATAGCCGAAAAGCCGGTACACAGCGGCGCTTATACGGGTTGCCAGAGGGGAGGCAAACCGGTATCTGTCCCGCGCCGTCGACTATGGCGGCATCCCGCACGTCTCGCGCCCCTTTCGGGAGCCGTATTTCGATGAATTCCTTCGAGCTTAACAAAATCCTCGGTGCCGTCCTCGGGACCTGTCTCGTGTTGCTTGCGCTGAGCATCGGCGCCGGCGCGCTGTTCGCCCCTGAGAAGCCGGCCAAGCCGGGCTTCGCTATCGCCGTCCAAGAAAAGCATGAGGGTGGCGCCCCGGCCGCCGCGCCGGCACCGTCCGAGCCGATCGAGAAGCTGCTCGCCACCGCGTCGGTCGAGCGCGGCCAGGCCACGGCCAAGCAGTGCGCCGCCTGCCACACCTTCGAGAAGGGTGGCCCGAACCGGGTCGGTCCGAACCTCTACAACATCGTCGGCGATGAGCGCGGCAAGGATCGTGGCGGCTTCAACTTCTCCGCCGCGATGAAGGCCAAGGGCGGCGAGTGGACCTACGACGAGCTCAACAAATTCCTCACCAGCCCGCGCGGCTACATTCCGGGCACGAACATGAGCTTCGCCGGCCTGTCGCGCGACCAGCAGCGCGCCGACGTGATCGCCTATCTGCGCACCCTGTCGGACAGCCCCAAGCCGCTGCCGACCGCCGAGGGTGGGGCTCCGGCCGAAAAGAAGTAGGGCCCTAGGTGGACGAATTTTAATGCGGCCGGGCCCCAAGCCCGGCCGTTTTCGTTTGTAAGCCGATGTGGGCCGATTGCGTCGTTTGGCCACGGGAATGTGAGCTACCTTGTGGCGCCCTCGGGAACCGCTCACTGGCCCGGGACCGAAAAACGGACATAATCGGCCCTGATTGCGTTATCGCCCTGAAACCGGAGCAGTCCCGCATGAAATTCAGCCGTCGATCCGTCCTCCATGGCACCGCCGCAGCTTTTGCGAGTCCGCTGTTGGGAGGCATTGGGACCGGCGTGCTGTCGGAGCGTGCCGCGGCGCAAGGCACGGACTGGAAGCACGGCCTTTCGCTGTTCGGCGACGTGAAATATCCGGCGGGCTTCAAGAACTTCGAATACGTCAACCCCGCCGCTCCCCAGGGCGGCGTCGTGCGCCTGTCCGGGTTCGGCACCTTCGACAATTTCAATGAGGTCGTGGCGTTGGTGAAGGGCAACCTCGCCATGGGCACGGGCCTGATCACCGAGACGTTAATGACCCCGTCCTTCGACGAGGTCTCGACGGAGTACGGTTTGTTGGCCGACGGCGTGCGCCACGCCGAAGACCATTCCTGGGTGATTTATCGCGTCAGCGACAAAGCCAAATGGCATGACGGCAAACCGGTCACCGCCGAGGACGTCATTTTCTCCTTCAATGTGCTGAAGGAGAACCGGCCCGATCTCGCCGCCTATTACCGCCACGTCACCAAGGCCGAGAAGACCGGCGAGCGTGAAGTGACCTTCACCTTCGACGGTCCGGGCAACCGCGAGCTGCCGCACATCGTCGGTCAGCTCACGATCTTCCCAAAGCATTGGTGGGAAGGCACGGACAAGTCCGGCAACAAGCGCGACATCACCGCGACGACGCTCGAACCGCCGCTTAGCTCCGGACCTTACCGCATCAAGGAATTCACGCCGGGCCGCTCGATCGTCTACGAAAAGGTCGCCGACTATTGGGGCAAGGACCTCAACGTGAATATCGGCACCAACAATTTCGAGCGGATTCGTTATGAGTATTTTCGCGATTCCACGGTCGCGCTCGAAGCCTTCAAGGGCGATCAGATCGACTGGCGCACGGAGACCAGCGCCAAGGATTGGGCGACGTCGTACGATTTCCCCGCCGTTCGCGAAAAGAAGGTGGTGCGCGAGGAGTTTCCGCAGAACAGTTCCGGCGTGATGCAGGCGTTTGCCTTCAACATCCGCCGCGACAAGTTCAAGGACGCCCGGCTGCGTCAGGCATTCAATTATGCCTTCGATTTCGAGGAAATGAATCGCCAGCTGTTCTATGGCCAGTACAAGCGGATCAACAGCTACTTCTTCGGCACCGAACTCGCCTCGAGCGGCGTGCCGCAAGGCATGGAGCTAGAGATTCTCGAAACGGTTCGCGCCGATGTGCCGCCCGATCTGTTCACCAAGCCCTATGCCAATCCGGTGAACGGCGACCCGACCGCCGTGCGTAACAATCTGCGGCAGGCGCTCACGCTCCTCCGCGAGGCCGGCTACGAAATCAAGGACACCAAGCTCGTCAACGCCAAGACCGGCGCGCCTTTTTCCGTGGAGGTCCTGTTGGTGCAGCCGGCGTTCGAACGCATCGCGCTGTTCTACAAGCCTGCGCTGCAGCGGCTCGGCATCGACGTTCAGGTGCGCACCGTCGACACCTCGCAGTACGAGAACCGCTTGCGCCAGTGGGACTACGACATCATCGTCGCCTCATGGGGCGAGTCGCTGTCGCCGGGCAACGAGCAGCGCGAGTTTTGGGGATCGCAGGCGGCTGACCGCCCCGGCTCGCGTAATTACATCGGCATCAAGAATCCGGCCGTCGATAAAATGATCGAGCGGGTGATCTTCGCCAAATCGCGCGAGGAATTGGTGGCAGCGACGCACGCGCTGGACCGAGTGCTGCTCTGGAACTCTTATGTGGTGCCGAACTGGGCTTATCCGTTCGCGCGCACCGCGCGATGGGACCGCTTCGGCCATCCCGATAATATGCCGAAATACATATCGCCGGCCTTCCCCACCATCTGGTGGTGGGACAAGGACAAGGCGGCCAAGGTGCCGCAGCGGTCGTGATGGCAGTTTCGCCGGGACTTTCTTTCTTCACCTTTCCCCTGTGGGGAGAGGTCGGCCGGCGCAGCCGGTCGGGTGAGGGGGCGAGGAAATTTCAATGACGCGACGTCGGTCCCCCTCCAATCCACCTCTCTCCGCAACGGTGAGAGGGAGCGCCCCAAGCCGGCGGGACGTTTTGGTATTATCGACAGCCGCTGCGGCGGCAGCGATGGTTCTGCCATCCCGCTCCGCCTTTGCGCAGGAGCTTGCCAACGACCGTCACGGCATGTCGGCCTTCGGCGATCTCAATTATCCGGCCGATTTTCCGCATTTCGCCTATGTGAACCCGAACGCGCCGAAGGGCGGAGTCTTCTCCGAATGGGTCACGAGCCGCACGTACAACGGCTCCTTTCTGACCTTCAATTCGCTCAACGCTTTCATTCTGAAAGGCGAGGGCGCTTTGGGCATGGACTACACCTTTGCCTCGCTGATGGCGCGCTCCGGCGACGAGCCCGACGCGATGTACGGCTTTGCCGCCCGCAGCGTGAGTATCGCCGATAACGGCCTGACCTATCGTTTCACGCTGCGCGACGGAACGAAATTCCACGACGGCACGCCGCTGACGGCGCACGATGTCGCTTGGTCGATGAATACGCTAAAGGAAAAGGGCCACCCGATCATCTCGCAGCAGCTGCGCGATTTCGTGGGCGCCGAAGCGGCGGACGATCGCACGGTGGTGGCGCGCTTTGCCGAGAAGCGCGCGCGCGATGTGCCGCTGTTCGTCGCCGGCCTGCCGATCTTCTCGCGCGCTTACTATGCCAAGCAGCCGTTCGATCAATCGACGCTCGATACGCCGCTCGGGAGCGGCGCCTACAAGGTCGGGCGCTTCGAGCCTGGACGCTTTATCGAATTCGATCGTGTAAAGGATTGGTGGGGTGCCGATCTGCCCGTCGCGCGCGGCACCAATAATTTCGATACGATCCGCTACGAGTACTACCGCGATCGTGACGTCGCCTTCGAAGGCTTCACCGGCAAAAGCTATCTTTTCCGCGAGGAGTTCACGTCGCGGATCTGGGCAACGCGCTACGACTTTCCGGCGATGAGGGACGGCCGCGTCAAGCGCGATACCATCCCGGACGATACTCCCTCGGGCGCGCAGGGCTGGTTCATGAACACCCGGCGCGAGAAGTTCAAGGATCGCCGCCTGCGCGAGGCGATGATCGATGCCTTCGATTTCGAATGGACGAACAAGAACGTCATGTACGGCGCCTATGACCGTACCCATTCGGTGTTTCAGAACTCGCCGATGATGGCGAAGGGAAAGCCGGACGCGGCGGAGCTTGCGCTGCTCGAGCCGTTTCGCGGCAAGGTGCCGGACGAGGTGTTCGGCGAGCCCTATCTGCCGCCGGTGACCGATGCCACCGGGCAGGACCGCCGCTGGCTGCGACGGGCCAATCAATTGCTGATCGAGGCCGGGTTCGAGCTCAAGAACGGCAAGCGCGTGACGCCGAACGGCGAGCCCATCGTCATCGAGTTCCTGCTCGACGAGCCGGGACTACAGCCGCATCATTTTCCCTATTTCAAGAACCTGGCGACGATCGGCATCGATGCGACGCTGCGTGTCGTCGATCCGGTGCAGTACCGCAAGCGGGTCGACGATTTCGACTTCGACATCACCATGCAGCGGTTCAGCTTTTCGTCGACGCCGGGCGATTCATTGCGCACCTATTTTTCGTCGCAGGCGGCGGCGATAAAAGGATCGCAGAATATTGCCGGTATCGCCGATCCGGCGATCGATGCGATGATCGAACATGTGGTCAACGCCAAGACCCGCAACGAACTGACCTCGGCTTGCCGCGTGCTCGACCGTGTCTTCCGCGCGGGGCGTTACTGGGTACCGCAGTGGTCCAAGGCGTCGCACTGGATCGCTTATTGGGACATATTCGGCCGCCCGGACCGGCAGCCGCGCTACTTCCGGGGCATTCCCGACACCTGGTGGGCCGAGCCGCAGAAGGCCAAGGCGATCGAGCAGAAGAGCCAATAGCAGCATGACCGCTTATATCCTCCGCCGCCTCCTGTTCATCATACCGACGATGTTCGGCATCATGCTGGTGTCGTTCGTCGTGGTGCAGTTCGCGCCCGGCGGCCCGGTCGAGCAGGTGATCGCCAAGCTGACGGGCTCTGATACGGGCGCGACCTCGCGTATTTCGGGCGGCGGCGGCGACTTCGGCGCGCGCGGCGCGGCGCAAGGCGGCGCGCAGTTCGACGCGGTGTCGTCGAAATATCGCGGCGCGCAGGGGCTGGATCCGGAGTTCATCAAGAAACTGGAGAAGCAGTTCGGCTTCGACAAGCCGGCTTACGAACGCTTCTTCATCATGCTGTGGAACTACGCCCGGTTCGACTTCGGAAACAGCTATTTCAGGGACGTCAGCGTCATTCAGCTCATCAAGGAGAAGCTGCCGGTCTCGATGTCGCTCGGCGTCTGGATGACGCTGCTGACGTATCTGATCTCCATTCCGCTCGGTATCAAGAAGGCGGTGGACGACGGCTCGCAGTTCGACATGTGGACGTCGACCGTCATCATCATCGGTTACGCCATTCCGGGCTTCCTCTTCGCCATTCTCCTGATCATCCTGTTCGCCGGCGGCTCGTTCTTCGACTGGTTTCCCTTGCGCGGCCTGGTGTCGGAGAACTTCTGGTCGCTGCCCTGGTACAAGCAGATTCTCGATTACTTCTGGCACTTGACGTTGCCGATCGTCTCGATGGCGCTGTCGGCCTTCGCCACGATGACCTTGCTGACCAAGAACTCGTTCCTCGACGAAATCCGCAAGCAATACGTGCTGACCGCGCGCGCCAAGGGCTGCAGCCGCAATCAGGTGCTTTACGGCCACGTCTTCCGCAATGCGATGCTGATCGTGATCGCCGGTTTCCCCGGCGCTTTCGTGCACGCCTTCTTCACGGGTTCGCTGCTGATCGAAACCATTTTCTCGCTCGACGGCCTCGGCCTGCTCGGCTTCGAGAGCGTGCTCAACCGCGACTATCCGGTAGTCTTCGCGACGCTGTACATTTTCTCGCTGGTCGGGGTGGTGGTGAATCTCCTGTCCGATCTCACCTACACCTGGATCGATCCGCGCATCGATTTCGAGACGCGGGAGGTGTGAGCCGTGGACGCACGCACCGCCATCAAGTCGCCGGACACGACCGCGGTCGGCGTTTCTGGTCTCGACGTGCCGCCCGAGCGGCGCTGGATCCGCATCTCGCCGCTGAACAAGCGGCGCTGGGACAACTTCAAGGCCAACCGGCGCGGCTACTGGTCGCTGTGGATTTTCCTCGCGCTGTTCATCGTCTCGCTGTTCGCGGAGTTCATCGCCAACGACAAGCCGATCTTCATTCACGTCAATGGCAGGACCTTCTTCCCGGCGGTGATGACCTATCCCGACACGGCCTTCGCCAAGGATCAGGATCCGAACCTGTTCGGCACGGCGGCCGATTATCGCGACGACTACCTGATGGGGCTCATTCAGAAGGAAGGCGGCACAGTCGTCTGGCCGCCGATCCGCTTCGCCTACAACACGCAGGTGTCGAAGCCGCCGTCGCCGTTCCCGTCCAAGCCGACCTGGATGCTGACGCAGAAGGACTGCGACTTCGCCGCCAAGAACGGTTTCGCCAAATGCGGCAACCTCGAATACAACTGGCTCGGCACCGACGATGGCGGCCGCGACGTGCTGGCGCGCCTGATCTATGGCTTCCGCATCTCGGTGCTGTTCGGCCTGTGCCTCACCATCGTCTCCTCGGTGATCGGTGTCGCGGCCGGCGCTGTGCAGGGTTATTTCGGCGGCTGGACCGACCTGCTGTTCCAGCGCTTCATCGAGATATGGACCGCGATTCCATCGCTCTATCTGTTGCTGATCATTTCCTCGGTGTTGGTGCCGGGCTTCTTCGTCCTGCTCGGCATTCTGCTGCTGTTCTCCTGGGTGTCGCTCGTAGGCCTGGTGCGCGCCGAATTCCTGCGCGGGCGCAATTTCGAGTACATCCAGGCGGCGCGCGCGCTCGGCGTGTCGAACGGCACGATCATCTTCCGCCATCTGCTGCCGAACGCCATGGTGGCGACCATGACGTTCCTGCCGTTCATCCTGTCGTCGTCGGTGATGACGCTGACGGCGCTCGACTTCCTTGGCTTCGGCCTGCCGCCCGGATCGCCCTCGCTCGGTGAGTTGCTCAGCCAGGGCAAGGCGAATGTGCAGGCGCCGTGGCTCGGCCTCACCGGCTTCTTCTCCATCGCCATCATGCTGTCGCTGCTGATCTTCATCGGCGAGGCCGTGCGCGACGCCTTCGATCCGCGAAAGACTTTTAGATGACCGACCCGCTTCTTTCCATCCGCGACCTCTCCGTCGCCTTCGGCGCCGGCAAGCGCGAAGTGCTGGCGGTCGACCGCGTTTCGTTCGACATCGCCAAAGGCGAGACCATGGCACTGGTCGGCGAATCGGGGTCCGGCAAATCGGTCACCGCGTTGTCGGTGATGAAGCTGCTGCCGTATCCGGCCGCCCATCATCCCTCGGGCACAATTCATTTCCAGGGGCAAGAGCTCCTGGCTATGCCGGAGAACGAGATCCGCAAGATTCGCGGCGACGACATCAGCATCATCTTCCAGGAGCCGATGACCTCGCTCAATCCGCTGCACACCATCGAGAAGCAGATCGGTGAGGTGCTGCTGTTGCACCGTGGCATGAGCGGGCAGGCGGCGCGCAAACGCATCGTGGAATTGCTCACCCAAGTCGGTATTCCCGATCCGCAAGGCCGGCTTGGCAGCTATCCGCATCAGCTTTCTGGCGGCCAGCGCCAACGCGTGATGATCGCGATGGCCTTGGCGAACGAGCCGGAGCTGCTGATCGCCGACGAGCCGACCACGGCGCTCGACGTCACCGTGCAGGCGCAGATCCTCAAGCTTCTCAAGGACACGCAGCAGCGGCTCGGCATGTCGATGCTGTTCATCACCCACGACCTCGGCATTGTGCGCAAAATCGCCGATAGGGTCTGCGTCATGCAGCGCGGCAAGATCGTCGAGCAGGGGCCGATCGAGCGCGTCTTCACCGCGCCGGAGCACCCCTATACGAAAGCGCTGCTCGCCGCCGAACCGAAGCCCGATCCGGCGCCGCCGCGCCCCGACGCGCCGGTGGTGGTGAAGACCGACGATCTGAAGGTCTGGTTCCCGGTCAAGCGCGGCTTCCTGCGCAAGGTGGTCGGCCACATCAAGGCGGTCGACGGCATCTCGGTCGAACTGCGCAAAGGCGAGACACTGGGCGTCGTCGGCGAATCCGGCTCCGGGAAGACGACGCTCGGGCTCGCCATCCTGCGGCTGATCTCGTCGAACGGTCCGATCGTCTACATGGGCAAGCCGCTGCAAGGCCTGACGTTCAAGGAAATGCGGCCGTTCCGGCGCGACATGCAGATCGTGTTTCAGGATCCTTACGGCTCGCTTTCGCCGCGCATGTCGGTCTCCGACATTATCGAGGAAGGGCTGTGGGTGCATCATCCCAAGCTCGGCGCCGACGAGCGCGAGCGGCGCGTCGTTGCCGCGCTCAACGACGTGGGTCTCGATCCAGAGACGCGTCATCGTTATCCGCACGAGTTCTCCGGCGGCCAGCGCCAGCGTATCGCGCTCGCGCGTGCCTTGGTGCTCGAGCCGACCTTCATCATGCTGGACGAGCCGACCAGCGCGCTCGACATGCTGATCCAGGCGCAGATGGTCGATCTCCTGCGCGACCTGCAGAAAAAGCGCGATCTTACCTATCTGTTCATTTCGCACGACCTACGCGTGGTCGCGGCGTTGGCCAGCCGCGTGCTGGTTCTGCGCAATGGCAAGATGGTGGAAGAGGGCGCGGCGGCCGAATTATTCAAGCATCCGAAGAGCGATTACACGCGCGCCTTGTTCGCCGCCGCCTTCAAGATGGAGACCGCGCCCGAGGGCGTCGTGTCGCAATAGGCGGGTCATGGCGGACAAGCGCGATTTGGTCGACCGACCCGCCGGGGACGTGGCGGTGTCGGCGCCGGAACTGCTCGCGAAAGGCTATCGGACCTATCTGCGCTACACGCTGTCGCTGCCTCGCGGCGGCGAGCGCGTAAAGCAGCAGCGCGACGTCTTGCGCGCCGGCAAGGTCGTCGCTGTGCTGCCGGTCGATCTCGCCCGTGAGGAAGTGGTGCTCATTCGCCAGTTCCGCCTGCCGGCGCATCTCGCAAACGGCCAAGGCGACCTGATCGAGGTGGTGGCGGGCGGCATTGAGGCGGGTGAGCAGCCGATCGACGCGGCCCGCCGCGAATGCACCGAGGAAATCGGCGTCTTCCCCAACAGGCTGGTCGAGCTGTTCCGCTACTTCACGACGCCGGGCATCACGGACGAAGAAGTCGTCGTCTTCCTCGCCGCGATCGATGCAGGACAGACGCCGCTGCGTACTGCCACCGACGACGAGCACATCGACGTCCTGCGTGTGTCGTTCGACGACGCCATCGCGGCTCTCGGCGAGAACAAGATGTATAACGGCCCGCTGCTCCTGACATTGCATTGGTTGGCGCTCAATCGCGCGCGGTTGCCGTTGCTGCTCGGTAACGCCTGAGCGGCCTCACGTATTCGTGATTCGCTATATAATTACATGCCGGTCATGTGGAGGCCGTCCTCCACTGCGATCCATTGGCCATGACCTCTCTTTCGCGCCTGCTGTTCGCCGCCTTGTTGATCGTCGCGCCGCTCGGTGCCCAGGCCGACGAGGGCGAGCTTCCGATCAAGGCCGATGACGGCACCATCATCGCCAATCACCGCATCTCGCCCGATCTGGAAAGCCAGGTCGAGAAGTTGCCCGGCGCGGTCGTGGTCGCCAATCCGAACGGCAAGGTAACGCTCGCCGAGTTCTACGACCTCAATTGCCCCTATTGCCGTCGCGCTTCCGCCGATGTCGATGCGCTGGTCGCGAGCAACAAGGAAGTGCGGCTGGTCCTGGTGCCTTATCCGGTGCTCGGCATCCCGTCGATCCTCGGCGGACGCGTCGAATTCGCCGTGGCCAAACTGGCGCCGGAAAAGTTTTACGCCTTTCATCGCAAGGTCTACGAAGGCCGTGGTGTGATCGACGGCCAGCGTGCGCTGGCGGCGGCGCAGGATGTCGGCCTCGAAGGCACCGAAGTCGCGGCCGTCGCGAACGACGAAGGCCTCACGCAGAAGATGCTCAAGCACGTGCGCCTCGGCGACGCCTTGAAGATCGCCGCGACGCCCGGCTTCGTCATCAAAGGCGTCGCTATCGTCGGCTATCCGGGGCCGAAGACGCTGGCGCAGGTTGTCGCTTCTGTCGAGAAGTGCGGCCAGGTGATTTGCGCTACGAAATCACGCTGATCGGCACCGAGGTGCTTTGGCCCGCTCGCCCTCGCGAAAGCGGGCGACCCGGGAATCACAATAGTCGCTGCGGTGTACCGGATGCCCCGCTTGCGCGGGGCATGACGACTGAGGTTGTGGCGTAATCCTCGACTACGCCGCCAGCTTCAAGAGTTGCCGCGCTTCGGCCGGTGTCGCCGGGCGCCGGCCATATTCGGCGCACATCTCCGCCACGCGTTTGACGAGCGCGGCATTGGACGGTGCGAGCTTGCCGCTGGCATCCCAGCGGATGTTGTCCTCGAGGCCGGTGCGGCAGTGGCCCCCGGCCTCCAGGCTCCAGCGGTTGAGTTCGAGCTGACCTTTGCCGATGCCGGCGCCGGTCCAGGTCGCGTCCGGCGCGAGGCGCTTCAAGGTCGCGACGTAGAAGTCGAAGGTCGCTTTGTCGACGGGCATCGCGTTCTTCACGCCCATCACGAACTGCACGTGCAGCGGGCCCTTGATCTTGCCCTCGTTCTGCATCTTTACCGCCTGGAAGATCATCGACAGATCGAAAGCCTCGATCTCCGGCTTGACGTTGTATTTGATCATCTCCGACGCGAGCCAGTCGACCAGCTCCGGCGAGTTCTCGTAAACCCGCGTCGGGAAATTGCATGAGCCGGTGGACAACGAGGCCATGTCGGGCGCAAGCGGCAGCATGCCGCCGCGTTCGCGGCCGGTGCCGGAGCGCCCGCCCGTGGAGAGCTGGATGATCATGCCGGGACAGTGCTTCTTCAGCCCCTCGACGAGACGGCCGAAACGTTCCGGATCCGATGTCGTTGTGCCGTCATCGTTGCGCACATGGCAATGCGCGAGGCTCGCGCCTGCTTCGAACGAAGCCTGTGTCGACTCGACCTGCTCCTCGACGGTGATCGGTACGGCCGGATTGTCTTTCTTCGTCGGCACCGAGCCGGTGATTGCTACCGTGATGATGCAAGGGGTCGTCATAGGCTTCTCCGAACGATCGGGCTTGAATTACAGGCGTCGCACGCCGGTCACGTCGGATCCGGCGGCTTTGATGCGGGTGAGCGCGTGCTCGAGCGGCTCGCTCGTCACCATCATGTGATGCGCGTTGGCGTGCAGCAAGGTGTCGGCATCGCGCACGATGGCGACGTGGCCTTTCCAGAACACGAGGTCGCCGCGCCGCACGCCGGTGAGTGTCGCTGGCGTGCCGAGCGCGAGCTCCTGCATGTCGCTGTCGCGCGGGCAGGGCAGGCCCGCGGCCTGCAGCGCCACCTGCACGAGGCCCGAGCAATCGAGGCCGAGGGCGGTCTTGCCGCCCCACAGATACGGCGTGCCGAGGAACATCTCGGCCACCGCGACGAAGTCGTTTTCCTTGGCCTTGATCGGCGCCAGATGCACCGTCGGCAGATGCCAGCCATTGCCGGTGACGGCGAAGCGCTCGTCCTGTCGCACGATGGTGAGCGCGGCGCCGAGCGGCAGCGCGTTGACCGGTGGCAATTTGATGTTCGGACCCGGAAAGCAGAGCGTGCGCGGTACTGCGACCTTGTGCGTCGCCGCCGGTCCCGGCGTGCCGAGCGCCTGTTCCGGCAGCCAGCCGACATAACCGTCGCTCTCGAGCTGGCCCCAAGCCCACCCTTCGTCGGTCATCTCGTAGACCATGACGTGATCGCCGAGCAACGCCTGCGTATCGAGCGGCGCGTCATGCGTCGGCTGGCGCCGCACGTCCGCGGTCGGTTCGATCACAGCATAGCGCACGCCTTCGACGAAGGACTTGGCCTGCACCTGTCCCCGAAGATGCGCGGCCGCGAGTTCGGGCCGGAAGGGATGGATGCGCGGGTCGAGCTGCACTCTGTCTCTCCATTGATCATGCCCGCGCTTGTCACGGGCATCCACGTCTTCGTCACGAGAGTAAGACGTGGATGGCCGGTACACGCCCGGCCATGACGCAAATATCAGCCGTAACGTTTTGCCAACAGCGCATAGAGCGCGCGGGCGGTCATGCACTCGGCGCCTTCCGGACGGCCAGGCTTGGCCGACGTATTCCAGGCGAAGATGTCGAGATGTAGCCAGGATTTGGCCTCGACGAACTTGCGCAGGAACAGCGCGGCGGTGATGGCGCCGCCCTGGCCGCCGGAGCCGACATTGTTGGTGTCGGCCACTTTCGAATCGAGCATCGCGTCGTAAGGACGCCACAGCGGCAGCCGCCAGACCGGGTCGTGCTCGGCCGCGCCCGCGCGCATCAGTTCGTCGGACAGCACATCGTCGTCGGTGAAAAAGGGCGGCACGTCGGGTCCGAGCGCGACGCGCGCGGCGCCGGTGAGCGTCGCGAAATCGACGATCAGCGCCGGCTTGTCTTCATCGGCCAGTGCCAGCGCATCGGCGAGGATCAGCCGGCCTTCGGCATCGGTGTTGCCGATCTCGACCGTGATGCCTTTGCGGGAGCGGAAGACGTCGCGCGGCCGGAAGCTCGTGCCCGAGACAGAGTTCTCGACCGCGGGGATGAGCACGCGCAGCCGCACCTTTAGGCCGCGCGCCATGATCATATGGGCGAGCGCGAGGGCCGTCGCGGCACCGCCCATGTCCTTTTTCATGTTGAGCATGGCGCTGTCGGGCTTGATGTCGAGGCCGCCGGTGTCGAAGCACACGCCCTTGCCGACCAGCGTGATCTTCGGATCGCTGTCCTTGCCCCAGGTGAAGTCGATCAGCCGCGGCGCGCGCGGGGAACCCATGCCGACGGCGTGAATGAGCGGGAAGTTCTTCTCGAGGTCGCCGCTGCTCGTGACCGCGAACTTGGCGCCGTGGCGGCCGGCCAAAGTGCGCGCGGCGTCTTCAAGCTCCTGCGGGCCCAGGTCGTTCGACGGCGTGTTGATCAGGTCGCGCGCGAGGCTCACGCCCTCGACAATGCGCGAGAGGTCTTCGCCATCGACGCCGTCCGGCACCACCAAGCGCACGTTGCGCGTGTCGGCCTTGCGATAGCGCGTGAACTGGTAGGCGCCGAGCGCGATGGCAAGCGCGGCCAGCCGCGCGTCATGAGGCGCATTGCCGAACTGATAAAGCCCCGCCGGCAGTAGCGTCGCGAGGAGACCCGGGCGGAACAAGTCCTTATTGGCGGCATCCGCCGCCTCGATCCCGAACAGGACCGCCGCGAGCTGCCCTTCCGGCCCGGGCACCAGCAGGTGCTTGCCGGATTTCGCCTCGAAGCCGGCCGCCCGCACGAAGGCGCGTGCCCGCTCGTCCAGGCTTCGTGTTGCTTCGTCGAAGCCGGCGGTGTTGACGAACAGGATCGGAACCGCCGGCTTCTCGCCGGCCTTGGCAAAAATGGGCTGCATATCGACTCCGCGTCGGACGGCTGGCTTTGGCAGAGAACCGCTCGTGTTTGAAGGGCTTATACGGGAAATGCAGGGCAGCGTCATGCCGGTGAGGGCGGCATTAACCAGCCGTTAGGGTTAACCTTTTATTGCAGGAGCATGCCGTTTTGCCGTCCGCTGCGTCCCTCCCGCTCCGCCCGCCTTCTTGCCTCGGCCGCCCTGGCCGGTGTGCTGGCGCTGACCGCGGCCGGCTGCAGCATGACCTCCAAGCGCGGCGGCGACGATGTTACCGGCTCTATCGGCAGTAGCAGCGGCGCGCCGGTGGCGCCGCGCAGCGAGGCCGAATGGCGCCGCTCGCTCGAGGTCTGGGGTGACCGCTACAAGCGCAACCCCGGCGACGTCGAGTCGGCCATCAATTACGCCCGTGCGCTGCGGGCCACCGGACAGCGCGCCCAGGCCGTGGCCGTGCTCGAGCAGACCTCGATGCGCAGCCCTAACAGCATGGCGCTGTCGGGCGCTTACGGCCGCGCGCTCGCCGATGCGGGCCAATACGCGCAGGCGCTCGAGGCGCTCGGCAAGGCGCACACCCCGGACAATCCGGACTGGCGCATCCTGAATGCGCAGGGCGCGGTGCTCGACCAGATGGGCCGGCACGCCGAAGCCCAGAAGCACTACACCGCCGCGCTCAAGATCATGCCGGACGAGCCGTCGGTTCTGTCCAATCTGGCGATGTCCTACGTGCTGATGAAGGACCTCAAGAGCGCGGAAGACACCTTGCGGCGCGCCGTGTCCCAGCCGTCCGCCTCGCCGAAGGTGCGGCAGAATCTCGCCCTCGTTGTCGGCCTGCAGGGCCGTTTCGACGAGGCCGAAAAGATCGCCGCCGCCGAACTGCCACCGAGCGAAGCCGAGGCGAATGTCACCTATCTGCGGCAGATGCTGGCGCAGCAGGGCGACTGGAAGAAGAAGGGCGGCAAGCCCATGGTGCAGCGGCCCGATACGGGTACCTAAAGCCTCTCATCGCGGGAACGGCGAGCGCGGCGATCCGTCGTCCTGATCCTTGGGCGCATCGGGTTCGTCCTCGTGCGCCAGTTCGTAGATCACCCGCGCCGGACCCGGCTTCGGGATATTGACGCCGGCGTGCGACAGCGAATCCCACAGCGCCAGCAAGACGTCGCTCTTCACATTGGCGACACCGGCGGCCGGATCCTTGATCCAGAACCAGAGCTCGTATTCGATCGACGAAGACCCGAAAGCCGAGAGCAAACACTGCGGCGCCGGTTTCTTCAGCACGCGATCGATGGACACAGCGGTCTCGACCGCCGCTGCGATCGCCTTGTGCGGATCGCTGTCGTAAGTCGTGTTGAACTTCACGAACAGCCGCACCAGGTCGCTCGAATAGGTCCAGTTGGCGACGCGTTGGGTGATGAAGTCTTCGTTCGGGATCAGATATTCGCGGCCATCGCGCGTATCGACGGACGTGTAACGCGCGCCCATATTGCCGACGCGGCCGAAATGCTCGCCAACCGAGATCACGTCGCCCGGCTTGATCGACTTGTCGGCGAGCAGGATGATGCCGCTGACGAGATTCGAGACGATCTTCTGCAAGCCGAGACCGACGCCGACGCCGACCGCGCCAGTGAAGAAAGCGAGCGCCGAGAGGTCGATGCCGACGGTGGACAGGACCGCCACGATGGCGAAGCCGACGAGGAGCAGGCGCACGACCTTGCTCATCAGCACTTGGATCGACGGCGTGAGATCGGTCGTCGCCTTCAAGCGCCGGTCGATGAAGTCACCGATAGCGTTCGTCACCCACAAGGTGAACATCAAGAGCACGGTGGTCTTGATGATGAGGAGCGGCGTTACGCGCAGCGTTCCGAACACGACACCGACCGACCCGAGCGCATCGACGACCGGATCGAGCAGGTCGAGGATGCTCAGCGCCGCGATCAGCCACGCCGAGACCGCCACCAGCCGATAGACGAACTGATTGCGGATAAGACCGGTCACCAGCGCGATGACCACCCAGGCGGTGGCGAGCTTGCCGGCGACCCCGACCAAATAAGATGCGCTCGGCCAGGTGATCGCCAGCATGACCGCGCGGATGACGTCGACGATCAGCGCGAAAAAAAGAGTGGCGAGATTGGCCAGCACGAGTTCGACGAACTTGTGCAGGAAGCCGGGCAGGCGCGCCGTGAGGGCGGGCCAGTCGACGCGCCGTCTCACCAACACCGCTGCGGCGGTACCAAGCACGCCGGAGGCGATGATCAAACCGAATTGCAGGAGCAGCCGGGCGGAGGTGAATTCCTGGCCAAGCGTATGCAGCACATTGGTGACCGTGCCGCTGATCTGCTGGACGTTGTCCATGCCTTGTCTCTCTCTGTCGGTCGCGAATCGGGCGATCCACCGCCGACGCCGAGAGGCTTATCACAAGGCGTATGGCAATCCAGTCGGCAAAACGCGGGTTCCGGGGGCGGCCCGCGTACCGTCCCGCCGAGCGTTGGGCGGTGTCTTTCGCCGACGGAAAGCCGCCAACGCCACGCTTGCTCGCCGTGTGATCCTGAAAGATCATCGCCCGCTAGTTGCGGGGAGTGAGGCCGATACGGCTTCTGACGTCCCGGTTTGTATCGCGGAGCAAGAGGACATGCAGACGTCCGATATCTCTTCGTTGTCGCCGGTTTTGCGGCATTACGGACCCGGTCACGTCACGCCCGGCCACGTTCATGCATGGCCGCAACTTCTCTACGCGTCACATGGCGTCATGGCGGTGGAGACCGAGAAAGGAACGTGGGTCGTCCCGCCGCAGCGCGCGGTGTGGTTGCCGCCCAACTGTCGACACACGACGCGCATGCTGACCGATGTGGTGCTGGCCTCGCTCTACCTGCAACCTATCGAGGGCTGGGCATTCGACTGCGAGGTGATCGAGATCAGCCCCCTGCTGCGCGAGCTTATCGTCTCGACGTTAAGCAGCGATTCCGGCCCGCCGCGGTCGCATCGCGAACGTCTCGTATCGGCGTTGATCGTCGAGGAATTGCGCGCCGCACCGCGCAGCGGCTCGCCGATCCCGATGCCGGTGGAGCCGCGATTGATGAGTCTGTGCCGCCAGATCATCAACGATCCATCGGTGCATGTCTCGTTGAACGACTATGCGCGTGCGGCGGGGCTGACATCGAAGACGGCGTTGCGTCTGTTCCATCGCGAACTGGGCATGAACTTCCGCCAATGGCGGCAACTGGTGCAGACCGCGCATGCCGTGGCGCGGCTGGCTCAGGGCACGCCGGTCAAGGTCGTCGCCTCGCAGCTGGGTTATTCAACCAGCGCCTTCTCGGTGATGCTGCGGCGTAACATCGGACAGGCGCCCCAGGCGCTGCGGCGGCCGCCGGCTCGGGCCGGCTCTCGCGATCTGCCGCCCGCGCGCCCGTCCTGAGGCCGCGGCCAGCCCGGACATTCGATTTCGAGATTCGGACAGAGTTGGGTTTCGCCGCCGCCGGCCCTGCGGACTTGCGTTAGGCTCGAACGCTCATGAAGCCAATACGCCGGGGAAACGACCATGCTCTCTGAAGAACAAATGCTGATGCGGCAAAGCTGTCGGCAATTCGTCGACGACATCGTCTTGCCATTCGTCCGCGAGAACTGGCAGCACGAATGGTCGATGAAGCCCGAGGGCCGGCTGCCGGCGCGCATTCTGGACGAAGCCGAGAAGATCGGCGTCCGCACGCTCGGCGTGCCGGAGCAGTTCGGCGGCATCGAACTCGATCGCGCTTCGGAGGTCTCGACCTTCGCGCTCATCGCCGAGGAAATCGCGCGCGGCGATTCAGGCCTTGCCGACAAGCTGGTGCAGAACTGGAAGGTGTCGGTGCTGCTGCGCCAGTTCGCGCCGCGCCACCTGCAGGAAAAATGGTTCAAGCGCCTGGTCGACGATCCGCAATTCCTGCTGGCGCATTGTCTGACCGAGCCGCGCGGCGCATCCGACCGATGGCTGCCCTACAATGTGCCGGAAGCGGCGATGCAGACCAAGGCGGTCAAGACGACGGGCGGCTGGATCATCAACGGGCGTAAGCAATTCATCTCCAATGGCTATGATGCAGGCCTCTACGTCGTCTATGCCAACACCAATCCAAAGGTCGGTATGCTGCAAGGCACGTCGTCCTTCCTGGTGCCGCGCGACACCAAGGGCTTCACGGTCACGCGTTGCAACGAGACGCTCGGCTGCCGCTACATGAACAACGGCGAGATGGTATTCGAGGACATGTTCGTCCCGGACGAGCACCTGCTCGTCGAGAACGATGCGCTCGGCTCCGCCGGCATCTACTTCCGTCCCGGCAAGATCATCCAGGCGGCGAAGAATCTGGGTGTCGGCGTGCGTGCCTTCGAAGCGACCGCCGAATACGTACAGAACTACGTGCAGGGCGGCCGTATTCTGATCAAGCATCAAGCGGTGGCGCTGCGGTTGGCTGACATGGCGACGCGCATCGAGGCGGTGCGCGCGCTCACGACGCGGGCGGCGCAGGCGGTCGACGACAAGTCGCCGGAGGCCGAGACCTTGTGCAACATGGCCAAGCTGTTCGCGTCGGAGGAGATCATGAAGGTGGTGCAGCACGCGGTCGAACTGCATGGCGGCAACGGCATCATGCTCGACTTCGGCATTGAGAAGATCCTGCGCGATGCGGTGATCTTCCTGCACATGGACGCGACGGTCGACATCTCCAAGATGAAGATCGTGAAGAACATGTTCCCGCAGACCGCGGGCAAATATGCGGGGCCTGAATAATGAGCGTCATCGCCCGCGAAAGCGGGCGATCCAGTACGCCGCAGTGGTCGCGAATTAATGCCGGCGTTCGTGATTACTGGATTTCCCGCTTTCGCGGGGAATGACAGCTCCGCAGTTCACTTCAATGTCAGCCTGAAGCCGATCACCACGATCACCAGACCGGCGAGCTGTGGCCATGTCGGCACGGTGCCGAGCGCCAGGAAGCCGACGATGAGCGAGAACACCGGCACCAACGCCGGAAAGCTGGACGCCCGGCCCGCGCCCAGGAGCGTGACCGAATGCGCGAACAGGTAGATCGGCAGCGCGCCGGCAATGATGCCCTGCACGACGATCTGCAGCAGGTTCTCCGGGAGCCCCAGGCGGAACATGGTGTCGAAGCCATGGAAGATCGCGAACAGCGGCGTGAAGATGAGCAAGGTCAGCGTGCCGATGACGGTCGTCGCCCGCGTGCCGGCGATGCGCCACTGGCGCAGCACCGTGCCGAAGGCCGCCCATAGCAGTCCCGCTGTCGCGAACAACAGGTCGCCGCCGACGCCGTGTGTGCCGATGGTGGTGAGCGACTCGGCCCCGAACGCGATGAGGCCGACGATGATGGTGGCCGCGCCGATGATGCGCGGCAGTGTCAGCTTTTCCGACAGCACCACGGCGGCGGCGAGGAGGCCGAACAGCGCCGCGGTGGCCGGTTGGATGACGGCGCCATGGCCGAGCGGCACAAGCGTGAAACCGGTGTAAGCGAGCATGGCCTGCGTGGGGCCGGCAAGCACCGCGATGATGAGCCCGCGTCCCCAGCCGATGCCGCCGAGCTTGATGATGCCGGCGCGGAAGGCGAGCGGCGCCAGCAGAATGCCGCTCCATACATAACGGTGAAAGGCGAGATCGGCCGGGGTGAAGCCAATCTCGATGCCGTGCTTGGCGGCGACGAAGCCCGTTGCCCAGCCGAGGGCGGCGATCACGCCGCACAACGCGCCGACGATCAGGTCCGAACGCGGCTTCGCAGGGGTCATAACCGTCAAAGGGCTATTCCGTTTGCCAGCCGCGAACGGGGCGGCGACCGCAATTCGGTACAAGGCGGGCGCATATGCGTTCCCGGAGGTGACTTTCGTGGGCCTGATACTCTAGGATCGGCGCCCAAGTCCAATTCACAATGCAAAACACTATTATCAACGGGACGCAACGTTCATGGCGAAGCCGCGTAAAGTCATCATCACCTGTGCCATCACCGGTTCCATCCATACGCCCTCGATGTCGCCGCACCTGCCGATCACCGCGCAGGAGATCGCCGATGCAGCCATCGGCGCCGCGGAAGCCGGCGCCGCCGTCGTGCATCTGCATGCGCGCAATCCGCAGGACGGGCGGCCGGACCAGTCGCCGGAGGCCTTCGCGCCTTTCCTGAAGGTGATCAAGCAGCGCTCGAACGTGGTGGTGAACATCACCACCGGCGGCGCGCCGACAATGATGGTGGAAGAGCGCGTGCGGCCGGCCGCGACCTTCAAGCCGGAAGTCGCCTCGCTCAACATGGGCACGATGAACTTCGGCCTCTACCCGATGATCCCGCGCTACAAGGGCAAGTTCAAGTACGACTGGGAGGAGCCGTATCTCGAAGGGTCGCGCAAGGGCATGTTCAAGAACACCTTGGCGGACATCGAGTACATTCTCACGACCTGCGCCGAGAACGGCACCCGCTTCGAAGTCGAGTGCTACGACATCGGCCATCTCTACACGCTGCGTCACTTTCTCGATCGCGGTCTGATCAAGGCGCCGGTCTTCGTGCAGTCGGTGTTCGGCATCCTGGGCGGCATCGGCGGTCATCCCGAAGATGTGATCATGATGAAGCGCACGGCCGACCGGCTGCTGGGCGACAATTATCACTGGTCGGTCCTCGGTGCCGGCGCCAACCAGATGAAGGTCGCCGCCATGGCGGCCGCCATGGGCGGCAATGTGCGCGTCGGCCTGGAGGATTCGCTGTGGCTCGGCGCCGGCCAGCTCGCCGAGTCCAACGCCCAGCAGGTGACCAAAGTGCGCAAGATCATTGAGGGCCTGGGCCTCGACGTCGCCTCGCCGGACGAGGCGCGTGAGATCCTCGAGCTCAAGGGCGGCGATAAGGTCAACTTCTAGGCAATGTTGCCTCGTACGATCGCTTGACTCTCGGTCCCCTGACCGGGATTTGTGAGTTCAAGCCCCGCACGAGGACCTCTGTATGCCGCACTACACGCCACTGATATCGACGGTCGTCATTGGCTTGGTGCTGGCCTTTGTGTTGGGCGCGGTCGCCCAGCGGCTGCGCATCTCGCCGCTGGTCGGCTACCTGCTGGCGGGTGTGGCAATCGGTCCCGCAACCCCGGGCTTCGTTGGCGATCTTCAGATCGCCAACGAACTCGCCGAAATTGGCGTTATCCTGCTGATGTTCGGCGTCGGCCTGCATTTTTCGATGAAAGATCTGCTGTCGGTCCGGGCCATCGCCGTGCCTGGCGCGGTGGCGCAAATTGCCGTCGCCACGGCGCTCGGCTGCGGTCTGGCGCTCGCGCTGGGCTGGACGATCGGCGCGGGTCTCGTCTTCGGTCTCGCGCTCTCGGTCGCCTCAACGGTCGTGCTGCTGCGCGCGCTGCAGGAGCGCCGCCTGATCGAGACCGAGCGCGGCCGCATCGCCGTCGGCTGGCTCGTGGTGGAAGATCTTGCCACCGTGCTCGCACTCGTGCTGCTGCCCGCTTTGGCGCCAGTGCTCAAAGGCGGCACTTCGGGCATCGATCCGTTGGCAATTCTGACGCCGGTGGCGCTGACCATCGGCAAGGTCGCCGCTTTCATCGCATTGATGGTCGTCATCGGCCGCCGCGTCATCCCGTGGGTGCTACATTACGTCGCACACACCGGCTCGCGTGAACTGTTTCGCCTTGCCGTGCTCTCCATCGCGCTCGGCTGTGCCTTCGCGGCGGCGACCTTGTTCGACGTGTCGTTCGCGCTGGGCGCCTTCTTCGCCGGCATGATGATGGCCGAGTCCGAGCTCAGCCAGCGCGCCGCCTCCGAGACGCTGCCGTTGCGCGACGCCTTCGCGGTGCTGTTCTTCGTCTCGGTCGGCATGTTGTTCGATCCGATGATCCTGCTGCGTGAGCCGCTCCCGATCTTCGCCACGCTGCTTATCATCATGATCGGCAAGTCGGTCGCCGCATACGTGATCGTGCGCATGTTCAAATATTCGCGACCGACGGCACTGACCATTTCGGCGAGCCTGGCGCAGATCGGCGAGTTCTCCTTCATTCTCGTCGGCCTCGGCGTCAGCCTGGCATTGCTGCCGGAGCGCGGGCGCGATCTCATTCTTGCCGGCGCGATCCTGTCGATCCTGCTCAACCCGCTTTGCTTCGTGGCCCTCGACCGCTGGCTCGCGCGTCACCCGGCCAAGCCGGCCGCCGCGCCCGCGCCGGAAGCCGAGGCACCGGCGCCCGAGCCTGCCGAACCGACGCGCGAACCGGTGCCGCAGACGACGTTGTCGGACCATGTCGTGCTGGTCGGCTTCGGCCGCGTCGGCCGCTCGCTGACGGCCTCCGCGGGTGCGACGTGCGGACCGCTGCTGATTGTGGAAGAGGACAGCGAGCTGGCCGCCAAGGCCCGCGCCGACGGGCGCGAGGTCATTCAGGGCAATGGCGTCGATCCTGAAGTGCTCGCCGCGTGTAATCTGCCGGTTGCGCGCTTCCTTCTGGTCGCGGTGCCAGACGCCTTCGAGGGCGGACAGATCGTCCAGCAGGCGCGCACGCTCAATCCCGGGCTGCCGATCGTCGCCCGCGCCCATTCGGACGAAGAGGTCGAGCACCTTAAAAAGCACGGTGCGACATATGTTGTGATGGGCGAATACGAGATCGCCAAAGCCATGCTGGCGCTCATCGCGCATAATGTTTCGCCCGCCGCGCCGTCGGACAAGGATTTTGTTACTCCCGCCTGAGCATGTTGGCGGGTGACTTTCGCGCGTCGTTATAGACAAGGGATAGTGCCCTGATGGGCGCCTTGGATTCAGTCAGTATTGCCATTCTGCTTGGCAGCCTGCTCGTTCTGGTCGGCATTCTGTCGAGCCTGATCGCATTGCGTTTCGGCGCGCCGTTGCTGCTGGTGTTCTTGCTGCTCGGCATGCTGGCTGGCGAAGGCGGCCCCGGCGGCCTGACCTTCAACGATGTCGGCGTGGCCTACACTGTCGGCTCGATTGCGCTGGCGCTGATCCTGTTCGACGGCGGCCTTCGTACGCGATTCACGACCTTTAAGAACGTGCTGGCGCCCTCGGTGATGCTGGCCACGGCCGGCGTGCTGATCACCACTTTGGTCGTCGCCCCGGTCGCTAAGCTGGTGTTGGGCATCGGCTGGCTGCAAGCGCTTCTCATGGGGGCGGTGGTGGCTTCCACCGACGCCGCTGCCGTGTTCTTCCTCATCAATGCGCGAGGCTTGCGGTTGCGGCCGCGCGTGCGCGCCGTGCTGGAAGTCGAATCCGGCACCAACGACCCGTTCGCGATCTTCTTGGCGCTGCTTCTGGTCGAGATGCTGATGGTCGGCGGCCAAAGCTGGTCGACGGCCGCGATCACCCTGATCCGCGACGCGGTGCTTGGCTGTATCATCGGTTTCGCCGGCGGCCAGGTCATCACCTGGGTGCTGAACCGAATCAACCTGCCGCAGGGCCTGCACGCGCCGTTCGTGGCGGTGTCGGCGCTGGTCGTTTTCGCCTTCGCCAATGCGTTGCACGCCTCCGGCTACTTGGCGGTGTATCTCGCGGGCCTGGTGGTCGGAAACCAGCGCACACGCGCGCACAGTTCGGTCGTCGTCTTTCTCGACGCCATCACATGGCTCGCTCAGATCGTGATGTTCGTGCTGCTCGGCCTGCTGGCTTGGCCGCACCGGCTGCTCGACTCCTTTATTGGCGCCATCGTCGTGGCCTTGGCGCTGATGCTGGTCGCGCGGCCGATCGCGGTGTTTCTTTGCCTTGCCCCGTTCCGCTTCCAATGGCGCGAGAAGCTATTCATCTCCTGGGTCGGCCTGCGCGGCGCGGTCGCGATCTTCCTGGCCTCCATTCCGCTGCTGGTCAGCATGCCGGCCGCTTATCTGTTCTTCGATGTGGCCTTCGTCGTGGTGCTGCTGTCGCTGTTGGTTCAGGGTTGGACGGTGTCGTTCGCCGCGCGCAAACTCGATATCTCGTTCAAGCGCGCGGAGGTGGTGGCCAAGCGGGTCGAACTGGATTTGCCGGGGCAGCTGGCGCGCGAGATCGTCGGCTATGCGGTGCCCCCTAACAGCCCCTATCTGCGGCGCGGCCTGATCCCGACCTGGGCGCGGCCGACGCTGGTCGTACGCAACGAGGAGATCCTGACACCGATCGAAGCCGGTAGCGTTCAGGCAGGGGATTACGTGTACTTGCTGGCGCCCCCGGAAAAAGCCGCCGCGCTCGACCACTTCTTCGTCGACATGCCCGCTCCGGCCAAGCCTGATCCGGCCCTGCTGGGCGACTTCTTCGTGCCCGGCACGGCGACGCTCGGCGCTCTGGCGGAGATCTACGGTCTACAGGTCGCCGGCGATCACACCGAGGTGACGCTGGCGACGTATTTCGGCGAACAACTGGGCCGCACCGCGAAAGTGGATGATGTCGTGGCGCTCGGGCCTATCGCGCTGCTTGCCGTCAAGACGGAAGGCGGTCAGGTCACCACTGTCGGCCTGCGACTGGCCGAAACGGATGCGCCCGCCACGTGGGGCGGGCGTATCAGAGTCGTGTGGGATAAACTGGCGAAGACGTTCGGTTAGTGCGCCCGCTTTAGCGCCGGGGTGTGCTGCACCAGCCAAGCGCCGCCGAACAGCACGCCGGTCCAGATCAAGTCGCCGAGGATGGTCTTGTCGAGGAAGGGCAGGGCGGCGACAAAGCACTCGGTCAGTCCGGCCATGGTCAGCGGATACATACCGCTGAAGGCCCAGACCGCGGCGTTTGACAGCGCAAAAAACGCCAGTGAGCCGGCCAGCATGGTGGCGACGATCGGCAGCGCACCCTGGAAGCGGCGCGAGGCGATGCCGAGCAGGGCCGGCGCGGCGATCGCGGCGTAGGTGATCAGCGAAACACGCCAATCGTCGGCGCCGAGGGCCCAGCCCGTGAGCGCCATGGCGGCGACCGGGACAATGACGGCCAGCAGCGGCAGCCGCAGCATGCGCGCCGCGAACAGGCCCGAGGCGGCGACCGGGGTGAAGCCCCAGGCATGCGGCAGGAGCCGGGCGGCGACGTCGAGCGCGATCAGGAAGGCGATCAGCGCCAGATCAAGGCGCAGGTCGTGGCGGGCGGTGTTCGGCTGCATCGCGTTAAGTCCCTTATGTCTGAACCGCCAGGATAGCACGGGCGAGCGTGGGATTCACCTGCCGGACGCCGCCTTATTGGCCTTCGGGGCCCGTCTTTTCAACCCATTCGGCGACGATCGCGCGCATCGCGTCGAGCCCATCGGTCAGCGCCGCCGGTCCCGGTTGCAGGATCACGGTCGATTTGATCTCCCGCAGCCAGCCGGTGGTGACCGCCGGTACGGCCGCGAAGCCGGGGCGGGCGGCGACCTTCGCCGGAACGAATTTCTTGCCGCACCAAGACCCGATGACGATGTCGGGTCTGGCTGCGATCACGGCGTCGGCCGTGACGATCCTGTCCTTGGCGCTCTTGTGCCGGCTCAGCGCGGAGAATACGTCAATGCCGCCAGCGGCCTCGGCGAGTTCCGACACCCAGCCGATGCCGGAGATCATCGGTTCGTCCCACTCCTCGAAATAGACGCGGGGCCGGCGCGGCAGTGCGGCGGCGTATGTTCGAGCCTCCTCGACGCGCGCCGCCAATTGCGCCGCCAACGCATCCGCTTTCGCGGCGCAGCCGGCCAACGCGCCGATCGTGCGGATCATGCCGAAGATGCCGGCGAGATCGCGCTGGTTGAACGCATGCACAGCGACATTGGCGCGGATCAGTCCGGCCGCGATATCGGCCTGCAAGTCGGAGAAGGTGAGAACGAGATCGGGCTCGAGCGCGAGGATCTTCGGCACGTCCGCCGAGATGAAAGCGGCGACGCGCGGCTTTTCCTGCCGCACACGCGGCGGACGCACCGCATAGCCGGAAACGCCGACAATGCGATGGTCCTCGCCGAGCAGATAAAGCGTTTCGACGGTCTCTTCCGTCAGGCACACGATGCGCGAAGGTGGATACATGCGTTCAATGTATACACGCCTCGCGCACCGCGCTTCTTCGTCTCAAGGCTGCGCGATGTGCCAGGCGCCGTTCAGGAAGCCGTCGCCGGTGATATCGCCAGGCTTCTTGTCATTCTTCCAGGTGTAGAGCGGCTTGCCTTTATAGGCCCACTGCTTGCCACCGTCATCGCGCGTGACGACGGTGTAGCTCGCCGCGGGCTTCGCATCGGCGGAGGCCATCAGTGGCGGCCAATTGGTGGCGCACGGGCCGTTGCAGGCCGACTTGCCGCCGGCATCCTTGTCGAACGTGTAGAGCGTCATGCCCTGTGCGTCGGTGAGCACCTTGCCCTTGGCGCTGTCACCGGTCTTGGTCGGCGCCATCTGCGCGAGCGCGACGCCCATGAGGGCAAATGTTGTTACCGTTGAAATAAGAATAACCTTACGCATCCGATCCTCCATCGATGTGGTTGCCTGCAGATAAATGCCGGTGGTCCGGCCAATATTCCGCTCGCGCGGACGAGAAATTTCTTCAGGCGGTGGGAATAACCGCGAACGCAGGCCGACAGTGGACAAAAAAAGGGCCCCTTTCGGGGCCCGTGTGCAAAGGTGGAGGATTCACGCCGCCGTTCATGCCTTGGAGACGGCGCAACGGCGGCTGCGCACGACGCAATGAAGCGCTCCGCACGCCGGCATCTCAAGTAAATTGGCTGTAAATTTGGGCCTGGATTTCGAAGCCGGAACCACGCAGTATTTCGCATTAAATAATGAAAAATGGGAGGAAGCCGCATGGCTTTCACGCTTTACAACGCGCCGCAGTCGACATGCAGTCAACGTGTGCGCTTCGTTCTCAATGCCAAAGGCCTGCCCTTCGACGAGGTGAAGCTCAATCTCCTGGAAGGCGATCAACTCAAGCCCGACTACCTCAATATCAACCCGAACGGCGTGGTTCCTACGCTCGATCATGACGGCGCCATCGTCATCGACTCCACGGTGATCACCGAGTATCTCGACGAGGTTTCACCTGACCAAAGCTTTACGCCGGAAGACCCGGTGGCCCGCGCCCGCATGCGCGCGCTCATGCATTTCATCGACGAGATGCCGGCGGCCGCGGTGCGTGTGCCGACCTTCAATCTGGCATTCCTGCCCAGCTATCAGAAGATGAGCCGCGACGACTTCGTCGCCCATGCGGAATCCAAGCCGATCCGCCGCGAGTTTCTGCTGAGCATGGGCCAGACCGGCTTTCCCCAGGCGGAGATGGAGAACGCGCTCGGCCGTCTGCGCCGCGCTTACATGCGCATGGACACGGAAATCGAGAAGAGCGGCGGCCCCTGGCTGCTCGGCGAGAATATCAGCTTGGCCGACGTGGCGGTCATGCCGGCTTTGGTGCGCATGCATGATCTCGGCATGCCGGACTGGCAGGATCTGCCGCGCATCGTCACGTGGTTCGACAACATCCGGGCGCAGCCCGCCTTCAAGCCGACTTACTATCACGGCTCGCTTTTGTCGGAGCGCTTTCCGCACCTTCAGGAAGTGATTGCCAAGCGCGCGTGAGAGTCGCGCAAGGAGGTGAGTGAGGCCGGGCTGAGCCGATGCCCGGCCACGCGCAACTACGGCGTGCGTGCCATCGGTTTGCTCTAATTCGATAGATATTTGTGACGGAACTTTTAACGCTGCGTGACGGCTCCCTTAAGTAAATACCAAGAAGTTGAGCTTAGTTGTGCGGTGCACACAAGCTATTCACATCCCCACGGCGTGCATGTCCTCGCTCCCGCGCTTTCGGTTCAAAATGGCCGCGAAGGCCATGCTGCTTATTGCGGCGCTCGGCATCTTGTCGGGACTCGCCAATTGGTTCTGTCTTCGCAGTCTGCATGAGATCGACCGTATCAACGCGGTGGTGACGCAGAATATCGAGCCGGCGCGTCTTGTTCTGACCGAAGCCAAGATCGCTGTCGCTCAGATCGGTCTCGCGACCTACAAAATGGCCGGCACGAGCGATGTCGACACGGTGCGTGAAGCCGACGACGAGCGCACCGGCCAGTATGACGCCGCTAAAGCCTGGCTCAACAGCGTGACGGCCTATTTGCCCGAGCACGCCGAAGACGTTCGCCGGATGTTCGACCGCCTCGAACTTGTGCGGTCTATTGCCGATGACGCTCATAAACTCGTGGCCGCCGGCGACCGCGAAGGCGCGCGCACGTTGCTTGAGTTCAAGTTCGACCCGGCGCTGGTCGACGCTGCGACCAACATGAATCGGCTGATCAATATTCTCGGCGGCGAGACGCGCGCGGCGACGGCCGAGGCCGCGCAGAGCAAGACTTGGACGTATCAACTCATCTTTGGCGTGCTGATTGGCGGCACGCTGCTCACCGTGCTCTTGGCCATGGCGCTGGCGCATCGCACCGTGGCGCGGCCCTTGCAAAAACTCGCCGCCGCCATGCGCGAGATCGCCGAGGGCCGGTTTGAGACGCCGATCGAAGGCCTCAAGCGCAGCGACGAGGTCGGTACCATGGCGCGCGCGGTGCTGGTGTTTCGCGACAACGGTATCGCGCTCCTCGAGGCAAAGGTGGCGCGCGACAACGCGCGCGAGGCCGCCGCCGCCGAGAAGCGCTCCGCGCTCGAACAGTTCGCGCGGAGCTTCGAGAGCAAGATTCTGAGCGTTGCCGAAGCGTTGGTGCAGTCCGCCGCCGCGCTCGATCACTCGGCGCGCTCGATGAGCGAGGTGGCGGAGAAGTCAGGCCAGCACGTACGCACGGCTGCGGTCGTCGCCGAAGAGTCGACGACGGTCGCCAGTACCGTCGCCCAGGCGATCGATGAATTGTCGATGGCGATGCACGATATCGACGTGCAATTGCGCAATGCCGCGGGCGTGGTGCAGGAAGCGACGCGCCGCGCCGATGTCGCTGTGACCCATGCGGACGGACTGACGCCGGCGGTTACCGACATCGAGAAGGTCGCGGCGATGATCAACGCCATCGCCGCGCAGACCAATCTGCTCGCGCTGAACGCGACCATCGAAGCGGCGCGCGCGGGCGAGGCCGGCCGCGGCTTCGCGGTGGTGGCGCAGGAGGTCAAGACGCTCGCGGCGCGGACCACGCACGCGCTCGCCAGTATTCAGGATCGCACCGGCTCCATGGGTCAGATCATCGACGGCGTGCTCGGCGCCACGCAATCGATGTCGAGCGTTATCGCACAAGTGGAGGCGGTGGCGCGGTCGATCACCGGCTCGGTGCGGCTGCAGAGCGAGGCCACGCAGAAGATCGCGGAAAGCGTCGAGGGCGCCGCCACCCGCAGCCGCCAGGTGTCCTTGACCATCGCCGGCGTCAACGATTTCGCGAGCCGCACGCACAACGGCGCGCAACAGATCCTGGAAGCGGTGGCGGACCTTACTCGGCAGGCCGCTGCGTTGCAGGAAGAGGCGCAAGACTTCGTGGCGCGCGTACGCGCGGCCGCTTAGCGCCGATCTCGTTTAAGTCGGATCGTCGTGCGCCCCGTGCCCCACCCTCGGGGGGGACGAGTAGCGGATAAAGCGACGCCGCGAAATACCGTCTAGTGCAACGGCACCGGCTCGATGGCGGGCCGGGGCAAGCGGCGGCCTTTCGAGGTCTCGAAGCCGTGCATGCCCGCGAACCACTGGATCGCGACCACGGCGCCCTTCGTCGGCTGTAATAGCGCGAGGGTTGAGATGAGGGCGATAGCCGGCCACAGCGTCATGCTGAGCCAGATCGGCGGCGCCAGGTCGGTTTCCACCGCGAGCACGATCGGCACCAGGATGTGACCGACGATCACGATCACCAAATAGGCCGGAAAATCGTCGGCGCGGTGATGATAGAGTTCCTCGCCGCAGTTCGGGCAGTTGTCCGCCACCTTCAGGTACTTGCGAAACATCTTGCCTTCGCCGCAAGCGGGACACTTGCCGAGGAAGCCGCGCCACATGGCTTCGCCGGCGCCTTTCGGCGGGCGGATGGCCGCGGGCTTAGCGGCGGATTTCGCGGGGGTGAAGGGCAGCTCGTTCATGTACGGGTTCTCCGGCAGGCCTCCCAGAGATAACCCTTACTCCGGCCATTATCCAGGTCGGCATCGCAGGACAGCCCTGCGGCGAATTGAGCCTCCCGCAAGAATAGAGCGGCCCTATCGCTCGATAGGCCTTGCCCCGCGCGGCTTCCCGTACTGAAGCCGCGCGAAGCAGGCCCGCGAACGCGTCAGTATCGGTTGGCGATCGGCAGTTCTTCCGCCGGGAACAGAGAGATGAGGCGGCAGCCTTTGTCGGTGACCACGACCTCTTCCTCGATACGCGCGGCAGAGACGCCGTCGGTCGCCGGGCAATAGGTCTCGATCGCGAACACCATGCCTTCCTTGATCTCAGTCGGGTGATCCATCGAGATCACGCGCGAGATGATCGGCCGCTCGTGCAGTGCGAGGCCGAGACCATGCGCGAACTGCAAACCGAAGGCCGAGATCTCGTCCGGGAAGCCGAATTCGCCAGCTTTCGGGAACACCTCGCAGATGTGAGCGGTCGTTGCGCCCGGCTTGATGCGCTCGATCGCGAGGTCGATCCATTCGCGCGCCTGCTTATAGGCATCGTGCTGCGCCGGCGTGGCGCGGCCGACATTGAAGGTGCGGTAGTAGCAGGTGCGATAGCCCATGAACGACTGCAGGATGTCGAAGAAGGCCTGGTCGCCGGGCCGGATCATGCGGTCGGTGAAGTTGTGCGGATGCGGATTGCAGCGTTCGCCCGAGATGGCGTTGACCGCTTCGACGTCATCCGAACCGTGGCGATAGAGGAACTCGTTGACCATGGCGACGATGTCGTTCTCGCGCACGCCAGGCCGCAGCTTCTCGTTGATCAAGTCATAGGCGCCGTCGACCATCGCCGCCGCGCGATTCAAGAGCGCGATCTCGTCCGCGGATTTGATCTCGCGCGCCTCCAGCATGATCTGCTGGCCGTCGACGATCTTGAGGCCGGCTTTCTGCAGTTCGAACATCATCGCCGGTTCGACGATGTCGATGCCGACCGGCATTTTCTCGACCCCGGCTTCCTTGAGCAGCGAGAAGATTTCCTTGGCGTGCTTCTCCATTAAGCCGAAGGACGGCGCGATGGTGCCGCGCAGGCCGAGCACGCCGGCCTTGCAGTTTTCCGGCTTGAGCCACGGAGAATAGAGCTTGTGATGCACGGCGGCCGAGCCGAAGTCCCAGAGGATCGGGTCGCCGCTGCGCGTCAGCAGCGCCCAGCGCGAAATCTTGTCGCGCTCCCATTCGCCGATCTTGGTGGAGGTGATGTAGCGGATGTTGTTGACGTCAAAGACCAGCATCGCGCCGCACTCGGATGCCTCCAGGGCCTGCTTGATGCGGCCGAGGCGGTAGCGGTGCAGGCGGCGGTAATCGACGCGCTCCTCGAAGTCGACGCCCATGGTGCCGAGCGCGGGCAAAGCGCGTCCCCAATTGTAGCGCGGGTTTATGTCCTCAGCGCGGATCTGCAGCGGGTCGCGGGTTCTTTCGTCCATGGGTCACTCCTCCGGCCGGCTTGATCCGGCACCTTCGCTATTGACGCCCCTTGGGGCGTGGTTGAGGAGCTTATACACCGCGCCGTTGCCGCCGTCATGCGACCCGCGTCACCGCAGCGCGGTCACGACCTGCCTGAGCGAACCGCGCAATTTGGCGGCATCGCTCGCGCCGTATGCGGTCTCGAACTCTTTCTGCGCATTTTTCCAATGTCGGAAAGCTGCTTTGAGCCGCGTCTCGCCGGCCGGTGTCAGGCGGATGACCCGCGCGCGTCCATCGTCGTCGTCCGTGGTCACCGCAACCAGCCTGGCCCGTTGCAATGGCTTGAGCGCACGGCCGAGCGTGGTGCGGTCCATCGCCATACTGGCGGCGAGCGCATTCACCGATTGCGGTCCGAGCCGGCCGAGTTTTGACAGGATCGAATATTGGGTCGAGCGGAGGCCCTCGGCCGCAAGATGGCGGTCGTAGACCTGCGTCGCCTGCCGGGCGGCCTGCCGCAGCGCCAGGCAATGACAGGGGCTCTCGTCGGGTTCCATTGGCGTCGTCCGCATGGCTTGCATTCCTAAATATGTGCATATGCACCTTGTCAGGCGGATGCAACAACCTTAGTCAAGTTAAGTGCGTATGCACTTATTGCAAGCGAGTGAGTTCCATGGATCCCCGCACCCGCCGCCTGCTCGAGGGCCCGATCGTTCCGACGCTCCTGCGCCTGGCGGCGCCCAACGTCGTCGTGATGGTGATGCAGGCATCGATCGGCCTGATCGAGACCTATTTCCTCGCGCGCCTCGGCCTCGATGCGCTCGCCGGAGTCGCGCTGGTGTTTCCCGTGTTGATGCTGTTCCAGATGATCTCTGCCGGCGCCATGGGCGGTGGCATTCTGTCGGCGATCGCGCGCGCGCTCGGCCGCGGCGACAAGGATGCGGCGAACGTGCTCGTATGGCACGCGGTAGCGCTGGCCGTCGGCCTCGGGGTCGCCACCATGGCGGTCACCCTGCTGTTCGGACCGGCGTTGTACGCCGCGATGGGCGGTCGCGACGGCTCGCTCGCCGCCGCGACGCTCTACTCGCATCTGATCTTCTCCGGAGCGGTGCTGATCTGGCTGTTCAATTCGTTCGCCGCGGTGATCCGTGGCACGGGCAACATGGCGGTGCCGGCCTGGGTGACCGCCATCGGCGCGATTGTTCTCATCCCGCTTTCGCCGGTTTTGATCTTCGGCCTCGGTCCTTTTCCAAAGCTGGGCATCGCCGGCGGCGCCACCGCTGTGCTGCTTTATTACTTCGTCGGCAGCGCCGTCTTTATCGTCTACATCTGGTCGGGCCGCGGTGTGCTCAAGCCGTCGTTCCGGCCGGCGCGTCTGCAATGGACACCTCTGCGCGAAATCTTGCGCGTCGGTGCCGTTTCATCGGTGGTGAGCGTGTCGACGAATGTGAGCATCGGCGTGACGACAGGGCTTGCCGGTCTTCTGGGCCCGGCTGCCGTCGCCGGCTACGGCACCGGCGCGCGGCTCGAATATCTGCTGGTGCCTTTGGTGTTCGGCCTGGGTGCGCCGGTGGGCGCGATGGTCGGCACCGCGATCGGCGCCGGCCAAGTCGAGCGCGCGTTGCGGGCGGCGTGGACTGGCGCGCTTATCGCCGGGATCATCACCGAAGCGATCGGTCTCGCCGCCGCGCTCTTCCCGCACGCATGGCTCGCTCTGTTCGGCGCCGATGCGACCATGCTGACGGTCGGCACGCAATATCTGCAGATCGTCGGGCCGTTTTACGGCTTCTTCGGCGCGGGCCTCGCCCTCTATTTCGCCTCGCAAGGCGCCGGCCGGCTCGGCTGGCCGGCGACGGCGGCAATCTTGCGTATCGTCATCGCTGCTGGCGGCGGCTTCCTCGCGATCCGCATGGGCCTCGGCATCGTTGGGCTATTCGCCGCTGTTGGTATCGCGCTCGCGATCTTTGGCGTTATCAATGCGGCCGCTATCGTGCTCGGCGCTTGGTTCAAGCGCGAACGCGTTGCGGCCGTGCCGCAGCCATCCTGATGGGACTTGTCATGACGATCCTTTATCTCGACGACCTGGCGCCGGGTCAAACCTTCGAAGGCAAGAGCGAAACGCCGGCGCTGACGCCGGAAGCCATCAAGACATACGCGCGGCAATACGATCCGCAGCCGTTTCATCTCGACGAAGCGGCGGCGGCAAAGTCGTTGTTCGGTGGCCTCGCGGCGAGCGGCTGGCACACCGCGTCGCTCACCATGAGCCTCATTGCGGCGGACGTGCCTTTGGCCGGCGGCATCATCGGCGCCGGCGTCGAGGAGATGCGCTGGCCGCGGCCGGTCAGGCCCGGCGACCGGCTGCGCATCGTCAGCGAAGTGTTGGAGGTTCGCGCGTCGAAGTCGAAGCCGGAGCAGGGGCTGACGAAGCTTCGTACCACGACCTTGAACCATAAGAACGAGCCGGTTCAGATTATGACCGCCAATCTGGTGGTGCCGCGACGGCCCGCGTCCGTCTGATCGTCGCGACGTTCAAACGTTCACCGAACGCGAAGCCAGGCTTGTCGACATCGGCATTGCGGCTCTCCGCGGCATCGCGCATGGTCTGCCTCCCGTCGAGGAGGACGAACAGACTCGTGGAATCGTGGTCGATGCTGGCCGCCGTCGCGGCCGCTTTTTTTCTCGCAGGCACAATCAAAGGCGTAATCGGCCTGGGGCTGCCGACGGTTGCGGTCGGTCTCCTGGGCCTCCTGATGCCGCCCGCGCAGGCCGCGGCGATCTTGATCGTGCCCTCGCTCGTCACGAATATCTGGCAGGCTCTTGTCGGCGGCAGCGCGCTCGAACTGATCCGACGCATGTGGTCGATGCTCGTCGGCATCTGCATCGGCACGGTCTTCGGCGCAGTTTGGCTCGCGCATACCGACGGCCGCGGCGCGGCGATGTGGCTGGGCGTCGCGCTTGTCGTCTATGCCTTGCTCGGCCTCTTCAACGTGCACTTCTCGGTGCCGCGCCGGTCCGAGGGCTGGCTTGGCTTCATCATCGGCCTGACGACCGGCACCGTGACTGTGGCGACCGGCGTCTTCGCGCTGCCCGGCGTGCCTTATCTCCATGCGCTCAATCTGGATCGCGACCGTCTGGTGCAGGCGCTCGGTCTGTCTTTCACGGTGTCGACCGTCACGCTGGCAGCCGCTCTCTTCTATGCCGGCGAAATGCACACGTCGCTTGCCGCCCCGGTCGTGGTCGCGCTGATCGCGGCGCCGCTCGGCATGGTGCTCGGCCAACTCGTGCGTCAACGCGTGCGGCCCGAGACCTTCCGGAAGTTCTTCTTTTTCAGCCTCCTCGCGCTTGGCTTGCATCTGGCGTTGCGCGGCCTGTTATGATGGACTGCGCGCCGCCGGAACGAGGCACTGCGAGAAGAACTGGGAAAAGCACTATGAAGATCGTCGATCTGTCGCATGTGATGAACGTCCACACGCCCGGCTGGGTCGGGTATGCGGGCAACAAGATGTACTACGCGCAGAATCTGCAGACGGTGCGGATCGTGGCGCAGCGGATCGACACCGCTTTGCATGTCGGCACGCATTTCGACGGCGCCATGCACGCGACCGACAATCCGACCGGCGACATGGCGCATCTGCCGATGGACTACCTCGTCAACCGCGGCGTCGTCGTCGACATATCCAAGCATATGCACGATTGGGCGGTGATCACGCCCGAGATCATCGAGTCGTCGGGCGCGGACATCCGAGAGGGCGACATCCTCATTCTGCACACCGGCTGGCACAAACATTACGAAGGTCAGCCGCAGCAGGATCTGGTGCGCTACTTCTGCTACCACCCCGGCCCGAACCTCGACACGCTCGCCTGGATGATGAAGAAGAAGATCAAGTGGTGGGGCATGGACACTGGCTCCTGCGACCACGCCATGAACACCTCGATCCGCTTCATGCGGCCCGATCTCGCCGAGGAGTTCACCAAGAAGCACGGCAAGACGCCGGGCGAGTTCTTCGGCACGTTCGAGTTCAAGCACAAGCGCTCGGGACGCACCGTTCGCGACAATGTATTTCCGTTCCACACCTGGGCCTTCCAGGAAGGCCTGCTGCACGCGGAGAACATCGGCGGCGACATCGAGCTGATGCTCAACAAGCGCTGTCTGATCGGCGCGTTCCCGTGGCGTTACGAGGGCCTGGAGAGCTGCCCGTGCCGCATCCTGTGCTTCGAAGATGCCGGCGATTCGGTCGAGGCCATCGGCGACGCCGCGCGCGCCATCCTGCCGCCGCGGTAATATCGCCACGTGGCGGTATGTGTCCCGTCATCCTGAGGTGCCCGCGCGTAAGCGCGGGCCTCGAAGGGTGACGGCGCTCGCGGGTCAACCTCCGTTCAATCTCGGATCGGCGGATTGGCTCTGCAGCGTTGCCTGGATCGCTTCGCGTAACTCGCCATAGCGCTCCTTCGGCCATTGCTCGACATGAATATCGGCGAGCAGCTTCGCCGACTTGCCGAATACGGCGATGCGGTCGCCGACGGCGATGGCTTCCTCGAGCTGGTGCGTGATCAGGATGGCGGTGGCGCCGCTTTCGCGCGCGAGCTTCAGGAATGTGTCGCGCAGTTCGGCCGCTGTCACCTCATCGAGATGGCCGAAGGCTTCGTCGGCAAGCAATATCTCCGGCTGCACCGCGAAGGCGCGCGCGATCGCCACGCGCTGACGCATGCCGCCCGACAGCTCATGCGGATAGGCGTTGACGAAGTTGGACAGGCCCAGCTTGTTCAGCCAGGTCAATGCGCGTTCGCGCTGCTCCTCTTCGGGTTTGCCCATCAGTTCGAGCGGCAGCTTTGCGTTGTCGAGCGCGGTGCGCCACGGCAGCAGCCGGTCCTGCTGAAACACCGTCGCCATCTTGCCGCGGAAAAAGTCGAAGTCGCCGTAAGGGCTCTTGTCGCCGATGTGGATGTAGCCTTCCGTCGGCGGCTCCAGCCCGATCATCATGTCGAAAAAAGTCGACTTGCCGCAACCGGTCTGGCCGACGATGGCGATGACTTCCTTCGGCTGGATGGTGAGATCGAGCCGGTCGATGGCGATGACCTGCTGGCCGGAGGTGGCCTGCCGGAACACCTTGCGCAAGCCGCGCACTTCGATGGTCGGCGGTCCGCTCATTGTCGTGTTCATGTCCGCCACCTGAGCAGTCGGTGCTCGATGCGCGCGACCAGCGCCTCGAGCACGAAGAGAAGAGCGACCAGGACGATGGTCCAGGCGAACACGTCGGAGACCGAGAACAATTCCTGCGCCACCGACAGCTGATGGCCGATGCCGGTCACCGCGCCGACCAGTTCGGCGATGGTGACGACGCGAATGGCGAGGCTGATGTTCACCTTCCAGCTCGTGAAGATGGTCGGCACGATGGCTGGCAGCATCAGCTTCAGGAAGAACTGTAAGGTCGTCGGCCGGAACGAGCGCATCATGTGCCGCAATTCGCGCGGCACGTTGCGCATGGCGTCGAGCGTATCGACCAGGAACACCGGGCCGCACACCACGACCAGCACGAAGCCGATGCGGAATTCGACGCCGGGGAACCACAGCACCGCGAACAGGATCCAGGAGACGACCGGCACCGCCATCAGAATGCGGACCATCGGATGAACGTATTTATCGAGCGTCTCCGACCGGTACATGGCCATCGCCAATGCGAGGCCCAGCACGAAGGAGACGATCAACGCGCCGACGACGCGGGCCAAGGTCACCACCACGTCAATGGGCGTGATGGTGGCGATGCTCTTGGCGATCTTCAGCCAACTCGGGATGGCGAAGGGCGGAATGCCAAGACTGGGGGCGAAATACGACATCGCCTCCCAGACGATGGCGAAGATGAGCAGGGAAACGAGAGTCTGCCGCGGAAAACTCAAGACGGGGACAGACTCGCGATGCTCCTCGAGGGCCATAACTCGGCGTTCCGTTGTCAGGGTGTGTAGATGATGCTCGGGTCGGGCGTCTTTTCAAGGAAGCCGGCCTTCACCGCGCGCTCCATCATGTCGAGCAGCGATTTGCGCACCGCGGCGTCTGAAGCCGGCTTGACCTCGGCCTGCAGGCGCTTGCTGTCGACCGCGGCCGTGAGGATGCCCGGCGGCAGTTTCAACGTTTCCGCGGCAATCTGGTCGGCGGCGGCCGTTTCTTTGTGGATCACCTCGGCGGCATCGGCGAGCGCGGCGAGCAGCATCTTCGGGGCATTCGGCACGCGCTGGATCGCGTCGGCGCGCATCGCGGGCACCAACTCCCAGCCGTCGCTGCCGGTCACTTCCTTCCAGCCTGCCGCGCCGTTGAAGATGATCTTCGAGTCCGGGTTCTGCTTGAGGATGATGCTGGCGAGCGGCTCGATCACCATGGCCGCATCGACGCGGCCGGCCTCCAACTGCGCGCGCGCCACGGCGAAGTTGGCGTTGACGACGGCGACATCCTTGCCGAGGTCGATGCCCTTGGCGTTGGCGTAGATTTTGACCACCTGGAATTGGCCGCTGCCCATGTCGGCGGCGATCTGCTTGCCCTTCAGGTCGGCGAGCGACTTGATCGCCGGGTCTTTGGCGAACACGACGAGGTCGGCGAGGGTGATCGCCGAGCCGATGATGCGCACCGGCACGCCTTCCTGCGCGAGCTTCTGGAATACGGTCGGGCCGCCGACCAGCGCATCGGTCTCGCCCGTGGCGAAGGCGGCGTAATAGGCCGAGATCGACGGATAGGGCCGTATCTCCAGCTCAAAGCCATGTTTCGCGTCGAGGCCGCGCGCCTTGATGACGTTCCAGAGCAGCGGCGCGAACACCGGCAAGGTCAGGCTCGACACCTTGATGACGGGCTTTTGCTGCGCGTGGACCGGCGTGACGAGGATCGACGTCGCGGCCAAGGCCAGGCCCGCGGCTAAGGCGCCGATGGAGCGCCGGGTGAATGCGATCATGAGCTAATTCCTTTCGTGCAGTGCCTCAGTGCGGACGCGTAAGGCTGGCTCTTCAACGACATGCAAAGAGCGCTCCACGCGGCCGCGGTGCACGCAGCGGCTCGATCTCGGCAAAGAGGGCGAGCAGTTGATCCGGCACGAAAAGTGTAAACGCCATTCGTTTGTGTGCAAATAATTAAAAGTGGTGGGCATGGCTGCATCTCGCCGCAGGCGAGCGTGGCGGCATCCGCCGCCTGCGTCGCCCGGTGAGGCAGACGCAGGCGGGGATTGGCGGCTTACGGCGCGTAGATGATGCTCGGGTCGGGCATCTTCTCGTAGAAGCCGGCTTTCACGGCGCGTTCCATCATGTCGGTGATGGACTTTTTCGTCGCCGGCTCCCATGCCGGTTTGACGATCATCTGCAGGCGTTTGCTCTCAACCGCCGCCGTGAGGATGCCCGGCGGCAGCTTCAAGGTTTCATTGGCGATCTTGTCGGCCGCCGCCGTTTCCTTTTCGAAGACCGCAGCCACGTCCTGCAGCGCGGCCAGCAGCATTTGCGGCGCTCTCGGATTCTTGGCGATGGCGTCGGCGCGCATGGCCGGCACGATCTCCCAGCCGGCTTCGCCGGTGATTTCCTTCCAGCCTTCGGCGCCGTTGAAGATCACCTTCCAGTCCGGATTTTGCTTGAGAATGATGCTGGCAAGCGGCTCGATCACCAGCGCAGCGTCGACCCGGCCGGCCTCGAGCTGCGCGCGCGCCACGGCGAAGTTGGCGTTGACGACCGTGATGTCCTTGCCGAGATCGATGCCCTTGGCATTGGCGTAGATTTTGACGACCTGGAATTGCGAGCCGCCCATGTCGGCGGCGAGTTGTTTGCCTTTGAGGTCGGCGAGCGACTTGATCGCCGGGTCCTTGGCGAAGATCACCAGATCGGCGAGGGTAAAACCGGTGCCGATGATGCGCACGGGCACGCCTTCCTGCGCCAGCTTCTGGAAGATCGTCGGTCCACCGATCAACACGTCGGTCTCGCCGGTGGCGAAGGCGGCGTAGAAAGCGGAGATGGATGGGTAAGGCCGCGCGTCGAGTTCGAATCCATGCTTGGCGTCGATGCCACGCGCTTTCATGACATTCCAGACCAACGGATTGAACACCGGCAAGGTCAGGCTGGATACTTTGATTACTGGCTTTTGCTGGGCCTTGGCCGGCACCGCGATGCCTATCGCGGCGGCGATCGCCAAGGCTGAAGTGAGCGCGGCGAGGCCGCGCCGTGTTACGGACAACATCGATAGTCCCTCCCGAATTTTATGTGAGCTGCGGTCGTGATGGCGCCGCAGCTTCTCCGGCATTGGGCCTGCTCTTGCACCAAAGCGCAATCGCCGTTTGAGTCCGTAAGCCGAGGCCTTGCACGTTGCGCGAGAATTTACGGATGCGTCGGATGTGACAGGCTTTACTCCCGTTCATTTGTGTGCAAACAATTATTGGCCGGAAAAACAGGGGACCTGAATGCCGCATATCAGCGCGCGCGACGGCACACGCCTCTATTACGAAGAGGCCGGGCAGGGGACGCCGATCGTTTTCGTTCACGAGTACGCCGGCGACTGGCGCACTTGGGAGCCGCAGATGCGGTACTTCTCGCGGGCGCATCGCTGCGTCACTTTCTCGCAGCGCGGTTATCCACCTTCGGACGTGCCCACTGACGGCGCAAAGTATGGGCAGGACATCGCCCGTGACGACGTCATCGCGTTGATGGACGCGCTGAACATCGACAAGGCCCACATCGTCGGTCACTCCATGGGCGCCTCGACGGCGCTGCATGTCGGCATCCATCACCCGCAACGCTGTCTCTCGGTCACCGCGGCAAGCTGCGGCTACGGCTCGAGCCCGGATATGAATTTCGTCGAACAAGGCCGCGCCGCATCGCGCGAGACGGCCAAGATGTTCGAGACCGTCGATTTCCCCACGGCCGCCGCGCGTTATGCCGATGGTGCGACGCGGCAGACGCACAAATACAAGGATCCGCGCGGTTTCGCTGAATTCGCCAAGATGCTGGCGGAGCATTCGCCCGTCGGTCACGCGCTCACGATGCGTGAATTGCAGGCCAAGCGTCCGTCGTTGTGGGAGATGGAAGCCCAGCTCAAGGCGTTCGCGCCGCCACTCCTGATCATCGTCGGAGACGAGGACGACTGGTGCCTCGATCCCAGCATCTTCCTCAAGCGCACGGTCCCGACCGCTGGTCTTCTCGTCATTCCGCGCTCTGGCCACACCATCACCAGCGAGGAGCCAGCCGCGTTCAATGCCGCGCTGGCCGACCTTATCTCGGCGTCCGAAGCCGGCCGTTGGATGTCGCACCGCGCGCCGGTCAAACAGAATTAGTCAGCTCAAACGGAGAGTGTTGTCATGGATCTTATGCTGAAGGGTAAGACTGCAGTCGTCACCGGCGGCAGCGAAGGCATCGGTAAGGGCATCGCGCGTCTGCTCGCCAAGGAAGGCGTCGACGTCGCGATCTGCGCGCGCCGCAAAGAGCCGCTGGAGGCGGCGGCCGCCGAACTCGCCAAGGAGACCGGCCGCAAGATCATTCCGATCACGGCCGACCTGCGCAGCGACAAGGACGCCAAGGCGTTCATCGAGGCGGCGCACAAGGCGCTCGGCCGCATCGACATCATGGTCAACAATGCCGGTTCGGCTGCCGGCGGCGTGATCGAGCATCTCACGGAAGACGATTGGGAAAAGGGCCTGCAGCTCAAGTTCATGGGCTACGTGCGCTGCCTGCGTTACGTGCTGCCGATCATGCGCGCCCAGGGCGGCGGCCGCGTCGTCAACCTCATCGGCAACGACGGCGTGAAGCCCTCGTATTGGGAAATCTGCCCCGGTGCCGCCAACGCCGCCGGCCAGAACCTGACGATGTCGCTCGCCGGCCAGTACGGCAAGGACAAGATCACCTTCGTCGCGGTCAACCCGGGCCCGGTGCGCACCGAGCGTTGGGCCGGCCTCGTCGACGCCATGGCGCGCGATATGAAGATCTCCCGCGAGCAGGCTGATCAACTCGCGCCGGCCTCGATCCCCGTCGGCCGCATCGCCGAAGTCGACGAAGTCGCTTCGCTGGTCGTCATGCTGGCGTCGCCGCTGATGGAGATGGTCAACGGCACCATGATCGAGATCGACGGCGGCCAGGACAAGCCGCTGATGGATCGCTTCCGCGACAAGCCGCTCGGCTAGTCGCGGCCGGCACGCCATTGGCCCCGCTCGTCCCCGCGAAAGCGGGGGCGAGGCGTTGGACTCCCGCTTGCGCGGGAATGTCCGGAGCGAGCGGCGTCTTAATCGCGTAAAAATGCGGCATCGGTTGCCGCGATGCTTTGCTTGACAGTTACGAGGTGCAGTCGGACTATTTGCGTACAAACAAGTTCGCCAGCCGGAGGCGACAGAACATCCTAGACTGATCAACTCGCAGGCCCGTATCACAGTGCGCGGACCGCCACGCAGGGGAGTTTGTCATGAAGCCTCATCTGTTCTTGCTCGCAATGGCCGGCCTTGCCGCCGCCGGCCTTGCCGCGCCCGCTTCGGCGCAAGACACCATCAAGATCGGCGAGCTCAACAGCTACAAATCACAGCCGGCCTTTCTCGATCCCTATAAAAAAGGGCTCGAACTTGCCGTGGAAGAGGTGAACGCCAGCGGTGGCGTCCTCGGCAAAAAACTCGAAGTCGTCATGCGTGACGACGGCGCCAATCCGGGCGAAGCCGTGCGCGTTGCGGAAGAGCTGGTAACGCGCGAAGGCGTCGTCGCCATCGCCGGCACGTTCCTGTCGCATATCGGTCTCGCGGTCACCAACTTCGCCGGCCAGAAGAAGGTGTTCTTCCTCGCCGCCGAGCCGCTGACCGACAAGATCACCTGGCAGAACGGCAACAAGTACACCTATCGCCTGCGTGCCACGACCTACATGCAGACGGCGATGCTGATGCCGGCCGCCATCGCGGCGAAGAAAAAGAAATGGGCGCTGGTCTATCCGAACTTCGAGTATGGCCAGTCGGCAGCCGAGAACTTCAAGGCGCTGCTGAAGAAGGCGCAGCCCGATGTCGAGTTCGTCACCGAGCAGGCGCCGCCGCTCGGCAAGGTCGATGCCGGCGCCGTGGCGCAGGCGATCGACGACGCCAAGCCGGACGCCATCTTCAACGTCCTGTTCGGGCCCGACCTGACCAAATTCGTGCGTGAGGGCAACACCCGCGGCGTGTTCAAGGACCGCGTCGTGGTGAGCCTGCTCTCCGGCGAGCCCGAATATCTCGATCCGCTCAAGGACGAGGCGCCGGTCGGCTGGATCGTCACGGGTTATCCGTGGGACAAGATCACCACGCCCGAGCACAAGGCATTCCTCGCCGCGTATCAGAAAAAGTACAACGACTATCCGCGCCTCGGCTCGATCGTTGGCTACTCCACCATCAAGTCGATGGCGGCCGGCATCAACAAGGCGAAGTCGACCGACACCGACAAGCTGGTCGAAGCCTTCAAGGGCCTGAAGGTCGACAGCCCGTTCGGGCCGTTCGAATACCGCGCCAGCGACCATCAGGCCACCATGGGCGCCTTCGTCGGCAAGATTGCGCTCGAAGGCGGCAAGGGCACCATGACGGACTTTAAGTATGTCGACGGCGCATCCGTTCTGCCCAGCGACGAAGAAGTGAAGAAGCTGCGTCCGGCCGACGCGAATTAGTTTTCTGATCCCTCCCCTGAAAGGGGAGGGTGGCTGCGAGCAAAGCGAGCAGCCGGGTGGGGCATCCTCTTAACTTGAAAATCCCCACCCGGTCGGCGTCGCCGACCACCCTCCCCGAAGAGGGGGAGGGATAAGAACCGAACAATGACCCTCAACGCTCTCCTCTTCCAGGCGCTCAACGGCCTCTCCAGCGCGTCCGGCCTGTTTTTTGTCGCGGTCGGCTTGTCGCTGATCTTCGGCGTCACCCGCATCATCAATATCGCGCACGGGTCCCTGTATATGCTCGGGACCTATGTCGCCTATTCGCTGGTGACCAAGATCGGTGGTGCCGTCGGCTTCTGGGGCGGCATCGTTCTCACCGCCGTCATCATCGCGGTGCTGGGGGCGCTGATCGAGATCCTGCTGCTGCGGCGGATCTATCGCGCGCCCGAACTGTTTCAGCTCCTCGCCACGTTCGCGCTGGTGCTCGTCTTCAACGACGCGGCGCTCTATATCTGGGGTCCGGAAGACCTGCTTGGTCCGCGCGCGCCGGGCTTGCGCAACGCGATCGAGATATTCGGCCGGCGGCTGCCGAGCTACGACCTCTTTTTGATCTTCGTCGGGCCGGCGGTGCTGATCATCCTGCACTTCGCGCTGGCGAAGACGCGCTTCGGCCGTTTGATCCGGGCGGCGACGCAGGACCGCGAGATGGTCGGCGCGCTCGGCGTCAATCAGGCGATCCTGTTCACCTCCGTGTTCGCGCTCGGCGCGGCGCTCGCTGGGCTCGGCGGCGCGCTGCAGGTCGCGCGCGAGCCTGCCAATCTCGCGACCGACTTGGTCGCCATCGGCGACGCCTTCGTCGTGGTCGTGGTCGGCGGCATGGGTTCGATCACGGGTGCGTATCTCGCCGCCGTCATCATCGCCGAGGTGAAGGCGCTGTGTATCGGCCTCGGTGTCGTCGATTTCGGTTTCGTCACCGTGAACTTCTCCAAGTTCACGCTCGTTGCCGAATTCCTCGTGATGGCGATCGTGCTGATCGTGCGGCCTTACGGGCTGCTCGGCAGGCCACAAGGGCCGGTGCGCTCCATCGCCGAGCCGGAGGATCCGATCCGGCCGGCGACGCCGATGCTCAAGGTGCTCGGGGCCGTGATTCTGGTGCTGCTGTTGTGTCTGCCGTTCCTGGCGCAGGGCTCGCCTTATATCGTCGTGTTGGCCATCGACGTGCTGATCGCCATTATTTTCGCAACGTCGCTCCACTTCATCATGGGGCCGGGCGGCATGCATTCGTTCGGCCACGCCGCCTATTTCGGCTTGGGCGCCTACGGCGCGGCGCTGCTGGTGAAATGGTTCGCGGCACCGATGGGCGTCGCGTTGGTCGCCGCCCCTGTCGTTGCCCTCGTCGGCGCGTTGCTGTTCGGCTGGTTCGCGGTGCGCCTCTCGGGCGTCTACCTCGCCATGCTGACGCTCGCCTTCGCCCAGATCGTCTGGGCCGCCGTCTTCCAATGGGAAGCCCTCACCGGTGGCTCCAACGGTGTCATCGGCGTCTGGCCGAAACCGCCCTTCGATCAGGCGTGGGTCTTCTTCCTGCTCACGCTGGCGTTGGCGGTGATCGCGATTCTGCTGTTGCGGCGCTTCCTGTTCGCGCCCTTCGGCTATGCGATGCGCGCGGGCCGCGACTCGCCGCTCCGCGCCGAAGCCATCGGCATCGACGTGAAGCGCGTCCATTGGCTCGGCTTTGCCGTTGCGGGCTGCATCTGCGGCATCGCCGGTGGCCTGTTTGCCTTCGCCAAAGGCTCGATCTCACCCGAAACCATCCATGTTGGCCGCTCCATCGACGGCTTGGTGATGGTGCTGCTCGGCGGCATCCAGACCCTGACCGGACCGATCGTCGGCGCCTCGGTTTTTGCGATGTTGCAGGACACCGTAATGCGCCAGACCGAGTATTGGCGCGCGTTGCTCGGCGGCATCATCCTGGTGCTCGTGCTCGCCTTTCCGCAAGGCATCGTCGGCGCCATCAATGCCCTTGTCAGCAAGAGGCGTTCATCATGAGCGTTCTTGCCATTCGCTCGCTCAGCAAGACCTTCGGCGGCGTGCATGCTGTCAACGAGGTGTCGTTCGAGATCGGCAAGGGGGAGTTCCTGGCGCTGATCGGCCCGAACGGCGCAGGCAAGTCGACCTGCTTCAACATGATCAACGGTCAGCTCAAGCCAAATTCGGGCGAGATCCTGTTCGAGGGCAAGAACATCGCCGGCCTCGAACCGCGCGAGATCTGGCGGCTCGGCGTCGGCCGTACGTTCCAGGTGGCGGCGACGTTCGGTTCGATGACGGTGGTCGAGAACGTGCAGATGGCGCTGATCTCGCACGCGCAGCAGACTTATCGTTTGTGGCGCCCGGCGGCGTCGCTGCACCGGGAACGCGCGATCGAGCTTTTGGCGCAGGTCGGTATGCAAGACGCGGCCGATCGGCCGAGCCGCGAGCTTGCTTATGGCGACGTCAAGCGTATCGAGCTCGCCATAGCGCTCGTCAACGATCCGCGCCTGCTGTTGATGGATGAGCCGACGGCCGGCATGGCGCCGCGCGAGCGCAACGATCTGATCGCGCTGGTCAAGCGCCTAGTGTTGGAACGGGGTATCTCGGTGTTGTTCACCGAGCACTCGATGGATGTCGTGTTCTCTTACGCGGATCGCATCATCGTGTTGGCGCGCGGCCGTCTGATCGCCGACGGCACCGCAGCGACCATTCGCGAGGATGCCAAGGTGAAGGAAGTCTATTTCGGCACGGGCAAGACTTTTCAGGTGCACGCGCCATGACCGCCATGCTCACCATCGAGAACCTGAGCGCCTGGTACGGCGCCGCGCGCATTCTGTTCGATCTGTCGTTCGAGGTCGGCCGCGGCGAGGTGGTGGCACTGATGGGCCGCAACGGCGCCGGCAAGACCACGACCATGAAAGCGATCATGGGTCTCGTCGATCGTCAGGGTGCCGTGCACTTCAATGGCGACGACATTTCGCGCAAGCGTCCGTTCGAGATCGCGCGGCGCGGTCTGGGCTTCACCCCGGAAGACCGTCGCATTTTCGCGGATCTGACGGTGATGGAGAATCTCGACATCGGCCGCCAGGCGCCGCGCGCATTTCCCGACGGCACGCCGGCCCCGGTCTGGACGCCGGAACGGCTGTTCACGCTCTTTCCTAATCTCGGCGAGATGCCGAACCGGCCGGGCGGCCGTATGAGCGGTGGCGAGCAACAGATGCTCACGGTCGCACGCACCCTCATGGGGAACCCGCTCCTGGTGCTGCTTGACGAGCCGTCGGAGGGCGTCGCGCCGCTGATCGTGGAGCAGATGGCTAACACCATCGTCGAACTGAAGAAGGAGGGCCTGTCGATCCTGCTATCCGAGCAGAATATTCATTTCGCGCAGCTGGTGTCCGACCGCGTGTATGTGCTCGAGAAGGGACAGATCCACTGGCAGGGATCGATGGAGGCGCTGGCCGCCGATCAGGACGTGCAAAAAGCTTATCTGACGGTCTAAAGGCGATGGGCGGCGGTTTCACGTTTTCCCCGCGCGGGACAAAAAAGGACTTTCGCGGCGCGGGGATTCCCGTCATGATTTGCCGAGGCGTGGAAATACACGCTTAAAGGGAAATTTCTGAAAATGCCGCGTGACAAGCTCAAGGTCTTGGGGACCCCGCAGGAGGCGACCGAGGCCGTCCGCTATGTGCTCGACGAGCAGATCGGCTTCTTGTTGCGCATCGCCGTGCAGCGTCATACTGCGATCTTCACCAGCCGCATGGTGGAAGGTCTGACCCAGACGCAGTTCGCGGCGCTGGCTAAGCTGCACGAGGTCGGACCGTGCTCGCAGAACCATCTCGGCCGCCTCATCTACCTTGATGCCGCGACCATCAAAGGCGTCGTCGATCGGTTGGGCGTTCGCGGTTTCGTCAGCGCCTTGGCCGATCCTAAGGACCGCCGCCGGCGCGCCGTTGCGCTGACGGATCGCGGTCGCGCCGTCACCGAAGAGGCGATGAAATCGGCCGGCGACATCAGTGCCGTGACGCTCGCGCCGCTGACGGCAGAAGAGCAGCGCATGGTGGCGCGGCTGCTGAAAAAGCTGGGCTAGTTCGCTGCTGTTATGCCGTCCGCTTTCGCGGACGATGCGTTATCGATTGATGATCGCCTTCAGCCGCATGGGCGTGATCGGCAACTGCGTCACGGCGCCGGGGCGGCCGAGCGCGTCGTCGATCGCGGACGCGATCACCGCGCCGACGGGATTGGTGCCGCCTTCGCCGGCGCCCTTGAGGCCGAGCGGATTGAGCGGGCTCGGCGCGTCCTCCGACAACAGCACGGTGGATTGCGGCACTTCGTGCGCGGTCGGCATCAGATAGTCCGCGAAGGTGACGGAGAGCGGCTCGCCGGCCTCGTCGTAGAGGAATTCCTCGTACAGCGCGCCGCCGAGGCCTTGCGCCAGGCCGCCGACGATCTGCCCTTCGACCAGCCTCGGATTGACGGCTTTGCCGACGTCGTACGCCATCAGATAGCGCTCGATCGTAACGCCGCCGGTTTCGGCGTCGACCTTCACCGCCGCGACATGGACGCCGTAAGGATAGACCATGTGCGTGGACTCGAAGGTGTCTTCGACGCTCAGGCCGTCCGGCAGTTGTTGCGCCAGCGCGGCCAAGGTCATTGATGGACCCGTGCCGTCCGTGCGCACGATCTCGCCGTTGACGATGTCGAGCTTGGCCGGCTCGGTCTGCATCAAGGGCGCGGCGGCTTCGAGCGCCTGCTCACGAAGTTTGCTGGCGGCAAGGCGCGTGGCCTCGCCGCACATCACCGTGACGCGCGAGGCGAACGCGCCCATGCCGCGCGCGATGCGGTCGGTTTGGCCGTGGATGACGTCGACGGTCGCGTAATCGACGCCCAAGGTTTCCGCGCAGATCTGCGCGATCACCGTCTCGACGCCCTGGCCGACGGAGGCGACGCCGGTGACGACCTCGATGCCGTTCGGCTTCACCGTGACGCGCACCGTGTCGAAGGGGCCGAGCCCGCTCTTCTCGACGAACATGGCGACGCCGAGGCCCACCCTCTCACCCTTGGCGCGGCGCGCCTTGGCGTCGGCCTGTAGCGCATCCCAGCCAGCGGCCTTCAGCGCCTTGTCGAGGAGCAGGGCGTAGTCGCCGGAGTCGTAGACGATGTGCGTGCCGAGCGTGTCGAGGCCGAGCGTGTAGGGCATGGCGCTCTTGGCGATGAGATTGCGGCGGCGGATTTCGACCTTGTCGACGCCGATCCTCTCGGCGATCGCATCCATCAGCCGCTCGCGCACGAAGGTCGATTCGTAGCGGCCGGGCGCGCGATAGGTGCCGCAGGGCGTCTTGTTGGTGAGCCGGATATGGCCGACGGCGCGATAGGCGGGCACGCGATACGGCCCCGGCAGCATGGCGGCGGCGAGATCGGGCACCGTCGCCGCGTGCGTGCGCATATAAGCGCCGTTGTCGTGGAAGAACTCGTTGTCGATGCCGAGGAGGCGGCCGTCCTTGTCGATGGCGGCGCGGATGCGGTGCGTCTGCTGGCGCGAGTGGTTGGCCGAGATCAGGTGTTCGCGCCGGTCCTCGATCCATTTGATCGGCGTCTTGAAGTGCAGTGCGGCGGCGCAGACCAGCACGTCCTCGGGGTAGAGCTCGCCGCGGATGCCGAAGCCGCCGCCGACGTGCCCCTCGTAGAGCTGCACCGAATCCAACGGCCGGCCCAGCATGGTGGCGAGGTTGGCGCGGTTCCAGTGCGGCACCTTGGCCGCGCCGTGCATCTCCAGTACGTCGCGCGCTTCGTCGTAGCGGCCGATGGCGCCGCGCGTCTCCATCATCACGCCGCTATGGCGGCCGATCGACAGATCGAGCGCGACGACGGCATGCGCGTTGCGGAAGGCGGCGTCGATATCGCCGTAGGACTTACGCAAGACGTCCGGTTCGGTGAGCCGCTCGCCCTCGAACACGCCCGGCGGCACCGTCGCGCTCATGATCGGATCGAGCTGCTCGATATCGAGCTCGACCGCGTCGGCAGCGTCTTCCGCCGCATATTGATCGGCGGCGAAGACGACCGCGACCGGTTCGCCGACATAGCGCACGACATCCTTCGCCAACGCGTATTGGCGGTAAGGCTCGAGCGACTTCAGGCCGGTGAGACGAAAGCCGATAGGCGGAATATGCGCGATATCGGGATAGGTCCACACTGCGTGCACGCCGGGCATCGCCAGCGCAGCCGCCGCGTCGATGGCCCTGATGCGGCCGTGTGCGACCGGCGAGCGCACCACGCGCATGGTCCACTGCCCTGGAAACGACACGTCGGCGGCGAACCGCCCTTTGCCGGTGAGCAGCGGCCGGTCTTCGCGGCGGGCAACCGAGCGGCCGATGAATTTATTCGAGCCCATCACAGAGTCTCTCCGTCATCCTGAGGTGGCTTCGCGAAGCGAAGCCCTCGAAGGATGAACGGCCCCGGCCGTCGCCCTTCGAGGCCCGCCTTCGGCGAGCACCTCAGGGTGACGGGACAAGGGCCAAACCATCACTTACGCATCTCTTGGGCCGCGGCGCGCACGGCCTTGATGATGTTCTGGTAGCCGGTGCAGCGACACAGGTTCGACGACAGCACGTCAAGCAAATCCTCGTCGCTGATGTCGGGTTCGCGCTCGAGCACGCCGACCGCGAGCATCAGGAAGCCGGGCGTGCAGAAGCCGCATTGCAGGCCGTGGTGGTCCATGAAGGCCTGCTGCATCGGATGAAGCTCCTCGCCTTTGGCGAGCCCTTCCACCGTGCGGATCTTCTTGCCTTCAGCCTGGCCGGCGAACATCAGGCACGAGCGCACCGGCGCGCCGTCGACGATGACGGTGCAGGCGCCGCAGACGCCGTGCTCGCAGCCGATATGCGTGCCGGTCTGGCCGCAGTCCTCGCGGATGGCATCGGCCAAGGTGCGCCGCGGCTCGACCTTGATCGCGTGATCGCGGCCGTTGATGTTGAGGGTGATGTCGATTTTGTCGGTCATTGGAGTAAGCCTGTCGCAAAACCCACGGCTGTCATGCTCGCGCAAGCGGGCATCCAGCAAACGTCGGCGTTTGTCGTGACGTGAGGTCGGTGGGTACTGGGTCCCCGCCTTCGCGGGGACGACGTCTCAAATCGGGACGCGCTCATGCTTTCGCTCCCATCTGCCGCAATGCCGCGCGGACGCGCTGCGGCGTTGCGGGCATTTCATCGATGACGACATCGAAGGGGCTGAGCGCGTCGTTGATGGCGTTGATCACCGCCGCCGGCGCGCCGATCAGGCCGCCTTCGCCGAGCCCCTTGGCCTTGGTGATCGACTCCGTCGATTCCGTTTCGATGTGGTGCAGTTCGATCGGCGGGATCTCGTGCGCCGTCGGCGGCAGGAAGTCGGCGAGCGTCGCGGTCAGCGGCGCGCCCTGATCGTCGTAGATGATCTCTTCCAGCAGCGCGTTGCCGATGCCTTGCGCCACGCCGCCGTGCACCTGACCGTCAGCGATCATCGGATTGATGATCTTGCCGGCATCCTCGGCGACGACGAACTTCTCGACCGTGGTGCGGCCGGTCTCGATATCGACGTCGACAATGGCGACATGGCAGGCATTGGAGAAGGTCCCTGGCGGATCGTAGGTGCCGGTCTCGGTCAGGCCGGGCTCGATGTCGCCGAACCGATGCGTCTGCGTGTAGGCCTCGCGCGCGATCTTGCCGATGGCGATCGAGCGATCGGTGCCGGCGACTTTGGCGTGACCTTGCTCGAGGACGATGTCGTCGGGCGCGGCTTCGAGCAGATGACTGGCGAGCTTGATAAGCTTGGCGCGCACTTTGCGCGCCGCGATCAAGGTGGCACCACCCGAGATGACCAGCGAGCGGCTGGCGAAGCTGCCAAAGCCGTAGGGCGCGCGGTCGGTGTCGCCGTGGATGACCTTGATCACGGAGGGGTCGACGCCGAGTTCGTCGGCGATGATCTGCGCCAAGGTCGTGCGCAGGCCCTGGCCGTGCGGTGATGCGCCGATGCGCGCTTCGATGAAGCCGGAGGGGTCGACGGTGATGTGCGTGATCTCCCAGCCGGGCGTGATGCCCATGCCGCGCGCGGCGAAGGCCGGGCTACCGTAGCCGGTGCGCTCGGAGAAGGTGGCCAAGCCGATGCCGAGATAGCGGCCCTGCTTGCGTGCCTCCGCCTGCCGCTTGCGGAACGCCGGCAGGTCGATCGCCCGCGTCGCCATCTGCAAAGTCTGTTTGTAGGTGCCCTCGTCGAACTTGAGGCCGGCCGCCGAGGTGTAGGGAAAGTTATCGATCAGGTTTCGAAGCCGAATATCGACCGCGTCGAGGCCGAAGCGGCGGGCCGCTTTGTCCATCAGCCGTTCGAGAGCGAAGGTGATGGTCGGACGCGAGACGCCGCGATAGGGCGCCATGGTGCAGGTGTTGGTGATAATGCCGCGGGCGCGGCTGTCGTATTGCCGGAAGTCGTATGGCCCTGGCATTTCCGCGAGCGCCATCAGCGGCTCGACGCCCGAGGTGGTCGGGAAGCACGAATAGGCGCCGATGTTCGACACGATGTCGAATCGCAGCGCGAGGAGCTTTGCGTCCTTGTCGAAGGCGCCTTCGAGCGCGAGGTACTGATCCCGCGAATGAAAGGACGCGATCAGGTTTTCGCGCCGGTCCTCGGTCCAGGCGACCGAGCTCTTGAGCTTCTTCGCCAGCCACACCAGCACGACGAATTCTGCCGAGAGCGACATCTTCTGGCCGAAGCCACCGCCGACATCGGGCGCGATCACACGCAGGTCCGATTCCGGCATGCCGAGCACGTCGGCGATCGCGGTACGCATCAGATGCGGCATCTGCGTCGTGCAGGTGAGCGTCACGCGGCCGGTCGCGGCATCGTAAGCCGCATGCGCGGCGCGCGGCTCCATCGGCGTCGCGTTCTGCCGGCGCGAGCGGGCATCAACCTTGACGATCGTGTGCGCGGTCTTCCAGACGTCGTCGAACTCCGGCGTCTTGATCTTGCCTTCGAGGATGACGTTGCCGGGCGCTTCCTTGTGGATCTGCGGTGCGCCGTCCTTCAGCGCGTCCAGCGCATCGATCAGCGGCGTTGCGTCGCCGATGGTGAGCTCGACTTCGTCGGCGATGTCCTCGGCCTCCTCTTCGCTCGCCGCCACTACGGCCGCGACCGGCTCGCCGACGAAACGCACCTCGCCGTCCGCCAGGACCGGCTGGCCGATCGGCTTGTACGCGAATTTGTGCAGCATCGGGGTGATCGGCTTCACGCCCTTCAGGTCGCCTGCCGTGATCACCAGCGTGCCGTCCGGCGCTTTGATGCTTTCGATCTTGCCGGCGGCATTCGGGCTGCGCACGAAACGCACCCAGTGCGCCGCGGGCAGGTCGGCGGTGAACCGTCCCTGGCCGGTCACCAGCGCCGGGTCTTCCACGCGCCGCATCGCTCGGCCGACCCAGGTCAGGCCGGAGCCTTTGGTGTGTGCATCGCGCGCGCTCATGCTTGCGAGTGCTCCAGCGCGCGGCGCACCACGGCGCGCACGAGGTCGCGGCGATACTCGGCCGTGGTCTGATGATCTTCCATCGCATCGACGGCGTTGGCGGCTGCTTCGGCCGCCGCGCGGAAAACGGTGTCACTCGGCGCCTTGCCGGTGAGCTCGGCTTCAGCCTCGGGGATGCGGCGGGGGTGAGGCTCGGCGCCGCCGACGCCAACATGAACATCGGTCATGAAGCCGCCGTCGAGCCGGTAGGTGACGAGCGATGAACTCATGGCAAAGTCGCCGGCGCGGCGGCTGAATTCGTAGAAGCCGAACTTGGCGTCGGGCGCGAGCAGGGGCAGGCGTACTTCGGCGAGGAGTTCGTCCTCCTTCAGTGCCGTCGTCATGATGCTATCGAAGAATTCGCTGGCGGGGATGAGCCGCTCGCCACGCACGCTTTTGGCCACCATCGTGCCGTCGAGCGTCGTGGCCGTGAGGCACCACTCCGACGACGGGTCGGCATGCGAGCAGCTGCCGCAATAGGTGCCGCGCATGCGGATCGGATAATGCGCGATGTGGCGTGCGACGTACGCGAGCAGGGCGCCGAGCGGATTGTCGACGACCGGCTTGTGAAACGCGCCGTGACGCACGCGCGCGCGGATCGTCAGCGTCTTGCCGTCGCTCGATATCTTGTCCAGGCCCTCGACTTCATTGATGTCGACGAGATGCGCCGGCTTGGCCAGTCGGAAGGCCATGATCGGCACCAGGCTCTGGCCGCCGGCCAGGATGCGCCCGTCCTCGGGCGCGACCTCGGCGAGGATCTTCACCGCTTCGTCGAGCGTCTTCGGTACGTGGCGGATGAATGGAGCAGGTTTCATGGCTTATGCCTGTATTGTTTTCAGAGAGTGCCACGAACGCAGGAGCGCCCCGTCTCCCCTTGGGGGAGAGGATTGGGGAGAGGGGTTTAAGGCCTCGCAATTTGGCTCCCCCTCTCCCGAGGCGCTCCGCGCGTCGACCCCTCCCCCGAGCGGAGAGGTGAAGCCGAGCGAGCGGCGCGGGCGTTCTGCAACACAAATCATCACATCACGCCTCATCCAAACCAATATCGACCGCCGGCGAGCCCTGGATCATCTTGCTCGACGAGATGAAGTCCACGCCCGTTTCGGCAATCGCCCGTACCGTGTCGAACTTCACGCCGCCCGACGCTTCCAGCGGAATGCGGCCGTCGACCAGCTTCACCGCCGTGCGCATGTCCTCGAGCGACATGTTGTCGAGCATGATGACGTCGGCCTTGGCCGCTAGCGCTTCCTTCACCTGTTCGACGCGGTCGCACTCCACCTCGATCTTCACCAGTGACGGTGCGCCGGCGCGGGCGCGCTCGACCGCCTTGGCGATGCTGCCGCAAACGGCGATGTGGTTGTCCTTGATCATGACGCCGCTATCGAGGCCGAGCCGGTGGTTGGCGCCGCCGCCGCAGACGACGGCGTGCTTCTGCAGCGCGCGCAGGCCGGGGGTCGTCTTGCGCGTGTCGATCAGCTTGGCCTTGGTGCCTTTGATCGCGTCCATCCAGCGCGCGGTCTCGGTCGCGATGCCGGAAAGATGCTGCACGAGGTTGAGCGCCGTGCGTTCGACCGTGAGCAGGCTGCGGGCCTTACCCTTCACCTTCAAGAGGGTGGTCTTATCGGGCACGCGGTCGCCATCCTTGACCACGACCTCGATCGTGAGGCTGGGATCGTAGCGGCGGAAGCACGCGGCGGCGACCTCGATACCGGCGACCGCGATCGGCTGGCGCGCATTCATGTTGAAGGCACCGGTCGCGTCAGCATCGATCATGGTCAGGGAGGTGATGTCGCCGTGGCCGATATCCTCGGCGAGCCAGAGGTCGATCAGGCGATTGGTGAGATACAGGTCAAGCATAGGGCCGTCCTTGTCGTTTATTCTTAGCGCGGGATCGCGCGGTCGATGACGAGCAGCAGTGCATTGGCGGCAACGGCGAAAACCGACAGGAATACCGCCACGGCCATGATCGTGGCGATGTCGCCCAGGCCCATAGCGCTGTTGATCATGAAACCCAAGCCGCGTTTCGAGGCGAACATCTCGCCGATGAGCACGCCGAGGAGGCTGAGCGAAAAGCCGAGCCGCGCGCCCGCCATGACCTCCGGCAGCACAGCGGGCAAGGCAATGGTCGCGGCCACTTGGCCGGGCGACAGGCGCAGCGCCCGCGCGGTACGCAGATAGACCGGCTTGATGTGCATGATCGCTTTCATGGTGAAAAGCGCGACCGGGATCAAGCCGTGCATGGCGCCGAAGGCAACCTTGGCCGACATGCCAAGGCCGAAGCAGAGCAGCACCAGCGGATACAGCGTCACCTTCGGCAGCGAATAGAGCGAGATCAGGATCGGCTCGGAAACCGTGCCCGACGTGCGGTTGAGGCCGAGCAGGGTGCCGATGCCGACGCCGCCGATAATCGAGATCACGAGGGCAAGGGCGAAGGCTTGACCCGTTTCGGCGACGTTGGCCCAGAACTGTCCGGTGCGCATGAGCGCGCCGAGTTTTGCGAAGGTGTCGGCCGGCGAGGTCAGCGTGGTGTCGCCGGCGATCATGTGAAGCACCTGCCAGACGGCAAGCAGCGCCACGATCAGGATGAGGAAATCTCCGGCCTTGCGCATGACGTTCAGCGCCGCAGCCGCGCTTGCAGCCGCCGGTCGACGGCGTCGAGCGCCGTGTTGGCGGCGACGGCGACGATGATGACGAGCAGCATCAGGCCGTACATGCGCGGATTGTTGAAGTTGTTGTAGGCATAGGCGATGGCGTAGCCGATGCCGGCGCCCGAGAGGATGAATTCGGAGGCGATGACGCCGATCAGCGAATAGGCGAAGGTCAGCTTCACGCCGGTGAATAGGTAAGGCGCCGCCGCCGGCAGGTCGACCATGACGGCGCGCTTCGCCGGGCTCATGCGGAACACGCGTGCGGTCTTGCGCAGCACCGGGGGGATGCGGTCGAGCCCGGTGAGCGTCGCGGTGATCATGGCGACGATCGACAGCAGCACGGCGATGGCGATGATGGCCTGCGTGCCGACGCCGAACACGACGATGAAGATCGGATAGAACATGAAGGTCGGGATGGCGTAATAGCTCGCCAGCAGCGGCTCGACCGCATGGCGCACGCGCGGCAGCGCATGAATGACGGCGCCGAGGGCGAAGCCGAGGACGCTGGCGATCGCCGCCGACAACAGCACATTGCGCAAGGTCGACAGAATGTCGTCGTTGAGTTCGCCCACCTGGAGGATGTGCCAGAGGCTCACGACCATCTCGGACGGCGCCAGCAGCACGGTGCGGTGAATGAGTCCGGTGCGGCACAGCGCTTCGAGCGCCGCGATGGCGGCGGCGACGATCAGGAGCCGTATCCAGCCCTCCCGCGTCATGGCGCCGACCCGAGACTTTTGAGCGATTCCGCCCGCAGTTTTTCCCAGAGGCGTGCCGTGATGGCGCCGAAATGGGCATCCGAGACGATGCGGCTGTCGCGCTCGCGCGGCCAGCCGGTGGCGACAAAGTCGATGAAGACGCCGGGGCGGGCCGACATCACGCCGACGCGGTCGGACAGCATCGCCGCCTCGTCGAGCGCGTGGGTGATCAGCAGCACCGTCGCGCCGGTTTCGCGCCAGAGGCGGAGCAATTCGTCGCCCATGAGGAGCCGGGTCTGCTGGTCGAGCGCGCCGAACGGCTCGTCGAGCAGGATCAGCCGCGGCTGTAGCACCAGGGTGCGGGCGATGCAGACGCGCTGGCGCATGCCGCCGGACAGCTGCGAGGGGTAGGCATTGGCGAAATCGCGCAGCCCCATGAAGCCGATGGCGTAGTCGACACGCCGGGCAATCTCGGCGGCGTCAACGCCGGCGCGGCGCAAACCGAACGCGACGTTATCGCGCACGGTGAGCCAGGCGAAGGAGGCGTCTTCCTGGAAGACGACGCCAACGCCGTCGGGCACGCCGCGGATCGCCTTGCCCTCGAACTCAACCGTGCCGTCCGTTGGGACGGCAAGGCCAGCGAGTACATCGAGCAAGGTCGACTTGCCGCAGCCGGATGGGCCGACCACGGAGAAGAACTCGCCCCGTTCGAGCGTGAGATCGACCGGACCGAGCGCATGCAGCTTGGTGCCGGACGTGCCGGCACCGTAAATGCGCGTGACGCCCGTCAGCCGCGCGTGAACTTCCGGAGCTGGCATCGCTGACGGATACTTTGGGGCGACGGCGGCCCTGGACATGCGGTTAGAGCTTACGCTGCAGATCGGCCGGCAGGAAAGACTGGTCGATCAGCTTGCTCCAGTCGATCTCGCCTTTGACCTCGCCGATGAGCCGCAGGCCATCCACCGTACGCTCGAGCTCGGCACGATCGAAATCGCCGAGGCTCCACATCTTCGGACCGATCATGTTGTCCACCGCGACCTTGGCCACGGCCGGATCGAAGTTCCACATCTTCTGCAGGACGGCAGCCGCCTCACCCGGGTTGGCGTAGATCGCTTCCACCGCGGCGCGGCGCCCGGCGATGATTGCCTTCAGCTTGTCGGGATGCGCCTTAGCGAACTCGCGCGTGGTGATCCCGACCGAGGTCGTCATCGGCGGCAGCACATCCTTGGCGGCGAGCACGGTGCGATAGCGGTCCTTGCGGATGATCGACAAAGGCTCGATCAGGCCGGCCGCCGACACCGCGCCCTGTTCCAGCATCGTCAGAGCGGGCGGATAACCGCCGGCCGCGACGCGGGTGATCTTGGCGGGATCGATGCCCTTCGCCTTCAATTCCATCAGAAAGATCATTTCCGACGACGATTTCGGCGAGGTGATCGCGACTTTCTTGCCGACGAGGTCGTCGATCGTCTTGATGTCGGAATTCGGCATCGTCACCAGCGAAGACTCGGCGACGGTGTGCGTGCCCACATTGACGATAATGAGATCGAGTCCGCCCTGAGCCGCTGCGGCGAGCGCGGCGGGGAGTGCTACCTCGCCATAGGGCGTGGCGCTCGCCAGGATGTTGCGGACGGTCGTACCGCCACCGGCCGAGCCGATGATGCCGGTGATGTCGATCCCGGCCTTTTTGAAGAGACCTTTGTCCATGCCCACAGCGAAGGGCGCGCCATAGAGGCTCTGCCCCCACTGGGTCACCGAGATTTCTTCAGCGAATGAAGGGCTTTGCGCAAGACTGCCGGCGACAAGGGCAATCAGGCCGAACTGGCGGAGCATCGGGAGCGGAAGGAGGGGCATCGATTTCACCTCTGTGAACTGGACATGGCGGAGTATGCGCCATGCGCCTCGACATTGCCTCGCCTTTCCCGGTCGGCGATCGTTTGTACTCAAATGAAAACGCTGGCGTGACCGACTGTCAAGGGTTCTAGCGGAGGCACACCGCTGAATATCGCGCCACATCCATGGGCAGCGGCCGGAAGCCTGCCGCAGCGCGTCATGACAGTTCTGTCGAACCTGCTACCATCACAAAAAAAGAAGGTCGTGGGAGAAACGCCGCTAAGGAGGGTGGGAATGACCGTTCTCTTGATTGCACTGGCGTCGATTGGGGTGGTCTGGGCGTGTGTGCTGCTGATGGCGCCCATGCTCGGGTCTGATCACTAACAAGAACAAAAGCACTTCGCGCTGGGAAGGCGAGGCTGTGCTTCATCCGCATGGCCGGATGAGGCGTGTCCTGCCCTCGCATATCCGCGCGCGAGGGCTTATGTGCTTCGGATCGAGTCCGGAGTTGCATTCACCGATATGTCTAAAGACGATGTTGAAGTCGCCGTCATTGGCGGCGGGGCCGCCGGCATTGCCGCCGCGAAGCGACTGCACGAGGCGGGCGTTGATTGTCTTCTGATCGAGGCGCGGGATCGCCTCGGGGGACGCGGCTTCAGTTGGCAACTGCCGGACGGCACAAGGATCGATCTCGGCTGCGGCTGGTTGCACTCCGCCGATGAAAACCCGTGGAGCGAACTCGCTGCGCGCCAAGGCCGCACCATCGACAAATCGCCGCCGCCTTGGACCAAGCCCTCGCTCGAGATCGGATTTCCGCGCCAGCAACAGCAAGACTTCACCGAAGCGCTGCACGCCTTTTATCAGCGTCTCGAAGCTCTGGCGCGTCAGGGCAAGGATGTGCCGGCGTCGGCCGCGCTTGAGCCCGGCAACCGATGGAATGCGCTGATCGGCGCGGTCGGCACCTTCATCAGCGGTGGCGAATTGCACCGCGTATCCGCGCGCGATTTCGATAATTACGCCGACACCGACGTGAACTGGCGCGTGGTCGAAGGCTACGGCACGTTGATCGCCGCGCATGCCAATGACGTGCCGGCGGCGCTCGATTGTGCCGTGCGACGCATCGATCATTCCGGCAAGCGGCTCCGCGTCGACACCGCCCGCGGCACGATCACTGCCGACAAGATCATCGTGACGCTGCCGACCAGCGTCATGGCGGCCATGGATGATCTCTTCTGGCCGGTGCTGCCGGAGAAGATCGAGGCGGCACGTAACCTGCCGCTCGGGCTGGACGACAAGCTCTTCATCGCACTCGAGGGTGCCGAGGAGTTCGAGCCCGACAGCCGGCTGTTTGCCCACACGGATCGCGCAACTGCCGCTTATCATCTGCGTCCATTCGGGCGGCCGATGATCGAGGCTTACTTCGGCGGGGAATTGGCGGCAGAGCTTGAGGTTGGCGGGGCGGCCGCGTTCTACGATTTCGCGGTCGCGGAGCTGACGGCGGCGCTCGGCGGTGCTTTCGCCGCACGGCTCAAGCCGATCATCGTTCATCCGTGGGGCACGGATCCTTATGCGCGCGGCGCCTATTCGTTTGCCCTTGTCGGCAAGGCGCATTGCCGGCAAGTGCTTGCTGCGCCGGTCGATGACAGATTGTTCTTCGCCGGTGAGGCGTGCTCCGAACACGACTTTTCCACGGCGCATGGTGCATATCGAACTGGCGTCGCCGCTGCGGAGCAGGTGCTGGTCGCGCGTCAACGGTAACGGGTTAAGCCGCTGCCTTACCTCGGCCAACATCCTGTTCGACGTAGCAGCCTCGACACAATCGTTCGATGACTCACCATTGCTTATTCGGGGGCGGGGGAATGATCGTTACGCGCTCGTTTGCGGCAGCTTGTCTTTCAGTGGCGGTGTTGAGTACTGCGCCGGTATTTGCCGACGAGGTTCACCGGCCGGACAAGGTCGCCTTCTATTTTGCCGCGCATGAAGACGACTGGCAGCTGTTCATGAACCCGTCCGCCTTTCAGGACGTGATGGGCGGCGCGGCGAAGACCGTGTTCGTCTACATGACGGCGGGTGACGACGGAGCGGGCCTCGGTAGCCGAGGGCGCAAGCATCCGTACTATCTTGCGCGAGAGAACGGGGCCGAGCAGGCTGTGCGCTTCATGGTCGACACGAGCGGGCAGCCGGTCGACAAGGAGGTTTCGCATACGCCGTTCAACGGCCATCCGATTTATCGCATCGCTTACCGCAACACCGTGAGCTACTTCCTGCGGGTGCCTGACGGACATTGGTCCGGTGAGGGCTACTATGAGACCGGCTTCCAGTCGCTGCAGCGGCTGAATACCGGCGCCAGCGGCACCCTGCGGGCGATAGACGGTTCGGCCACTTACAGCGGTTGGAGCGATCTCACCAAGACATTGCGCGCACTCATCGATTTCGAACGGGGCCAAGCGGCTCAGGTGCAGCTCAATGTTGCCGAGACCGACGTGCGCATCAATCCGCAGGACCATTCCGATCACATCATGACGGCCAAGGCCGCCCTCGATGCGGTCGAGGATCTTGCCTGCGTGCAGCGCGCCTATTACGTCGATTATGCAAGTTCGAAGCTGCCGGAGAATTTGACGGCGCTGCAGCGGGATATGGAGAGCTCGGTGTTCGCGGTGACGCTCGCGGGCATCCTGGCTTACGATCATCCGGCCAACTGGCACCACTACGACACCTCGTTTGTCGGCCGGAACTATTTCCGGATCAGCGCCGGCAATGGAAGCTGCGCGCCGCGTACGCACACCGCCGCTGCCGGCGGTAAGTAGTTCCGATCACGCGCTCTGACTGTGGTTTCGCACCGCTGCACTTGACTCAGGTCAAGTACACGGCCGATGCCGCGCCTAAGTTTGGCAACCATTTCGCCGTTGACCCGTTCTCTAGCGAACCCCTGGCGCAAAATGGCGGCCGTCCATGCGCTACGTCGAACTGCCTCTCGATGTGCAGACTCGCCGCGTTGCTTCACTCGACGCGCTGCGTGGGTTTAATTTTATTTGGATTCTCGGCGGCGAAGGCGCGATTTTGGCGCTAGCGCAGATGTGCCAGGGCAAATCAGGCCCACTCGATGCCTTCGGCAATTTTCTGCATACGCAAATCAGTCACGCGGAGTGGGAAGGCTTCACCTTCTACGATTTTGTCTTTCCGCTGTTCATCTTCATCACCGGTGTCGCTATCACGCTTTCGCTGCCGCGGCTCGTCGAGCGCGAGGGCCTTCGCGGCGCCTATATGCGCATCGTGCAGCGGTCGATCGTGCTCTACGCGCTCGGCGTCATCTACTATGGCGGCATCGGCAATCATTGGGCGGACGTTCGCCTCTTGGGAGTCTTGCAGCGCATTGCGATCTGCTACCTCGCCGCATCGCTGCTCTTCTTGCATCTGAATTGGCGTGGACTGCTCGCAACGGTCGTCGTGTTGCTCGGCGGCTATTGGGCGCTCATGACCTTCGTGCCGGTGCCTGGCATCGGCGCTGGCTCCTTTGCGCCCGACGCCAATCTCGCCAACTGGATCGATCGCAACTATCTGCCCGGCCGGCTGTGGGACGGCACGCGCGATCCGGAAGGGCTGCTGAGCACCTTGCCAGCGGTCGGCTCTTGCCTCATCGGCGTGCTGTGCGGGCTTGTCCTCAAGGACGAGCGGCTGACGGCACAAGGCAAGTCGTTCGTTCTCATCGGCGCGGGTGTCGTTATGCTCGCCGCCGGCTATCTCTGGTCGCTTCAGTTCCCGCTCATCAAGGCGCTGTGGACGTCGTCGTTCGTGCTGGTTGCTGCCGGCTGGAGCGCGATCTTGCTCGGCATTACGCATCAGATCGTCGACGTGTGGGGCTACAAGACCTGGGCGACGGTGCTCACCTGGATCGGCGCCAACGCCATTCTGCTCTATTTCATCAACGGCATCGTCGGCTTCGAGCCGCTCGCCCGCCGGTTCGTCGGCGGCGATCTGGCGGCCTCAATCGATGTGCTGCTGACACCAGGCGCCGGGCGTCTGCTGTCGCACATGGTGGCGCTCGTCTTCGTCGTGGCGCTGGCCGGCTATCTCTATCGGCGCAAAATATTCCTGCGGGTTTGATCTGAAGACGAGGTTTGTAGCGGAGGTGTTGTATGGATTCGGATGTCCTCGAAGCATTGAAAGACGCAGCGGACGCGATTGATTTTTCCCGGCCGTCCAATGCGGAGCATGCCGCCGAGCGTGCGCGCGAAGACACGGCGACGCGGCGCCGCGAATTCGCGACGCTGATGCGCTCGATCAAATCGATGGTGCGGGAGAGCGCGTGAAGCCTACGCGCTTCGTCAGCTACCGACCTTGAGTTCCGAGACGAGTCCACGCAGCGCCGCGATCACCGATGGCGCGACGCTCTTGCCCGTGCGCGGATTTTCCGACGGTATGCTCTCGATAGTCATCGAGAGGCGCATAGCGTCGGAGTCGACCGTGATGGTGTGCGTGTTACGCGTCACGGTCGGATCGGCCCAGATTTCGAGCTGGGTACGGTCAGGACCGACGCCGGCAAGACTCAAGGCGGCCGCGACATTGACATTGGCGGGGAAGCCGATGGCGCCTTCACGCGCGGTGCCGTCGAAGATCTTGCGCGGCTCCTTCAGCCCTTCGAGCGAGACGCTGCGCTCGACGAGATAGGGCGCACCCTCCAGGCCCTTTGGCGGCTTGCGGGTGACCATCTTCACTGAGTGGATGGTTCCCTCGGCGGCCGCGCGCACGGCGTCGAGGCCGAGCAGTGCGCCGGTCGGCACCAGGATGCGCGCACCCTTTTCCTTGGCCCGGGTGATGAGGTCCGGGTTCTTCAGAAGCTGCGCCACCGACAGCGGCATGAAAAGCCGCCCTTTGTCGATGGTGGCGACCGCCACCTCGCGGAACAGCGCCGGCGGCAGGCATTCCACGACGACGTCGCAATCGTCGGCGAGAGCGGACATCGAGCGGAAGGCGATCAGGTCACCAAGCTGTGGTAGGGCGCGGCGGGCCTTATCGGCGTCGCGCACGGCAACGGCGGTGAGTGTCACGCCTTCGATGACGCCATCGATCAGGCGCCGCGCCACATCGAGGCCGACGGCGCCGAGGCCGGCAATGCCGACGCGCAGGGGAGTCTTGCTGGTCATTCGCTCTTTTTCCGTCCAATGAAGTTCGGTTTCCGCTTCTCCATAAAGGCGCGGACGCCTTCCGCATAGTCCGGATTAAATCCAGCCTGGCGCTGCAGGTCCCGCTCCAAATCGAGCTGCGCGTCGAGGGTATTGGTGGGCGAAGCGGCGAAGGCCTGTTTGATCAGTGCGAGGCCGGCCGTTGGCGCCTTGGCAAACTGCGCACAAAGCTTCTCGGCCTCCGGCAGCAAGGCGGCGTCGTCCACGCATTTGTAGATGAGGCCCCAGTTCTCGGCCTTTTCGGCTGAGATCGGTTCTGCCGTCAGCGCCAGGGCGCGGGCGCGAGCCTCGCCAATGAGGCGCGGCAGCAACCAGGTGCCCCCGGAATCGGGCACGAGCCCGATACGCGCGAAGGACTGAACGAAGGTCGCGGCCCGGGCCGCGAGCACAATGTCGCAGGCGAGCGCGACGTTGCAGCCGGCGCCGGCGGCGACGCCGTTGACGGCGGCGATTACGGGGAAGGGCAGGGCGCGCAGCTTGCGGACCAGCGGGTTGTAGTACTGCTCGAGCGTGACACCGAGCACGATCTTCTCGCCGGGCTTGGCCACCCGGTCGGCAAGGTCCTGACCGGCGCAGAAGCCGCGGCCGGCGCCGGTGATGAGAAGCGCGCGGCAGGTTTCGTCGGCTTCGGCGGCATCGACGGCTTCACGCAGCGCCGCATGCATCGCGTCATTGAACGCGTTGAGCTTGTCGGGCCGGTTCAGCGTGATGACACGGTAACCATCGCGCTGCTCGGTGAGGATCGGTGAATCGGACATCGAGAAATCCCGGGGCGGTATCGGCTCTTGTCACCGCCCGATAAACTTGTCCAGCGCCGCCGTCTCGCTGTTTTCGCCGTCGACGTCCTTGGCCATCTCTTCGTAGAAGCGCGCGGCGGCGGCAAACATCGCATGCTCGGGATGATCTTGGCCGACGAAGCCGGCGATCTCGTCGAGTTCGGCCACCCAGCGATAGGCTTTCGGATACATGCCCGGCACCTGGCGCGACAGCCAGTTGAAGAGCGCTCCCTGGCTTTCTTCCAACTCCGCTTTGAGCGCCGCGGCCGAGCCACCCCGCGTTGCCGCGAGCATCATCGCGGCCCCGAGCGCGGTGAAGCCCTTGGTGATGCCGGCATACGACATCTTCATCGCAGAGGCGGCGGTAAGCGGCCCGTCGAGCACACGTACGATCAGGCCGCGCTCGTTGAGCCGCGCGAAATCGTAGGCGGCCGGACCGGACACGTAGAACTTGGTGTTGGCGCTGCCGGGCTGGGGTGGCGGGCCGATGATGCCCGCGTCGACGAACATGCAGCCGGTGGTGGCGATCACGTCGGCGATCTCCTGCGCCGTCGGCGGGCTCACCGCATTGCAGTCGACATAAACCGTCTTTCGGTTGGATGCGCGCAGGACCGGCGCCAGTCGTCGCGCCAGCGCCACGGCTTCGCCCGGCGGCACGATCGACAACAGGAAGTCGGCCTCCGCGAGCTGCGCGTCGCCGACACCGACCATGCCGGCCTTTTGCGCACGCGCGGCGCTCGCTTCGCTGCGGCCGGCGAGCGAGGTCAGCACCGTCACCTTGTTTTCGGCGAGACGCTGGCCGACGCCGGCGCCCATGGCGCCGGGAGCGACGATGGCGATGGTGAGACTCATGAGCGAGGTTCCTGCCACTTGTTTAGCCGTAGTCATCCGCGAAAGCGGATGACCGAGTACGCCGAAGCGCTGCGATCATAGGAGGGCGCGGAGCACGCTGGATACCCCGCTTTCGCGGGGTATGACAGGCGTGTGTTTTTTGCGGCGCTAGCCGGTCACGCCGCCGTCGAGATTGATCGTCTGACCCGTCACGAAGGCCGATGCCTCGGAGGCGAGGAACAACGCGGCGCCGACCAGATCCTCGGGCGTTTCGGGACGTGGGATGCACTGCATTGCGACAATGCGCTGCTTCTGTTCGGGCGTGACGGTCTTGCGCTCGATCTCGGTGAAGGTGGCACCCGGCAGGATGGCATTGACGGTGATGCCGTCGGCTCCGACCTCGCGCGCCATCGACAGGCTCATGCCGCCGAGCGCCGCCTTGCTGGCGATGTAATGCAGGTAATTCGGGCGGCCCAGACGCACGGCGCCGGAGGCGATGTTGATGATGCGGCCCCACTTCGCGCGCCGCATTGCCGGCAGCACGGCGCGGGCACACAGGAAAGGGCCGGTGAGGTTGACGCGCAGGACGCGCTCCCATTCTTCCAGCGGAATTTGATCAAACGGACGCATTTCGAGCGTCGAGAAGATACCAGCATTATTGATCAGCACGTCGATCCGGCTGTACTCGTCCTCGACGACCTCGATCATTTCCTTGACCGACGCCTCGTCGCCGACATCCGTGGTCACGGCAAAGGCCTCGCCGCCGGCTTTCATGATCTCTTCGGACACCGCCGCGGCCTTGTTCTCGTTCAATTCGGCAATGACGACGCGCGCGCCCGCTGTCGCAAACGCTTTCGCGAAAGTGCGGCCGATGCCCTGGCCGGCGCCGGTGATGATCACCACGCGCTCCTTGAGCGAGGGAAAGACGATGTTGTTGAAATCGGTCATGCGATCACTTTCATGGTCTGTCGAGTGCCAGGCGCGTCGAAGCGCGGCGCCGGAAGTTTAGGCTTCGCAGCGCCGCCCGTCATGGGTTTCCGAGTTGTTTGCTAAAGCCCTTCCCGGATTTAACTTAGCATTTATGCAGCATTCTTTCGGACATGGTCCTCCAGCGCGCGGCGCGCGTTCCAGGGCGTCCACCACGGCTTCAATCCCAGATCCTCGGCTATGATTGCGGCGCTGATATAACCGGCGCCGCCTGAGATGGCGCCTCCCGGATGCCCCGCCGAGCCCGCCATGTACAGGTTCGAGATCGGCGAGCGGTACCCGAAGTGATTGTACATCACCTGGTCCGCATTGAAGGCGCCCATGAAGATGTCGCCTTCGCGCATATTGATCAGCTCCTGGGTGTATTCGCGGCCCGTGTAGACGTAGCGCCCAAGCACGTTCTTCGACGTCATGTTCGGGCAGACCTTTGCCCAGGTCTCGAGAATTCTGTCGGCGAATTCTTCCTTGAAGTCCTCGTAGCTCTGGTCGCCGATATCCGGGTCGATCGGCAGCACGTGCCAGGCATAGGTCGTGTGTTTGCCGGGAGGCGCCTGCGTCGGATCGAGCAGGCTCAAGGGGCCGGCGCCGAACTGGATCACCTTCGGCACGCGGCCGGCCTTGGTGTCCTCATGCGCGGAGAAGAGATCGTCCATCGTCTCGGCGCCGATGCTCCACTTCTGCACGCGGTTGATGTTCGGATCGAACTTCTCGGCGGCGAAGCGCGGGCTCTCGTTGAGCGCGAGATGCAGGCCGTAAAGGCTCCATTTCGTGTACTGGAATTTGTCGACCTTGGCGCGATAGTCCGCGGGGAGCTGTTCGCGGCCGACCAGCTTCTCGAAGGTTTGATGTACGTCGATGGTCGAGGCGACGAATTGCTTCGCCCGCACGGTGCGTCCGTCGGCGAGCTCGATGCCTGTCGCCTTGTTGTTCTCGATCACGATGCGGGAGATATTGACCTGCGGCTGATAGGTGCCGCCCGCGGCGATGAAGCTCTCCATCAGCCCGCGCGCGAGATTGAACGAACCACCCTGACAGAGCTGGTAGCCGCTCTCGAGGTCGAAGGCGCGGATGACCGATCCCATCGGCGAGGTCTTCGACGTCGTATCGACAAGCCACGTGCCGAACAGCGAGACCTTGAACAGGAACAGCAATCGGATGTGTTCGTTCTCGAACAATTCGCGGACCACTTCGAGTGGTTCGCGCGCCGCGACCTCGAGGAATTTCCTGCCGAGCGCCGTCTTCGATAGCAGCGCCTCGCGCTCCGCTTGCGGCAGCGGCGCGGAGTAACGCTCGGGCAGGAAAATCTCCGCCGTGATCTTCTCGGCGATCTCGTTCCATTCGCGGAAGGTCTCGGCGTCCTTCTTGGAGAAGCGCGCGATGCTCGCTACGGATTCTTCGAGATTGCGGCCGAGCACCAGCGCGGAGCCGTCCGCATGCGCCTGGCCGAGTTCATAGCGCGGCGTGATGTAGGTCACGCGCTCGTCCAGACCGAGGTCCTTGAACCAAGGCGTCTCGCTGATGTGGAAATGATTGATCGAGTGCAGGTTGTGGTAAAAGCCGGGCAGGGTCACCTCTTCGGTGCAGAGGCCGCCACCGTAAGTGAGCCGCCGCTCGGCGAGCAAAATTTTCAGGCCAGCGCGGGCGAGGTAGGTGCCGAGAATGAGGCCGTGATGGCCGGCACCGATGATGATGCCGTCGTAAGTTCTTTCGAGCGCCTTGCTCACGAGGTTCCTCCGATTTTCTTATTTGTCAGTATGCATACTTTCTAGCCCGCGGCCCTGGCCGTCGCAATCGCCACATCGTCACGGTTGCGTTGCGCGGATGGGAGGCCGGTCCGGTCTTTCGGCGGGGCGCCAGAAATATAGTTCGGCGGGTTACCGTGTCGCGGATGCCGGGTGGACGTTTGCGCGCCAATGCCGCTAAACTTGAACCAGTCTAGGTGGGGGGCCAACGATGCCCCCGGGAGGGAGAAATATGCGCAAAACTTTATTGGCGGCCGGTGCCGCCATGCTGATGGCTGTCGTTCCGGCGGCCGCTCAGCAGAAATCCGTCAAAATCGGCTTTGTTTCCACGTTCAGCGGTCCGACAGCCGTCATCGGCAACGACATGCGCAACGCCTTTGAGCTCGCGCTCGACCATATGGGCCGCAAGATGGGCGGTCTGCCGGTCGAGGTGATCTACGAGGACGACCAGCAGAAGCCGGAGGTCGGCAAGCAGAAGACCGAGAAGCTGATCGAATCGGACAAGGTCGACTTCATCGTCGGCTACATCTGGTCGAACGTGCTGCTCGCCTCGGTCAAGCCGATCGTCGATTCCAAGACCTTCCTCGTCGTTGCCAATGCCGGCGCGACCCAGGTCGCCGGCGAGCTCTGCTCGCCTTACATCTTCTCGACGTCGTGGACGAACGACCAGACCCCGCAGGCGGTCGCCGCCTACATGGAGAAGAAGGGCATCAAGACCGTCTACCTGATCGGCCCGAACTACGCGGCCGGTAAGGAAAACCTCGGCGGCATGAAGACGTTCTTCAAGGGCAAGGTCGTCGGCGAGGAATACACGAAGTGGCCGGACCAGCTCGACTTCTCGGCTGAATTGTCGAAGGCGCGTGCCGCCAACCCCGACGCGATCTACACCTTCTATCCGGGTGCGGCGGGCGTGCAGTTCCTCAATCAATATGCGCAGGCCGGTATGCAGGGCAAAATCCCGCTGTACTCGACCTTCGTCGTCGACTCGCTCAGCCTGCCGCGGCAGAAGGACGCGGCCGTCGGCGCCATGACCGCCTATCAGTGGGGTGCGGACCTGCCGAACGAGGCCAACAAGAAGTTCGTCGCGGACTTCATGGCCAAGTTCAAGTCGGAGCCGTCATTCTACGGTGCGCAAGCCTATGATGCGGCCAACCTGGTTGCTTCGGCTGTTGCCGGTGTGAAGGGCGATTTGAGCAAGAAGGATGCGGTGCAGGCCGCGCTGAAGAAGGCCGACTTCAAGTCGGTGCGCGGCGCCTTCAAGTTCAACAACAACAACTACCCGATCCAGAACTTCTACATGCAGGAAGTGGTGAAGGACGGAGACGCCTACAAGCTCAAGACCGTGGCAACCGCGATGGAGAACGCGCAGGATCCCCATCACGGCAAGTGTCCGATGAAGTAACACCGACTCGCTCGCTTCGGTCGAAGCGAAGGCCCGCGCGTCAAGCGCGGGCCTTTTGCGTTGTGGGCAGAAGCACGCAGTGGGCAGGCGCGCTGCTCTGTGTCCGCGCATTAACAAACAGAGCAGCCGGTATGTAACTTGACTCTCCGGCGCGACGCGGACAAACTTTTCGTCAACGATAACGGCGGTCCCGAAGACAGCCGCGTCAGGGAGAAAACGACATGCGAGGCGCCTCACGCGTCCGCGAGCGGCTGCGCCGCGACCTCAAGATCGGCGCCATCAAGCCGGTGCGCGCCGCGACGACAGTCAAACGTCCGCGCCGTACGCAGGCGAGCCGCACCTCCGAGGCCCGCGAGAAGCTCTTAAAGGCCACGCTCGAGGTCCTCGTCGACCGTGGTTACAACGGTCTCACCACCAAAGAAGTGGCAACCCGTGCCGGCCTATCCAACGGCGCCCTGGTGCATCACTACGGCACCAAAGCCGACCTCATCATGGCGGCTACGGCGTTCATCTACGATCGCGCCATCGAGAAAGGCCGCGCGATCGCGGCCAGCCAGAAAGCGCAGCGCGATCCGCTCGATGCTTTCATCAATGATTGTTTGAGCGTCTACTTCGATTGGCCGTTCATCGCCGCCACCGAGGTGCTTGTCGTGGCGCGGACCGATCCGACTTTGATGAATCAGATCGAACGCCTGATGCGGCACTTCCGCCAGACGATGAACGACATCTGGCTGCCCGTCTTCGAGCAGTCCGGCCTCGGGCGGCAGCAGGCGTCGTTCATCCTGCTCACCACGCTCAACATGATCCGCGGCATGGCGATCAACAGCCTCTGGCAGGGCAACATGGCCCATTACAAGGAGCTGATGCGTGAGTGGGTCTTACTGGTCAAACGCGGCGCCCTGAACGACGGCCGCATCAACATCACGCTGCGGCGTGGCTCCTAAGTCATCATCAAACGCGAGTGTCGATCGTCATGAAAATCAGCCAAGACCGTATCCTGACCACGCATGTTGGAAGTCTGCCGCGTCCCGGCGACCTGGTCGAGCTTCTGAAGCACAAGCAGAACGGCGACAAGCTCGACGAGGCCGCATTCGAAACGCGCGTCAAGCAGGCCGTCAAGGACAGTGTGCGTGAGCAGGCCGACGCCGGCATCGACGTGATCTCCGATGGGGAGATGGGCAAGGTCGGGTTCATTCCTTACGTCAACGAACGGCTCGAGGGCTTCGAGTGGCGCGGTTACGGCGCCAACCAGAGCTATTGGGGGCAGTCGCGAGAGGCGAAGGCGTTCCCCGATTACTACGAGTGGGCGGCGAAACAATCCGGTACGGCCGGCGGAACCGGCACCATGCGCTGGAGCTGTATCGGGCCCGTGAAGTATCGCGGCCATGCTGCGCTCAAGAAAGACGTCGATAATCTGAAGGCCGCGATGCAGGGCGCGAAGGTGGAGGAAGCCTTCATCCCGTCGATCTCCGTCGGCAACATCGTCGATTGGAACAAGAATGAATATTACAAGACGACCGAGGAATATCTCGAGGCGGTCGCCAACGCGATGCGCGAGGAATACAAGGCGATCGTCGACGCCGGCTTTATCGTGCAGGTCGACGACCCCAATCTCGCGACCTACTACGTCCTGCATCCCGAGATGGATATCCAAGAAGTCCGCCGTTGGGCGAATGTCTGCGTCGAGGCGCTGAATCACGCCCTCCGCGATATTCCCCGCGATCGCGTCCGCTATCACACCTGCTACAGCATCAACATGGGTCCGCGTCTCCACGACATGGAAGGCAAGGACATTCTCGATATCGTCTTGAAGGTAAAGGCTGGCGCCTATTCCTTCGAAGCCGCGAATCCGCGCCACGAGCACGAATGGAAATTGTGGGGCGATAAGCTCAAGCTGCCCGAGGGCGCCGTGATCATCCCCGGAGTCATCAGTCACAGCACCAACCTGATCGAGCATGAAGAACTGGTGGCGGAGCGTCTCGTTCGCTTTGCCAAGGTGGTCGGACGCGAAAATGTCATGGCCGGTGCGGACTGCGGCTTCGCCAGCTTCGCGACTTCGCTCGAAGTTCACAACAGCATCGTCTGGGCCAAGTTCAAAAACCTGGTCGAAGGTGCGCGGATCGCAAGCCGTGAGCTTTGGCGATGATCTGAACGTCCGCATGAACGGGTGAATGATACACCCGAATTGCACCCTCCGGCCGGGGCCGGAGGCAACAGGGAGGAAAGACCATGCGACTGGGAATCGCCTGTCTCGCGCTCGCCTCGTGTTTGGCGACGACCTCGGCGTCAGCCGAGGAGAGCATCAAGATCGGCTTTGTCGCGACGTTCTCCGGTCCGCTTGCGGCGGCGGGCCAGGACATGCGCGACGCCTTCGAGCTTGGGCTCGATCATCTCGGCCGCAAGATGGCCGGTCGTCCGGTCGAAATGTTCTACGAGGACGACCAGCTCAAGCCCGAAGTTGGTAAGCAGAAGACGGAGAAGCTGCTCGAAGCCTCCCATGTCGACATCCTCACGGGATACATAGCGTCCAACGTGCTGCTCGCATCGTTGCCGTCGGCCGTGAACGCGAAGACCTTTCTGGTCGGCGCCAATGCAGGGCCGTCGCAGATCGCCGGCAGCCTTTGCTCGCCTTGGTTCTTTTCGACCTCGTGGCAAGGCGACCAGGTGCCGCAGGCGATCGGTGAATATCTCAACCAGAAGGGCATCAAGAGCGCGTTTCTTATGGCCCCGAATTATGCCGCGGGAAAGGACGTCATCGCCGGCTTGAAGGCTGACTTCAAAGGTCAGATCGTCGGCGAGGAGTACACGAAGTGGCCGGATCAGCTCGACTTCTCCGCCGAACTGTCGAAAGCGAGGGCAGCCAAGGCCGAGGCGGTGTTCGCGTTCTATCCGGGGGCGGCTGGGCTGCAGTTTTTAGGGCAATACGCCCAGCTGGGCCTGCAAGGCCGCATCCCGCTGTATACGGCGTTCATCATCGATGCGCTGTCGCTGCCGCGTGCGAAGGATCTCGCGCTGGGCGTTGCGATGGCGCAGCATTGGGGCGTCGACCTGCCAAACGAGGCTAACAAGCGGTTCGTTGCCGACTTCCGCGCCCGTTACAAGCGCGAGCCGTCCTTCTATGCGGCGCAGGCCTATGATGCGGTTGGCCTGATCGACAGCGCGGTCGTTGCTGTCGGCGGCGATCTTGCGAAAAAGGACGCCATGCGCGCGGCGATGGAGAAGGCGAACTATAGTTCCGTGCGCGGGCACTACCGGTACGGGAACAATCACTTTCCAATCCAGAATTTCTACCTGCAGGAAGCGGTCAAGGACGCGGGCGGCAACTACACGATCAAGACAACGGCCACGATCCTCAAGGACCACCAGGACCGCTACCACGACCAATGTCCCATGAAGTAGGCGTGGCCCGGCCCTTGCAAGGCTAGCGCCCGCTACGCGGCAAAACGCATCACGGCGGGGGCATATTTGCGCGCCTGCCGTTTTGCTTTATGAAAGGCGCCGGGTGAGGGGCTCGAGGAATGACGCTATTTATTGAACAGTGTCTGAACGGCTTGCAGTTCGGTTTGCTGCTCTTTCTGCTGGCGGCCGGCCTGACGCTCGTTTTCGGCATCATGGATCTCGTCAATCTGGCGCACGGCTCGCTCTATATGATGGGCGCCTATTTCGCCGCCACTTTCACGGCCCTGACCGGTAGCTATCTCGGCGGCATTGCCATCGCGATCCTGGCGACACTCTTGCTCGGCATGGCGCTGGAGGTGATCGCCATGCGCAGGCTTTACGGCCGCGATCATCTCGATCACGTGCTCGGCACGTTCGGTCTCATCCTGTTCTTCAATGAGCTGGTGCGCGTGGTCTGGGGGCCGGGCGGCATGAATCTGACGCTGCCGTCGTGGTTGAATGCGTCGATCGAGCTTCTGCCCGGCATGCAGTATTCGATGTACCGGCTGTCGATCATCATCGTTGCGCTGGCTGTTGCCTTCGGACTCTATCTGGTGGTCATGCGTACGCGTGTCGGCATGTTGATCCGCGCCGGCGCGTCCAACCGCGAGATGATCGGCGCCCTCGGCATCAACATCAAACTGCTCTACACGTTCGTGTTCGGCGTCGGCGCGGCGCTTGCCGGTCTCGCCGGCATGGTGCAGGCGGCGATTCTCACGGCGCAGATCGGTATGGGCGAGAACATCCTGATCCTCGCTTTCGTCGTCATCATCATCGGCGGCATCGGTTCGATCCGCGGCGCCTTCATCGCCTCGATCTTCGCGGGCCTCATCGACACGGTCGGTCGCGCTGTGATCCCGGATTTGCTCAAGCTCGTGTTGTCGCCGTCCGCGGCCTCGACGGCCGGGCCGGCTTTGTCTTCGATGCTGATCTATCTCCTGATGGCCATTGTCCTCGTGGTGCGCCCCGCGGGTCTCTTTCCAGCGCCGGGGCAACGATGATGAGGCTTCTGACGCTGCGTAACGCCCTCGCCGCGATCGTGGTGCTGGGGCTGCTCCTGGTGCCGGTCTACGCCGCCGTGATCGGCAACAACTTCATCCTGTCGATGGCGACGCGCATCGTGATCCTCGCGATCGCCGCGACGAGCCTCAATCTCATCATGGGTTACGGCGGCATGGTGAGCTTTGGCCATGCCGCCTATCTCGGCATTGGCGGCTATGTCGTCGGCATACTCGCCTTCGAAGGCATTCCGTCGGGCTTCATCCAGTGGCCGCTGGCCCTGGTCGTCTCCGCGCTGTTCGCGCTGGTGATCGGCGCACTGTCGCTGCGCACGCGCGGCGTCTATTTCATCATGATCACGCTCGCCTTCGCGCAAATGATCTATTACGTCGGCGTGAGCCTCAGCCGCTACGGCGCCGATGACGGCCTGACCATCCAGCGACGCAGCCAGTTCGCCGATCTCGTCAATCTCAACAACAAGGCCACGTTTTATTACATCTGCCTCGTGTGTCTCCTGGCATCGGTCTTTGTCGTCTGGCGGCTGGTCAATTCGCGCTTCGGCATGGCGATACAGGGCGCGCGCTCCAACGACGTCCGCATGCGCGCCATCGGCTTTCCAACCTACCGCTACAAGCTCGTCTGCTTCGTCATCGCCGGCACGATGTGCGGCCTCGCCGGCGTCCTGCTTGCCAACCACACCGATTTCATCAGCCCCGCCGTGATGCACTGGACCCGGTCCGGCGACCTGATCGTCATGGTCGTGCTCGGCGGCATGGGCGCGTTGTTCGGACCCGTCATCGGCACGGTGGCATTCCTCGCGCTGGAAGAGGCGCTGCCCTTCGTGATGGCGAAGACGATCGATCCCTACTTCATCGCTTCGGGCATTCGTCCGTCGGAATATTGGCAGATCATCCTCGGTCCGGTGCTGCTGCTGGTCGTGCTGTTCGCCCGCGGCGGTATTGATGGCCTGCTCGCGCGCATCGACCGGAAGGAGCAAGTATGACCGCCCTTCTGCAGGTCGAGAATCTCGCCAAGCGTTTCGGCGGCATCGTCGCGACGGACGATGTCGTCATCACCATTCCCGAGGGCGAACTGCACGCGGTGATCGGCCCGAACGGTGCCGGTAAGACGACTTTGATCGCCCAGCTTACCGGCCAACTGATGCCGGACGCCGGCCGCGTTCGCTTCGGCGACACGGACATCACTTATCTGCCGATGTATCAGCGCAGCATGCTCGGCCTGGCGCGCTCGTTCCAGATCACGTCGCTGTTCCTGGACCTGAGCGTGCTCGACAATGTTGCGCTCGCGGTGCAGGCGCATGCCGGCCACTCGTTCCACTTCTGGCGCGATGCCCGCAAGCAGGACGACTTGCGCGGCCCCGCGCGCGCCGCGCTGGAGCGCGTGGGCTTGGCCGATCGTGCCAATCGGAGGGCCGCCGCGCTCAGCCATGGCGAGCATCGCCAGCTCGAACTCGCGATGGCGCTTGCCGGCAAGCCGCGCATGATGTTGCTCGACGAACCGATGGCAGGTCTGGGGCCCGAAGAATCCGCACGCATGGTGACCATGCTGCGTGAGCTCAAGAAGCAGTACACGATCCTTCTGGTGGAGCACGACATGGAGGCCGTGTTCGCGCTGGCCGACCGCATTTCCGTGCTGGTCTATGGCCGCGTCGTCGCCACAGGCACGCCCGACGAGATTCGCAATAACCCGCAGGTGCGCGAGGCCTATCTCGGCGATCACGAGGAGGGCGTGGTCCATGACTGAACCGGTCCTCACGCTCGACGGTGTCGAGACCTGCTACGGCCTCAGCCAGGTGCTGTTCGGCATTTCGCTGTCGATCGGCGAAGGCGAGATGGTTACGCTGATGGGCCGCAACGGCATGGGCAAGACCACGACCGTGCGCTCGATCATGGGCCTGACGCCGGCCCGCGCCGGCACGATCCGCTTCGGTGGCCGACAGATCCGGGGCATGCCGGCCTATCGCGTGGCGCAATACGGCATCGGCTTGGTGCCGGAAGGGCGGCAGATCTTCCCCAATCTCAGCGTACGCGAGAATCTCGTCGCGACGGCGGCTGCGCGCCACGGCGGCGAGTGGACGTTGCAGCGCATCTACGAGCTGTTTCCGCGGCTCGCCGAGCGCGAAGGCAATATGGGCGGGCAGCTTTCGGGCGGCGAGCAGCAGATGCTGGCGGTCGGCCGGGCGCTGATGACCAATCCGCGCTTGCTGATTCTCGATGAGGCGACAGAAGGTCTCGCGCCGATCATCCGTCAGGAGATCTGGCGCTGCCTTGCCAAGCTCAAGGGCACGGGCCTCTCGGTGCTGGTGATCGACAAGAATGTCGGCGCGTTGATGCGCGTCGCCGATCGGCATTTCATGATCGAGCGCGGCCGCGTGGTGTGGACGGGCTCGTCGGCCGAACTGTCGGCGGCCACGGATATTCAACACCGCTATTTGGGCGTGTGATCGATACCGGCGCCGCTTGTCCGTTTCGAAGGTCAGGCAGCGGTGGAGGACAAGTCCGCGACGACCTCCGCGATCGTCGACCGCAGCCATCGGTGGGCCGGGTCGTGGCGATAGCGGACGTGCCACGCCATCTCGACCGGGAATGTCCCGAGATCGACCGGCGCCGTCAGCACCTTGAGCCGTGGGTCGTGCGCCAGCCGCCGGCAGATCAGCTTCGGCAGTGTCGCGCAGTAATCGGTGACCGCGACCATCTCGCCGACGGCGAAGAAGTTGGTGACCGAGAGCGCGACGTCTCGCTTCAGCTCCTGCCTGGCCAATGCCTGAAACAGGCCTGCACGCAGTCGGCCTGGCGGCATGACGTTGACGTGCTTCAGCGCTTCGAACTGCTCGCGTGAGATGACGTCGCCGACATCGGGGTGGTCTGCGCGCACGATGCAGGCGAGCCCTTCGTCCATCAGGTGCTGTACGACGAGATTGTCCGGCGGATCAATGATGCGGCCGAGAACCAAGGCGGTCGTGCCGGAGGTGACGCCGGTTTCCGCAAGGTCGGTGCCGTAGGGCGTGAGCCGCAGCTTGACGCCTGGAGCGACAGCCTGCAGGTGCGCGACGATCGCCGGTGTCAGGACGTACTCGACGTAGCCGTTGGACGCGATCGTCAGGAGACGCTCCGCCTTAGCCGGGTCGAAGTCCTGCTGGCCCAGCACGGCGTCGTCGAGTTTTGCCAACGCCTCGGCGATGCCGGGGGCAAGTGCCAGCGCAAGCGGCGTCGGCCGCAGGCCGTAGCGCTCGCGGACAAACAGTTGGTCTTTCAGCATCTCCCGCAGCCGCGACAAGGCTTTGGACAGCGCGGGCTGGGTGATGCCCATGCGCTCTGCAGCACGCGTCACGCTCCGCTCCTCGATCAAGGCGATGAAGATAGGGAGCAGGTTGAGGTCGTAGCGCATGTCTTATGTTGTTGTCATGGTTATATCTAAAATCAATATAATTCCTTTCTAGAATATCTTCGCGGGGAGCACATTCCGCGTGTCCACGAGGACATGAGACGGACCTGCCGCACGGAGAAATCGCAAATGTCGAAAGGAAAAGTGCTCTTTATCGGCTCCAATGCCACCCGGATCGAAGTTCAGGGCGGCTGGGGCGCGACCGGCCAGTATCTGAACGAGACCGTTGTTCCGGCGATGGCGGTGATCGCCGCCGGATATGAAGTTGTGCTCGCCACCCCTGACGGGACCAAGCCCCACATCGACCCGGTGTCGGACGCCGTCCAGCATTTCGAGGGCGACGCGGCGGCCTATGACCGCGCAAAGGCGTTCTGGGCGAACGATCCCGCGATGAACCAGGTGCGCACGCTGCGTTCGGTCATCGATGAAGGTCTCGACCAGTACCTTGGGGTGTTTTTCCCCGGTGGTCAGGCGCCAGTCGCGGACCTGATGCAAAACGAAGACGTCGGAGAAATTCTCCGCCACTTCCACGATCGGGCGAAGCCGACAGCCTTGCTCTGCCACGGCCCGATCGCCATCGCGGCGGCGATGCCTCGAGCCCGCGCGTTTCGGGCGGCGCTGATCGCCGGCGATCACGGCAAGGCGGCCGACCTGGCGAAGGATTGGCCTTATGCCGGCTACCGGATGACGGTCTTCTCAAAGACCGAGGAGAAGGTCGTCGAAGACCACATCCTGCACGCCAAGATGTACTTCGATATGCCGACCGCGCTGCACGCAGCGGGCGGCCGGGTTGAAACAACCGCCACCGACTTCGAGCCGAACGTGGTGGTCGATCGCGAATTGATCACCGGCCAGAACCCACGCTCCGACCATCCCATCGCTGCGCGGTTCGTCGAGGCACTCGATCGTCGGCTCGCGACAGCATGAGAACGAGGATGACCGGCGGGGCGCTCAGGTGGCGTTCCGCCGGACCGTCGAATTTGGAAGGAGAAAGCACAATGTCTGCACAAGTGAAGGTCATGGCCATTTTGAACGCGCGACAAGGCAAGGTCGACGCGCTCAGGACACTACTGGAGGGGCTCGTGACGGCAAGCCGTGCCGAGCCCGGCAACCTTCGTTATGACCTCTGGGCCGACCCGAGCGATGAAGGCCGGTTCGTGCTCGACGAACTCTACATCGACAGTGTGGCGAACACGTCCCATCGGGTGACGCCGCACTTCCAGCACTATCTGTCGACGATCAACGATCTTGCCGAACGCACCGCTGTGGTGCTGGCGCCCGTCGACGTTCGCTAAAAGGAGATGACCATGACACTCAAGAATATCCTCCCCGGCAAGCTCGGTTTCGGCGCGGCACCGCTCGGCAACATGTTCCGCGACATTCCGGAGGCGGAAGCACGCGCGACCGTCGAAGCGGCGTGGAACGATGGCATTCGCTACTTCGACAATGCGCCGTTCTACGGCGCAGGTCTCGCGGAGATTCGTCTCGGTGAGGTTCTCGCCGACAAGCCTCGCAATGAATACGTGATCAGCACGAAAGTCGGTCGTCTGATCCTCGATGAGGTCGAGGACGTGACCGCGCGCGATCTCGGCGAGAAAGGCGACGTCTTTCGCTACGGCCGTCCCAACAGGATCGTGAACGACTATTCCGCGGACGCGACGCTGCGATCGATCGAAGACAGCTTGAAGCGTCTGAAGACCGACCGCATCGAGATCGCCTGGGTCCACGATGTCGCCCAGGATTTTTATGGCGACGAGTGGCTGAGCGTATTCGAGACCGCGCGCAAGGGTGCGTTCAAGGCGCTCGACCGCCTGCGGGACGAAGGCGTCATCAAGGCCTGGGGCTTGGGCGTCAACCGCGTTGAGCCGATCGAGCTTCTGCTCGACCTCAAGACGCCGCAGCCCGATGGCTTCCTGCTCGCCGGCCGCTACACGCTTCTCGACCACAGCCGCGCTTTGCAAAGGATCATGCCTGCCGTGGCCGAGCGGGGTTTGGGAATCGTCGTGGGCGGCCCCTACAGCTCGGGCGCTCTCGTCGGCGGTCCCAACTTCGAATATGCGCCGGCCACTCCAGTGATCCTGGCCAAAGTCGCAGCCATCAAGACGATCGCCGATCGATACGGCGTGAACATGAAGGCGGCTGGGCTGCAGTTCTCGCTGGCCAATCCTGCTGTTGCCGCCGTCATTCCCGGCGCCAGCCGGCCGAGCCGGATCGCGGAGGATCGCGCCGCGCTCGACGAGAATGTCCCGGCCGAGTTCTGGCACGCCTTGCGCAAGTCGGGGCTGGTCGACTCTGACGCGCCGCTTCCCGGCGGCGCCTGACCACCACCACTCACGTCATCCTGCCGCCTGGGCCATTGGCTCAAGAGACAACGCGTCCAGGCGGCTTCATCCCATCCAAGCTCCGCGGATCGACCGTCGGGGCATCGGTTTCGCGCGTGGCGAGCGCCCTCGGGAGCTTGCTGAACGCACTGACACTGGAGCTCATCATGCCGCAAACATATCCGGAATCAACAAACGTTGAGGATGCCCTCCGCGCCATCAATCCACTCGAGAAAGCCTATGCCGCACAGTGTGAGGCTGTTGCGGTTCACTGCACTGACGAAAGGACGCGCCAAAATCGCAGCCTGACTTTGTTCGCCCTCGCGCTCGGCAGTTTTTGCATCGGTACATCCGAGTTTGCGAGCATGGGTATCATCCAGCTGTTCTCGGCGGATTTGGGCATCGGCATCGCGCAGGCGACGGACGCGGTGACGGCCTATGCCTTCGGTGTCGTCGTTGGAGCGCCGCTGGTGACGTTGGCCGCTGCCAGGCTGAACCGCCGTACCTTGTTGCTTGGCCTGATGGCGCTCTTCGTCGTCGGAAATCTCTTGTCGGCAATATCCAGCAGCCTCGGATGGTTGATGGCGGCCCGCTTTATTGGCGGTCTGCCGCAAGGGGCGTATTTCGGCGCGGGCGCTGTCGTCGCGTCATACATCGTCGGCCCCGGTCATGCCGGCAAGGCTTTCGCGATCGTCATGACGGGGCTCACCGTCGCAACCATCTTCGGTTCGCCGCTAGCCACTTTCCTGGGCCAATCGCTCGGCTGGCGCAGCACGTACCTCGCCGTCGCGGTTGCCGGCATGCTGGCGCTCGCGGCGCTGCTGATCTGGGTGCCGCGTACGCGCGAGCTTGCCGGCAATTCGGTCCTGCAGGAATTGAGTGCGTTCCGCAAACCGCGGGTGTGGGGCATGATGCTGGTGGCGGCGGTCGGCGTCGGCAGCATCTTTGCCGTCTACTCCTTCATCGCCCCGATGGTGACCGATGTCGCCAAGCTTCGGCCCGAGATGATCCCGGTGGCTCTCGCTCTTTTCGGCTGCGGCATGACCGCGGGCAATCTGTTCGGCGGACGCTTGGCGGATGCCAATGCGGCGCGGCGTATCTTCGTCGGCTTCGGCGCCGCCCTCCTTGTGTTGGCGATCCTGGCCTCCGCTGGCGTGCGAGCCTGGGTCATGTTGCCGGCGATGTTCGGGGTCGGTCTCACGATGATGATTGCCATTCCGACCATCCAAGTCCGGCTGACGCGCTTTGCGCCCGAGGCGCCGTCGCTGATGGGCGCGATGAACCTCGCGTCCCTCAATGTGGCGAACGCCATTGGCGCGTGGAGTGGCGGCCTGACCATCGGCGCTGGACTTGGCCTTCTGTCAGCCGTGTGGGCCGGCTTTGGCCTGACCTTCGCCGGGTTGCTGATCTTCGCTGGGACCTTGCTCGACCGAAATAGCCGAATCTGACTTGCCGCGGTCTATTACTCCGCCGGCTGTGAACTCGGCGGGCGGCGGCGCACGAAGCTCGGCAGGCCGCCGCCGAGTCTGCGGTGCAACTTGTCGAGCATCAGATAGATCACCGGCGTCGTGTAGAGCGTCAGGATCTGCGACACCAGAAGTCCGCCGATGATGGTGATGCCGAGCGGCCGGCGCAGTTCCGAGCCAGGGCCGGCGGCGATCACCAGCGGCACGGCGCCCAGAAGCGCGGCCAGGGTCGTCATCAAGATCGGCCTGAAGCGTTCGAGGCAGGCTTCGTGGATGGCGCGCTCGGGTGACAGGCCGCGCCGCCGTTCACCTTCGAGCGCGAAGTCGACCATCATGATGCCGTTCTTCTTCACGATGCCGATCAAGAGGATGACGCCGATGAAGGCGATCACCGTGAGCTCGGTGCCGGAGACCTGCAGCGCCAGCAAAGCACCAAGGCCCGCCGACGGCAGCGTGGAGATGATGGTGAGGGGATGCGCGAGGCTCTCGTATAAGACGCCGAGAACGATGTAGACCGCGATCAAGGCCGCGGCCACGAGCAGCAACAGCGACTGCGCGAATTGCTTGAACTGCTGAACATCGCCGGCGAAGTCGGTGCGGATCGTGTCGGGCATGTGCATCTCGGCCACCGCTTGCGAAATGGCGGCGGTCGCCGCTTCCAGCGTCATGCCGGGCGCGAGATTGTACGTGATGGTGGTGGACGGGAACTGGCCCTGATGGTTCACGACCAAGGGCGCGATGCCGCGCGTGACCTTCGCCACGGTCGACAGCGGCACCTGCGCGCCGCCGCTGCCCGGCACATAGATCTGGCTGAGATCGTTCGGATCGCGCGAGAACGGCCGGTCGACCTCCAGGATCACACGATATTGGTTGCGGGTACGGTAGATGGTCGAGACCTGCCGCTGCGAGAAGGCGTTGTTGAGCGCGTTGTCGATGTCCTGGATGCGGACACCGAGCCGCGCCGCCGCCTGCCGATCGATCGTGACGTTCGCCTGCAAGCCGCCCTGTTCGCGGTCGGTGTTGAAATCGACGAGCCCGGGTATCTGCTTCACGCGCTCGACGACGCGCGGCACCCAGGTCTGCAACGCATCGATGTCCGCGCTCCACAAGGTGAACTGATATTGCGAGTCGCTCTGGCGTCCGCCGGCACGCAGATCCTGGGCGGGAAACATGAAGACCCGAATGCCGGGGATGCGTCCCAGCTTGGCACGCAGACGGTTCACGACTTGCTGTGAACTGACGTTGCCCCGCTCTTCGAGCGGCTTCAGGCCGATGAAAAGGCGTCCGCGATTGATCGACGAACCGCCGGGGCCGCCGCCGCTGCCAACCGAGGAGCCGAGGCCGGAGACCGCTGGATCGGCGAGGACGATGTCCATCGCCTGCTCCTGCAACTTCAGCATCGCTTCGTAGGAAATGTCGGTCGAGGCCTGCGTGCCGCCGAAGATCAGGCCGGTGTCGTCCTGCGGGAAGAAGCCCTTGGGCACCTTGATGAAGAGCCCGGCCGTCAGCACGATGGTGGCGATGAAGACGATGATCGTCAGCGCGCGCTGCTGGACTACGAAGCCGAGCGTCCGGTCGTAGAAACCGATCATGCGCGACAGCACGGCTTCGACGCGCCGGTCGAGCCACGTTGCGGTCTTGCTCGGAGGCTGGCGCACGAAATAGGCGCAGATCATCGGCGTCACTGTCAACGAAACGAACGTCGAGACGGCGATGGCGAAGGCGAGAGTAACCGAGAACTCGCGGAACAGGCGCCCCAGGATGCCGCCCATGAACAACAGCGGAATGAAAGCCGCGATGAGCGAGATGCTGATCGAGACGACCGTGAAGCCGATCTGCTTGGCGCCGGTCATGGCCGCGCGCAGTGGCGAGACGCCGCGCTCGAGATAGCGGAACGCATTCTCGATCATCACGATGGCGTCGTCCACGACGAAGCCCACGGAGACCGCGAGCGCCATCAGCGACAGATTGTTGATGGAAAAGCCCGCCGCCCACATGGCCGCGCAAGTGCCGGCAAGCGACAGCGGCACGGTCACACCGGCGGCAATGGTCGGCGCGGTCCGGCGCAAGAACAGAAACACGACCATCATTACCAGGATGGCCGTGGCGCCCAAAGTGAGTTGCATATCGAGCACGCTGGCGCGGATGGTCTGCGTGCGATCGGTCAATACGGAAATGTCGAGCCCGGCCGGCACCCATTGCTTGAGTTCGGGCAGCAGGGCGTAGATGCCGTCGACCGTATCAATGACGTTGGCATCGGCCTGCTTGGTGATGATCAGCAGCACGGAGGGATCGCGATTGAACCACCCGGCGGAGCGGCTGTTGCGCACGCTTGGCCTGATGCTGGCGATGTCGGAGAGGCGGATCACCGTGCCGTCGACCGTCTTCACCACAAGCGGCCCGTAATCGGCTGGCGCGGTGAGCTGGTCGTTGATGCCGATCGTGGTGGCACGGCTTGTGCCTTCGAACGATCCGAGCGGCCCGGCGGCATTGGCATTGGTAATTGCCGTCCGCACGTCCTCCATCGACACGCCCATCGCGGCAAGTCGGGTGGGATCGACACGCACACGAACAGCCGGCTGCTCGGAGCCGGCCACGGTCACATCCGCGACGCCTTCGACTTGCGAGAGCCGCTGCGCGATGACGCTGTCGGCGGCGTCGTAAATGTCGCTGGCCAACAGATTCTTGGACGTCAGCGCGAGGATGAGGATCGGTGCCGCCGACGGGTTCATCTTGCGGAAGGTCGGTAACGTCGGCATGTCGCCGGGCAGGTCGCTGAGCGCCGCGTTCAGCGCGGCCTGCACATCGCGCGCGGCGCCCTCGATGCTGCGCGACAGGTCGAATTGCACGGTGATGCTGGTCGCGCCGAGCGAGGACGTCGACGTCAGCTCGGTGACGCCGGCGATCTCGCCAAGCCGCCGTTCGAGCGGCGCCGCGACCGTCGCGGCCATGATGTTCGGATCGGCGCCGGGCCGGCTGGCGCTGACATGAATGGTCGGCAGTTCCACGCTCGGCAGGCTGGCGACCGGTAGGAACGCATAAGCCACAGCGCCGATGAGGAACAAGCCGATGGCAATCAGCGTCGTGCCGATGGGGCGGCGGATGAACGGGCCGGAGAAGTTCATGACTCTGCTCCGTTCGCGGGAATGAGCGGAGTATGTAGCGGGCGTCGCATCGACTACTCCGCCGGCTGCGGCCGCGAGGCGGTGCCGCCCGACAGAAGCAGCCGCAGCCGCTCCATGTAGAGATAGATGACCGGCGTGGTGTAGAGCGTGAGCAATTGTGACAGCAGCAGACCGCCGATGATGGTGATGCCGAGCGGATTGCGCAGCTCCGAGCCGGTGCCGCCTTCGAGCGCCAGCGGCAGCGCGCCGAACAGCGCGGCCAGCGTCGTCATCATGATCGGCCGGAAGCGCAGCAGCGCTGCCTGCACGATCGACTCCTCGGGGCTCATGCCTTCCTTACGCTCGGCTTCGATAGCGAAGTCGATCATCAGAATGGCGTTCTTCTTCACGATGCCCATCAGCAGCACGATGCCGATGAGCGCGATCACCGAGAGGTCGTAGCCGAACAGCATCAGCGCCAGCAGCGCGCCGACGCCGGCGGAGGGCAGGGTGGAGAGGATCGTGAGCGGATGAATGAAGCTCTCGTAGAGCACGCCAAGCACGATGTAGATCGTGATGACGGCGGCGAGGATGAGCCAAGGTTCGCCGGCCAGCGATTTGGCGAATTCGGCGGCGTCGCCAGAATAGGTGCCCATCACCGAGCCGGGCATGCCGATGGCCCGTTCCGCTGTGGTGATCGCCGCCACCGCGTCGGAGAGCGCGTAGCCGTCAGCGAGATCGAAGCTGATCGTCACGCTCGGGAACTGCTCCTGATGCGCGATGGCGAGCGGCGCCGACGTCGGTACGAAGCGCGCAAAGGCCGACAGCGGCACCTGTGTCGAGCCGGTCGTCGTGTTGGGCGTCGCTGTCGTGTTGGTGTTGGTCGTGCCCGTCGCCGTGGTCGAGACGGTTGCTGCGGTGCCAGTCGAGGTCCGCGCGCCCGTCACATAGATCTGTGACAGTGAGTTCGGATCCTGCTGATAGCGCGGCTGTGCCTCCAGAATGACGCGATATTGGTTCGACTGGCCGTAAATCGTCGACACCTGCCGCTGGCCGAAGGCGTCGTACAGCGTATCGGTCACGCTCTGCATCGACACGCCCAGGCGCCCCGCCTGCTCGCGGTCGACGTCGACCTGCACGCGCGGGCCGCCTTCCTGCGCTTCGGACGCGACCTCGCGCAGCACCTGCGAACCGCGTAGCGCCTGCACCAGCTTGTCAGACCATTCGACCACTTCCGGGCGGTCCGTGCCGGTCAATGTGTACTGGTATTGCGCACGGCTGACGCGGGTCGAAATCTGGATGTCCTGCGTCGCCTGGAAGAACACGTTCACGCCGGGAAGCGGCGCCACGGCCTGCTTGAGTCGGGCCACGATCGCTTCGACGCGGTCTTTGCGTTCGTCTCGCTGGCGCAGGATGATCTGGAGGCGACCGGCATTGGGTGTGGCGTTCAACGTACTGACGCCGATCACGGACACAACGCCGGCGACGTCGGGATCGCGACGGATCACGGCCTCGACCTCGCCTTGCCGCCGCTGCATCTCGCCGAAGGAGACGTCGGTGCCGGCCTCGGTGATCGCCGTTATCATGCCTGTGTCCTGCAGCGGCAGGAACCCCTTCGGCATGCCGGCATAAAGCGCGATCGTGGCGGCGAGCGTGAGGAACGTTACCAGCAGCGTCGCCGGCTGATGTCGCAAAACCCACAGCAGGCTGCGGTGATAGGCTTCGACCGTGCGGTCGACCAGCATCGTGAAGCGACGCGTCAGCGCGTTGCCGCTGCCGCCGTGCTCGCGGCGCAGGATGCGGGCGCACATCATTGGCGTCAGGGTCAGCGACACGACCGCCGAGGCTACCACCGCGATGGTGAGCGTGAGCGCGAATTCGCGGAACATGCGGCCGACGAGGCCGGTCATGAACAGCAGCGGGATGAACACCGCGATCAGCGACAATGTCAGCGAGATGACGGTGAAGCCAATCTCCTTTGCGCCGCGCAACGCCGCGTCGAGCGGTGACTCGCCATCTTCCATGTGACGGACGATGTTCTCGATCATCACGATGGCGTCGTCGACCACGAAGCCTGTACCGATGGTCAGCGCCATCAGCGACAGGTTGTCGAGCGAGAAGCCGCAGAACCACATGACGCCGAAGGTCGCGATCAGCGACAAGGGCAACGCCACGCCGGCGATGATGGTGGCGCGGATGGTGCGCAGGAAGACAAGCACCACCAGCACCACCAAAGCGATGGACAGCACCAGCGTGAATTGCACGTCGTAGATCGAGGCGCGGATGGTGGTGGTGCGGTCATTGACGATGGTGAGGTCGGCGCCTGCCGGCATCGCCCGGCGCAGCCGCGGCAGTTCCGCCTTGATGCGTTCGACCGTCTCGATGACGTTGGCGCCGGGCTGGCGCTGCACGTCGATGACGACCGCCGGCTGGCCCTTATACCAAGCGCCGACGCGCGAATTCTCGAGGCCCTCAACCACGTCGGCGACGTCGGAGAGAAGCACCGGCGCATCGTTGCGATACGCGACCGTGATCGCCTTGTAGGCGGCGGCGCTGGCGAGCTGGTCGTTGGCGGCGATGCTGTAAGCCTGGTGCGAGCCGTCGAGCGAGCCTTTGGCGCCGGCGACATTGGCGCCGACGATGGCCGTACGCAGGTCTTCGAGCGCGATGCCGTAAGCGGCCAGCCGCGACAGATCGGCTTGGATGCGGATCGCCGGCCGCAAGCCGCCCTGCACCGAAACGCGGCCGACGCCGGTTACCTCGGACAGCCGTGGCTGCATGATAGTATCGGCGAGATCGCTCAGCGTGCGCAGGTCAGTGTTCTTCGAGGTGAGGGCCAGCGTGATGACCGGCGCGTCGGCCGGGTTCACCTTCGAATAAAGCGGCGGGTAGGGCAGGTTCTTCGGCAGTGTCGACGCGGCCGCGTTGATGGCCGATTGGACGTCCTGCGCGGCGGCATCGATGTCGCGCGACAGGTCGAACTGCAACGTGATCTGGCTGATGCCGAAGGACGAGGACGACGTCATCGTCTGCAAGGACGGCGTCTGTCCGAACTGACGCTCGAGCGGTGCCGTCACCAGCGAAGCGATGGTGTCAGGGCTCGCGCCGGGCAGTTGCGTGGTGACCTGGATGGTCGGAAAGTCGACCTGCGGCAGGGCTGAGACCGGCAGCCACCAATAGCCGAGCAGACCGCCCAGCATCACCGCGACGCCGAGCAAGGAGGTGGCGATCGGCCGATGAATGAATGGGGATGAGACGCTCATTGTGGCGCGTTCGTTCTTGAACCCCCGCCGCCCCGCTGTCGTCTTTCGCCGTTTTGAGTCCCCGCCGGCCGTTGCCCGTCACGCGTCCCGACGCCTTGCAGCGCACCGCCTGTCGCCGGCGCCGCGCCGGCCGCCGCGTTGCCGCTGCTGACAGCGACCTTGGCGCCGTCGGTCAGACGGGCAAAGCCCGTCGTGACCACGCGTTCGCCCGGCGTCACGCCGTTGGCAATCACGGTCTGGTTCTCGTCCTGCATACGCACCTGTACGGGACGCATTTGCGCGCTGTTGTCATCCTTGACGACATAGACGAACGTGCCGTTCGGCCCACGCTGCACGGCACCGGTCGGGATCACGGTCACCTGCTTGAGCGTATCGATCAGCAGCCGCACATTGACGAATTGTCCCGGCCACAGTTGCAGATCGGCGTTGGGAAATTCCGACTTGAGTTTCACGGTGCCGGTCGAGGAATCGACCTGGTTGTCGACCACCGTCAGCGTGCCGCGGTCGAGCACCTGGTTGGTGTCGGAGCGCAGCGCATCGGAGGCCAGCGGGCCCTTGGCGAAAGCGGCGTTCACCTGGGGCAGATCCTGCTGCGGCAGATTGTAGGTCACGGCAATCGGCCGGATTTGCGTGATGACGACAATGCCGGTGGAGTCGGACGCGTGGACGATATTGCCCTGGTCCACCAGACGGATGCCGGTGCGGCCGTCGATCGGCGCGGTGATCGTGGTGTAGCCGAGCGTCGCCTGCGCGCTTTCGATCGCGGCGGCGTCGGATTGCACCTGCGCCGTATACTGCGCGACAAGCGCGCGCTGGGTATCGGCCTGCTGTTTGTTGATCGCGTTCGTGGCGGCAAGCTTCTCGTAGCGGTCGAGATCGTTCTTGGCGTTGGCGAGCAGCGCTTCGTCTTGCGCTTTCTTGGCGATCGCCTGGTCGAGCGTGGCTTGATAGGTCACGGGATCAATGCGCGCCAGGATGTCGCCTTTCTTGACGTCCTGGCCTTCCTTGAAATTGACCTCGAGCAGCTTGCCGTCGACTTGCGCTTTCACGGTGACGGTGTTGAGCGCCCGTGTCGTGCCGACCGCATTCAAATAGACCGGCATATCGGAGGCCACGACCTGGGCCGCAAGAACAGGGACAGGCCCTTCCATGCCGGCAAATCGCCCGGGGCCACGCCGCTGCTGCGTGCCGCTGCCACCGTAGACGTAATAAAGAGCGCCGCCGATCGCGAGCAGCACGAGCGCGGAGACGACATAGCGACGTGCGCGGCTGCCCTTCTTGGCGACAATGATTTTCGGAAGTTCACCGTGCATTCGACGCTTCCACGGGTTTCGGGTGCCACCCCCCACCGAGTGCTTGATAAAGACTGACGATCGCCTGCATGCGCGCGAGCCGCGCTTGCACCAGGGCGTCCTGGGCCGTGAACAAGGTCTGCTGCGTCTGCAGCACGGTCACGAGATCGATCGTGCCCTCGCGCAGACGTTGTTCGGAAATATCGAAGGCGCGCTGCGAGGCCGTGACCACGTCGCGCTGCAGCTGCTCCGTCTGCGTCGTATTGCGAATGGCGCTCAGCGCTGTCTCGACGTCAGAGAAGGCCGAGATCACCGCCTTGCGGTAATTCTGCAGCAGCTCATCCTGCCGGCCCTTCTGGAAGTCGACGTTGCCGAGCAGGCGGCCGCCCTCGAATACCGGCTGCGTGAGACCGGCGGCGGCATTGAAGATGACCGACTCCGGCCGCATCAGCAGTTTGAATACCGAGCTCTGGTAGCCGCCTTCGCCGGTCAGCGAGACGCTCGGCAGAAGCTGCGCGCGCGCGTTATAGACATTGGCATCGGCGGCGGCGAGTTGGGCCTCCGCTTCGCGGATGTCGGGGCGTTGCGCCAACAGTTCCGAAGGCAGGCCCGGCGTCACGCGCGGCGCGGCGATGGAATTGAGCGAGCCGCCGCGGATGCTGACGCGCTCGGGCGAGCGTGCCATCAGCACAGCGAGCGCGTTGCGGAATTGCGCGACGGTCTGCTCGAGCGGCGGAATCGACGCGCGTTGCGTCGCGACCAAGCTCTCCTGCTGCGAGGTCTCGAGCGCGGACGCGGTACCCGCGTTCACGCGCTGCTGGATGAGGGCGAGCACGCGTTGCGCGGCGGCGAGGTTGTTGCGCGCGACGCGCAGACGGTCCTGTGCCGCCAGCACCTGGAAGTAGGAGTTCGCCGCGGTAGCAACGGTCGACAGCGTCACAACGTCGCGATCGAAGCGGCTGGCGGCGGCGCTCTCCTCAAACGACCGCAATGCGGCGCGGTTTTTTCCCCAGAAATCGATCTCGTAGCTGGCCGTTAGCGTCGCCGATACGGTGTTCGAAACCCTGAAGCCGCTGTTGTCGACGAACGGCTGGCCGTTGCCGAGACCTGTCGTCTTGGAGGCCTGGTTGCGCGCGGCATCGCCGTTGAAGTCGATGGCCGGCAGCAGAGCGGCGCCGGCAATCCGCGAATTGGCATCAGCCTGGACGATACGCGCCACGGCGGCGGCGATATCGAGGTTGGCATCGCGCGCCTCTTCGACGATTTCCGTCAGTTCGCGCGACCGAAAGCCGCGCCACCAATCGAGCGATGGGAGCGACGCCTCGGCCACCTTCACGTTCTTCGGGCCGGCGCTATAGGCCTGCGGAATATCGAGCCCCGGCGCGGGCTTGTCGTTCGAGAGCAAGCAGCCGCCGAGCGGTATGACGAGGCATGTAGCGCCTAACATGGTCATAAATGGCCGTGCCGTTCGTTTTGTTCTCGTTCGAGTCGAAATCTGGTCGCAACGCATATGTAAGCTTTCAAATACCACGCCGACGGAAATGAACTTTAGCTGGAACGATTACGGCTTGCTTGTGGAATTCCGGCCCGGTGGCCACGCTGCAAGTGCTTGACGTCCGGATGGTGACATTTTTGCCGCGGCATCGGCGAAGGCGCCCTGTAAAATCTGATCGAAGTTCTGTCGCGCCGTGCGCGTTCGGGTCATGGCGGCCCGCATCTTTTCAACAGAGAAGGGCTCTTGCCGCACCGCTTCGCGGATACTGTCTTGCGAGCCGCGGTATTCCGTCTGGGCGGCTTCCAGCGCCGGTCGGATATTGTCGATGCTGCCACGGAGTACGTCGCCGTCAGCCGGTGGAAGAGTGGCCGCAATACGCTCCACGCGCACGAAGACATTGCGGTCCCAGGTCGGCGGCGGCGCCGGACCGCGGATCAGCATGGCGATGGCGACGCCGACGAAAAACAGATTGAGGGCGAGCGAACCAAGCAGCAACCAACGCGTGGAGCGTCGTTCGGCCATCGGCAAAGTCTGAGCCATGGTCATGGGCGAGCTCCGGTCAGCGCCTCAGGTTCGAAAATCGAAGCGATATCGGTTTGCGTCGTAACCGTCTGCAACGATTCGTAACGCTCCAACGTGCGGTCGAGCCCGGCAATGCCGACCCCGAAGCCAACAGCCGCGCAGCACGCGAGCGCCGCCATGCGCGGCCACGCCGGCGCGAATTGCCAATCGAGCAACACCAGCGGCCAATGCCAGAACGGTCTCTTCTGCGCCGGCAGATCTGACAGGCGGGCAAGGACGCGCGCAGCGGCGGCCTCGTCTGCGCCCGCGCGCGACGCCGTGCGCGTCAGCAGCGCGTCAAACCGTCGCGCTCCTTCAAACAGCGCGCGCGCTTCCGCGCTGCTGGCGATAAATTTTTCCACAGCGGCGCGCTGCGACTCCGGCCAGACAGACGGATCGGTGCCGTGGCTATCGAGAAAAATTTGGAGCTCTTCGTTATTCATCTTTATGCGCCCTCTCAGCCTTCCTCGTCGATAAGTCCGCCCAGCGCGCGGCGCAGGTTCTGCTTGCCGCGAATGAGCAACGTTTCGACCGCCGATACGGATGTGTCGAGGATATCCGCAACCTGCGCATTGCTCATGCCTTCACTGTAGGTAAGCACGATCGCGGCGCGCTGCCGGTCGGGAAGCTTCTCGATTGCGCTCTGTAATTGACGTTCGCGCTCGTTCGTTTCCATCCGCTCGACGGCGTCCGGCGTGCGGTCGACGAGATCGCCGGCCTCCTCCAGGTCCACCCAGGCTGCGCGTCTTTTCCGGTCGAGGCAGAGATTGACCACGATGCGCGTGAGCCAGGTCTTGAAGGCCGCCACGGGCTGCCAGCGCGGCGCATGGGTCCAGACGCGCAGCATGGCTTCCTGTGCGACATCCTCGGCGTCGGCGGTATTGCCGAGGACGCGGCGGGCCAGTCCGACCATTGCCGGCAGATGACGGCGCGCGAGGGCGCGAAACGCCGGCTGGTCGCCGCGCGCGACGCGAGCCATGAGCGCTTCGTCACTATCGTCCATCGAAATCTGGCGGCCGTCATTCTCGATTCCGGTCCATATTAGTCCGTCGCCTAAGGGATTAACGGACGGCAGGCCGGAATCCTGTGCTGTCAGGATAACGGGGACAGCGGGGATAAGATACCCGCTGTCCCCGGCTAACTCCTTGTTTTACCTGGCGACCGGGACGCGTCTTGCGCTGGCGGCCTCTAGCCCCTTGGCGAGCCGGTAAACCGTCCGGCACGCCGGCACCGGCACGCCCAACCTGTCGCCCTCGCGGACGATGAACCCCGTCAGTTCGTCGATCTCTGTCGGCGCGCCGCGGGCGATGTCGAGCGCCATCGAGCCCGCATGCTTGGAGAGGGGAATTTCGCCGGCGCGCACCTTCTCGACGAATTCCATGGGCGGAAAGGCAAAGGAACCGCCGAGCCCCTGGACGACGGCCATGCACTCTGCGGCCATGTCGTCGATGAGCGTCCGCATCTCGGCCACATCGTAGCGGGCCGCATTGTCGCCCATCATCAAAGCGCCGACAGGGTTCATCACGCAGTTGAAGATGAATTTCGACCACACCGCGCCCATCGGGTCGGCCAATACATCCGTTGGATAGCCCGCGGCGGTGAGCAAGGCGGCGAGCGGCTTCACATCCTCGACGGTGCCGCGCACGGGACCGAGCCAGCTCTTGCCTTCGATCAGGTTCTCGATCTCGCCTGGGCCGATGTAGCGGCCGGCGTTCATGGTCACGCCGCGCACCACGGTCGCCGCCGGCGACGACAGCAAAACCTCTGTGTTGTCCATGCCGTTTTGCAAGGTCACCAGCATCGGCTTGCCGCCGAGGCGCGGCTGGAGTTGCGCCAGCGCCTGCGCGGTGAATTTCGATTTGATCAGGAAGATGACCGCGTCGAATGCGACGCCCTGCAAGGCAGCAGCGTCGCTCACCGCCGCGATGCGTGCAAGGCGCGGGGTCTTGCCGGTGATACGCAGGCCGTCGCGTTCGATCGCTGCGACGTGGTCGGCATTGGCGTCGTACGCCGTGACCTTCGTAATTTCAGAAAGTGCCGCCGCGAAAAGACCGCCAATGGCGCCGCAACCGACAATGAGGATGTGAGAGGACATGGCAACTCCACGCGCGGCGCGAATGGACGCAATCCGCTCCAGTCTGTCAACATCGGCCGCAAAAGGAACTGTGGGTCGTCTTACAAAGAAGCGCTGTTGAATGGGCTTCTGGCGGCGTAAACAGCTCCGTCCCATCGAACAGGTGCTGAGGCTCCCACAGACGGCTTTCCAGGTCGTCGTTGCTCGTCGCGTCCTGAAGAAGGCCGCTGGAACCATCGCTTTGCCCGGTCATTGATGTCGCGGGCGCTGCCGGTAGGGGTGTCGGCGCATGGCGCTGAGAGAGCACGAACAGCAAGTGTCCGAACGCGTAGAGCGGCAATTTCCTGATGCTGAGCGGCCGCAGGCACCCGAGCGCCGCGGTTCGTCGCGAGAGGACGATCGCAAGGCATCGCCGTCCTTCGGTCAAAGAATCAGAGAGCACCCTTACATTACGGCCGGCGTGGCGGTAGTAATCGTCGTCGTGCTGGCAGGCGTCATCGCCTGGTGGCTGAACGCACGGCATTTCGAATCCACCGACGACGCCTTCATCGACGTGCATAGCGTGCAAGTAAGCGCGCAGGTGGCGGGTGCCATCGTCGACGTGCCGGTGATCGACAACCAACTCGTCACGGCGGGAACGCCGTTGCTGCGCATCGATCAGCGCGACTATCGCGCGTCGCTGGCGCAAGCGCAGGCGCAACGCGAGCAGGCGCAAGCCAATGTCGGCAATCTCGATGCTCAGATCGATGCGCAAAACGCGAAGATTGCGCAGGCGAAGACCGACGTCACGCAAGCGCAGGCGGCGCTGACTTTCAGCCAGGAGGAGTTCAATCGGTATCAGTCGCTGCTCAAGACCGGCGCGGGCACGGAACAGCGGGCGCAGCAGGCCAACAGCGATCTAACCCAGAAGCGGGCGGCTCTGACATCGGCGGAAGCCAATCAGACCGCGGCGGAAAAGCAGCTCGCTGTGCTGCAGGCGCAACGTACCAGCGCGGTCGCGCAGGTCGATGCCGCCAATGCCCAGGTCGAACAGGCGCAGGTCGCGCTCGAACGCACGGTGGTGACCGCCTCTGTCGACGGCCATGTCACCAATCTGAGCGCCATCAAAGGCGCCTATGCGCAGCCGGGCCAGATATTCATGGCCATTGTGCCGCGTAACGTCTGGGTCACCGCCAATTACAAGGAGACCCAACTCGGCGACATGCGCGTCGGCCAACCGGTCGACGTCACCGTGGATGCCTATCCTGGCCGCACCTTCAAGGCGCATGTCGACAGCATTCAGGCCGGCAGCGGCACCGCGTTCAGTCTGCTGCCGCCGCAGAACGCCACCGGCAATTATGTGAAGGTGGTGCAGCGTGTGCCGGTGAAGATCGTGTTCGACGAAGCCCCGGACGTGCATCTCGGCCCCGGCATGTCCGTAGTGCCGCGGGTGCGCGTGCGATGAGCCAAGGGCAGTGGGATCGCAGCCGCTCGGCCGCTGGCGATCGCAATCCCTGGCTCATTGCCACGGTCGTATCGATCGCCACCTTCATGCTGGTGCTCGACACCTCTATCGCCAACGTCGCGTTACGCGATATCGCGGGCAGTCTCGGTTCAGGTCTCGACGAGGCCACCTGGGTGATCACCACTTATCTGGTTGCCAACGTGGTGATCATCCCGATCAGCGGTTGGCTTGCCGGCATCGTCGGGCGCAAGCGTTACTACATGCTGTGCGTCGCGACGTTCACTGTCGCGTCGTTTCTCTGCGGCCTGGCTTGGAATCTGCAGTCGTTGCTCCTGTTCCGCATTCTGCAGGGATTGAGCGGCGGCGGCATGGCGCCGAGTGAGCAGGCGATCCTCGCCGACAGTTTTCCGCCCGAGAAGCGTTCGCAGGCTTTCGCGCTTTACGGCGTTGCCGTCATCATCGCGCCGACGGTCGGGCCGACGCTCGGCGGCTTCATCACCGACAACTTTTCCTGGCATTGGATATTCTTCATCAACGGGCCCTTCGGCATCATCTCTCTCTCGCTGACACAGTGGCTTCTGGTCGAGCCGGACGCGTTGAAGAAAGAACGGCGCGAGAAGCTGCGCGGCGGTCTGCGTGTCGATTGGATCGGCATGGTGCTCGTCGTGCTCTGGCTCGGCTGTCAGGAGATCGTGCTTGACCGCGGGCAGCAGGACGACTGGTTCTCGTCGGGCGTGATCCTCGGTTTCACGGCGGTAGCGGTTCTGGCTTTTGCCTTGTTCCTGCCCTGGGAATTGTCGCGGCGCGATCCGATCGTCGACGTGCGGCTCGTCTTCAGCCGTCAGTTCGGGATGTCGTTCGTGATCATGATGTCGGTCGGCGCGGTTCTCTTCGGTTCGACGCAGATCCTGCCGCAGTTGCTGCAGACGTCCTTCGACTACACGGCCTATCTCTCGGGTCTGTCGATGATGCCGGGAGGGCTCGGCATGCTCATCATGATGCCGCTCGCCGGCGCGGTGGCCGGCTGGATTCAGCCGAAATATCTGATCGCGACGGGTATGGCCGTGATCGCCGTCGCCATGTGGCACATGACCAATCTGGCGCCGGACGCGACGTTCGGCTTCTTCGCCTGGGCGCGGGTGTTCCAAATGATCGGGTTGCCGTTCCTGTTTATCCCGATCAATGCCGTCGCCTACGCCGGCCTGCGGCCGGAGGATACGAACCAGGCGTCCGCCCTGATAAATATGGCGCGAAATCTTGGCGGCAGCTTCGGCATATCGCTGGCGAATACGGTCATCGCGCAGCGCTCGCAATTCCATCAGAGCCGGCTGGTCGAGAACGTCTATCCGGCGTCCCAGGCCTACCAGCACGTCAGCCGGCAGGTGACCGACTACTTTCTCGCCCAAGGCATGCCGCGTCCCCAGGCTCAGGCGCTGGCGACGGGGTGGATCGGGCAGGCTGTGGGCAGTCAGGCGACGCTGCTCGCCTACATCGACGTTTTCTGGGTTTCGGCCCTGTTTGCCGCCACCATGGTGCCGCTGGTTTTGCTGCTGCTGCGGCCGACGCCTGTCGGGCGTGTGGCTTCCGCGCACTAGTCGGCCGCCAGGCCGAGTTTATCGCAATAATGTCTTGAATGTGCCTTCATCCCGGGGCATCCAGGATGCGCGCAGCGGTGGGGGCTGCTCGCGCCGAGGTGATGAATGATCCGACGTTGCGGTGTTTTTCTGCTGACGCTGCCGGCCGCGGCGGCGTTTTTTGTCATTCCGGCCGAGGCGCAGACCTCGCGGGGCGCCGCGCCGTCGCGGGGCGTTTCGTCGGCCTATGAAGCACAACTCCCGCCAGGCTACTGGCTGGACGAAGAAGAGGACGATGTGCCTGTACGGCGTGGCTATCGCCGCCAGTACAGCCAGAACCCGGCTCCGGTCGGTGTGCCACAGCGCATCCTGTCTTCGGACGAGCAGGCCGATGCCGCGCCGCTGCCGCCACCCGGCTTGGCGCCGCAGGACGTGCCTCCGCAGGCCTATGGCCACCAATTCGATCAGCGCGCACAAGATGCCGTGACACGGCCACCGGCGTCGGTCGGGGCTGCGCCCGCGGGCGCTCCCGGTGTCGCCGCCCAGCCGGGCGCCAACAATGCCAGCGTGATGACGCTGCCGCCGGAGGATCAGCCGGAGACCGGCCAGCCGAAGGCGCTGCCGGAAAATCTGCAAAAGCAATTGGTCGACTACCAGACGAAGGAGCCGGCCGGCACGCTGATCGTCGATACGCCGAATACCTACCTCTATCTCGTCCTCGGCAACGGCAAGGCGCTGCGCTACGGCATCGGCGTCGGCCGCGAAGGTTTCACCTGGTCCGGCACCGAGCGTATTTCGCGCATGAAGGAATGGCCGGATTGGTTCCCGCCGTCCGAGATGATCGAGCGCCAGCCTTATCTGCCGCGCATGATGGCCGGCGGCCCGGGCAACCCGCTCGGTGCGCGAGCGCTTTATCTCGGCAACACGCTGTACCGCATCCACGGCACCAACCAGCCCTCGACCATCGGCCAGACTGTGTCGTCGGGCTGCATCCGCCTGCTGAACGAGGACATCGAGGATCTCTACAGCCGTGTGCAGACCGGCACGCGTGTGGTGGTGCTCCCCGGCCGTCCCCCCCAGACCATGGCGAATACGGCTCAGGCGCCAGCCGGCACCATGCCGACCGCAGCGGCTATGCCGCCGGCGCAAGGCGGACCGGCCAGCATGAGCGGCGGGATTACCTCGGCGCCGTTGCCGGCGGTGCGATAAACGCCTCAAACGAACGATGAAAAAGGCGGGCCTGGTGCCCGCCTTTTTTTGTGCGTCTGCACAAACTTCGCGTATTTTGAGAAATTCGGCAGGAACTTTTGACGCCGGCCGCGGCCCTGTGGCATGCGTCCGAGGATGAACGAGCGCGGCGACAAACGGCGGACAAGCGCCGAGAAAGTGCTGGGCTTGCTCGCGCTGTACACCGCCGAACGCACGGTGTGGTCGCCCGAGCGCGCCGCCAAGCGGCTGAACGTGTCGCTGGCGACAAGCTATCGCTATTTCAACACCCTGGTCGCGGCCGGCCTGCTCGAAAAGCTGCAGCGCAACCGCTATGTGCTTGGCCCCGCCATCGTCGAGCTCGATCGCCAGATCCGCGAGGCCGATCCCGTGCTGCGCCAGGCGCGCCCGGTCATGGAGCGGCTGCTCAAGCGCGTGCGCGAACCGGCTGCGGTGCTATTGTGCCGCTATTACCGCGGCATGGTGATGTGCATTCACCAGGAAACGAACAAGAGCGGCGAGCCGGTCTCTTCTTACGAGCGCGGCGCCCGCCGGCCGATGTTTCGCGGCTCCACGTCGAAAGTCATCCTGGCGTATCTGCCGCCGCGCATCATCTCCAACCTCTGGCAGGAGCATAAGCGCGAGATCGGCGCCGCCGGCCTTGGCGACAGCTTTGAGGAGTTCAAGGCGAGCCTGCGCGCGCTGCGGCGCGAGCCGACTTATGTCGCGATGGGCGAGGTCGACCCCGGACGCCTCGGCATCGCCGCGCCGATTTTCGACGCCAGCCGGCGCATCGCGGGCAGCCTCAGCCTCGTTCTTTTGTCGCCGCGTGTCGGCGAGCGCGCCGTCGCTCGCCTGCGCACCAACGTATCCGCCGCAGCGCGGGAGATCGAACGTCTCCGCGGCCGCGGCGCATTGGGAACGGAAGCATGATTCAAGGTTTGCACTATCCCGTCGCCATCGTCGGCGCGGGACCGACGGGTTTGACGTTGGCCAATCTGCTCGGCGTCTACGGCGTTGCCTGCGTTATCCTCGAGCGCAATGCCGCTACCGTGCATGAACCGCGCGCGGTGTCGATCGACGACGAGAGTCTGCGCACGATGCAGGCGGCCGGTCTCGTCGAGACGGTGATGTCGGAGACCGTGCACGGCTACGGCTCGCATTACTATTCGGCACGGGGACGGTGCTTCGCCAAGGTGCAGCCGACCGAACAGCCCTACGGCTTTCCGCGCCGCAACGCCTTCCGTCAGCCCGTCCTTGAGCAGCAACTGAACGAGGGGCTCAAGCGTTTCCCGCACGTCACCGCGCTGTTCGAACATGCGCTCGTTTCGTTCACCCAGGACGACAAGCAGGTCACGTTGCGTGTCAAACACGGTGACACCGAAACCGATATCACCGCCGACTATCTCATCGCCTGCGACGGCGCGTCGAGCGGCGTGCGCCGGACACTCGGCATTGCCTTGGGCGGTTCGACCTTCCGCGAGCGCTGGCTGATCGTCGACCTGGAGAATTCGCCGGTCACCTCGCCGCACACCAAGGTGTTCTCCAATCCGGCGCGGCCTTGCATCGCCCTGCCGGGGCCGCATCTCACGCGCCGCTACGAGTTCCTGCTGCACGAGAACGAGCGCGACGAAGACATGCTGGCGCCCGATATGATCAAGCATCTGATGGAGACGCACGAAGCAGCGCCGGAAAGCCGTCTCGTGCGCAAGGTCGTCTACACCTTCCATGCACGGTTGGCCGAGCGCTGGAGCGAGGGCCGCGTTTTCCTCGCCGGCGACGCGGCGCATTTGACGCCGCCTTTCGCCGGGCAAGGCATGAACTCCGGCGTCCGCGATGCCTTCAATATCGCCTGGAAGCTGGCGGCCATCGTCCAGGGGCGCCTCGGCCCCGGCTTGCTCGACAGCTACGAGCCGGAACGGCGCGATCACGTCTGGGCGATGATCGAATTCGCGTTCAATATCGGCCGCGTGTTGTCGCCCGCCAACAAGCTTACGGCCTTCGCGATCGAATGGGGCTTCCGCGCGATGGCGCTGTTTCCGAAGGCGCGCGACTACATCGCGCAGATGAAATTCAAACCGCCGCCGCGCTTTTCTCAGGGCTTCCTCGTGGCCGATAGTGGCGGGGCGCGCGAGACATTAGTCGGCCGGATGATTCCGCAGCCGCACATACGGATGAGCGACGGCAAGGATGTGCGACTTGACGACCTGTTGGGGCAGGGCTTTGCGCTGTTGGTGACGTCGCCGCGTGCGGGGGAGGTGGTGCCACGGTTGCAAGGCGAGCCGTGGAGCGATCTCGACGCACGTATCGTTGTGCTGGGCGACGCCGCGCTTCCGGGAACCGTGGCTATTCCGCCGTCGTCGTTCGGGGGGCGTCTCGATGCCTATAACGACCACGTGCTGGTGCTGCGGCCGGATCGTTATGTCGCGGCCTGCATCAAGGTGGATGAGTTGGCCAAACGCTCGACTGCAATTCAGAAGCTGATTGCGGGAACGTTTCAGGCCCGATGAAGGCCCGTCATTTTGTCGGCCCTGCAGGCATCGGGTTGTCCGATGTCTGCCGCTATTCGACACAAGTCAGGCGCCCATACACGGCAGCCTCTCCCGGACCACACGCTGAGGGCCGCCCCATCCTTCGAGAGGCCGCGCCACGGCGCGGCTCCTCAGGATGAGGCGGGCTGGACTGCGGCGTATGAGTCCCGGGTCTCGCTCGCCCGGGACGACAGGCGCCTATTCCGCTGCGTCGGACTTGGCGATCGCCGCGTTGACGCGGGGCATGACTTCCTCGGCCATCAACTGCATCGAGCGGCGGCCGAGCTTTTCATCCACCCAGTCCATACCGGCGTAGACGAGTTCGCCGAAATCGCCGATCTCCTCGCGCATTTTGAGGATCTGGTCGACGACCTTGTTGACGGTGCCGTGGATCACGCAGTGGTCCATGACGAAGTCATGCGTGATCTCTTCGTCCGGCTGCTCCTTGTGGCTCTTGAACACGTAGAGTCGGCCGCCACGCTTCATCTTGCCGCGCATCTGCGAGAAGTAGAACCGGTAGGGGCTGTTGGCATCTTCGCGGCCGTAAGCCAACGCCGTCTTGTCGTCGTCGGCGACGAAAATCGTGCGCGCCACGCGCCAATCCTCGACCTTCGCCTTCTCGCCGACCTCGGCCTTGCCCTTGGCGTAGTTCTGCCAGTGCGACTTCATGTGCTTGGCAAGCAGGAAGTTCGCCGATAGGGGGTGGAAGTCGCGCTTGCCCATGAGCACCACGCCCGGCGAGAACGGCGCCACGACGGTGCCGACGATCTCCGGCCGCGGCTTCTGGAACGGCTTCGGCATGATGCCGACGCCGAGATCGAAGGCTTGCGTGCGCTCGGTCGACACTTTGAAGCGGTTGTTCGGCAGGTCGATCTTGTAGGGCGCTTCGCGCTCCCAGATCGCCAGGATCACGTCGATCGCCTCGGCGAACATCTTGTTACGGTCTTCGTCGAGGATGCCCAGCGCCTCGGCGTCGGAGGTCAGCGCGCCCGCCGACACGCCCATGATGAAGCGCCCTTGCGCCAGATGGTCGAACATCGCGCAGTTGGCGGCGATGACCACCGGGTGAATCTGCGACAGATTGCAGGTGCCCGAGGCGAGCTTGATCTGCTTGGTGTCGTTGATCAGCGTTGCGTGGAACAAGAGACTGTTGGTGACATTCTCGCAGGCGTCGGTCAGATGCTCGCCGATGAACGCATCGTAGAAGCCGAGTTTGTCCGCAAGGATGATGGCCTCGCGATCCTCATGCAGCGTCTCCACCCAGGGACGCTGCATCGGATGCACCGGCATCGTGAAATAGCCCAGCCTCATCGATTTCTCCGCATTCGACTTTCGTTGCTGATGCAAACTATCCGAGGCCGCACCGGGATGCAGCAAATCTTCGGTTGCATCAGGATGTTTTCAGCGCACCGAAGCCGCGAGGTTTCTTTGAACGGGCGAAAATGCTTTGCGAAACCGTGTTTAGGCGCATGCGGGCAGGAAGTTAGGCCGCTACGCGGACGAGAAAATTCTCGATTTCCCGTCGCAGATCGGCAGCCGCCGCTTCGACGGCCTGCGAAGCGGAAAGCACGCTTTCGGCGGACGCGCGCGTTTCGCTCGCCGCGCCGGCGACGTCGTCGAGGACATTGACCACGACCCTGGCGCCCTCGGCGGCGTTGGTGACGCTTTGTGAGATCTCGGCCGTCGCCACGCTCTGTTCCTCAACCGAGGAGGAGACGGCGGTGGCGTAGGAATCGATCTCGTGCATGCGCTGCGCGATGCGGCCGATCGCCGCTACGGCACCACCGGTCGCATTCTGCACGGACGTGACCAGAGCCGAGATGTCTTCCGTCGCTTGCGCGGTCTGCACCGCGAGCGATTTGACCTCCTGGGCGACGACGGCGAAGCCCTTGCCGGCTTCACCCGCGCGCGCCGCTTCGATGGTGGCGTTGAGCGCCAGGAGATTGGTCTGCGCGGCGATGGCGCGGATCAGCTTGATGACGTCGCCGATCTTTTTGGCGGCGTCGGACAATGCGGTGATCTGTGCATTCGTACCCTGCGCTTCGCTAACCGCGGCGCGGACCACGTCGGTAGCTTTGGCAAGCTGCCGCCCGATTTCGCCGATCGACTTGGCGAGCTCGTCGGCCGCGGTCGCGGCCGTGTCGACGTTGACCGAGGCTTCATTTGAGGCACCGACGGCGCTCTCGGCGCCCTTGGCGGTCTGGGCCGAATTGGTGAGCAATGTGGCCGCGGTCCCGCGCATCACTACAGCGCTGTCGCTGACGCTATGCAGATGCGCCTCGACCTGCTGGCGGAACCCCGCGATCGCCTGTTCGACCGTCGCGCGCCGCTCGGCTTGCTCCTGTAACACCGCGCGTTCGCGTGCGGCGTCGCGCCGTTCGGTGACATCTTCGTGGGTGGCGACCCAGCCGCCATCCGGCATCGGCCGGTTGACGATGACGACGCGGCGTCCGTTGCTCACCACCTCGGTCGTGGTGGTCTTGCCTTCCGCATTTGCGGTGCTGACGCGGCGCTGATACGCGTCGATATCGAGCGTGAACGTGCCCTGTGCAGCGCGATACCGCAGAAGCTCTGTGCGGGTGATACCCGGCTTCGCTACGCTCGCCGGCAGTTGATACATGTCGCGATAGCGCTGGTTGCAGATGACAAGCCGCTCGTGCCGGTCGAACATGCACAAGCCCTGCGACATATTATTCAGGGCGACGCCAATGCGCAGATTGTGCCGCCGCAGACGCCGCGTCAGGATAAGCCCGGCGAGCACCATGGCCACTAGGGCGAGCGCGAGCGCATACAGCAGTTTGTCGGTCAGCGAGGGGGCGAAATTGGGTGCGGCCACGGAGAGAATGGCGAGACAGACCGCAAAGCAGGCGCCGCCCGGCGCCAGGACCAGTCGCAAATCATGCGTCGCGGCGGGTGGCGGCGAATCCTGATCCATTATCCTGTCCCGGGCTGGCGCACACTATTCCCGGACCGGTTGTTTTGCGGTTAACTGCGAGTCGTAAGAAATTAAGCAAAGCTTAATGCTCCGGGGAGGACGCACGGTAATGACCAAACTGCGGGCGCGGGAATGCCGCGCGTTCATCGATGCCGTGGTCGAAAAAGCGGATGCAATGCGCGTCCCGGTGTCGATCGCGGTAGTCGGGCCGGAGGGACACATCGTCGCGGTCGAGCGCATGGACGACGCTGGTTTCATCACGCCGGAAACGGCGATCGCCAAGGCCTATACGGTTGCCGCCTTCCGCTCCATGAGTCCACGCTTTCCCGACGGTCTCGTCATCCAGCAATGGTTCAAGGAGCGCAATCCGCAGCTCCTGGTCAGCCTCGCCGCTATGACCAATGGACGCATCGCCGCGTCGGGTGGGGCCGCGCCCATCTTCAGGGGCGATGAGATGGTTGGCGCCTACGGCATTTCGGGCGGCACCTCGCAACAGGATGAAGAGATGGCCATCTACGCCCGCGCCAAGGCCGGCTGGGCACATGTGCCCGAACACGATACGACGGATCCCGAGGTCAAGGCGCATATCAATGCGCTTTATGCCAAGGCCGGTATCGCCGATCGTCAGCTCTGACATTTCGCTCTGGAGAATTGCATGTCCGCATCCTCAGCCGCCCTCTCGACCCCTCATGCCGACTGGCACGGCCGCGTCGAAGATAATGCCCTGCTGCGCGGCGCCGGCCGCTTCGGCGACGATCTCAAGCCGGAAGGTGCGCTCGCGGCGTTCTTCGTGCGCTCGCCGCATGCGCACGCCAAGATCGCGCGCGTCGACGTCGCGGCAGCGAAAGCGGCGCCCGGCGTTGTAGCGGTCATCACCGGCGCCGATCTCGAGGCGGAGCATTTCCACTCCATCTCACATGCGCATCCCATTCCCGGGCGCGGTGGCAAGACGCCGTACTCGCCGGATCGCCCCTCGCTTGCCCAAGACCGCGTGATGCATGTCGGCGAACCGGTGGCGATGGTCATCGCCAAGACCGCGGCACAGGCGCAGGACGCCGCTGAGAAGGTCGAGGTCGAGTACGAGATGCTGCGGCCCGTGACCGATGTGCGCGAGGCGGTGAAGCCCGGCGCCCCTCAGCTCTGGCCGGAAGCGCCCGGCAATGTCGGATTCGACTGGACCGCACCGCAGGATCCCGATGGCAAGAAGAACGCGGCGCTGGAGAAGGCCTTCGCGGAAGCGGCGCATGTGGTGAAGGTCGAGCTGGTCAATCAGCGCCTGGTGGTGGCGTCGCTCGAGCCGCGCGCCGCGACGGCGAGCTACGACCTCGACAACAATCGCTACGAGCTGCGCTGCGGCAACCAAGGTTTTGCCGGCTTGCGTGCCCAGATTTGCGAGGCGATGAGCATCAAGCCGGACGAACTGCACGTCGTCGCGGAGGATGTCGGCGGCGCTTTTGGCATGAAGGGCTGGCTCTATCCCGAATACGTGCCGATGCTCTACGCCTCGCGCAAGCTCAAGAAGCCGGTGCACTGGGTGTCCACCCGCTCCGAGGCGTTCCTTACCGACAACCAGGGCCGCGATTCGGTCTATACTGTCGAACTGGCGTTGTCGAAGCGCGGCAAGTTCCTGGGATTACGCGTCGACGTCGCCGGCAATATGGGCGCCTATTTCACCGGCGTCGCCCATTTCGTGGTGACCTTGCATATCTCCGGTTGCCTGCCGACGGTCTATGACATTCCGCATGCGCAATTGAACGCGCGCTGCGTCTTCACCAACACGCTGCCGACGGGGCCGTATCGCGGCGCTGGCCGTCCCGAAGCCAGCTATCTTTTGGAACGCGTCATTGAGGCCGCCGCGGTGCAGACGGGTATCGACCCGGCCGAGCTGCGCCGGCGCAACCTGATCCAGCCCGCGCAGATGCCGTATACGACTGCCTTCGGGAGCACCTACGACAGCGGTGACTTTCCGGCGGTCTTGGAGCGTGCGCTCGCGCGGGCCGACTATGCCGGTTTTGCCGCGCGCAAGAAGGCCGCGAAGAAGCAGGGCAAGCTGCGGGGCATCGGTCTCGGCTGCTATCTCGAAATCGCCGGCGCGTGGCCCGAGGAGAGCGCACGCATCAGCTTCGGCGACGGCGGTCGTGTCGATGTGTCGATCGGATCTGGCGCGAGCGGGCAGGGGCATCGCACCGTATTCGGCAACGTCGTCGCGCGGCGACTCGGCGTGCCTTTCGACAATATCCGGCTGCTGTCCGGCGACTCGGCGCGCGATGTGCCGGGCTTCGGCGCGGTGGCATCGCGCTCAGCGATGATGTGCGGCGGCGCCATCGCGCGCACGACCGATCTTGTGCTGGAGAAGGGCAAGCGTGTCGCGGCGATGCTGCTGCAGGCCGAGGAGAACGAAGTTGCTTACAAGGACGGCAAGTTCGCGGTGAAGAACCGTGAGGTGAGCCTGTTCGAGGTGGCGGAGCGCGCGTCGGAATTGGCGCGTCAGGGCGTCATCCCCGAGAGCCTCGACACGACCGGCAGCATCAAGGTGCCGCCGTCGTTCCCCAACGGCTGCCACGTTGCCGAGGTCGAGATCGATACCGAGACCGGCGCGCTCGCGATCGTCAACTATGTCGCGGTCGGCGACTGCGGCAACGTGCTCGACGAAACCATCGTCGAAGGCCAGGTGCATGGTGGCGTCGCGCAAGGGCTCGGCCAGGCGCTCACCGAGAACACGGTCTATGACGACAGCGGCCAGCTCGTCTCGGCGTCGTTCATGGATTACGGCATGCCGCGCGCCGACACCATGCCGGCAGTCGCGGTCGAACACTTTGCCATCGCCTGCAAGACCAATCCGCTCGGCACCAAGGGCACGGGCGAAGCCGGCACTACCGCGGCGCCGCCGGCGCTGATGAATGCCATCCTAAACGCTCTGCCGGAGGGGGCGAACCTCGACATGCCGGCGACGTCGGATCGCGTGTGGAAGGCGCTGCAGGCGACGAAGTAGGGGCTTGCTCTCTTACCCCGGCGCGCTCCGTCTGCTGAATACTTGCCGGGAGCGGCGCGCGTGGCGCCGGGGAGTTATGCCGCGGGGGGCGTCCTGCATCGGCGCCTCCTCGGTCGACAACGCATCGTTCTTATTTGTCAGCCGGTGTCAGAAGAGGGGAACGGCGTGCGTCGGCGGTGAGCCGTCCAAAGGCCGGGTCGTGCGGCGCAAATAGCGGTTTCTTCACCACCGTTCGGCCATGGTCGTGCGCCTTTGTACCGCCCTCGACCCTGGGGAGTTTTCAGCCGATGAAGCTTGCTCGTTTGTTCCTGGCCTTTGCGGTGCTGGGCGGTCTTGCCGCCTGCGCCGGCAATGACAATTACGCGCCGAAGGCCGAGCCGAGCTTCTATCGGAACCTGGCGCAGCCAGGCGCGCAGCTCGACGACGCGGCCGCTGCCTCGATGATCTCTGGCTACCGCGCCAACAATAGTCTTCCGGCCGTGACGCTCGATCCCGAACTCACCCGCCTGGCGCAGGCCCAGGCCGAGGTCATGGCCAAGCGTGACAAGCTCGACCATGCCGCCGGCAAGCCGTTCAATGTGCGGCTCAAGGCATCGGGATACGACGCCAAGACCGCGGCGGAGAACATCAGCGCCGGTTATCATACCTTGGCGGAAGCGTTCTCCGGCTGGCGCGATTCACCGCCGCACCGCGCCAACATGCTGCTCAAGGGCGCGACCCGCATGGGCATCGCCGCGGTCTACACGCCGGGATCGAAATACAAGGTCTATTGGGCGCTGATCCTGGCCGAGCCGGACGATAAGAAGAACTGACGGCGGGCCAGCGCCCCGCGAAAGCAGGGCCTGATGCACCGCAGCCTATCGATAGGTCACGGCGTACTGGACCCCGGCTCGCTTTCGCTCGCTGGGTCGGGATGACAGCTGTGTCTTGCAGCCGAGCGTGCCCCTCTCTAGCCTCTTCCCATGCTGGGATCTGCCGAAGACTTCGACACGCTCACGCGTGAGTTCCGCTGGAAAATCCCCGGGCGCTACAACATCGGCGTCGATGTCTGCGATCGCTGGGCGGCGGCCGATCCCGGGCGTCTCGCCATTCTTCATGTGAAGGCCGACGGCAGCGTCGAAGAGGTCAGCTTTGGCCGGCTGCGCGATACGGCGAACCGTTTGGCCAATGTGTTGCGCGCGCACGGTATCGCACGCGGCGACCGCGTAGCTATTATGCTGCCGCAGGCGCCCGAAGTCGCTGCCGCCCATGTCGCGATCTACAAGCTGGGTGCGATCGCCCTGCCGATCGCCATCCTGTTCGGTCCCGACGCGTTGAGCTATCGCCTGCAGAACGCCGGCGCCAAGGCGCTCATCACCAATGCGCAAGGGCTCGCGAAGCTCGCCGACGTGCGCCACGAAGTGCCGGGCGTGACCTGCGTGCTGTCGGTCGACGGCGCCGGGGATGGCGCGTTCGACGTCCGCGCTTTGGCGGCGAAGGCTTCGTCCGATTTCACCGCTGTCGACACGTCGGCCGACGACCCGGCGCTGATGATCTACACCTCCGGCACGACGGGTCAGCCGAAAGGCGCGCTGCACGCACACCGGGTCTTGCTCGGCCATCTGCCCGGCGCCGAGCTGCCTTATTATCCGTTTCCGCAAACCGGCGATCGCTTCTGGACGCCGGCGGACTGGGCCTGGGCCGGCGGTCTGCTCGATGTGTTGCTGCCGTGTCTGCATCACGGCGTGCCGGTCGTCGCGCGCGCCGGGGAAAAGTTCGATCCCGAACAGGCCTTCGCGCTGATGGCGGGGTTGGAGGTGCGTACGGCCTTCATCCCGCCGACGGCGCTGCGCATGATGCGCGCGGCGGCGAACCCGCGCGGCCGCTTCGATCTCAAGCTGCGCGCCGTAGGCTCGGGCGGCGAGTCGCTCGGCATCGAGGCGCTGGAATGGGGACGCGAGGCTTTCGGCGTCACCATCAACGAGTTCTATGGTCAGACCGAATGCAATCTCGTGATCGGCAGCTGTGCGCAACTCGGCGCCCTCAAGGTCGGCACGATGGGCAAGGCGGTGCCGGGTCATAGCGTGGCGGTCATCGATCGCGACGGCCACGAGGTCAAGCGCGGCGAGATCGGCCAGATCGCGGTGAAGTGGCCGGACCCGGTGATGTTCCTGCAATACTGGGGACGGCCGGAGGCGACGCGCGACAAGTTCATCGGCGACTGGATGACCACGGGCGATCAGGGTGTGATGGATGAGGAGGCCTACATCAACTTCGTCGGCCGCGACGACGATGTGATCACGTCATCCGGCTTCCGCATCGGTCCCGGCGAAATCGAGGATTGTCTCATCCGTCATCCCGCGGTGGCGCTCGCCGCAGCAGTCGGCAAGCCCGATCTGGTGCGCACCGAGATCGTGAAGGCTTTCGTCGTGCTTAAACCTGGTCACGCGCCGTCCGCCGCGCTCGCGGCCGAAATCCAGAGCTTCGTGCGCACGCGCCTGTCGGCGCACGAATATCCGCGCGAGGTGGCCTTCATCGAGCAGATGCCAATGACGACCACGGGCAAGGTGATCAGAAGGATGTTGCGGGATAAGGCTTAGCGCTCAGTCTCCTCGCTCCGGATGGTCAGGGGGACCGCTTGGAGGAGCCCACAATAAAGACGTGGAAGCCGAGGCGCCGTTTGGCCGTGACGTAAAGCATGATCGACTCGACGACTAGCGCGGTCGAAGTCGAAATCGCGGCGCCTTCGATACCGAGGCGTGGGATCAGCACGAGGCACAGCGCCAGATTGATCGCGAAGGCGAGGGCGTAGATCGAGGCGCATTGCTTGCGGTCGCCGAGCATGTTGAGCAGCCGCTCGGCCGGGCCGACGGCGGCGCGCGCCAGCATGCCGACGGCGAGAATGAACATCACGACATAGCCTTCGCCGAAATTCGGGCCGAACAGACCGAGCAGCGGATAGCCGAAGGCGAGGATCACCGCGCAGATGGCGAGCGAGGGCCAGAAGGTCCAGCGCGTCGTCTCCTTGAAGAAGGTCGCGAGGCGCTCTTTGTCGCCGGCGACGTAGTATTGAGTGAACTTGTGCGTGGTGGCGCCGGCGATAGCGAAATAGACGAAAGCGACAATGGCGAGCAGCCGCGCGCCGGCATAGTACACGGCGACATCCTGGGGCGAGCGCATCTGCTCGAGCATCAGGATGTCGACGTAGGTCAGCAGCAGGTAGAAGCCTTCGACGACGAAGATCGGCAGCGAGGTGGCCAGCCAGGTCTTCGGTTCGTAGGTCTTTGGTCCCGGCTCGACTTTGCGCTTGAGGCGGCGCTCGAGCATCACCAGTTGCCCGAGGGTGACGAGCCACGTGGTGGCGACGGCGACGATCATCGCCGTCACCGCGTCCGTCGGCGCGCCGAACAACCAGGCCGCGCCCATCGCGACGGTGATGGCGAGTTGGCGCCAGATGTAGAACGGCATCAGCGCCAGGTTCGGCCAGTCGTAGGACTGCGCAATGCCGGCTTGCGTCTGCACCAGGCCGTAGATCGGGATGGTGAGGCACGCGAGGTAGAGCGGGATGACGGTGTAGTGGTTGATGACGTCCTGCAGCAGCCAAACGCCGACCGCGCCGACCGCGCCGATTGCGCTGGCGATGCCGAACGCCAGCCAGCGCGAGCCGGCGATGAAGCCGCGCAGGTGATCGAACGCCTTCAATTCGGTGTATTCGGGAATGAAGCGCCGCGCGGCGGACGACAGGCCCATGTCCGAGAGCGCGCCGATCATCAGCACCCAGGTCCAGACATAGATGTAGATGCCGAACTCGTACGCGCCCATGAAGCGCGCAAGCAGGACCTGCGACACGAGCGCCAGCAGCGCGCTCGCAACGCGCACGAGGAACACCTTGCCGGCGACGAGTTGCGCCAGCCGGCTTTCGCTCTTGTCGGCGAGGATGGCCCTCACGCGCGCGATCAGTCGCGCCGCGGACGAAACGGGCGAGGGGCTGTCGGTGTCGCCGCGCGCAGGTTCATCCGGCGCGGGCGGCAGCCGGGATGCGTAGGACGGCGGGGCCATGGAGCTCAATTAGCAAGGAACCGTTAAGAATCGGTTGGGCGGCTGTCTCGTTTTGGGATGCTTTTCCCTCTCCTCGCAATGCGGGGAGAGGTTAAGGAAGCGATGCGAGGATTCCCTTCACCACCTTCCGCTGCTCGACGGTGAGCGGCGTCTGCGGCGGCACCGGGTCGCCGACGGGGTAGCCCTGGATTGCTAAGCCCGCTTTGATGCAGGCAGCAAGATTGAATCGGGCAAAGGCCTCGTTGATGCGCCACAATGCGTGCTGCAGCGCCATGGCCTCCGACCATTTCTGGGCGCGACAGAGTTCGTAAAGCGTCACACTCTGGCGCGGTACGATGCAGGCCGGCCCCGCCATCCAGCCGACACCGCCGATCAGCATCACGGCGGCTGGAATGTGTGCCGAAGCTGAAAACACCTTCATGCTTGGCGCGCGGTTCAAGATCGACAGCAGGCGGCCGGTATTGGTCGAGGCATCCTTGATGTAGCGGATACGCGGGTGCTCTGAGAGCCGGGCGATCACATCGAGTGTCAAATCGCTGCGCTGGAAGTTCGGGTTAGTATAGAGCACCACCGGAATATCGACCGCATCGGCGATGGCGCGGAAATAAGCCTCGACCTGCGCGTCCTTGAGCGGGAAGTAGGCCTCGCAGATGGCGAGAATGCCGTCTGCGCCCAATGCCTGATAGCGCTTCGCTTGCGCCACCGCGTCGGCCGTCGAGGTGGAGGCAACGCCTGCCACCACGGGCACCCGCTTGTTCACCGCTTCGATGGTTGCTTCCACCACCGCTGCGCGCTGTTCCGCGTTGAGATAAGCGAACTCGCCGGTCGAGCCGAGCGGCGTCAGGCCGTGCACGCCCGCCTTGATCAGATCGTCGGATAGCTTGCCGAGCACATCGGTGAGTATCCGCCCCTCGCCGTCGATCGGCGACACGAGATAGGGAAAGACGCCGTGGAAGTCGGGCATAAGACGGTACTCCAACCTCTCTCCGTCACCCTGAGGTGCGAGCGACCGCGGGTTGCGAGCCTCGAAGGGCGACGGCCGAGGCGCTGCTGCGGGTATGGGCACCCGGGCCGTTCATCCCTCGAGCCTCGCGTGCTTCGCACGCTCGCACCTCAGGATGACGGGTCAAATCAAAACACCCACAACGCCTCGGGCGGAAACTCCACGTAATGCTCGCCGGGCTCGAGTGGCGCGGTGGCATAGGCGCGTACGGTCAGATCGTCGCGCGAAAACACCAGCTCCCAGCGCTCGCCGAGATACATCGGCGCTTTCAGATCCATCTTCAGCCGGTTCGGGCCGGGCCCGCTGGCGCAACGCACGCGCTCCAGGCGAATGATGCCGGTGGCCTTGGCGCCGCTCGCTGCTTTCGTCCGCGCCATGCCGGTGATGCGTTCGCCGAACACGTCCATGGTTGCCCGATCGCCGGATACTTCGAGCAACGTACCTGCGAGCTTGTTGTTGCTACCCATGAACTCGGCCGCGAACAATGTCGCCGGCTCGTTGTAGAGCGCCGTCGGCGGTCCCTCTTGTGCGATCACGCCGGCCTCCAGCAGCACGATGCGGTCGGCGATCGCCATGGCCTCAACCTGATCATGCGTTACATGGATGGCCGAAAGGCCGAGCGTTACGATCAGGGTGCGCAGCCAAGCGCGAGCCTCCTCGCGCAGTTTGGCGTCGAGGTTCGACAGAGGTTCATCGAGCAGGATCAATGGCGGCTGATAGACCAGCGCGCGCGCGATGGCGACGCGCTGCTGCTGGCCGCCGGAGAGTTGGTGCGGATAGCGCGCGCCGAGATGGCCAAGGCCAATCTGCGACAAGGTGGTGTCGACGCGGCTTTTGATCTCGGCCGCGGCCGTGCCCCGCAGCTTGAGCCCGTAGGCGACGTTGTCGAACACCGTGCGGTGCGGCCACAATGCGTAGGACTGGAACACGAGGCCGAGTCCACGCTGTTCTGCGGGCAGATCGATCTTGCGCGCGGCATCGAAGAAGGCGCGTTCGCCGATGCCGATCGAGCCGGCATGCGGCACTTCGAGGCCCGCGATGGCCCGGAGCAGCGTTGTCTTACCGGAGCCGGACGGTCCGAGCAGCGCCACCACCTGGCCGGCCGGCACTTTAAGCGACACGCCTTTGAGGATCTCGTTGTCGCCGAGCCTGAGGCGCAGGTCGTTGACGATAAGCTCAGCCATGCAGGCGTACTCCAAGCCGGACGGCGACGGCGAGGCCGACACCGATCATCAGGACGTTTACCACGGAAAGCGCGGAGACGAGATCGACGGCGCCGGTGCCCCACAGCGACACCAACAGCGAGCCGATCACCTCGGTGCCGGGGCCAAGCAGGTAGATGCCGGTCGAATATTCGCGCACGAAGATGAGGAAGATCAGCAGCCAGCTCGCGAGGATGCCGTAGCGGACGAGCGGCACGGTGACGTCGCGCTTGGCGCGGAGGTCGGAGGCGCCGGAAACGCGCGCGGCTTCTTCGAGCTCGGGGCCGACCTGCAGCAGCGTCCCGGAGACGAGCCGCATGCCATAGGCCAGCCAGACGATCGAATAAGCGAGCCAGATCGACACCATCGTCGACTTCAACGGCGACAGGAACGGCACGAACAGGAACACCCAGAGCAGCGCGAGACCGGCGACGAGGCCCGGCATCGCGCGGGGCACCATCACCAGATAGTCGACGACGCGCGTCCAGCCGGAGGTCCAGCGATGTACGGCGAGCGCGATCAGCGTGTAGCAGGCCACGGCTGCCGCGCCGCCGATGATGCCGATGCCGAGCGTATTGAGAATGCCGCGGATGACGTTCGGGTAGTCGCTGAGCTCGCGGTAGTGGTCGAGCGTGAGCACGTCGAGCAGTTTGACGCCTTCGCCCCAGGTGGTGACGAAGGAGCGCAAGGTGATGCCGAACAGCGGCACCGCGACCGTGACGAACAGCCAGAGCAGGATCGCGCCGAAGGCGACCCAGCGCCAGCCATGCAGGCGCAAGGGCTGGGTCTTGAGGCCCTTGCCACGCACCGAGACGTAACGTTGCGCCTGACGCAGCAAGAGCCGCTGCATGAACACGAGCGGCGCGGTCACGGCGATGATCACCACCACGACCACCGCCATGAGTTGATACGATGGGATGCCGAGCTTGTTGGTCAGCTTGTACAGATACGTCGACAGGACGAGCACGTCCTGTGGATCGCCGAGCACCAACGGCAGGCCGAACAGTTCAAAGCCGAGGAAGAACACGAGCACGCCGGCGAACAGGATCGCCGGCATGATCATCGGCAGGCTGACATTGACAGCGACCCGGAACGGATTGGCGCCGGCAATACGGGCGGCCTCCTCGAGATCGCTGCCGAGCCCGCGTAGCGCCGCGGCGCTGTAGAGATAGACGTGCGGCACGTGGGTCAGGCCGGCGATCACGATCAGCGCTGGAATCGAATAGAGATTCCACGGCACGAAGCCGAGGACGTCTTTCGCCAGAGTCGAGAAGATGCCGACCGGGCCGATGGCGACGACGTAGCCGAAAGCGATCACCACGGCGGAGACGAAGATCGGCACGAGAATCAACGGCTCGAGCCAGTTACGCCCAGGGACGTCGGTCCGCACCATCAGGAAGGCGAGCAGGGCCCCTAATGGCACGGCGATGATGGCCATGCCGGCGGCGACGATGATCGTGGTCCAGAACGCTTGGGAAAAATCGGGGTCTTCGAAGACGAAGGAGTACGCGAGCAGACCGAACTTTGCCGAGGGATCGAAGAACGGCGCTGTCAAAAAGCTCTGGTAGATGACGAGCGACAGCGGCGCCACCACGCAAATGGCGGTGACGCCAAGGACGATGAGGCGGTAGAGGGAAGTACCCATGAAGTCGTCTAGCCCCGGCTTCTCTCCGTCATCCTGAGGTGCGAGCGATGCGAGCCTCGAAGGATGCGCGGCCACCGCAAGTCGGCCCTGGCCGACATGCGTCGGTTGAACGGCCGATGTCGGATAAATCCGGCATCGGTTGGCCGTCGCCCTTCGAGGGCCGCGCTACGCGCGACCACCTCAGGGTGACGGGTCTGATGTCGGGAAAACTCACTGCCCCTTCTTCGCCTGCTGCCACTTCGAGAGAAAGGCCAGGCGCTTGGTCTGGTCGAGGTTGTCGAGCAAGGTTTGGTCGATCGGCACCGGGCGTGCCTTGTCGCCGATGCGCTGCGTCACGCCCTTGAGCGTCGCCTCGCCGTCGACGTCGGCGCGCAGCGAGTAGAGATCGGCCTGGTTGGCGATGATCTCCTGGCCGCGCTTCGACAGCACGTAGTCGAGGAACAGCTTCGCCGCGTTCGGATGCCGCGCCTGCTTGGAGATGAAGGCGACGCGCGAGGTCACCATCGTGTAGTCCTTCGGCAGCACGATGCCGATGTTCGGGTCCTTCTTCGAGCGCGACAGCGCATAAGAGCCGAAGATGCCATAAGCGATCAGGTGTTCGCCCGAGGCAACGCGCTCCATCATGGCGCCGGCCGAGGTGTAGAGCTTGGCCTGCGCCTTGCCCATGGCCTTGAACAGATCCCACGCAGTGGGGAAGAACTTGATATCCTCGTTGCAGAAGAGATAGCCGACGCCAGAACGTTCTGGATCGTAGGCCGTGATCTTGCCTTTATAGAAGTCGGGCTTGGCGGTGAGCAGCTTCAAGAGCTCGGTGTGGTCCTTCGGCACGTCGGCCTCGGGCACCAGGCGCTTGTTGTATACGAAGGCGATCGGCTCATAGGTCGTACCGTAGGCCTGATCCTTCCACGACGCCCATTTCGGCAGCGCGGCGAGCTCCGGCGAGGCATAGGTCAGCGCGTGGCCGTCATTGACCAGCTTGACCTGGAGGTCCATGGCCGACGACCAGATCACATCGCCGGTGCCGTTGTTGGCCGCGGCCTCGGCGATGTAGCGGTTGTAAAGCTCGGTCGAGTTGAGGTCCGAATACTCGACCTTTACGCCCGGGTAGAGCTGCTCGAAATCCTTTACCAAGGCATTGGCGGAGGCGGCGTCGGTCGTCGAATAGACGATGACCTTGCCCTCCTTTTTTGCCGCGTCGACTGTCTTGGCGTAGTCTGCCGGATAGCCTTGCGGTGTTTGTGCGTGGGCGATGCCTGCAAAGGCAAACGCGGCGCTGACAAGTGCAGCGGATAGGATGTTTCGCATAGTCCTCCCCAAGTGTTACCGGCGCGGCCGTTTTCTCTGGGCCTGCCCGAGCGGCCATTGAGCCCGATGCTACCCCAGCCGTTCGGGCCGCGCCTAGGCGTCAGTTCATATTCGTTAGTTGGGGGTCAGCCGGCGAAGCCGCCGCTCTCGAGGAAGGCCTGCTCCTCGGGCGTGCTGGCGCGGCCAAGAAGCACGTTGCGGTGCGGAAAGCGTCCAAAGCGGCGAATGATGTCGGCGTGCAGCTCGGCCCATTTGAGGTTGTCGGCATCGCCGGCAGCTTTGTAAAGCGCGATACAGCGCTCCTGATCGGCCAGGTCCTCGGAGTGCTCGAAGGGCAGGTAGAAGAACGTCCGCATGTCGGCCGGTACGTGCGAGTCGAACCCGCGTACCAGCGCACCGGCGGCGATGGTACGGGCCAGCGGATCGGTGGCGAACGCGCGCGAGCTGTCTCTGAACATGTTGCGGGGAAACTGATCGAGCAGGATCAGCAAGGCCAGTGCACCTTCCGCGGTCGTTTCCCATGCCGTCACTTGACCAGCCGCGGCGGCTTCGTGCGCCGTCAGGAAGCGCTGCCTTATTTCCGCGTCGAAGTCGGCGTTCTTGTTGAACCAGCGGTCCCGGCCGGCCTCGCGCCAGAAGGTGACGATATCCGCCGCTGAGAATTCTGCCGTCATGCCGCACCACGGGTTTCGTCACGCAGGGCGCGACGCAGGATCTTGCCGACATTCGTCTTCGGCAGTTCGGTACGGAATTCGATTTGACGCGGCACCTTGTAACTCGCAAGTCGCGCTTTGAGGAAATCGTGCAATTGCTCGCTAGTGAGCGATGAGTCTTTCTTCACGGCGTAAAGCTTCGGCGTTTCGCCGGAATGTTCATCGGGAACGCCGATCACGGCGCATTCGATCAATCCACCCTGACTCATGGCCACATCTTCGACCTCGTTCGGGAAGACCTTGAAGCCCGATACTGAGATCATATCCTTCTTGCGGTCGACGATGCGTACGCGGCCCATCTCGTCCATGACGCCAATGTCGCCGGTGTGAAAGAATCCATCGGGCGTCATCGCCAGCGCGGTCTCGTCCGGCCGGCGCCAGTAACCGGCCATCACTTGCGGACCTCGGGCGCAGATCTCGCCTTGCTCGCCGATCGGGAGGGTCCGGCCATGGTCGTCGCGGATAACGATCTCGGTCGATGGAAAAGGAAATCCGATGGTGCCGGTCCATTCGGGGATGTCACCGCGATTGCAGGTTAGCACCGGCGAAGTCTCCGAGAGGCCGTATCCTTCGATGATCGGCTTGCCGGTCGCCTTGAACCATGCATCGGCGACGGTCTTTTGCACCGCCATGCCGCCACCGACGGCGCATTTCAGCATGCTCCAATCGATTTTGCCGAAGTTGGGATGGTGCAACAACGCGTTGTAGAGCGTGTTCACCGCCGGGAAGCAGTTCACTTTGTACTTCGAAAGCTCCTTGATCAGCCCGGGAATGTCGCGGGGATTGGGGATGAGCAGGCACGTGCCACCGGTGCTCACGCTCCAGAGGAAGCACGCTGTGAGTGCGAAGATGTGATAGAGCGGCAAGGCCGCGACGATGAACAGCCGATCGACGGGCGGCGGCATCTCCAGGAGCGGTTGCTGCCACGCTTGGACCTGCACCACGTTGGCGGCCAGATTGCGATGCAACAGCATCGCGCCTTTGGGTACGCCGGTGGTGCCGCCGGTGTATTGCAGGAAGGCAATGTCGTCCGGTCCAATCGTCGGTCGCATCAGGGTCATCGCACGGCCTGCGGCGATGACGTCGTTGAAGTGGACCGCGCCGGGAATATCGTAGGCTGGCACCATCTTCTTCACGTGGCGCACGATGGCGTTGACGATGAAGCCCTTGGTCGCGCCCAGCATGTCGCCCATGCTCGCGACGATCACGTGTTTGATGGCCGTTTTCGGCAGTGCTTCCTGCAACACCGACGCGAAGTTCTCCAGGACGACAATCGCTTCGGCGCCGCTGTCGCTGAGCTGCAGCTCGAGCTCGCGTGGTTTATAGAGCGGATTGACGTTCACCACGGTGTAGCCGGCGCGCAGGACAGCGATGATCGCCACCGGATACTGCAACACGTTCGGCATCATCAGCGCGATGCGGCTGCCGCGCGGTAGGCCGCGGCTCTGCAGCCAAGCGCCGAATGCCTGCGACGCCGCGTCGACCTCGGCATAGGTCACCGCTTTGCCCATGCAGATCAGGGCCGGCCGATCGCCATTGGCCCTGAAGCTCTCTTCGAACATCGCCACCAGGGAGGGATAGCGCGATGGGTCGATGTCCGCCGGCACGCCCGGCGGGTAGTGTCGCAGCCAGATCCGTTCCATGGCGTATCCCCTAGCCGCCGGCCATTAAAGTTGCGTGACCGGCGTTCGTTTTGCGCCAGCATCAGGCGAGTCAGCTTGTCGCGCAAGGCCGGTCAGCGGCCGCCGAACGGGACCAGCGGGTTGTCGGTGAGTGCGGCGCGGTCCGGGCGGTCGACGCCGGGAACGCCCATGAAGGCGTTGAACAGGTCGCGCACGGTGCGTTCGGGCAGGTCGCGGGTGATGAAGACCAGACGGGTCCGATGGTCGTCGTCCGGCCAGCGCTCGAGTCGGGCCGGCGGGTGGAAAACATGCTGGACCCCGTGCACGACGATGGGCGTGTCCGGCATTTCGGCGAGTTTGACGATGCCCTTCAGGCGCAGCAGCTGCGCGCCGTAATTGGCCCGCAGCAGCTCCAAAAACATCTCCAAGGTCCCGGCCGGGATCGCCTGATCGGTCGCGATGACAAAAGAGCCGATGTGGTCGTCGTGCCGGTTACGGTCGAGGTGGTCGTGATCGTGATGAGCGTGGTCGTGCTTGTGAGGGTGGCCGTGCGAATGCTGATGCGCGTGCGCATCGGCATAGGCTTCCTCGGCCAGCCAACGCTTTACGTCGGGAATCTTGCGCTCGGGATCGTAGAGCCCGCTGTTGAGAATCCGCTCGGCAGTCGTCTCGCCGATGGCGGCGTCAAGGATTGGCGCAGCGGGGTTGAGCCCATGCAGGCGGGCGCGGATACCCTCCTGCTGCGCCGAAGTCGCCATGTCAGTCTTGGTCAGTACGATGCGGTCGGCCATGGCCGCTTGCTTCACCGCCTCCTGATGGGCGTCGAGCGTCGCTTCGCCGTTCACGGCATCGACCACCGTGACGACGCCGTTGAGGCGGAAGCGCAGCATGAGATAGGGATGCGACATCGCCGTGTGCAACACCGGCGCTGGATCGGCGAGTCCGGTCGTTTCGAGCAACACGCGCTTGAAAGTCAGGCGGCGGTTGTCGAGATCGCGCAGCAGCTTTTCGAGCCCGTCCACCAGATCACCGCGCAGCGTGCAGCATAGACAACCGGATTGCAGCAGCACCATGTTGTCGCCGACATACTCGACCAGCAAGTGATCGAGCGAGACCTCGCCGAACTCGTTGATGATGACCGCTGTGTCGGCGAGGGCCGGATCTTTAAGCAGCTTGTTGAGGAGCGTAGTTTTTCCGGCGCCCAGGAAGCCGGTGAGCACGGTGAGCGGAATGGGCACCGGCGGCTTGCGCCGGTTCACGCTATCGTCAGCGGTGGTCATTGATTGGTCGAAGAAACTTTCGGCTTGGCGGGTTTGGCGCCTTGCGCGGGCTTCTTCGCACTCGGCTTCGCGGCGGGTTTGGACTTGTTGTCACCCGTCTGCGCCGGCCTGCTCTCGGGCTTCCCGTCGGTTTTGGCTGCCACCTTCTTTTTCTTCTTGCCCCCGCCGGTCGCAACCTGCGGCACCGCGTCCGGATGGTCGGCCGGCCCGGTGAAGACAGTGATCGGCGGCGTCGTCTCGACCGGCGGGCCGAGCACGAACTTGCCGGCCGCGGGCTTCAAAGCCGACAGCATGAAGGCCTGCCCGTTGCCGCTATCGCCGGTCGCGTTGGCGGCCGAAGCGGCTTCGTCCGGTCCCTCTTCCTCGTTCTCTTCAGAGGGCGGCTTACGGCGGTGGCCGCCGCACATCTCGTCGCGCAGATTGGGCGGCTGGGCATCGATCGGCGCCAGCGCATCGACGGTGCCGAGCGATGGCGTCAGCCAGGTGAGGCCGCCGCTATTGAAGCCACGCTCGAGCAACTGCGCCGCCTTCTGAGCGCGCACGGCGCCCGACCATGCCCCGAGAACGATCGCGATCAAGCGCCGTCCGTTGCGCGTGGCCGACGCGACCAGATTGTAGCCTGAGGCGCAGATGAAGCCGGTCTTCATGCCGTCGGCGCCGGGATAGCGGTCGATCAGCGAATTGTAGTTGCGTATCACCCGGTTGCCGTAGCGGATCGAGGAGATGTGCCAATAGAAATCGTATTGCGGGAATTCGAGGATCAGCGCACGCGCCAGAATGCCGAGATCGCGCGCGGAGGTGACATGGTTCTCCGCCGGTAGGCCGTTTGGATTGACGAAGTGCGACTGCGTCATACCGAGCCGCCGCGCATTGGCGTTCATCTTGTCGGCGAAACCCTCGAGCGAACCGCCGACGCCTTCGGCGATCGCCACCGCGATGTCGTTCGCCGATTTCACCAGCAGCATCTTGAGTGCGTTGTCGACCGTCACGGTGGTGCCGACCTTGAAGCCCATCTTCGTCGGCTGCTGCGCGGCGGCGTCGCGCGTGACGGTCAGCAGTGTATTGAATGTCAGGCGGCCTTCTTTGATCTCACGCAGCACCGTGTAGGTGGTCATGAGCTTGGTCACCGAGGCCGGGTACCAAGGATAGGTCGCATTCTCGGCGTGCAGCACCTTGCCGGTCGCGGCTTCGATCAGGAGCTGGGCTTCGGCGTGGGCCGGCGCGGCAGCGGCGGCGGAGAGGGCGCCGGCGGCGAGGGCCACGAATAGGGCGCGAAGGCGGGGGCTCAAACCAAAGCTCATCGTTCGCGATTCCGGTGGGCTCCCATGCCCGCGCGTGGGGGGAGTTCCAAAGACATTGCTGCTAGGTTATCTAAGCTTCAAAGAAGAGGCAAAGCTGGCCCCGTCACCCTGTGATTTTATGGTGACTGCCGCTCAATCGCCGACCAATACGACCAAAGTTCGGCAGAGGAGACTTCCATGACCGCCGCCATCGTGGGCTGGGCCCATTCCCCCTTCGGTAAACTTTCGGGCGAAAGCGTCGAAAGCCTGATCGTTAAGGTCACGGAACAGGCTCTCGCGGACGCCGGGATTGCCGCCCAGGACGTCGACGAGATCATCCTCGGCCATTTCAATGCAGGGTTCTCACCCCAGGATTTTACCGCCTCGCTGGTGCTACAGGCTTCGCCCGATTTGAGGTTCAAGCGTGCTTTGCGGGTGGAGAACGCCTGTGCCACCGGGTCGGCCGCCGTGCACCAGGGCATCAAGTCAATCGATGCGCGTGCCGCCCGTATCGTGCTGGCGGTCGGCGTCGAGCAGATGACGACGACGCCGGGGCCGGAAATCGGCCGCAACCTCTTGAAGGCGTCCTATGTGCGCGAAGAGGCCGAGGTCGAAGGTGGCTTCGCCGGCCTGTTCGGCAAGATCGCCGGTCTTTACTACCAGAAATACGGCGACCAGTCGGACGCGCTGGCGATGATCGCCGCGAAGAATCACAAGAACGGCGTCGGCAATCCTTACGCGCAGATGCGCAAGGACTTGGGTTACGAATTTTGCCGCACCGAGAGTGACAAGAACCCCTTCGTCGCGGGTCCGCTCAAGCGGACCGATTGCTCGCTTGTGTCCGACGGTGCCGCGGCGGTCGTGCTTGCCGACATCGAGACCGCCCTCCGCATGAAGAAGGCCGTCGCCATCCGCGCGGCCGAGCACGTGCAGGATTTCCTGCCGATGTCGAAGCGCGACATTCTGAAATTCGAAGGTTGCGCGCTCGCGTGGCAACGCGCGCTGGCGAAGTCCGGCCTTTCGCTCGACGATTTGTCGTTGGTCGAAACGCATGACTGCTTCACCATCGCAGAGCTCATCGAATACGAAGCGATGGGACTGACACCGGAGGGGCAGGGCGCAATCGCCGTCAAGGAAGGCTGGACGCAGAAAGATGGCAAGCTGCCGGTCAATCCATCGGGTGGCCTGAAGGCGAAAGGTCATCCGATCGGCGCGACAGGCGTGTCGATGCACGCCCTTGCTGCGATGCAGCTTATGCAAAGCGCCGGCGATCTACAGGTGAAGGATGCGCAACTGGCGGGCATCTTCAACATGGGTGGTGCCGCGGTGGCGAACTACGTCAGCATTCTCGAGCGGATAAAATAGTACCGCCCGATTACTACTTGGCTGATTTTGCTCGCGCGCTGCGTGCGTCATTGGCAATTAGTTGTAGCCCCAACCGTTTGTGGGATGTCAAATTGATCGTGCCGGAATACGTGTTACATTAAGTTACGTTGAAGGAAGTTTTCGTTTCGCGACTTGGCTCTGATTGGCTTGAAAGAAGGACGGGCATCGTATGACGAACATCCCGACCGACCTCCTGCGTACGCTCGTCGCTGTCGTGGATTTGCGCAGCTATACCAAGGCTGCGGCGTTTCTCGGCATCACCCAGCCGGCTGTTAGCGCGCAAATCAAACGGCTGCAGTTCCTGTTGGGCACGGACCTGTTCGATCGCCGTGTGCAGGGCGTCAGCCTGACGGCACACGGCCAATCGGTGGTTTCGCAGGCGCGCCGGCTTCTCTCCATCAACGATCAGATCTTGGCGCTTGGCGTCCGCGGCACGGAAAGCAAAGCCGAACTGCTGATCCGCATCGGTACGCCGAGCGATTTCATCGCCTCGTACTTGCCGGACACGCTCGCCCGCTTCCGGGCGCGCTGGCCCGACGTGCGCTTCAGCGTCCGTACACAGCCTTACGACCCGTTGGTACGCCAGCTTCATAACGGCGAGATCGACGTGATGGTCGCGCAGACGATGGCGCCACCACACGATGCTCGCCACCTGGTCGAGCAGGAGGTCGTGTGGGTGCGTAGCCCCAGCATGCGCTTCGATCCCTCCGATCCCGTGCCGCTTGTCTCAGGCGGCGACTCATCGACCTACCGCCGGTTGGCGGTTCAGATGCTGCGCGAAGCGGGATTGCACTGGGAGGATGTGTTCACGAGTCCGAGCATGTACAGCCTGAGCAACGCGGTGGCCGCCGGTCTTGGCGTGATGCCGATTTCGCGCCGCCGTGCGAGGGCGGTGGGCTTGCCGGTCTGGGAGGACACGCCGCTGCCCATCCTGCCGCCGCTCTACAGTGGCATCTATGTGCGCGAGGGCGGTGCCCGCGCCAGCTATGAGCAGCTGGCCGACGAGATCGCGAACATGCTCTTTGGCCCGGCCAGCGCTCAGTTATCCAACGGGTTTGCCCGGGCCCACGAATCCGCAGCCTGACGCATCAGTTCTGGCCGAAGCCGGAACGCTGCGCCCAGCCGGTCATCCGCTTTTCGAGGAAGGCCATCGCCGCATACATCGCGATGCCCTCGATCGCGAGCACGACGAGCCCTGCGAAGATCAGCGGCACTTGAAATTGCGCCTGCGCCTGCAGCATCAGGTTGCCGATGCCGTAGTTCGAGGCAACGCTTTCCGAGATCACCGAACCGACAAACGCGAGCGTGATCGCGATCTTCAGCGAGCCGAAGAAGTAAGGCAGCGTACGCGGGATGCCGACCTTGCGCATGATGTCGAGCTTGCTCGCGCCGAGTGCCTTCAGCACGTCTTCAAGTTCGGGCTCGATGGTCGCCAACCCCGTCGCGACGTTCACCACGATCGGAAAGAACGAGATCAGGAAGGCCGTGAGCACGGCCGGGATGAAGCCGATGCCGAACCAGAGCACCAGGATCGGAACCACCGCGACCTTCGGGATGGCATTGAAGCCGATCATTAGCGGGTAGAGGCCCGCGTAAATCGCGCGGGACCAGCCGACCAGAAGTCCGAGCAGCATGCCGAAGCCCACCGCCAGACCGAAGCCGATCATCGTGGTTTCGAGCGTGATCCAGGAGTTGCGGATGATCGGCCCGGAATAGTCGACGAAGGCCTGCGCGATTGCGGTCGGCGGCGGCAGGAAGAAGACGGGAATCTTGAGGATGTAAACAGCCGCTTCCCACACGACGAAGAGGCCGACGGTGAACAGCCAGGGCGAAAGGCGGATGAGCAGGGACTGCTTCATTGGCGCGCCTTCACGATGTGCGCGCGCAGTTCATGCACGATGTCCTGGAATTCCGGTGTGTACGTGACTTCGAGATCGCGCGGTCGTGGCATGTCGATTTTGCGTTCCACCACGACGCGGCCCGGCCGCGCCGACATCACGAACACGCGGTCAGCCAAGAACACGGCCTCGCGCAGGTCATGCGTGACGAGAATGACGGTGATTTTACGCGACGCATGCAGATCGCGGATGACGCACCACAGCTCCTCGCGCGTGAAAGCGTCGAGCGCGCCGAACGGCTCGTCCAGCATCAGGAGCTGCGGCTCGTGGATCAATGCCCGGCACAAAGATGCGCGCTGCTGCATGCCGCCCGAGAGCTCCCAGGGATATTTCTCGCCCTGGTCGCGCAGGCCGACCGAGGTCAGCAGGTTCTTCGCGCGGGCAACGTATTCAGCGCGTTTGCGGTGCAGTTCGCGCCGGTGCGGCTGTACGATTTCGAGCGGCAGCAGCAGATTTTCGAGCGTGGTGCGCCACGGCAGCAGGGTCGGCGCCTGGAAAGCCATGCCGGCGATCTTGACCGGGGCGGTTACACGTTCGCCGGCGACCGTCACCGTGCCAGCCCGCGGAAACTGCAGGCCGGTCGCGAGCTTCATCAAGGTCGACTTGCCGCAGCCGGACGGGCCGACGACTGCGGCAAACTCGCCCGCCTCCACTTCGATCGACAGCCCCTCAACCGCAAGCTGATTACTGGCACCGTAAGCGTGGTCCACGCCTTCGAGCGCGACGAAACCGGTCATGAGCGCGCCGCTATTCGAATTTGCGGTCGGCCGCGGCCGGAAGATACGACGCGTCGAAGATGTCGTCTGCTTTCGGTGGCGCGTTCTTCCACTTGTAGGTCAGGCCGATCTGCTCGATCGCCTTGGTGAAGCGGGCTTCCTCGATGCCGCCATAGCCGTTCTTCTTGACCTCGGGCGTGACGATGTTGTCGCGGATCGCCATGTTGAGCCGCTCGAGCTCGACCGATTTCTTGGCCACGTCGTTGCGCTTGATGACCGAGTCGACAGCGGTCGATGGCGACTTCACCGTCTCCTTGATGCCCTTCACCAGGGCGCGCAGGAAAGCCTTCACCACCTCGGGATTGTCCGCGGCGTACTTCGGATTAACGATCACGGCGTTGCCGTAAAGGTTCACGCCATAATCGGACATCAGCAGCACCGTGATGTCGTCGACCGGTACGCCCTTGTCCTTGAGGTTGATGAACGACGAGAATGAGAAGCCGGTGATGGCGTCGACCTGGCCGGCGGCCAACATCGGCTCGCGCACCGGGAAGCCGACGTTCTCGATCGTCACCTTGGAGGCATCGATGCCGTTGGCCTGCACGAAGATCGGCCATTGCGCATACGCGCCGTCCGGCGCGGGCGCACCGAGCTTCTTGCCCTCCAGGCTCTTCGGCGTGGTCACGCCACGGCTCTTGCGGCCGACGATAGAGAAGGGTGGGTTGTTGTAGAACATGAACACCGCTTTGAGCGCCACGTTCGGATTGGCGTCGCGGAATTTGATGAGCGAATTGATGTCGCCGATGCCAATACCGTAGGTGCCCGAGGCGACGCGGTTGATTGGTTCGAGCGAGCCGCCGGCGGTATCGATGGTAACGTCGAGGCCCTCGGCTTTGAAATAACCGTTGTCGATCGCGACGGTGAACGGTGCCGCGGGGCCTTCGAACTTCCAGTCCAGCGAGAATTTGACCGGTGTTTGGGCCTGCGTGGTCCCGCTGACCAATGCGGCGGCGACTGCCAACCCGGCCAAGCCGGCGATACGCGTCACGATGCTCATCTTCATAACCTTCTTTTCCCGGCCCGCCGCCGACCCGATGTCGCCCGCAAGCAGCCCCGCAGATCCTACTCAGCCGGATGAATATGTTAGCAAGGAGTGTGCCGTCCAAAACGGCAGAGCTCCTTGAGCGTCTACGATGATCCTGCTCAAAAACTGGGCGCTATGCCAGCTTTCTAGTCGTTCGCCCGAAGGGCGGATACCGAAATTCGCCCAGCGCCAACCGCATCCTAGCACGAGCCTTGCTTCGACCGCAGGCGGAAGCGGATAGTAAGTCATTAAGAAAACAGGACAGAAGCGGCGATGATCGTGATGGACGCTGGGGACGGCCCTGTACAAGCGCCTGCGCTGCGTGTGGGAAGGGCGTGCCGGTGGTCCCGGCCTGAGGCCGGTCGGCAGTGCGTGCGGCAAAACGGCGCGTGTCCCCAGGGTACTCGCATGGCTTTGGTGGCGGGCGGTAGGTGAGGGCGATGAGCGAGACCGGACAATTCGTGCGCAACGCCTGGTACGTCGCGGCCTGGAGCAAGGAGGTCGGCCGGGCGTTGCTCCCGCGCACCCTGCTCGGCCAAAACCTCGTCCTCTATCGCAAGCAGGATGGCACGCCGGTCGCGCTGACCGACCGTTGCCCGCACAAATTGGCGCCGCTGTCACGAGGCGAACTGATCGGCGATCTCGTCCAGTGCGGCTATCACGGCATGCAATACGACGGTGCCGGGCGTTGCGTGCACGTTCCCGGCCAGCCGCCGATTCCCCCGGCGGCAAGGGTGCAAAGCTATCCGCTGGTCGAGAAGTATAATCTCTTATGGATATGGATGGGCGACGTCGCTCTCGCCGATCCGGCACGCATTCTCGACATCACGCATTACGGCCGTCCCGGCTGGGGGCTGGTCGATGGTCAGTACCTGCACATCCGCACCAACTATCTCAACCTGACCGATAATCTCGTCGATCCGGCGCATACGTCCTACGTGCACAAACGCACCATCGGCAATGCCGGCGGTGCGGATGTGCCGGTCGAGCTTGAGCACAACGACACGCGCGTCAGCGCCTTCCGCTGGGTCGAGGACAGCGAACCGGTGCCGATCATGCGGACGTTCGGCAACTTCACCGGCAATGTCGACCGCTGGCAGTACTATCACCTCCTGCTGCCGACCAATTCCTACGTCGACTTCGGCGCAATTTCGGCAGGGGGGCCGCGCGATGAAGCCGGCAAGGACAGCGGCTTCCGCTCCTTCACCTTCAGCCTGCTGACGCCGGAAACGGCGGCGAGCACGCATTACTTCTGGCTGCACCTGCGCAACTACGCTATCGGCGCCGCCGAGGTGGATGCCGATATCGCGCGCCTTTACCAACTCACCTTCGAAGAGGACCGCGACATCCTCGAAGCGATCCAGATCGAGCAGGACAAGACCGGCGTGATCGAGTTCGTGCGGTTGGCGATCGACCGAGCGCCGCAGCGCGCGCGCATGCTGATCCAGCGCATGATCGACAGCGAGCATCCGGCGCCGAAAGTCTCCGCTGGCTGAAGTAACGCGCTAAACTGACGGCGGCCGAATCCCGGGAGCCGCCGTCATGCCGTCTAACCGGCCCGATCCATTTTTTCGCGCGCCTTACGCGCCGCCGGACGAGACCATTGCCGCTGCCCTGATGGCGGAGGCCCAAAGGTCCGCCGAGGCCGAGGCACGCATCGACAACCGCACCAAACGGTTGGTGGGCGCAATCCGCGCGCGCACCGCCGGCGGTCTCGGCGGGGTCGAGGATTTCCTGCACGCTTACTCGCTCTCCACCAAGGAGGGCTTGGCGCTGATGGTCCTCGCCGAGTCGCTGCTGCGCGTGCCTGACGTCGAGACAGCGGATCGCCTGATTGAAGACAAGCTCAAGGCCGGCGACTGGTCGCATCACGATGCCCGGTCGCGGTCCCTCCTGGTCTCGGCGTCAGCCTGGACGCTTGGGGTCACCGCCAAGGTCATCCATCCGGGCGAGACGCCTGAAGGCATCCTCGGCACGTTGGTCAAGCGCCTTGGCCTGCCGGCGGTGCGTGCGGCGACGCGGCAGGCGGTGCGGCTGCTCGGCTCGCATTTCGTGCTCGGCGAAACCATCGGCGATGCGCTTCATCGTGCACAGCGCCATCCCGAGTTTCTCTACTCGTTCGACATGCTGGGAGAGGGCGCGCGGACCGCGGACGACGCCGCGCGTTACTTCGACGCTTACGCGCGGGCAATCGATGCGATCGGGGCGGCAGCCGATGACACCGCTGGATTGCCGAAGCGACCGGGTATCTCGGTCAAGCTGTCGGCGCTGCATCCGCGCTATGAGGCGCTGTCGCGCGAGCGTGTGCTCGGCGAATTGCCGCCGCTGCTGCTGTCGCTGGCGCAACGCGCCAAGCATCACGAGCTCAATCTCACCGTCGACGCGGAAGAGGCCGACCGGCTCGAATTGTCGCTTGATGTGTTCGCGGCCGTGCTCGCCGATTCGAGCCTTGCCGGCTGGCACGGCTTCGGCCTCGCTGTGCAGGCCTATCAGAAGCGCGCCGGCGACGTGATTCATTGGCTCACGGCAATGGCGAAATCGCTCGACCGTCGCCTGATGGTGCGTCTGGTCAAGGGCGCCTATTGGGACGCCGAGATCAAGCGCGCGCAGGAGCGCGGGCTGCCCGACTATCCGGTGTTCACGCGCAAGGCGATGACCGACCTCAGCTATACGGCCTGCGCGCGCAAGCTGCTCGCGGCGCGACCGTGGCTTTATCCGCAGTTCGCCACCCACAACGCACTCACCGTCGCCAGTGTGATCGAGGACGCCGGCGGCATCGAGGGCTACGAATTTCAGCGCCTGCACGGCATGGGCGAGGCGCTCTACGAGGCGCTGCTCAAGGAAATGCCCTCGCTCACCTGCCGCGTCTACGCGCCGGTCGGCGGCTATTCGGATCTGCTCGCTTATCTCGTCCGGCGTCTGCTCGAGAACGGCGCCAACTCGTCCTTCGTGTCGGTCGCCGCCGATTCCAAGGTGCCGGTGGAGACCATCTTACGCCGGCCGCAGAGCTGGATCGGCCAGCCCTCGCGGGCGCGACATTCGCATATTCCGCTGCCGCGCGATCTGTTTGTGCCGGTGCGCGGCAATTCGACGGGCGTCGAGTTCGGCGACAGTGCGGCGCTCGCCGATCTGTTGGCCGAGATCGCGGCCGCGCCAACGCACGTCGATGCCGCACCCTTGATCGACGGCGTCGCCGTACCGGACCGCCAACGTGATGTGATCTCACCCATCGATGGCGCCGTGATCGGCACCGTGCAGGAAGGCGACGAAGCAATCGTCACATCGGCCATGGCGGCGGCACGGGCGGGCTATCCGGCCTGGAGCGCGACCCCTGTCGAGACACGCGCCGCGGCGCTCGAACGCGTCGGCGATCTGATCGAAGAGAATCGCGGCCGCTTGATCGCGCTGCTGCAAAGCGAAGGCGGCAAGACGTTGGACGATTGCGTCTCGGAAGTGCGCGAGGCCGCCGACTTCTGCCGCTACTATGCCGCCGAGGCGCGGCGGACGCTGAAGCCATGCATGCTGCAGGGCCCGACCGGCGAGAGCAACGAATTGCGCTATCGCGGGCGCGGCGTCTTCGTCTGCATCAGCCCGTGGAATTTCCCGCTGGCGATCTTCACCGGTCAGGTGGCGGCGGCGCTCGCCGCCGGCAACGCCGTGGTGGCCAAGCCCGCAGAGCAGACGCCGCTTGTCGCATTCGAAGCCGTGAAGCTGATACATGCCGCCGGGGTGCCGGCAAGCGCTCTGCATCTGGTGCCGGGCGACGGCAAAGTTGGCGGCCTGCTGACAGCCGACCCGCATGTCGCAGGCGTCGCCTTTACCGGCTCGACGGAAGTCGCGCGTCTCATCAACCGCGCGCTCGCCGCCAAGGATGGACCGATCGCCGCTTTGATCGCCGAAACCGGCGGCATCAACGCGATGATCGTCGACGCCACCGCCTTGCCCGAACAGGTCGCCGACGACGTCATCACCTCCGCGTTCCGGTCGGCCGGCCAGCGCTGCTCGGCGTTACGGCTGCTCTGTGTGCAGGAGGAGATTGCCGACAAGGTGATCGAAATGGTCACCGGCGCGGCGCGCGAACTGACCTTGGGCGATCCGCGCGACCCGGCGACGCATGTCGGGCCGGTGATCGACGCGGAAGCAAAGGCAAAGCTGGGCGATTGGATCGCCGCGATGGACAGCCACGGCGCTCTGCGCTTCCGTTGGGACGAGGACCGCGCCTTGCCGCAAGCCGGCACGTATGTGCCGCCGGCCGTCATCGCGCTCGATCGCGCCCGCGACCTGAAGCATGAGGTGTTCGGGCCGGTGCTGCACGTGGTGCGCTGGCATGCCGACGAATTGGAGCAACTGCTCGACGATGTCGCCGGAAGCGGTTACGCGCTCACGCTCGGTATTCATTCGCGCATCGATGCGACCGTTGCTCACATCGCCACCCGCCTGCCGAACGGCAATGTCTATGTGAACCGCAACATGATCGGCGCCGTTGTCGCCGCGCAGCCTTTCGGTGGCAGCGGCTTGTCGGGAACGGGGCCGAAAGCGGGCGGGCCGAACTATCTGCATCGCTTCGCGCTTGAGCAGGTGGTGACGGTCAACACCGCGGCAGCCGGCGGCAATGCATCGCTGTTGGCTGAGGAAGAGTAGCGACCTTTCGCCGCGCCAGGAGGCATACGGGCGGGCAAAGGATTGGGCGCTCCTGGGCGTTGAATTTACAGAGCCAGGAGGCATCACATGAAAATTCTTCGAAGTTCCATTGCCTTTGCGGTTGCCGGTGCCATCGCGCTGACCGCGATCAATATCGCGCCGGCGCAGGCCGCGTCGGCCAAGCAGCCACAAGCAAAGCCGGCGGCGACATTCGATCTCAGCGCACGCAAGCGTCACTATCATCGCCATTATCGCAATGACCGGGCGGCGTTGCAGATGTTCGGCATGGTTGCCGGTACCATCGCCGGTATCGCCGCCGCCGAGGAGTCGCGCCGCTACTATCGCCGCGGCTACGGCTACTACGGCGACTACGGCTATCCGCCGCGTCCGCCGCGCTATTACGGTGGCTACGGCCCTTATTACCGCTATTAGGACGTCACGGCCGGCCGGACGGTAAGCCTAATCGCGCTTTCGGGGCCGGTCCGGCTGGCCCGTTAACCGGTTTGCGCGCGCCTGTGGCGTATTCTCGTGCGCATGACTGATTCGGTCGCTCGCCTGTACGACGCCGTCATCGCGATCCGGGATACCAATCCGGAAAAATCGCGCACCGCGCGGCTTTTGCGCGCAGGCCCCGCCAAAATGGCCAAAAAGCTTGCCGAAGAGGCCGTCGAGGTGGTGATCGATGCCCTGCACGGTCAGCCTGAGGCGGTGGTCAGGGAAAGCGCCGATCTCCTCTACAATCTCGTGGTGCTCTGGGTGCACGCCGGGGTTCACCCGGACGACGTCTGGGCTGAAATGCAACGGCGCGAGCAGATGTTCGGCGGAATTGCCGAAAAACTGCCAAAGGATTTGGTACAAGGCGCCTCGCGTCGTAAGGTCGTGGCCCTGGAAAGCAGGCGCGTCCGCAAGCGCCGCTGAACCGGGTTTTCCACGAGAGTTCCAATGACCGTTGACGCGACCGCGCCGCGCTCCCTGCTACGGCGCTTGTACGACTGGGCGATCGACGCGGCCCACAAGCCGCACGCGATGTGGACCTTGGGCGCCATCTCGTTCGCCGAAAGTTCGTTCTTTCCCCTGCCGCCGGACGTGATGCTGATCCCGATGTCGCTGGCCCGTCCGCAGCGCGCCTATGTCATGGCGCTGTGGTGCACGGTCGCTTCGGTGCTCGGCGGCTTGGTCGGCTACGCCATCGGCGCGTTGCTTTACGACTCGGTCGGGCTCTGGCTGATCCACCTCTATGGGTACGCCAATAAGGTCGAGGCCTTCCGGACGGCTTATGCCGAGTGGGGTGCGTGGATCATCCTGCTCAAGGGCCTGACGCCGATCCCCTACAAGGTGGTGACCATCACCTCCGGCTTCGCCGCCTACAATATCTGGCTGTTCCTGCTGTTCTCGATCATCACGCGCGGCGCGCGGTTTTTCATCCTCGCCTTCCTGCTGCATCGATACGGGGAGCAGGCGCGCGAAATCATCGAGAAGCGGCTGGGTTTCTGGGTCACGATCGGCGCCGCGGTTCTTATCGCCGGCATCGTGGCTGCGGTATACTTGATCTAACCGAATCGCCTCCTCATTTTCGCCACCCGAGCGACGTAATTCGGGAGCGCTGATGCAAAGGCGATGGGCGGCTAATCGGTCAGCTTCTCCGGCCAAGAGTCTTCCGGCCATGAGCGACAAAGGGCGATTGATCGCAAGCACCCGACAGGCGGCGGCGATGGCCGTGGTCGCCGGATTTTTTGCGGCGTCGGCCGCCGTGATCGCCGGCGCTCAGGAGAGGGCTCCGCCCGCGCACGAGGATGGGTTTCTCGCAGCTGCCGGCCGCTGGTTCGACGAACAGTTCGGCAAAGTCGGCTCCGGCTTCCAGGATGCGCAGAAGAACGTCGAGACCTTCGGCCGCGAGGCGGGCGTCGCCGCGACGACCACGGCTAACGGCGCCAAGGAGGCGGCCGATGCGGTTGCCCGCATTCCCAACACGAGGACGGTGAGCGGGCGCGAGACCTGCCGCGTCGCCCTCAATGGCGCGCCGGATTGCATGGCCGCGGCCAATGCACTCTGCCGCAACAAGGGCTTCGGCTCAGGCAAGAGCCTCGACATGACCACGGCCGAGGTCTGTCCACCGCAGGTCTATGCCAGCGGTCGATCGAGCGGCCCTGGATGTAAGACCGAGACCTTCGTTTCCAGCGCGCTGTGCCAATAAAGCTTGGCGCTCGCCGCTAAGCCTACCTGCTTCATCTTGTGCTTCGCCTTCGTTCACCGCGGCGCTTGTTAGACTTGCGTTGCTGTGTTTCGCTTCCCTCAACAATCAAAAGCTGAGGGAGCGAAACCAATGAATCTCCACGCCAAGCTTTTGGAACGGGAGGCGGCCGGCAGGCCGGTGACCGTCGGCGTGATCGGCGCCGGCAAGTTCGGCACGATGTTTTTGTCGCAGGCGCGGCTGACACAGGGACTGCACGTCGTCGGGGTCGCGGATCTCGACGTCGCGCGCGCCAGAAGCCAATTGGCGACGGCCGGCTGGCCGGCCACGCTCTATAGCGCATCGTCCGTCGCCGATGCGCATGCCAAGCGGACCACATGGGTGACCGACGATGCGCTCGCGTTGATCACCGATCCGCGCATCGAAGTGATCGTGGAAGCGACCGGCGTTCCCGGTGCCGGCATCGCGCATTGCCTGAAGGCAATCGAGAACGGCAAGCATATCGTCATGGTCAACGTGGAAGCCGATGCGGTCGCGGGCCCGTTGCTCGCCCGCCATGCGAGGCAGGCGGGCGTCGTCTACTCGCTCGCCTGGGGCGACCAGCCGGCCTTGATCTGTGAACACGTGGATTGGGCGCGCGCCGCCGGTTTCAAGGTGATCGCGGCCGGCAAGGGCACACGCTACGAGCCGCATTATTACCAGTCCAATCCCGACAACGTCTGGGACATTCTCGACAAGTATCTGAACATATCCGACCGCAAGTCGATCAATCCGAAGATGTTCAACTCCTTCGTCGACGGCACCAAGTCCGGCATCGAGATGACCGCCGTGTGCAACGCCACCGGGCTCGTGCCGCAGTCGCACGGCTTAAGCTTCCCGCCGGCGACGCGCTTTGAACTCGCGGATGTTTGCAAGCCGAAGTTCGCCGGCGGCATGCTCGAAATGGCGGGCGTCACCGAAGTGACGTCCTCCGTCTATCGCGATGGCCGCGACGTGCCGCACCATCTCGCGCTGGGCACGTATGTCGTGTTCGAGGGCGAGACCGACTACGCGCGGCGTTGCTTCAAGGAATACGCGATGCTGCCCGATCGGAGCGGCCACTACGCCGCGCTCTACCGGCCGATCCACATGATCGGCCTCGAGCTCGGCATCTCGGTCGCAAGCTGTGCGCTCAGACACGAGCCAACCGGCGCGCCCACCGGATTCCGCTCCGATGTGGTGGCGACGGCCAAGCGGGCGTTGAAAGCCGGCGAGATTCTGGACGGCGAGGGCGGCTTCTGCGTCTGGGGCAGGCAGACGCCCGCGGACGTGTCGCTCGACAACGGCCTGCTGCCCTTGGGCCTCGCGCACAACGTCAAGCTCAAGCGCGATATCCCCGAAGGCGGCGCGTTGAAATGGTCCGATGTCGAGGTTGACGCAGCCGATACCGCAGTGAAAGTCCGTCGCGAGATGGAGGCGGCGTTCGCACGGCGCAACATCGCCGTCGAGGCCGCGGTGTGAGACGACGGCAATGACCGCCTATGTTGCTCTTCTGCGCGCCGTGAATGTCGGCGGCACCGGCAAGCTGCCGATGACCGAGCTGAAGGCGATGTGCGAGGCCGAAGGCTTCGCGCAAGTGCGCACCTATATCGCCAGCGGGAATGTCGTGTTCACGGCCGCTGCGTCCGAAAGCAAGGTCAAGGCCGCGCTCGAGGCCCGGCTGCATCGGTACGCCGGCAGCCCGGTTCCGGTGGCGATCCGCACGGCGCGGGAAATGACTGCGGTGTTGGAGGGAAACCCATTTCCGCATCAGCCGGCGAACAAGACGGTGGCGATCTTCCTGGACGGCAAGCCGCCCAAGAACGTGTTGGCGGGCGTCAAAGGCCAGGCCGACGAGGAGATCGAGCTCGGTGCGCGCGAGCTCTACGTTTATTTCCCGAGCGGCCAAGGTCGGTCGAAGCTGAAAATACCGGCGGCGCAGGCGGGAACCGCGCGCAACATGAACACCGTCGCCGCCCTGGCCAAACTCGTTCTCGGCCTCTGACCGGGGACTGGGACGGCCATTTTCCCGAGGCCGAGCGCCGATTTTTCGCTGCCAGGGCGCCGGGAGCCCCTTCCAGGCGTTGACCCCGCGCGTTCCCTGGCTATGATCCGCGCCCGCGCTCAGATTGCCCCTGTGGCGGAATTGGTAGACGCGCCTGACTCAAAATCAGGTGGTGGAAACATCGTGCTGGTTCGAGTCCGGCCAGGGGCACCATTCCTGAACAGATTGACGAACAGGGGCAGCCGAGTCCCGCCCGGTCCCAAGGCGGACCGGATGTTGTCGTTCGGCCTCATGATCCGGATGGTGCGGTCGGAGACGATGATCTTGTCGACCACCGGCTTTCGGCAACGTGCCGGTTGGCTCTTAGAGACGGTCAAATCGTCAATGTCGCCGGTAAAAGCCGAGAGCGGAGCGCATCGACAAAGGCTGTATCCGTTGCCCGATGAAGAGTCAGTTGCCGTTCAGCGATTGTCGAAAAGGACGTCCATTTCGGTATGATCGGTCGGAAGGTGACGGGATAGAAGAATGCTGTATCACGACCTGCAGAGCCTGCGCATATTCCTGACAGCGTGCGAGATGCGCAGCATGAGTAAGGCGGCCGAACGCTTGAATGTCGCGCTGTCCGCGGCCAGCCGGCGTCTGAGCCTCCTCGAGCAGGAAATCGGCGCCCCGCTGATCGTCAGACGTCCGCACGGTATCGAGCCGACGGCCGCCGGCATCACCGTGATGAACTACGCGCGCGACGTCTTGCGCCTCGGCGACAAGCTCCAGGTGAGCATCGACGAACATCGCTCAGGCATTCGCGGCTATGTGCGTGTGTGTGCGTCCAGCTCCGTGTTGGTCCAGCGCTTGGCGCGCGATCTGTCGAACTTCGTGCGCGAGAATCCGCAGATCAAGCTCGATCTCGAAGAGCGACCGAGCGATTCGACGATATCGGCGGTGCTCAACAAGGAAGCGGACATCGGCGTCATCGTCGGCGACAGCCCTGTCGACGGTCTCAAGATCATCGACTACTCCGGCGACCGCCTCGCTGTTGCGCTGCCGAAGGACCATAAACTGAGCCGCCGAAATGCACTGCGGTTCGCCGACATTCTCAATGAAGACCTTGTGGCGCTCGAGAGCGGGACGGCGACCCACCGCCTGTTGTCGTCGCGCGCGAACGCCACCGGTCGGCCCATGAAAGTGCGCGTTCAAGTGCGCAGTTTCGAAGTCATGTGCCTCTTGATCAAGCAGGGGCTCGGCATCGGCATTCTGCCGGAGCTCGCCGCGCGGCCCTTGTCGCAAGCGCTCAATATCCGGTTGGTGCGGCTCGCCGAGCCCTGGGCGCGGCGGGACTATGCCATCTGCGTGCGGGCTTTCGAGAACTTGGAAGCGCCGACCAGCCGCTTGATCGACTTCCTGACGGCGTCGGTGGCCGAAGAAGTTGCGGATGATGAAAAATCCGCCAGGCGGACGCCGCGTCGTGCGGCCGCGCGCCGCCGGAAGTGATTTCGCTATTCTCGAAATCAGTATCACGGAAATTGACATTCCGCGCCCGCCTGACGCCGCTTATCGTTTCCGCGGTGGAACGGGCACTCTATGGCATTTGAAATCCCCCTTGCCGACGACCATCGCGACTTGCGCGATGCGGTGCGTAGCCTTTGCGCGGACTTTCCGGCCGAGTACTGGCGCCGTGTCGATGACGCGCGCGCCTACCCCGAAGCGTTCGTCACGGCGCTGACCGCCGCCGGCTGGCTCAGCGCGCTTATCCCCGAAGAGTACGGCGGTTCGGGCCTCGGCTTCACGGAAGCGTCGATCATCCTCGAAGAGATCAACCGGGCCGGCGGCAACTCAGGCGCCTGCCATGGCCAAATGTACAATATGTCGACACTGCTGCGCGCGGGATCCGCGGAGCAGAAGAAAGAGTATCTGCCGAAGATCGCGAGCGGCGAGCTGCGCATTCAGTCGATGGCGGTCACCGAGCCGACTACAGGCTCCGATACCACGAAGCTGAAGACCACGGCCGTGCGCAAGGGCGACCGCTACGTCGTCAACGGCCAGAAGGTGTGGACGTCGCGGCTGCAGCACTCCGACTATATGATCCTGCTGGCGCGTACGACGCCGGTCGATCAGGTGCGCAAGAAGTCCGAAGGCTTGTCGGTCTTCCTGGTCGATGTGAAAGCGGCGCTTGCCGGCGGCATGACCGTGCAGCCGATCCGCAACATGGTGAACCACGAAACCAACGAGGTGTTCTTCGACGATGTCGAGGTTCCCGTGGAGAACCTGATCGGCGAGGAAGGGCAGGGCTTCAGATACATCCTGCAAGGGCTCAACGCCGAGCGCACGCTGATTGCCGCCGAGTGCATCGGCGACGGCTATTGGTTCGTCGACAAGGCTGTCGCCTACGGCAATGAACGCAAGGTGTTCGGCCGGCCCATCGGACAGAACCAGGGCATCCAGTTCCCGATCGCCCAAGCCTACGCGAATATCGAGGCGGCAAGCCTGATGCGCTACAAGGCGGCCTGGTTGCACGACAACGGCAAGCCCTGCGGCGCCGAGGCGAATATGGCGAAGCTGTTGGCCGCTGATGCATCCTGGCAGGCGGCCAATGCGTGCCTGCAGACGCATGGCGGCTTCGGCTTTGCGGCCGAATTCGATGTCGAGCGCAAGTTCCGCGAAACGCGGCTCTACCAAGTGGCGCCGATTTCGAGCAACCTTATCCTGGCCTATCTCGGCGAACATACGCTCGGATTACCGAGGTCTTACTGACGATCATGGTCGCAAGCGCACGCTTTCCCGATTGGTCGTCGCTCCCGGCGGGCGAGCGGGAGGCTGCCATCGGGCGGGCGCGACTGCGGCTGAAGACCATCGGCCGCAAGCTGAATGCAACGGCGCAAGAGATCGATAACGGCTTCGACCCCGCCGGGCCGCTCGCGGGTCTGCCCTATGTTGCGAAGGATATGATCGCGACCGGCGTGACGCCGCCGAGCTGCGGTTGCGCCGCGCCGCTCGAGCCGCTCGGCAAGCCGGCGGCCATCATCGAGCGCCTCCGCCGCGCCGGTGGCTGCCTCATCGGCACGGCTGAGATGACCGAGCTTGCCTATGAGCCTTCGGGCATCAACAGCGTGCGCGGCAACGTGCTCAATCCCTGGAACAAGGACTTCGTGCCCGGCGGGTCGTCCAGTGGCTCGGCTGCGCTGGTGGCGAGCGGTTGCGCTTTTGCGGCGCTCGGTTCGGACACCGGCGGCTCCGTCCGCATTCCGGCGCATTGCTGCGGCGTGACCGGCCTGAAGCCGACATGGGGCGTGCTGCCGCTTGATGGCGCAATGCCGCTGTCGCCCAGTCTCGACACCATCGGCATTTTCGCGCGCGGCGCGGCCGATCTCGCGATGGTTTGGACCGCGCTTTTCGGTGAGGCCGCCGCACCATCGGCGCATTCGGCCATCGTATTGGAAGATGCGTTCGGCGAAAGCGATGCGGAGGTGACGCAGCTTTGCCGCGACGCCATCGCGCGGTTCGGCCTACCCGTCGCCGGACGTGGCGGCTTCCCGAAAGAGGCCGACGAGCGCGTGCTGCTGGTGATGCAGGGCGAGGCTGCGCGGGCACACCGCAACCGGCTCGACGACGTGCGTGTCGACGCGACCTTGCGCAAACGGTTGGCCAAGGGGCTTTCGATCGACGACGATGCGTTGGCGCAATTGGTCGCTGGCCGCGAAGCGGCGCGACAGCATTTCCTTGAAACGTTTCTGGGCGAGGCGGCTGTCGCCTTCATGCCGGTGATGCCCATCAGGACGCCGCGCGTCGCGGAGACCGATCCGACATCGCCGGACTTCAAGGCGCGGACGCTGTACGCCATGAGCCGGTTCACGCGCTTCGTGAACTATCTCGGCCTGCCCGCGCTCGCGCTTCCGGTCGGCTTCGATAGCAGGGGAATGCCTGTCGGCCTGCAAATCGTCGGCCGGCCGGACAGTGAGCCATTGCTGATCGCGCTCGCCACGTCGTTCCAGATGAAGACCGATTGGCACGGCCGCATCCCGGCCGCCATCGCTTCCGATATCGCTGCCGAGAAAGGTCTTGCCGCGTGAGTTCGCATGTGTCCCCGGCCTTGGCCAATCTGCGCATTCTCGATCTGACGCGTGTGCGCGCCGGTCCGACGTGCTGCCGCGTCTTCGCGGATTTCGGCGCGGATGTGATCAAGATCGAAGCGCCGCCGGGCGTAGACCCCAACGAAGGCATGAGCGGTGCGCGCGACGGCTCGGATATGCTCAATCTGCACCGCAACAAGCGGTCGATCACACTCAATCTGAAGACGCCGGCGGGCCTCGAGGTCTTCAAGCGCTTGGTCGCGACGGCCGACGTTGTCGTCGAGAATTTTCGTCCGGACGTCAAAGAGCGCCTCGGCATCGCTTACGAGGACCTCAAGGCCGTCAATCCGCGCATAATCCTGGCGTCGATATCGGGCTTCGGCCAGAGCGGTCCCTATCGCACGCGGGCCGGCTTCGATCAGATCGCCCAGGGCATGGGCGGTCTGATGTGGGTAACCGGCTTGCCGGGCCAGGGACCGGTGCGTGCGGGGATTGCGGTTGCGGATACATCCGCCGGTCTTTACGCCGCCATCGGTATTCTCGTCGCGCTCGCCGAACGTGAGCGCTCGGGCGAAGGACAGTGGGTGCAATCCTCGCTGTTGCAGGCGCAGATCGCCATGATGGATTTCCAGGCGGCGCGGTATCTTGTGGAAGGCGTCGTGCCGCAGCAAGCCGGCAACGACCATCCCTACTCGACGCCGATGGGCGTTGTGCGCACGGCCGATGGCTTCATCAACATCGCCGTCGGCGGGCAGGGACAGTGGAAAGCGTTCTGCGTCGCCATCGGCCGGCCGGAGCTCACGGACGATCCACGATACGCCACCTTAGACTTGCGCTTCAAAAATCGTCCGTCGTTGAACACGCTTCTCGCCGATATCTTCGCGACACGAGCATCGCAGGCGTGGCTGGAGGCGCTTGAGAAAGCGGGCGTGCCAGCTGGGCCGATCTACAAGATGGACGATGTGTTCGCCGACCCTCAGGTGCAGCACCTCGGCATCGCGACGTCGGTGCAAGGTGACGATGGCAAAGAGGTTACGCTGGTTGGACAGCCGATCGGGCTGTCGCGCACGCCGGCACAATTCAAAGCCCTGCTGCCCGAGGCCGGCGCCGACAATGATGCTGTCCTCGGAGAACTTGGATTCGACGCGTCAGCGATCGAAGGTCTGCGCAAGGAGCATGTCATCTAGACGACGCTTCCACGCGGGTCGGTTTGGTACTGAAATTGCTTGCAAGTCTCGCATTCGTTTGACGGAGGGTGACCATGCAATTCTCTAAGAAGCTTGTGACGATGTTTAGTCTCGTGGTGGCGGCAGTGGGAATGCTGCCGCTACGTGCCAACGCGGTCGGTCCGGAACCGGCGCCGCTCTCGCCGCCGGTCGAGCTGACCGTGGGTTATCAGAAGGTTGGCCATCTCGCGCCGATGATTTTGATCGCCGACGACCTCAAGAAGCTCGGTGTCAATCTCAAGCTTGTTGAATTCGTCCGCTATGCCGATGCGCGAACCGCGCTGCTCGCCGGTTCTCTCGACGTTGCCTCCGTCGGCCCCGCGGACCTCGCGATCGCGCTTGCGCAGGGCTCGACGAACGTCGTCGGGCTGATGGGTGTCGGCTCGTCGCTCAAGTACGTGATCGGCCGCAACGGTGTGAAGTTCGATTCGTGGGACGATCTGAAGGGTAAGAAGATCGCCATTGCGCCGGGTTCTGCCGTTTGGTTCCAGTTCGCCGCGACGCTCGTCGAAAAGAACATCCCTTATAACAGCTTTCAGGCGATCAACATTCAGGGCGGCGGCGCGAACTTCGATCAAGCGCTCAAGAAGGGTGAGGTCGACGGCATCGTCACTTGGGAGCCGTTCGAGTCGATCCCGGTGATGGACGGTTACGGCTATTTCGCCAAGAACCTCGAATACGGTTCTTCGAAGGCGGTCGGCGCAGAGCTCGGTCTGTTGGTCGCCTCCAAACAGGCCGTCGAGAGCAAACGTGCCGCGGTGGAGCGCTTCGTGTGGACCTATCTCAAGACCCAGGAAGCGCTAAAGAAGGATCCGAAGAAGTTCGCCGAAGCTTATGCGCAACTGTCCGGGATGGCGCCGGACATCGCGGCGAAAGCCTCCGCCGTGATCACGCTCGGCGAGGTCGTTTCGCCGGACCAGATCAAGCGTCAGGCAAAAGCCTTCGCCGATCTGGGCGTGATCCAGAAGGACGTCTCGGGCCAAGTGGACTCCGCCTGGGATGCATCTTTCGTCGAGAAGGCGCTGGGCAAGTGAGGGCGGATCGCGCCACTTGCCCTTCAGGGGCCGGCGGAGGAGCATAAGGCCCATGTCGAGCCCGAGCGAGCCGGCACGCGCCAGCACCCCGGCGAGTCGCGAGATACCCGCGCCTCGCCTCGGGCTTTCGCTCGCGGTCGCACGGAGCATCCAGCAAGGCGTGCTCGCCGTCATCCTGCCGGTCGCGGTGATCGCGATCTGGCAGATGGCCGGGCATGGCGGCTCGCTGTTCGGCGGCGTCCTGCCGACGCCGGATCGCGTCTGGAAAGCCTGGGTTGTATGGGCCTTCGGTCCGAGCGGCGGCTTCAATGCGTATAGCGGTACTTGGCTTGCCAATTTGCTGTTCTCGGCCGAGCGCGTCGGCAAGGGCTTCATCAGCGCTATCGTCGTCGGCGTGCCGGTCGGTATCGCCATCGGCTGGAACAGGCTTGCGTCGGGCGCGCTCGATCCCACGATTCAGTTGTTGCGGCCGATTCCGATTACGGCGTGGCTGCCTTTCTCGATTGCCATCTTCGGCATTCAGGATGTCGGCGCGATCTTCCTCATATCGCTCGGCGCTTTTTATCCGATCGTAGTCAACACCGCCCAGGGCGCGCGCGACGTCGAGCGCAATCTCATCCGCGCTGCGCTGATGATGGGCGCGAGCCGGTGGACCGTGTTGCGCCGTGTCGTGCTGCCGGCCTCGCTACCCTCGATCTTCACCGGTCTGCGCATCGGGCTCGGCATCGCCTGGACGGCGGTCATCGTCGCGGAAATGGTCGCGGTGAAGTCGGGCCTCGGTTACGTGCTGTGGGACGCCTATTACGTCGGCCGCATGGACGTGGTGATCGCCGATATGGTCTCCATCGGCCTGCTCGGTTTCCTCAGTGACTACATCATCGTGCAGATCGAGCGCTGGGTCCTGACGTGGCGCCGCCTGCAATCCTTCCAGGCGTGAGCGGCGCATGAGCACGATCACCTTCGATCACGTCTCCAAGGTTTACTACGGACAGAAGATCGTCCACGCGCTCGACGACGTCAGTTTGACGGTCAACGAGGGCGAGTTCGTCGCGCTGCTCGGGCCGTCCGGCTGCGGCAAGTCCACCCTGCTCAATTTGCTCGCCGGCTTTGAGACAGTCAGTTCGGGCAGCCTGCTTTTCGACGGCAAGGCGGTCACGCGTCCCGGGCCGGATCGCGGCGTCGTTTTCCAAGAGGCCGCGCTGTTTCCCTGGCTGAGCGTTTGGGAAAACGTGATCTTCGGTCCGCGCGTGCAAGGCCTGCCGCGCGCCGAATATGAGGAGCGCGCCCGCAAGCTGTTGAAGGTCGTCGGCCTCGAAGGCTTCGCCGATGCGCTGCCGGTGCAGCTTTCCGGCGGCATGCGCCAGCGCGTCGGCATTGCCCGCGTGTTGACCATGAATCCGCGGGCGCTGCTGATGGACGAACCGTTCGGCGCGCTCGACGCGCAGACACGGCTGTCGATGCAGCAGCTTCTACTCGACGTCTGGCAGTCGCTCGGGACGACCGTGTTGTTCGTCACCCACGATATCGACGAAGCCATCCTGTTGTCGGATCGGGTCTGCGTCATGTCGGCCCGTCCCGGCCGCATCGCGCGCACCATCCCGATCAAGCTTGCGCGCCCGCGCTCCATCGCCAGTCTCACCGGCGCGGATTTCACCGCGTACAAAGCCGAGATCATGGCGGACATCAAAGTCGCCGAGCATCACTGAAAGCGAGAAGTCATGGCCAATCCGCGTATCCCGTATCAGCTGTCGTCCAGGCGCGCGCCGCTGCCGCCGCTCAAAGGCAAACGCATCCTCGTGCACCTCGTGGTCAATGTTGAGAACTGGCAGTTCGACCAGCCGATGCCGCGCACCATCGTCACCCCGCCGCACGGCCGCGAGACGGTGCCGGACGTGCCGAACTTCTCGTGGGCGGACTACGGCATGCGCGCCGGGCTGCCGCGAATCCTCGAGGCCTTTGCGTCGCGCAGCCTGCCGGCGTCGACCAGTTTCAATGCCGGCGTGATCGATGCCTACCCGCAGGCGGCGATTGCCATGCGCGACGCGGGCTGGGAATTCATCGGCCACGGCATGCACCAGAAGGCGATCAATCACGTCGAGGGCGGCGAGGAGGGGCTCATTCGCGCGTGCCTCGACAAGCTCAAGGACTTCACGGGCAAGCCGACGCGCGGCTGGCTGTCGCCGGGCCTGCGCGAAACGGTCGATACCGCCGACATCCTCAAGCGAAACGGCGTCGATTACGTGTGCGACTGGGTCGTGGACGACCGCCCGTCCTGGATGCGCACGACGACGCAGCCGCTCATCGCCATGCCGTACAATCTCGAGATCAACGACTCGATCATTTACGCGATCGAGCGCCATGCGACGGGCGAGATGGCCAAACGCGTCGAGTTCACCTTCCGCCGCTTCGAGCGCGAATGCCGCGACAGTGCAATCGTCTTCGCCATCGGTCTGCATCCGCATCTCATCTCGGTGCCGCATCGCATCCACGAACTCGAGTCCATGCTCGATCTCCTGACGGCGTCCTCCGACGTCGGCTTCTTCACCGGGTCGGAGCTCGCCGACTGGTACATGGCGGCAGTGCCCGCGCCCGCAAAGGTGTGACATGAACCTCGATTTTAAGGGTCGCACGGTGCTCGTCACCGGCGCGTCGAAAGGCATCGGTCTTGCCTGCGCCGAGAGTTTCGCCGCCGAAGGCGCCAAGGTGATCGTCACCGGGCGCGACGAGGCCCGGTTGAAGGCGGCCGCCGACAAGCTCACAGCCGGCGGAGTCGACGCGGATTTGTTTGCGGGTGATCTAGGCGCCGCTGCCGATCGCGAACGGCTGTTCGCGGCCTTTCCGAACGTCGATGTGCTCGTCAACAATGCCGGCGCCATTCCGGGCGGCAACCTGCTCGATCTCAGCCTGTCGACCTGGACGGACAGCTGGCAGCTCAAGGTGTTCGGCTACATCCACCTGACGCAGCTCTACCTTCGCGCCATGAAAGAGCGGCGCAGCGGCGTCGTCGTCAATATCATCGGCATGGCCGGTCAGCAGCCGCGCTGGGACTATGTCTGCGGCTCGGCCGGCAACGCCGCGCTGATCGCTTTCACCCGCGCGGTCGGCGCGAAGAGCGTCGATTGGAATGTGCGTGTGCTCGGGATCAATCCCTCGGCGACACGCACCGACCGTATCGAGAGCCTCATGCGCAAGAAGGCGAAAGACAACACCGGTGACGAGGAGCGATGGCAGGAGGGGCTTTCGGGCTTGCCCTTCGGCCGTTTGGCGGAGGCCGCGGAAGTCGCGGAGCTGGCCGTCATGCTGGCTTCGCCGCAGGCATCCTATCTCAGCGGAACGGTGATCGACCTCGACGGCGGGCAGAGCAACCGATGACGAGCGCCATGCCCGACACGCATGTGAAGCCCGGCTGGACCGGCCGTTTCTTCGAGGATTTCGCCGTCGGCGATATCTACAAGCACGTTCTCGGCCGGACCGTGACGGCGACCGACAACGCCTGGTTCACGCTACTGACGCAGAACACGGCGCCGCTCCACTTCGATGTAAATTACGCGAGCCAGACGCAATTCGGTCGGCCGTTGGTGAATTCGTGTTTCACCATCGCCTTGGTCACGGGGCAGACCGTCTCCGACATTTCGCAGAACGTCTTCGCCAATCTCGGTTGGGACGAGGTGCGCATGCCGCATCCCTTGTTCGAAGGCGACACGGTCTACAGCGAAAGCGAAGTCGTCGACAAACGCGAGTCCAAATCACGGCCCGATGTCGGCGTCCTGACGGTCAAAACGATCGGCTACAATCAGAACGGCGACATCATCATCTCCTTCCGCCGCACGCTATTGGTCTATCGCCGCGGGCAAGGGCCATCCGGCCGCTACCGGCCGGAGCCGAAAAATGCCGCCTGAACCGGTTTCGCAAAGCACGGAATCTGGATTTCCAAAATTGAGATTTCGCGGATCGGCAAGGGCTTCTAACATCGTCGGCAGCCGTCGACGTTCATTGAGGGGGTAGATCAGTGGATGCGCTTGGTTATCGTAAGAAGATTGGCATCGTCGTTCCGTCGACCAACACGATCGTCGGCCCGGAATGCGAGGATCTGCGGCCGCGCGGCGTCACCAACCATGTCGCGCGGTTAACGCTCAAGGAGCGGCCGATCCAGGCGAGCGACGAGGGCTTCCTGGCGCACGTGCAGGCGATGCGCGAAGGCATCGGCCCGGCGATCGATCAGGTGATGACCTGCGCGCCGGATCACGTGATCATGGGCGTCGCCATCGAAGCTTTCACCGGCGGCGTCGCCGGCGCGGAGGCGCTGCAAAAAAGCTTGGCCGAGCGCGCCGGCGTCGGCGTTTCCATCGGCTCGACATCGGCGGCCGCGGCGCTGCGCAAGTTCGGCGCGAAGCGTATCGCTGTGCTCACGCCGCATCAGCCGAAGGGCGACGAGACGGTCCGTGCCTATCTGGTCGAGGCCGGATTCGAAATCGTTCGTCTGGTCGGCATGAGGTGCGCTTCGCCTTTCGCCATCGCCCAGGTGCAGCCGCCGCAGCTGCGTCAACTCCTCACCGAGATCAACGGCAACGACATCGATGCGATCCTGCAGGTCGGCACGAACCTCGCGAACGCGGCGGTGGCCGCCGACGCCGAGCGCTGGCTGGAAAAGCCCGTCCTGTCGATGAACGTTGTCACCTATTGGGACGCGTTGCGCCGTTGCGGCATCGAGGATCGCGTCTACGGACGCGGCCGCATCCTCGAGGAGTTCTAGTCCGCCAATGGAAAGTTCGCGCGTCATCATCGTTGGAGCCGGTCCTTCCGGTCTGACAGCCGCATTGTTCCTCACGCGCGCCGGCGTGCCGGTCACCGTGCTCGAGAGCCGCACGGGACTTTACGACGACCCGCGCGCGGCGACATTTCATCCGCCGACCATGGAGATGTTCGCGGAGAGCGGCGTCACGAAACGCCTTCACGAACTCGGCATCCTCTGCCCGCGCTGGCAGTTTCGCGGACGCGACGAGGGAGTGATCGCGGAGTTCGATCTCGGCATCCTCAGCGACATCACGCCGTATCCGTACCGGCTGCAATGCGAGCAGCACAAGCTGGTGGCGGTGCTGGCCGAGATGCTGTCGACCTCGAACATTTTTGCGATCGAGTACGGGGCCAACGTCGAAACCGTCAACCAGACGGCGGATGGTGTCACCGTCACCACCTCCGAAGGCCGCACGTATCGAGGCAGCTATGTCGTCGGTGCCGATGGCGGCCGCAGTGTCGTGCGGAAATCGCAGGATATCGATTTCGCAGGGTTCACCTATCAGGAACGCTTTCTCGTCGTCACGACCACAACCGACTTCGAGCAGTTGGGCTTTGCTTACAGCTGCTACGTATCGGACCCGCGCGAATGGTGCGCGCTGTTCAAGGTCCCAGGTAAAGGGCCGCCCGGCGTATGGCGCGTTGTCTTTCCAACCGAGCCGGAAGCCGCGGCGGAAGATCTGTTGGACTACACCAATGCGGAACGGCGGCTACGGGCCTTTGTCCCGAGCGCGGAGCCTCACCCGATCGTCCACACCAACCTTTACACCGTCCACCAGCGCGTCGCGGCGACCTACCGCGTCGGCCGAGCGCTGCTCGCGGGCGACGCCGCGCATGTGAACAATCCGCTCGGCGGCATGGGCATGAATTTCGGCATCCACGACGCCGTCAGCCTCGCGAACAAGCTCGCGCGGGTGCTCAAGGGTGAAAGCGAGGACCTGCTCGACCTCTATGATCGCCAACGCCGCTATGTGGCCAACGCCTTCCTGCAGGCGATGACGATCCAGAACAAGCGAATTCTGGAAGAGAAAGACCCGCAGAAGCGCGACGAGCGGATGCAGGAGATGCGCGAGACGGTGGCCGATCCGGCCAAAGCGCGCGCTTTCTTGATGCGCACGGCCATGTTCGAGGGGCTGCGTGCCGCCGAACAGGTCGCCTGAGGACCGAGAGGAAGACGAAAACAAACTATCCATTCGCAAAGACAGGTTCTTTCCGGGTTTCAGCCTGTCGTGCGCCAATGTGCTCGAAAACAACGAGGAGAACGAGACATGACGACACGACGTGAATTCACAACGCTCGCGGCCGCAGCGCTGGCGTTTGGCGCCAGCAGTTGGCGCGCATCCGCTGCGGCTTGGCCGGAAAGGCCGGTGAAGCTGATCGTGCCCTTCGCGCCCGGCGGCAATACCGATGGCATTGGCCGGCTTGTCGGCCAGTATCTCAGCACGAAGCTCGGCCAGCCGTTCGTCGTCGAGAACCGTCTCGGCGGCGGCGGCATTGTCGCGTCCGAAGCGGTCGCTCGGTCGGCGCCCGATGGCTACACGTTGATGGTTGCGGCGCTGCCGCAGATTGCCATTTTGCCGGTGCTGCAGCAGACGAACTACAATCCGGAGAGGGATTTCGCGCCGATCAGCAACATCGCGAGCAATCCGTTCTGCTTGGTCGCGAATCCTCAGTTCGAGCCGAAGACGATCAAGGAATTCGTCGAGTACGTGAAGGCGCGCCCTGGCAAAGTGGCCTACGCCTCGGGCGGCACCGGTAGCGTCAGTCATCTGACGATGGTGTTGTTCCTGCAGAAGGCCGGCCTCGATATGATCCATGTGCCGTATAAAGGCGGAGCGCCGGCGATATCGGATGTCCTCGCCAATCAGGTGCCGGTGTACTTCGGAAACCTGTCGGAGGGCCTGCCGCACGCTGGCAAGGGCCTGAGGCCACTCGCGGTGTCCGGGCTAAAGCGCGCTGCAAAGTTGCCGGACGTGCCGACGATCGCGGAATCGGGCTATCCCGGCTTCCGTTCCGAGACGTGGAACGGCCTGATTGCGCCGGCCGGCACGCCGGAACCGATCATCATGCTGCTGGCGCGCGAGGCGCAGAACGCCGTCAAGGAGAAGACGATTCTGGAGCGGTTTGACACCTATGGCGTCGATCCGATCGGGTCGGATGCCGCCGAGTTCAAACGCACCATGGCGGAAGACATCGCGCAGTGGCGGATGGCTATCCAGGTTGCGAACATAAAGATCTGACCGATCCGTTGTGAGCGGTGCCGTTGCGCGGTGGTCAGCTTGGCGGGCCCAGCGCCTTGGGGATGCCGGCAATCGGCTGCGGTCGCCACGGCGCATGTACCGACAGCGTCTGCGACCATGTCTTCGGTACAGCGGATTCGCCGCGTAACCTCCTTTCAGAGCGGCCGGGGCACTGCCCCGGCCGGCCAGCGCGAAGGGGCGGGATCTTCGGCCGCTTGCCCACTCAGCTTGACGTTCTCAACCTTCGGCAGTTCTGCGGTCTGGCAAGCGATACGGCGGAGTAATGGATTTGGGGACCGTAGTCGGCCTCTGCGTGTCTTAAGGACCGAGAGGCGACGTTCTGCTTTCGGACTTGAGAGGCTTAGCTCGATATGACGTTCTTAGTGCCGTAAAAGCTCGGCGCCGAGAATGACGACGGCGAAGAAGAGCAACAACAGGCCAATTAAGTTCTTTGCCCGCGGCGACAGATCGAAAATCGATATGCGATTGATGTCACGCTCCATCTTGCCGCTGCGGTGAGCAATGACCATCATGATCGCGCCGGCAACGAAGAGTGTTCCGGGAATAAGGGATTGTGCAGACGTAAGCATGGCTCGTTCCTGCCGATCTCTATAATGCGTCCTTAGTGCCCACAAGCTTCCTTCGGCGAGCGCGACGCGTGGCCTGTACCAGCGGCCATTTCGAATTGTTTGGGGCCGTCGAACGGGCGCCAATTCCATTGCGGCGACGTAAGTAAGAACCAGGTTGCCCATTGACTGTTTCGCAATTTTTAGTTTCATACGGCCCGCCGGCATGGTGGCGGCAACTTGGAAATGCGCGAGTGCGCGGAGTTTCGACGCGGTAGCGTTAGCGGCACGGCGTTTTGCCTGTCCGCAACCTGCTTCGCGGGACCTCGCACACGAAGGTCTGCTGAAGTCGTGGAATTATGTTCTCCATTGTGACGCCCAATCGCAATCGGCTGGAGCATCTCAAACAGGCGCTGCCTAGCTGGCAGCGGGCCCATCTTATTTCTGAAATCGTCATTGTTGATTACGGCAGCGATCACCCGATCAAACTCGAGGAATTTTCCGCCGCCGATAAGGTGAAACTCGTTCGGGTTGAGGGCGCGGTCGATTGGCGGATAGGTCATGCCACCAACATTGGCATCGATTTCGCCACGAACGAACGGATCCTCAAGCTCGACTCGGACATCGTCCTCGACGATGAGCGTTGCCTAGAAAAGATCGATCTCACCGGTTGCTTCTATCGCGGTCACTTTCAGACGTCGGTACCCAACGGCGAGGCGATCTTCCTCAAAGATCATTGGCGGACGATCGGCGGCTATCACGAATGGCTCAGCGGGTACGGTTTCGACGACAGCGACTTTTATATTCGCCTGCGCGCAAACGCCCTCGCCGAAGTCTATCTTCCGACCGCGCTCCTGCACACGATCCCCCATTCGCAAGAGCTTCGGGGAAGCTACCGGTCGATCTATCGGTTCGGCAGCATCGACCATGCCGAGACAAGGGCGGACTTCGATCTGCGCAAGAATACGCTCTTGTCCTTCATGCAGAAGTGGCAGCAGTCGTTGCGCACGCCCTACGCAGTCCTGTCGGAAGAATCGCAATACATTACGGTAAGATCGGAGCATGTTCGGGACCGATCCACTCCGCAAGACGCCATCGCCGAACGATCAGCGCGCTTTATCTGACGAGCAATGATCAAAGTGTGCGACAGCAACTCGGCGGCCTGTTGGCGTGGCTGATCGGGCAGGCGGGCGGCCTCGGTCGCAAACCCGAAGGGCCGGATTTTGCCGGAGCGACAGCCGCACCATCAAGTCCGAACGTCAAGTCAGCGATGCCTTTTCCGGCGGCGCGTGGACCGAGCGAACGCACAAGTTAGTTCGAATTCATCGTCGTGTTTTCGAACAAAACGTCCCATTGGTAGCGGCGAAAAATAGAGAAACTCGGCAGCATGTCGACGAGCTGCGCCAAGCTCGGCTGCCCCTCATACATTTCATCATTGCTGTATTCAGTATAGAAATATCGTGTTTGCGCGAGGGTTTCGCTGCCGCCGGCGATAAGATCGCCCTCAGCGCCTTGCACGTCCGCCCAGATGAGATCGACCGTGCCAATGCCGTGCTCGCGCGCCCAGGCATCCAGACTCCTCGTCGGAATCTTGATGGTGTTTTCAAATTTTACCCATGGAAATGCAGCTATGTGGTTTCTCGGAGCCTTTAGCGAACCGGATTGATCCCAGCCTTGTGGGTATCTCTCGGCGATTTTCTCCGGCGGGCCTTCCGGCGCTCCGCTGCTGACATGGAAGTCAGCTTCACCGTCTATCCGGCCGAGGGCCACTTCAAACAGATGGACTCCAGGGTGCTGACCACGGGCCTTGAATTTCGCCAAAGCACGAGGGTCGGGCTCGAAAGCGTAGACCGTCGCTTTCGGAAACAAGTCGACGAACTGCACCGTGTGACTGCCATCGTTTGCGCCGATCTCCAGAATCACCGGCGTATCGGTCCCAAGCAAATGTTTCAGAAGGGCATCGCCGAGTTGCCCAACATTGATGGGCGGCAGTGCTTCGATCATATTCTTTTTCCCCCGTCGATGGCGTTTATCGTTCTAGTCTAGCCCTCACCGTCACCATCTTGCCTGCGGCAGTTGTTCGCACGAGGCAGCTGTTTGCTTGGCTGTGACGCCATAGAACGATTTACGTGCGGGCGATGAAGCGCGATCAGAACGAGCGGCGTGACAGAAACCGCGTCGAGCTCTTGTGGATCAAAGATCGTGATGGTCTCGGGGCCCGCGTTGATTGCGAACGGATTCATGCCTTCGGCGGATGAATGAGTCCGATGAGGGCGCAGAAGGAGGTCGAACCGGATCGGGTCGTAGCGGGAGAACCTGCGCATCCTGATCACGTCCGCCGGCTCGCGGCCGCCCAAACGAAAGCGGGCAACCACTTCCTACCTGCGCCACCGCGCCACGATCCGATTGACAGCGGGCGCCCGCGCCGTATGCTATCTAACTAGATAGTTAAAGAAACGGCCATGATCACCGGGACGACACGCCTCTACGCCATCATCGGCGATCCGATCGCGCATGTGCGCACGCCAATGGCTTTCAACGACTGGTTCGCCTCGCGCAAAATCGATGCTGTCTGCCTGCCGATTCACATCGGCCGGGACGACCTGCCGCGCGGCTGGGCCGGGCTCAAATCGATGGTCAATCTCGACGGTTTCATCGTCACCGCGCCGCACAAGGGCGAAGCCAGGCAGTTGTGCGATGCGGTCGAAGGCGACGGCGTGCATACCGGCGTCGTCAACACGGTGCGGCGCGAGAAGAATGGCCGCTTCGTCGGTACCTTGCTCGACGGACGCGGCTTTGTCCGGGGGCTGCAAAACGAAGGCCACAAAGTCGAAGGCCGCCGCTTCTATCTCGCCGGAGCCGGAGGGGCTGGTACGGCGCTCGCTTACGCGCTCGCCGGCAGCGGCGCGGCCGCCCTCACGCTGCACAACCGCACGCGCGCCAAGGCGGAAAAGCTGGCGGCGGGCGTCAAGGCCGCGTTTCCGGCCTGTGACGTGCGCCTCGGCAGCGCCAATGCCTCCGGCCATGACGTCGCCGTCAACGCCACCTCACTCGGGCTGGAGCCGACGGACGGGCATTCGTTCGATCTTGGCAGCGTCGACCGCGACGCGCTGGTGGCAGAGGTCGTCATGAAGCCGGACATGACGCCTTTGCTGATCGCCGCGAAGGCGCGCGGCCACAAAATCCACTTCGGCATTCATATGCTCAACAGCCAGCTTGCGCTGATGATGCAGTTCCTGGGGCTCGAGCCAACGCGGGAGGGGGCATGACCTACGTCGTCACCGAAAATTGCATCAAGTGCAAATATATGGACTGCGTCGAGGTCTGCCCCGTCGATTGCTTCTACGAAGGCGAGAACATGCTCGTCATCCATCCCGACGAATGCATCGACTGCGGCGTGTGCGAGCCGGAATGTCCGGCCGAGGCCATCAAGGCGGACACCGAGCCGGGCCTGGAAAAGTGGCTCGAGGTGAACGCCGAATATGCGCCGAAATGGCCGAACATCACCGACAAGAAAGAACCGCCGGCCGACGCCAAGGAATTCGATGGCGTGCCCGACAAGTTCGCGAAGTTCTTCAGCCCCAATTCCGGGCAATGAGCGGGATCGCCGCCAAGCTTGCCCGGGCACGCGCGACGTCTCAGCCGCTGGCGCTGTCGGACGACGACGGCACGGTGCATGAGGTCGTCGACGCCTATCGCGTGCATGATGCGCTGGCCGCGACGCAAGGTGCGGTTCAGGGGTGGAAAGTGTCGGCGCTGGTGCCGGAACAGCAGCGGCTTTACGCAACGGACCGCCCGGTTGCGGGGCCGCTGTTCGCGCCGTTCTTTCATCACACGCTGGCGCGCATGGCGCTGAACGCATTCATCGTGCCGCTGCTCGAATGCGAAATCGCGTTTCTGCTCGGACGCGATCTGCCGCCGCGCGCTGTGCTCTATGCGCGGGCCGAGATCGAGGCCGCGATCGAGGCGATCGTCCCCGCCATGGAAATCGCGGACGGCCGCTGGCCGGCGGAGGCGCGGGACCTGCTCAAGCTCGCCGACGACATGGGCAACGGCGCCTTCGTGGCCGGTGCGCCCGTCTACGGTTGGCGCGACATCGATCTGCGCGGCCGCGACGTCGTGCTGCGGCTGAACGGGCTCGAAATCGGGCGCGGTCCTTGCGCGAAGGTGCTGGGCGATCCGCTTCGGGGCGTCGTGGCGCTCGCCAATGCGCAGCCGTTGCCGGCCGGCGGATTGAGGCGCGGCCAGATCGTCACCACGGGCACCTGCACGGTGCCGCTGCCGTTGAAGGCGGGGGACTACGTCGCGGATTTCGGCGATCTCGGACGCGTGGCGCTGACGGTCGGCTAGACGACCTCTCCCCTCATCCTGAGGTGCGCGCCGAAGGCGAGCCTCGAAGGATCTCTGATTCACAGATCCTTCGAGGCTCGCCGCGCTCGCGCCTCAGGCTGAGGTGAGATTTTGACGGCAAGCCGTCAAAACTTCCCTTCGCGCTTTTCCTGGAAGGCCTTGATGCCTTCGATCCGTGCCTTATCCGACATGCAGATCGTGTGCAGCTCGTTCTCGTAACGCAACCCTTGCTCCAGCGACATCGATTGCGCCGCGCGCACGCCGGCCTTCACCGCCTGCGTCGCGACCGGACTGAACGAAGCGATCTTCTTCGCCATCTCCGTCACACGCGCCTCGACCGCGGCATCCTCGACCACGTCCTCGACGAGGCCGATGCGCCATGCGGTTTCCGCATCGATCGGGTCGCCGGTGAGCAGCATGCGCATGGAGCGTCCGATGCCGATGATGCGCGGCAGCATCTGCGACGCGCCGCCGCCGCCGATCCAGCCGCGCGTCACCTCCGGCCCGCCGATCTTGGCGCTGCGGCCGGCGATCCGGATATCGGCGGCGATGGCGATCTCCATGCCGCCGCCGAGCACCCAGCCTTTCAAGCCCGCGATCACGGGTTTGCGGATGTCGCGCACAAGCGCCGCATATTCGATGCGGTCGCGGAAGGCGAGGACGTCGGTCAAATCGGCGAGCACGTTGAGGTCGCTGCCGGCCGAGAAGGCGCGCTCGCCCGCTCCCATGATCGTCGCAACGCGAACGTCGCGATTGTCGTCGACTTCGCGGCAGACGCGCAGCAACTCAAGCGTCATCTCCGGCGTGATCGCATTCATCTTGTCGGGGCGATCGATGAGGATGCGGGCAATGCCATCCGCCACGCTGAGCGCGATACGGCCACTCATGGCTTCTCCTTGCCGTCGGCGCGATGCTCGACCTCGCGCAGGATGCCGGACACGTCGAGCCCCGTGCCGAAGCGGTCGACCATGCTGCCGAACATGCCGACGAGACAGTCGAGCAGCGTGAAACGGAGGCCGTTCTTGGCCGCCAGCGTCTGTGCGGTGCGCATATCCTTCAACTGATATTCGGCCGGGCCGCCGGGCACGAAATCGCGCGCCACCATGCGCGCGCCATGAATGTTGAGGATCTTCGAGTCCGCGAAGCCGCCCATCAGCGCCTGACGCACGGCGGCGGGATCGGCGCCGCCTTTGGTGGCGAAGTGCAAGGCTTCGGCCACCGCCGCCATGGTGCCGCCGACGATGATCTGGTTGGCGAGCTTGGTCATCTGGCCCGTGCCGACCGGACCGATGCGGGTGACACGGCCCATCGGCGCGAAGACGTCGGCAAGGCCTTCCACCAGCGTGGCGTCACCGCCCGCCATGATCGCCAAGGTGCCGTCGTGCGCGCCCGGCTCGCCGCCGGACACAGGCGCATCGATATAGCCGACATTGCGCGCCGCAAAGCGCGGCGCTTGCGCCTGGCAGGTCTCGACCGGGATCGAGCTCATCACGATCACGGTCGCGCCGGGCTTCATTACGTCCGCTGGCACGCGCCCGCCGGCGTCCGCCGAGAACAGCACCTCTTCGACCACCGGGCCGTTGCTCAGCATGACGATGACGACGTCGGCTTCTTCGCACGCGGCCGAGGGCGCGTCGGCAACGCTTACGCCAAAGGGTGTGAGCTTCTCGGCCTTGGCGCGATCACGGTTCCATGCCGTGGTGACAAAGCCGGCTTGCGCCAGCCGGCGCGCCATATGCGCGCCCATGATGCCGGTGCCGAGAAGCGCAAGGTTGCGCGGCGCGGCCATGGCGTCAGCTCGCAACCGCCTTCTTCACCGTTGCGAGCTGCTTGAACTCCGGGGACTTCTTGTAGTGCGCGTCGAGCGGATAGCAGCCGGAGACGATGCCGTTGCGCGGCGCCGTCGTGCAGTCGCTGAAGGTGCGGCAGTAGCGCTTCTTCTGCAGCGGCTTGCCCTGCAGAATATCGAGCGGCAATTCCGGATAGGCCAGCACCATGCGGCCGAGACCGACCAGGTCGACCCAGCCGCGGCTCACCACGGCCTGCGCAACGTTCGGGAAGAACTCCTGCAGGTAGGTGTAGCCGCTGCCCATGAAGCAGAAGTCCGGGAACGCCTTCTTGAGGTCGCGCACCACTTCGAGCTGGCGCATGACGCCGACGAACGGATCCTCCGGCGGATGATAGCCGTCGGACGGCGGATAGAGCGCCGGCCGGATGATGTGCGGGTTATAGTAAGGGCTGGCGGCCGTGACGTTGAGGAAACGGATGCCGAGCCCGCGCATGATTTCGAGCAGCGCCTTGGTCTCGGTGAGATCGTATTCGAGCGGGTTGTCGGGATTGGCGCCGAAAGCATAGCGATAGGGCAGCGCGTGTTCTTCGGGAATGCCCGGGCCGAGTGCGCCCGGCGCCGAGCGTGCCGGATCCGGCTTGAACGGCACCGAGTCGATGGCGGAGAGGCGCACGCCCATCTTCAAGCCGGGCGCCTCGGCGCGGATGCCTTCCACGACCTCACGCAGGAAGCGCGTGCGGTTCTCGAGACTGCCGCCGTAAGGGCCGGGGCGGTCGACCGCGCTCAGGAACTCGTGCGCCAGATAGCCATGGCAATGCTTGATGTCGACGAAGTCGAAGCCGCATTGTTGCGCGCGCTTGGCCGCGATGACGAAATCCCCGACCAGTCTCTTGATCTCGTCGTCGCTGATCGGCGCGCGGTCAGCCGGTACGCCGAACTTGCGGTCGAGCAGGGGATGCCGATAGGCGATGATCGACTCGAACTTGGTGTTGTCGTTCGGCTTGCAGAAGCGCCCCGAATGCGTGAGCTGGAGACCGATGACGACATCGCTGCCGTCGCCGCCCGTCGCTTCCTTGTGCGCGTCGATGACGCTCTCGCGCATCTTCGCGATATCGCCGATCGATTGCTCGGTCATCACGAGCTGCTTCGGATTGGCGCGCCCGTCCGGCCGCACGGCGCAGGCTTCGCCGCCCCACAACAGCTTGGCCCCCGACAGGCCGAAGCGGCGCCAGCGGCGTTTGGTATTCTCGGAGGGGCGGCCGTCGCGCTCGCAGTCCCAGCCTTCCATCGGCTGGATGGCAAGGCGATGGCCGATCTTCATGCCGTCGATTTCGACTGGCGCGTTCAAGGGCGCCTGCGGCCCATGCGCCACGATATCGTCGCAGGGCATGTCGAGACCGAGCGAGGAGACGTAATTGCGAAATCCGGCGACGCCATCGAGCGAGCCAGCCTTGGGATAATCGCCGAACTTCATACGTTCCTCCCTTACTTTTTATGCGCAACGCGCCCGGCGGTTCACCGCGCCGTGACGTATGACATGATGACATCCACGCAGTGCTGGCGCCGCTCGTTGCGCTCCGGTGCGCTCAAGAGCTGCCGGCCGAAGGCGACAGAAAGCGTGGCGGCGTTCGAGAAATAGAAATAGCCCAGCGCCGAGATCGACAGATAAAGATGCAGCGGATCGAGGCCCTTCCGGATCACGCCTTTCGCTTCGCCCGCGGCCAGCACGCGCTGAATGACGCCGACCAGCGACGTCTGCATGTCGCGCAGCTTGCGCGACCGCTTGAGGAACGTGGCGCCCGACAGGTTTTCGCCGGCGAGCAGAGAAATGATGCTCTGATGCTCGACGTAATAATCGAATTTGAAATGGACGAGGGTCTTGATCGCTTCGAGCGGATCGAGGTCGGCGAGATTGAGGTCGCGTTCCTTCTCGCGCATGGCGCCGTAGGCGCGCTCGAGCACGGCCAGATAGAGATCGTCCTTCGAGCCGAAGTAGTAATACATCATGCGCTTGTTCGCGCCCGCCTGCTCGGCGATTACGTCGACGCGCGCGCCCGCGAGGCCCTTGCTCGCGAATTCAGCCTCGGCCGCGGCCAGAATGGCCTGCTGCGTGCGCTCGGCGTCACGCACCGGTTCGAGTCGTGCCTTGGATTTGGCCGCGCCCGCGCGCTTCGCCTTTGGAGTAGCCGCTACCGCCATCAATGAGCCTCCGTACTTGCAAGCTTGGCCAGCCGTTCGGACCGAATCGGCCGCCGGTTGGCGGCGATTATATCGGCTAGGCCCATGCGCTCGGGGCTGAAAATGCGGGCATCCATCTCCTTCAAATCAGGCGATATATCCGGCTTGAACTGCATCTGGGCGATCACGTCACGCGCCACATCCACGGCCGGCGCGATCTCGATCAACTCGAGGCGGCCGGCCGCATTGCGGGTGAACACGGCACGTTCGGTGACATAGAGCGCGCGCTGGCCGTTCTTGGCGGCGAGCGCCCCCGAATACGTCACCTGCTCGACGGCGCGCACGAATTTCTTCTCGGCGCCTTCCTTGCGGATGTCGGTCACGCCATTCGGCCAGCCGATGTCGAGACCGCCGGCGGTAAAGGTGCCGGAGAAGATCATCGTCTTGGCGTTCTGGCTGATGTTGATGAAGCCGCCGGGTCCGACGATGCGGTCGCCGAAGCGGCTGACATTCACGTTGCAGTGCTCGTCGACTTCGGCGAAGGACAGGAACGCCAGATCGAGTCCGCCGCCATCATAGAAGTCGAACTGGTAGGGCTGGTCGACCATCGCCTGGTAGTTGCGTCCGGCGCCAGGCTCATTGCCGGTCGCCGGCGCGCCGCCGATCAGGCCCTGCTCGTTGGTGAGCACGACGGCGTCGAGCGCGTTCTCTTCCGCGGCGATCGAGGCGATGCCGGTGGAAATGCCGGAGCCGAGATTGCAGATGGCGCCGGGGAATAATTCGAATGCCGCGCGCCGCGCCACCACCTTGCGCATCGCGAAGGGCAGCGCGGCGATGCTGGTGAGCGGCACCTTCATCTCGCCGGCGTAAGCGGGGTCGTGCACGGTGAAGAAGGTCTGCGTCTGGCCGGGATCGACCACGATCAGGTCGACCAGCATGCCCGGCACCTTCACCTGCTTCGGCGGCAGCGTGCCGCGCAGCGCCATGCGCTTGACCTGCGCGACGACGAGGCCGCCGCAACGGCGCGCCGCTTGCGCCATGGAGATCATCTCGCCGAAGACGGCCTCGTGCTCCATGGTGATGTTGCCGTCTTCATCCGCGGTGGTGCCGCGGATGAGCGCGATGTCGACCTTGAACGGCTTGAAGAACAAATACTCCTGGCCGCCGACCTTGATCAGTTCGACGAGGTCTTCCTGCGCCTTGGCGCTCTGCTTGCCGCCGCCGTGACGCGGATCGACGAAGGTGTCGAGCCCGACATGCGTGACGAGGCCGGGCCGGCCCGACGCCATCTCGCGCGTCAACTGCGACAGGCAACCTTGCGGCAGGGTGTAGGCTTCGATTTCGTTCGCGGCCGCCATGCGCTCGACCGGCGGCGAGTCGACCAACGTGCCGCACACCACGCGCTTCAACAGACCGGGATGCGCGAGATGGCCGATGCCGCGCTCGGCCCGGTCGCCGAGGCCGACCGGATGCACGGTGGTGAGATTGCGCGGCTCGCCGTCGCTCTTGAAGCGCTTGGCGATGGCGCCGATCAACGTATCCGGCACCGAATGGCCCGCGCCGGAACCGCCGATCAGCAGCGTGTCGTTGCTGGCCACCAGTTTGGCAAACTCGTCCGCGGTGACGACGCGCGGGGCCATGGCTATGCAGCGATGCCGTAAGTGCGCATGAGATCGTTCAGGCGCGACGCGGCGAGATCGGGATCGCGGATCAGGCCGGCGGCGTCGGCCAGCTTGAACGCCTCGACCAGGTGCATGAGCGAGCGGGCGCTCTGCTGCCCGCCGACCATGACGAAATGCGACTGGTGTCCGTTGAGATAAGCGAGGAAAACGACGCCGGTTTTGTAGAACTGCGTCGGCGCCTTGAAGAGATGGCGCGACAGCGGCACCGTCGGTTCGAAGATTTTCCAGTATTGATCGAGATCGCCGCGAGCATGGGCCGCGAGCGCGGCGGAGGCCGCCGGGGCGATGACGTCGAAGATGCCGAGGAGGGCATCGGAATAGCCCTGCGCGTCGCCGGCGATCAGCTCCGCGAAATTGAAGTCGTCGCCGGTGTAGCAGCGCACGCCTTGCGGCAGCTTGCGGCGCAGGCGGATTTCCTTGTCCTTGTCGAGCAGCGACAGCTTGATGCCGTCGACCTTCGACGCGTTGTCGCCGATGATGTCGACGCAGACATCCATCGCCGCGTGGTGGTCGGCGTGGCCCCAATAGCCCTTGAGCGCCGGGTCGAACATCTCGCCGAGCCAGTGGATGATGACCGGCTCGCGCACCTGCCGCAGAATGCGATCGTAGACCTTGGTGTAATCGTCGGGCGACTTCGCAGCGACGACCAGCGCGCGCGAGGCCATCAAGATGATGCGGCCGCCGGCGGCTTCGACGGCCTCGATCTGCTGCTCGTAGGCGCGGATGACGTCGTCGAGCGCAACTTGTGACGAGGGGGCCAGTTGATCGGTGCCGACGCCGGAGAACACGGCAGCGCCGGGAATATCGCGGGCGGCTTCAACCGAGAGCTGGATGAGCTTGAGCGCGTTCGGCCAATCCAGTCCACCACCGCGTTGCGCGGTGTCCATGGCTTCGGCGACGCCGAGACCGAGGCGCCAGAGATGGCGGCGGTAGTCGATGGTGGCGTCCCAGTCGATCGCCGCCGTCAGCCAGGGATCAACGTCGGCGCGCGGGTTGGCAACGACGTGAGCGGCGGCGAGCGCGATACGATCGAAGGCCGGACGGCCATGGCCGTTCCACGCCTGCGGGCCCTTTAACCGGTAGGCCTCCGTTCCCCCCGCCTGTGTAGGCAAGTTCACAACCGGCATTGTTCGACCATGTCGGTGTTGAATAATTATCTAGTTAGTTATATCTGGTCGAGAGCCGGACTGTCAACGCAATCCGCTATTTAAACGGGACGATTGCACATGAGCGCGATCAGCCACGAAGAGGTCACCAGCGTCCATCACTGGACCGAAAGCCTGTTCACCTTCACCACCACCCGGAACGCGGGCTTCCGTTTCCAGAACGGCCAGTTCGCGATGATCGGGCTCGAGGTCGACGGACGCCCGCTGTTGCGCGCCTATAGCCTGGCGAGCGCCAATTACGAAGAGCAGCTCGAGTTCTTCTCGATCAAGGTGCCGGACGGACCGCTCACATCGCGCCTGCAACATGTGAAAGTCGGCGACCGCATCCTGGTCAACGGTAAGCCGACCGGCACGCTCGTGCTCGCCAATCTGACGCCGGGTCGCAATCTCTATCTGATGGCGACGGGCACCGGCCTCGCGCCGTTCCTGAGCATCATCAAGGATCCGGAGACCTACGAGCGCTACGACAAGGTCGTGCTGGTGCACGGCTGCCGTACCATCGCTGAGCTCGCCTACGACAAGCTGATCACGCAGGACCTGCCGGGCCATGAATTCCTCGGTGAACTGGTGGCCGAGAAGCTGGTTTACCATCCGACCGTAACACGTGAGCCGTTCCGCAACCACGGCCGACTGACCGACATCATCATCACCCGTCGGCTGTTTGAGGAAACCGGCCTCGACACGCTCGATCCGGCACACGATCGCATGATGATCTGCGGCAGCCCGGCCATGCTGAAGGACCTCGTCGGCATCGTGCGCGACATGGGCTTCACGGAAGGCAACAGCAACCATCCCGGTCAGTATGTGATCGAGAAGGCGTTCGTGGAGAAGTGATTAAGGCCTCATGGTGAGGAGCGCTCCGAAGGAGCGCGTCTCGAACCATGAGGCCGCCCCATCCTTCGAGACGCATCGCTGCGCGATGCTCCTCAGGATGAGGCGGAGAGAGGCTGCGGCGTATGGGTCTCGGGCCTCACTTCGCTCGCCCGGGACGACAGCTAATCTAGTCCATCGCCAGCACGCCTTTCGACTTGAAGATGTCGCGGATGCGCGACGAGTACTCGTGAAAGCGTTCGGGCAGCCGATCCAGTCGGCGCGGCCGCGGCAGATCGATGTCGATGATCTCGACGATGCGGCCGGGCCGCGGCCCCATCACCACCACCCGATCGGCAAGCAGCACCGCTTCCGGGATGCTGTGCGTGATGTGCAGCGCCGTCTTGCGCGTCTCCATCCAGAGATGCTGGATGTCCATCGAGATCTGCTCGCGCGTGAGCGCGTCGAGCGCGCCGAACGGCTCGTCCATCATCAGCATGTTGGGCCCATGCACGAGCGCCCGGCAGATCGACACGCGCTGACGCATGCCGCCGGACAACTCGTAGGGCTTTTTGTTCTCGAAGCCGGCGAGGCCCGTCGCCTTGAGCAGGTCGCGCGCGACCGGTTCGTACTTCTTCCGGTCCATCTTGCGGATATCGATCTGCAGCATGACGTTGGCGAGCACGTCGCGCCAGTCGAGCATGATGGCTTCCTGGAACACGATGCCGACGTCGGTCTGGGGCTTGTCGACGCGCTGGCCGCCGATGGTGATCGACCCGGCGGTGTAGGGCTGCAGGCCCGCCACCATCTTCATGATCGTCGTCTTGCCGCAGCCGCTGGGGCCGACAATGGCCACGAACTCCGACTGGCGGATGTCGAGATTGATGTCGGAGCAGGCTTCGACGACGCCGTTCTTGGTCTGGTACGACTTGCCGACGTTCGACAGGCGGATATAGGGCTCGCTCATCGCTGACCTTTCTTACCGAACTCATTCCGACCGCCCCGTGCGGGGCGGTCGTTCTCTCGCGATGCCTACTTCTTCAGATAGGGCGGCGCCGACAGATACTCGTTGGTGTAGTACTTCGCCATGTCGGGCTGTTCCGGCATCTTGGCGAACTTCTGCAGCAGGTCCTGGCTTTCCTGCCAATCTTCCTTCGCCGTCCAGAACAGCGGCTTTCCTTCCGAGTGCTTGGTGCGCAGGATGGTCATCGTGCCGTTGATCTCCAGCAGCGCGATTTCCATGTTGAAGGCCTTGGCGTGCTTGAGGAAGATTTCGGCCGCTTCCTCGCGGTGCTTGTCGGTGTATTCCCAGCCCCGCTGCGAGGCGCGCAGGAAGCGCCGCAGGACGTCCTGGTTCTTGGCGTCCTTCAGCCAGTCGTTGTTGACGATGATGGCGCTGCTCAAAGTGGTCACGCCGCCGAGGTCGTAGAGCCGCGTCCAGCCCATCTTAATGCCCGACTGCAGCTGCATGCGCGGGCCCTGGTCCATGAAGTAGCCGAGCAGCGCGTCGGCTTGGTTGTTGAGCACGGCCTGCTCCTTCGCGGCCGGGTTGGCGACCGTAATCAACTTGACGTCGCTCACCTGCATGTTGAGCTTGCCCATGAAGGCCGTGAAGATCGCAAGGCTGGCGTCGCCGGCGGTGATGGCGATGCGGCTGCCCTTGATCTCGTCGATCTTGGTCGGCCGCGCCGCGTCGGCGCGATAGATGAACGCCATCGGGCTCTGCTGCAGCGTCACGCCCACCGCCTTGACCGGCATGCCGGCATTGATGCCGCGCATCATGGTGGCGGCGTCGACATAGGCCACCGGATTGGTCCCGTTCGCGGCCAGCTGTGCCACCGTGGTCGAGCCGCTGCCCTCCAGGATTTCGACGTCGAGCCCTTCCTCCTTATAGAAGCCCTTGTCGCGGGCCACGAAGAAGGGCGCGTGCTCGCCGTATAAGGTCCAGTTCAGACGGAACGGAAACTTGTCGAGTGCTTGCGCGTGCGCCGACGTGGCAAATGCCGAAAGCGTCGCGAAAGCTGCAACAAGCGGCAGTACGAGACTTGCACGTTTCATCGCCTTCTCCTCCCCGGATTGGCCCCGTCGATGACGAGGCTCTGTTGTTCTCGGCGTCGCGCTTTCCGCTGCGACGGTCTCACATAGTCGCCGTCTCCTGGACGCGGTGCGTCACGTGCCATGGGATCAGGAAGCTCTCGAGCAGCTCCACGATGTAGTAGAAGACAAAGCCGATGATCGTCAGCGCCAAAATCGTCGCGAACATCAGCGCCGTCTGCATGTTCGAGTTCGTCACCAGCAAGAGATAGCCGAGGCCCTTATCGGCGCCGACGAACTCGCCGACGACCGTGCCGGCGATGGCGAGCGTCGCCGCCACCTTCAAGCCGCTGAACAGATAGGGCAGGCTGGTCGGCAGTCGGAACTGGGTGAATATCTGCAGGCGGCTCGCGCCCATGGACCGTGCAAGATCGCCCATCTCGGGGGACATCGAGCGCAGACCGACGGCGGCATCGATCACGATGGGAAAGAACGAGATCAGAAAGGCCACGAGGATCTTCGGCGTCGCGCCGACGCCGAACCACACGAGGAACAAGGGTGCGATCGCGACCTTCGGCACAATCTGAAAGAACAGCATCGTCGGCATGACGAACTCGTTGAAGCGCCGCGACGATGTGATGGCGATGGCGAGCGGAATGGCGACGGCGACGGCCAAGGCATAGCCGGCGATCATCTCATAGACGGTAACCCAGCCGTGACGCAGCAGCTCCGGAAATTCATCGATGAAGACCTGTCCGATCTGTGTCGGTGTGGGGAGCAGATAGGCCGGCACCTGCCAGAACACGACGAAGAATTGCCATGCCAGAAGAAATGCCAGGATGCCGGCAAGAGGCGTGAGCTTCCTGAGAAGATGGAAGCCGCTTTGAATGCCCGTCGCGCTTGCAGATTTTGCAGTCTCACTCACGAGCGTCATCGTCCCTACCTAATCCCACCTTGTTGATCGTGTGGTTGTGGTCAGCGTAACAGAGCCCTCATGCGGGTAAAGGAGCCGGCGCGCGGGCGGCCGGCTTCATCTTGACGCGGATATCGTCGGCGATGGCGATGCCGAGCCCCGGCTTCGTCGGCACGCGCAACGTATCGCCGCGCGGCCGGAAGTTGGGATCGCTGGTACCGCGCTCCGCAATGTATTGCGGTCCGTTCAGCGCCGCCGGCAATTCGAGGCCGGCGTGATTGAAGAAATGCGCCGACGCGGCCATCGACAATTCCGGATCCGTCAGGCCGGATGCGAACAGCAGCAGATTGTTGTCGCGCAGCAGCGAAGCGATGCGCGTCGCGTTCCAAAGGCCACCGCAGCGCGCCACTTTCATCGCGATGCCGTCGAACATTTCGAGGGCGATGAATTCAGCGGTTTCGACCGGCGAGATAATGCCTTCGTCCATCAAGATCGGCAGGGCATGCTGACGTCGCAGTGTGCGGTAGTCGCGTAGCCGGTTCGGGGGCAGCGGCGATTCAAGTGCCCGCAGGCCGAAATCGGCGAATTTCGGCGCCATCGTCAGTGCGGTGTCGAGATCGTAGCTCGTATTGGCGTCGCACCAATGGAAACCGTCGGGTGCGGCCGTTGTAACCATGCGCACCAGATCTATGTCGTAAGCCGGCTTTTGCGGATAGCCGACCTTGATGTTGAAGCTGGAATAGCCGAGCGCGCGGCCTTCTTCGATTTGTTGCGCTGCGCCATCGAGCGTCGGCGCGTTAATGGTCCAGCTCAGGGTGATGGCGTGGCGTTTGCCGCCGCCCAGCAGATCGCTGACCGGACGTCCGGCTTGCCGGCCCCACAGATCGTAGCAGGCGAGATCGATTGCTGCTTTGCACACCGGCTGACCGACGGAGAAAGACGGCCGGATCGCCCGCTCCATGCGCGCGTGGATATCTTCGATATCGCTCGGATCGCCGCCGATCACCGCCGATGCGAGATAATGGCGCAGCGTCGTCTCGACCGACTCGACCGTTTCATAGGTCCAGGTCTCGACCGGGACGGACTGACCCCAGCCTTCGACGCCGTTCTCGTCCGTGAGGCGCACGAAGACAGTCGGACGCACGCCCGTCCGGAAAAACTTGAACTGGCCGACCAGTGGATAGTCGACGCGCGCAATGTCGACGCTGACAATACGACCCATTCGCCGCAGCCTTGTTAGCGCTTCCTCGCACCTCCCTGTTTTTGTGTGTTCGGGAGGTTGCCAGCGAGTTTAACTATCTGGTTAGATCGGTCGAGAGAAAAATTCAGGCAGCCTTATTTGTGGCCTCCGCGTCGCGCGGGTGAAGCCAAAAACATCGTGGTTGAACAATGGCATGCGCGAGATCGACATGACGGGTTCGAACGCGCCCATCTTCCGCCTTCGCGAAGTGAGGCTTTACGAGCGCGACGTGCAATTGCGCATGCCGTTCCGCTTCGGTGTCGTCACGTTGCGCGAAGCGCCGCAGTGTTTCGTGCGCGCGCGGGTCGAATATCCCGATGGTAGAACGGCTTGGGGCGGGGCGGCGGAGTTGCTGGCGCCGAAATGGTTCGACAAGGATCTATCGCTGACCAATGAGCAGAACTTCGACCAGCTCAGAGTGTCTCTCAACCTCGCGGCCGCGGCCTATGTCGACGATCCGACACCGCGTACCGCGTTCGGCCACTTTGCAGCGCACTATGAACAGCACATTATCGCCGGCGCGCGCCAGGGATTGAATGCGCTGACCGCGAATTTTGGCCCCGCGCAGATCGATCGCGCCGTGCTCGATGCGCTGGGCCGGATCGAAGGCTGCTCGTTCTATGACGCTGTCGGCTCCAATATCGCTGGAATCGATCCTGCTTTGCTGCCGAACCAGCTCGGCGATCTCGCGGGCTTCGACATCTCGGGCTTCCTCGCGCGATTGCGTCCGGCAGACAGCATCGCGGCGCGGCACACCGTTGGCCTGGTAGATGTCATCACCGGGCATCCCGGTCGGGTCGGCGATGGCCTGCCTGAATCGCTGGAGGAGGTCGTCGACACCTACGGTCACACCTATTTCAAGCTCAAGGTCGGCGGCAATGCCGCGGCCGACCTCGACCGGCTCATCGACATCGCCAGCGTCCTCGATCGTCTCGACCGGCCTTACGTCGCCTCGCTCGACGGCAACGAGCAGTACAACGACCTCGGCGCGCTCGAGATGCTGTGGCGCAGGATGACAGAGACGCCGGCGCTGCGGCGGCTGGTCGCCAGCATTGCCTTCATCGAGCAGCCGATCACGCGGTCGCACGCGCTGGACAGCGACGTATCAGCGTTGTCTGCGATCAAGCCGGTGATCGTCGACGAATCGGACGATGGCCTCGACGCCTTCGTCCGTGCGCGGGCGCGCGGCTATCAAGGCGTGTCGAGCAAATGCTGCAAGGGCCTCTACAAATCGATCCTGAACGCGGCGCGTTGCGCGCACTGGAATGCCGGCGGCGGGCGCTATTTCATGACCGGTGAGGATCTGACCACCCAGGCCGGCCTTGCCGTGCAGCAGGATCTCGCGCTCGTCAATCTGATCGGCCTGACGCATGTCGAGCGCAACGGCCATCATTATGTGAATGGCATGGCGAGCCTGCCCGAGACGGAGCAGGCGGCGTTTCTGGCCGCGCATCCCGATCTTTACGTGCATAGCCATGGAGCCGTGCGCGTGAAGATCGAGAGCGGGCGCCTGCGGATCGGCTCGCTGGCTGGCGCCGGTTTTGCCACCGGCGCCTATCCCGATTGGGAAAAGCTTACGCTGCTCAAGACGCCTCAGTGGCGTCCCTCGTAGAGGTCGCGGCCGCGCGCCAGCGCGCGAATTTTGCCGTCGGCGATGCCCCGCTTGAGCATCCAGAAGCCGCAGTCCGGATGGATGTATTTGATGCGGCCGGGGCCTAGCACCTTGTCCGCGCGCTCGATGGCGCGGGCGATCTCGTCCGCCGACTCGACCACGGTCTGCTTGATGTCGACGACGCCGAGGCCGAAGCCGATCTCCGGCCGCAGGCCCTTGAACACCTCGAGTTCCTCGACCGGCCGGTGCGCGTTCTCCATGACGATGTGATCGACATGCAGGGCATTGAGATAGTCGAGGAGGTTGCCCCAGCCGCCTTTCTGAATCGTCTGGCCGCCGTAATTGCCGAAGCACAGATGCACCGCCGGCGTCGTCGGGATCGCGCGCAGTACGCGGTTCATCGCTTCCGCGGCCCATTTCCATTCGTCGGGTGCGCCGGGAAGATTGGCTTCGTCGACCTGGATCACGGCGGCATCGATATGCTTGACCTGTTCGGCCAGCACGTCGGCGATCGCCAAAGCCAGCTCCGACACGTGCTTGTAGTGCGAGTCGAGCAGCATCTTGGCCAGCATATGCGGGCCGGTGAGGGTGAACTTGAGCGGCTTGGTCGCCAGCGCCTTCGCCCGCGCGCAGGCCGTGGGCAGATCGAGCGCGCCGGGGCCGACCGGGCCGACCACAACGGCCGGCGGCCGCGAACGGAAATGATGCGGCTTCGACTGCTTGAAGGCGAGCCATTCGGCGAGACCGATCTCGCGCCGCACGCCCGACATCGGGCGCACGAAAAACTCGATCATGCCGTTCGTCTCGGGATGGTTGACGTCGAAGCGATACAGTTCGCCGTCGCAGACGAGGTCGATGCCGGCCATTTCCTGCGTGTGGATGACCGTACGCGTGGCGTCGATCAGCGCCTGCTCGGACGGAAGCGCCACGAGCCAGTCGGGCACCGGATAAGAGCCCACCGTGGTCGTCTGGATGCGCGATGCCGGCATTCGTCTTCTCCCCGATTTTGTTTTGTGTGCATTCAAGCGGCGCGTTTTGTCTGCCGTGAGGCGATGCGCGCGCCTTCGGCCAAGGCCTCGAACTTCGCCCAGACGATGCTTTCGTGGATTTCGTCATTGCCGGCGAAGCTCGCGAAGCCGCAATCGGTCCCGGCGATCACCCGTTCGCGGCCTAAGGCATCGACCCAGCGCCCAAGCCTTTGCGCGATCAATTCGGGATGCTCCACCATCACGTTGGATTGGGTGATCATCCCTGGGATCATGATGACGTCGTCGGGCAGCTTGGCGTCGCGCCAGACCGTCCATTCGTGCTCATGTCGCGGATTGGCCGCCTCGAACGAGAAAGCGCCGGCATTGAGGCGGCCGAGGATGTCGATGATGTATTTGACCTCGATATCGTGCACACGCGGGCCAAAATTGATGCCGTAGCAGGTGTGAAAGCGCACGCGGTCCTTCGGAATGCCGCGTAGCGCGTGGTTGATCGCGTCGACGCGCAGCGCGATCCACTTGCGGCACTCGTCCATGCTCTTGTCGGGATGGCAGACGTAGTAGGTCACGAGATGCGGGTCGTCGACCTGGACGAGGAAGCCGGCGTCGACGATCGCGCGATATTCCTCGTGCATGGCGTCGGCGAGGGCATAGAGGTATTCCTCGTCGGACCTATAGTAAGTGTTGCGGTTCCAGTCCTCGATGCTCGACACCGAGGTCGCGGGAACGAAGGCGTCGACCACGTCGGCGCCGTTCAACGCCGCTTTCAGGTTCGCGAGGTCGGTCGCCAGCTGTTGCTGGCCGCGATATTTGACCGGGCCGGTGCAGAGGAAATGTGTGTGCCGCGTGTGCACATTGGCAAGCTGAGGCCGGTAGAAGTCGGGGAACGACCGGACTTCGCGCGAGCCGACCCACGGACTCTGGTTGCGGTCGGCCGTGTCGATCTCGAAACCGCCCAGGCGATCGTTGATATAGGTGATAAAGCTCGGCTTGCTCAGCTCGCCGTCATCGACAATGTCGATGCCGACATCCGTCTGTTTTTTCACGATGTCGACAACCGCGTCGCGCAAGCTGCCGGCGTATCGAGTTGGATCGATCGGTTCGCCTTTCCCCAAGGCGATGCTCAATTCATGCAGCGCTGGCGGGCGCGGCAGGCTGCCGACGTGGGTGGTGAGAATGCGTTCGGTGCTGCTTCGCATCGCGTTCGGCCCCGGTGTCATTCATAACTAACTGGATTGTTACTCTCCTAAGAGGCAATTTCAAGTGCGTGCCTGCAAACCGCGTTGACGGTTGCTGAGGCAAACTCACTTGTGCGATGCGAAAGCTGAACGAACGGCGCGTGGCCTGTTGGGCGGGTGGGACGCTCGGGAGTGGGCGACGCCACGTGCACTGCAATGTCCGGCGGCCACCGTCGTGCGTGCGTATTGGCGCAGTGAACCGGCAAGTATCGGATCGGCTCAGCCGACGGTGCTTTTGATCACGTTCAACAGGTCGTGAAACGGCTCAGTGCACATGGGGTCGGCTGCCGTCTGCCGCATTGCATCATAGATCTTCGGCACGAGCTGCACGGCTTGATCGAGTTCGTTGTCGCGGCCGGGTTGGTAGCCGCCCATCAAGCGCAAGTCGCGCGTATCCTCGAAGCGGGCAATCATGGCGCGCAGCCGGCGCAAAAGATTGTGCTCCTCGGCCGACCAGACGTGTTGCGCAAGACGGGACACGGACGTCAGCACGTTCACGGCGGGATAGCGCCCTTGGTCGGCCAAGTCGCGATCGAGCACGATATGGCCGTCCAATGTACCGCGCACCGTGTCCGCGACCGGCTCGTTATGGTCGTCGCCGTCGACCAGGACCGAGAAGATGCCGGTGACGGATCCCTGGCCCTCGGCACCGGGGCCGGCGCGCTCCAGAAGGCGGGGCAGATCGGTGAAAACACTCGGCGCGTAGCCGCGGGCAACGGCCGGCTCCCCGGCCGCAAGCGCGATCTCGCGCGCGGCGTGAGCAAACCGCGTGATCGAATCGACGATCAACAGCACCGACTCGCCTCGATCACGAAAATATTCGGCGATGGTCATGGCGGTCTTCGGCGCGAGGCGCCGCATCATCGGACTTTCATCGCCCGTCGACACGACGGTAATCGCGCGCGAACGATGATGCGTCAGCGCTTCTTCCAGAAATTCGCGCACTTCGCGGCCGCGCTCGCCGACCAATGCCGTGACGACCGTGTCAAAGCCCGCGCTCCGCGCGAGCATGGACAGCAAGGTCGTCTTGCCGACGCCGGATCCGGCGAAAACGCCGATCCGCTGACCGCGGCATAGCGGTGTGAAAAGGTCGACCACGCGAACGCCTGTCCGCAGAGGCGCGCGCACGCGCGTGCGGCTCACCGCGGCTGGCGGGTCGGCGTCGGTCGACATGACGCGCTCTCCGGGATGCAACGGGCCGGAATCATCGAGCGGTTCGCCAAGCGCATTCACCACCCGGCCTTTCCAGCTCGGATGCGGCGAAATCGCCAGCGGTGGCATGCGATAGGCCACGAGGCCGAGGCCGGCCGCGATGCGCGAGTCGAACGGCTTGGCCGTAACGCCGTTGCCGTCGATCCGCACGACTTCGCCCAATTGCATGCGGTTGTCGATCTCGAGCCCGACCATCTCGCCCAGCCGCACATGACGCGAGAGGCCGGAGACACGGTAGTGGGTCGCGGCCACCTCGGAGACGACACCGCCGACGCGCACCATCGGCACGTCCTTGCGGAGGGACGCGAGCGTGGACTCCAGGCGCTCCAGCGCGTTCATGTCGCTCCTGCCCCGCTTTTATGCGTCAGACTTTGGTCGGTTCGCCGAGCGTACGAATCGCGTTCTGCATCGTGCCCTCGGAATTCTCGATGAGAGAGCTGACGCCCTGGAAAGCGCGAGAGACGGTGATCATTTGCGTCAGTTCCGTCAGCGCGTCGACGTTCGAGCTCTCGACATAGCCTTGCTCCACGCCCGTATTCACAAAGTCGAGGACGGGCACGGCGGGACGATCGGGAATGACGCCGGAGTTGCCGAAGCGCTGCAATTTGGCGTCCGTTGGAATATCGAACAGGCCGAGCACGCCGACCTGGTTGCCTCGCTGCGTGATCGTTCCGTCGCGGCTGATGGTCAGCGGCCCGGCATCGGGATCGACGATAATCGGGGCGCCGCCGGCATCGGCGATCGGAAAGCCATTGACGTTCTGCAGTTCGCCGTTGAGGTTGATTTTCATGCGGCCGTCGCGGGTATAGACCTGCCCCGCGGGGCCCATGAAGGCGAGCCAAGATCTCCCTGCAACGGCGACGTCTAGCATGTTGCCGGTCGGCGTCGCGGCGCCCGGCTTGCGCGAGATGTAGTTTTCACCGGACGTCGCAAAGGCAACCGGACTTTCTGCCGCGCGCGACATCGCCGTCTCGAACTTCACGGCATCCGCGCGGAAGGCGGCGGTCTTCATGTTCGCCATGTTGTTGGCGATGGTTTCGAGCCGTTTCTCGAGCGCGACCTGTGCCGAGAGGCTGACGTAAAGAGCCGATTGCATGAATTACCGTCCGATTCGCAGGTTCAGCAGCGTCGTAAGAATGCTGCTGCTGATTCCTGTCTGAGCAGGCTGGGTGATGAGGATTGAAGCGGCCGATGGGGTGTTCTGGCCGTTATTTATGTCCCACATCACCGAGAAGCGTTGCAGGAACTTCTTCAGTTTCGCCGGGTCCTGAAAGTCCGCGAAGTCGATTTGCTTGTTCAGCATGTCAGCCTGTTTGTCGACGTCGGCCATGGACGTCAGGGTCGAAATGCCGAGCGCGGTCTGGACGACCTGGACCAACGCTTTGTCGGCGAGTATCTGGTAGGCGTTCTTGATGGTCGGCGCCTTGCGTTCGAAATAAAGAGCAAGCCGTACCCCTTCATTCTGGTCGCCCGCATTCTCTTCGAGGGCCTGCCGCACGAATCTGGTGACCGTGCTAGTCTGAGCGTCGGGGATCGAAGTGGCGTATTCGCCGTAATCCGCGAAATTGAAGGTTGCCGCGAACTCGCGGTAGCGCGTGTCGACGAGCTTATTGGCAAAGCTGTTCGTTTGCGACACGCCCTCAGTCAAGACCTTGCGCATGAACGCCTTTGCATACGTCATGTCGGACAGGCCGAACGCCTTCATGGCATATGAGTAAAGCCGATAATCGCCGAGAAAATCGTCGATCGTCTTGGCGTCGCCGATATGGGCGAGAAAATAGTTCGTCTCGCGGTCCACATCGGCTTTCTTCGCCGTCTGCTCTAACGAGCGGCCGAGGTTGTTCGAGATGATCTGATAGCTGGTGATTGTCGAGACCATCGTGCGGCGCTGCCTTGTATGGGAGATGCAGGGGGCGAAGCCGATGTGAAAATCAACGCCCAGGCTTGTGTGAAGCTGACGGGCTTGCCGGATGTCAGCTTCGCGAAAGCGTCGATTCCTAAATGAATCGTGAACCTCTTTGCGGAGCGTCGCGCTTGAGCATACTTATCGGCTTCATCATTACCATTGCCAGCCTGGTCGGTGGCTTCACGGCGCTCGGCGGTCATCTCAGCGTGATTTGGCAGCCCTGGGAGTTCGTGATCATCGCCGGTATGGCGCTCGGTACGTATGTGATCGCCAATCCGTGGAAGGTGGTGCTCGACAGCGGCGTGGCGACGATGCAGGCCGTGACCGGAACGGTGCCGACGCAGCGGAACTACCTGGACCTCCTCGGCCTCATGCATGCGCTGATGCGCGAAGTGCGCAACAAGGGCCGCAACGAGGTCGAGGCTCATATCGACGATCCCGAGTCCTCGGAGATCTTCAAGAACTTCCCGACGATGCTCGCCAACGACGCGCTGATGCATTTCGTCTGCGATTACTTCCGCCTTATCATCATGGGTAGCGCCCGGCCTCACGAGATCGAGGCGCTGATGGACGAAGAGATCGAGACCATCATCCGAAACAAGCTCAAGCCCTACAACTCGTTGATGGTCGTCGCCGAGGCGCTGCCGGCGCTCGGCATCGTCGCCGCCGTGCTCGGGGTGATCAAGGCCATGGGCGCCCTCGATCAGTCGCCGAAGCTGCTCGGCAGCCTGATCGGCGCCGCGCTCGTCGGCACCTTCGCAGGGATATTCCTGTCCTACGGGTTGATCACGCCGCTGGCGCTCAAGATCAAGCAGGTCCGCGAAAAGCAATGCAGCATGTACGTGATCATCAAGCAGACCTTGCTGGCCTTCATGAACGGCGCGCTGCCGCAGATCGCCGTTGAGCATGGGCGCAAGATGATCAGCGCCGGCGAACGGCCGTCGATCGATGTCGTCGAGAACGAGACGATCGCGGGCCCGGCGGCGAAAACCGGCAATGTCGAACCGATGGCGCGAGCAGGAGCGAGGTCCTAATGTCGGAAGCAAGGCGCGGACGCTCGGACCAAGGCTCCGATCAGTTGCTCGGAGCCGCCGGGCTGTCGGTCGAACGCATGCCGATGTTGCATGTGATCTTCGACCAGATGGCGAATCTCTGCGCGGAGAGCCTGCGGTCGCTCTCGCCGTCGCAGTCCTATTTCTGGCTGAGTACGGTCGGCAGCAGCCGGCTTGCCGATGTTCTCGACCGCTACGAAGACGCGGTCGCGGCCGTCTATCACGCGCAAGCCTGGGATTCTCGTATCCTGATCGGCTTCGACCGCGAGTTCGTTTTTACGATGATCGAGCTCATGTTCGGAGCGGACGGAGCCGAGCCGCCGCTCGACTCGACGCGAGTCTTTTCCAACGTCGAGCTGCGTCTTGCGCAGGCTTTGTTCGAGCGCTTCGGCAAAGCGCTGCAGTCGTCGTTCTCGCGGGCCACGGACGTCACCTTTGCGCTGGAGCGCATCGAGACCCGCATGGACTTCCTGGCGATCGGCCGCCCGAACAACATGGTCGTCTACGCCAAGGTATTGCTCCAAGGCCTCGATCGTGGCGGCGAGATGTTCATCGTCATCCCGCATTCCGCGCTCAATCCGCTGCGGCAGGCGCTGGCACAGATCGTCTCGGGCGAATCGGCGTCCGCCGATCCGAACTGGAGCAAGCAACTGCATAGCGAGATCCAGCGCGCGGAAGTGGTCCTCAAGGCGGTGCTGGAAGAGAAGATGTTGACGCTGGGCGAAGTGGCGGAGTTCCGCGTCGGCCAGGTGATCAAGCTGAACGCGAATCCGGACACGCTGGTGCGCCTCGAGTGCAACAACCAACGCTTGTTCTGGTGCCGGATGGGTCAGCTCAACGGCGCCTATTCGCTCCAGGTCAAAGAGTCGGCCGATCAAAAGCGGGAATTCATCGATGGTATCCTATCTCGTTGATCTCATTCTTCTGGTGGCGCTGCTGTTCACCAGCATCCGGGTCACCAAGATGCATCGCGAACTGGTGAAACTGCGCGCATGCCAGGGCGACTTCACATTCGTCCTCGGCAAGACGAACGACGCGGTGGACGACATGGCGACCCTGGTGCGTGAGTTCAGCGCCGACGGACGGCAGCTGGTGCATGCCTTGGGTGACAAAATCGACGAGGCGCGTCAGGCGATCATGGAAATCGAGGCGCGCGGCCTCGCGGCGGAGCCCGGCCGGAACGTTGTTCCCTGCACGGACGACGAAAGCGCAGAGCCGCTTCGGAGCAAACCGAAGCTGCATTCGCACTGATGGACGCAGACCGCCCACGACGCCTCCCACGCGCAGACAATTAGGCCGCGGAATAACATGACGACCGAGAAAGCAAGCGACATGACGGACCCATTCGATTTCGATGATTTCGGCGAAGCGCCGCAGAAGGCGTCGGCGCCGTTTCAGCCGGAGGAGACGCCGTTCGGCAAGCTCGCGGACCTCGCCGCGCGCGCAGCCGAGGAAACCAACCGGCTATCGAATCTCGAACCCATCCTGCGCATTCCGGTGACGGTCCAGGTGCTGCTCGGTTCGGCGACCATGCCGGTCGCCGACCTCATGAAGCTTGGGCGCGGCGCCGTCATCCCGCTCGATCATCGCGTCGGCGAGCCGGTCGAGGTCGTCGTGAACGGCCGCATCGTGGCGCGCGGCGCGGTGGTTGTTGTCGAAGACGACAACTCGCGCTTCGGCGTGTCGCTGACGGAGATCGTCGGAGGGGCGACGGGGGACGCCGAAGCGTAACGGGCGATTCCCATGTCATTCAGCGCTCCCATCAAGCACGGCTCGGCAGTCAAGCCGTTGCGGGCGACCGAGAAGGTCGCCGCGCTTCTTCTGGCTATGGGCCGGGAGCTCTCCGGCGGCGTGCTGCGGGAGTTCGATCCCGAAGAAATCAAGATCGTCACGCGGGCGGCTGCCGATCTGCGGCCCATCTCCGCGCCCGAGCTCGAAGCGGTCATCGAGGAGTTCGCCCAGCATTTCTCGATGGGTCCGAATATCCTCGGCACCGTCGGCGAACTCGAGAAGCTCCTGGCCGGCGTGCTGCCGCCGGAGCAGGTCAACGACATCATCTCGGAGGTGTTGGGCAACACCAACAAATCGATCTGGGAGCGCATTTCGTCGGTGTCCGAGAGCATGCTGGCGAACTACCTGCTCAAGGAGCATCCGCAAACGGCGGCGCTGATCCTGTCGCGGGTCAAGCCGGCTTGCGCCGCCAAGGTCATGAGCCAGCTGCCGGCGGACATGCGTCACGATCTCATGCGCCGCATGCTGAGTCTCAAGCCCATCGTCGAAGAGGCGATGCGGATCGTCGAGAAGACGATGCATGAAGACTTCATGATCAACTTCGCGCGCAATCTGGCCTCCGACACGTATCCACGAATGGCCGACATCATCAACAAGATGGAGCGCGGTCAAATGGAGGATTCGCTGAAGAACCTCTCGGAATCGCGCCCGAAATCGGCCGAGATCCTCAAGGGAATGCTGTTCACCTTCGACGACATCGTCAATCTCACGGCGAAGGCGCGGATGCTCATCTTCGATCAGATTCCGACCGATCGCATCGTCACGGCCCTCAAGGGCACCGATGCGAGCTTCCGCGAGCTCATCCTTTCCTCGCTTGCTTCGCGCACGCGCCGCCTGGTCGAGCACGAACTCGCTACCGGCGTGCCGACACAGCAGCGCGAGATTACGGACGCGCGGCGCGCGATCACGGATCTGGCGCTGGATATGGCGGGCCGGGGAGAGATCGAGCTCAATCCCGATCAGGACGATCAACCGGTATTCACCTAAAAATCGTCCCCAATGGCCGAGGGTCCAGACAAGGAGAGTAAGACCGAGGAACCGACGGAAAAGAAGATCCGTGATTCCGTCGAAAAGGGCAAAGTCCCGGTCTCTCGCGAGGCATCGATCTTCGCAACCATGATCGCGTTGCTGATCGTCCTCGGCTTTCTCGCAGCGGATGGCGTGCGCTCTCTCGCCACGATGCTCAGCCGGCTGATCGACGATCCTTCGGGGTTTCGGCTGCGGAACGGTGCCGATGCGGTCGAGTTCATCGCCGTCATTGGTATGGGATCGGCGCGATTTCTGGCGCCGATCTTCATCGTGCTCGCGGTCGCGGGATTGGCGGCTTCATTTCTCCAGAATGCGCCGCGCCTCGTGCCCGAGCGGCTCAAGCCCGAACTGTCGCGCATTTCCATCGCCCAGGGATGGGGGCGGATATTCGGTGCGCAGGGGCGCGTGGAGTTTGGGAAATCCGCATTTAAGTTCTGTGCAATCAGTATCGTGGTGATGATCGTCCTGCGTGCGGAGGAGGCCGGGGCCGTGAATGCGATGTTTGGCGATCCGGCCGCTGTCCCGGAACTGATTTTGACGGCAGCGATGCGGCTCGTCTCGACGATCTGCATCGCGACGATCGTCTTGGTGGCGCTGGACCTTGTCTGGGCCCGCTTCCATTGGCGCCGCGAGTTGCGCATGACGCGGCAGGAGCTCAAGGACGAGTTCAAGCAGGCCGAGGGCGATCCGCTCGTCAAATCGCGATTGCGTTCGCTTGCACGCGATCGGGCGCGCAAGTCGATGCTCGCGGCCGTGCCGCGCGCGACATTGGTCATTGCAAACCCGACTCACTACGCCATCGCGTTGAAATACAAGCACGGCGAGGACGCGGCGCCGACCGTGCTGGCGAAGGGACAGGATCTGGTCGCACTCAAGATCCGCGAAGTCGCCGAGAAGAACAGGGTGCCGGTCGTGGAGGACAAGGCGCTGGCGCGTTCGATGTACGACGCCGTGCATGTCGATCGCGTGATCCCGCAGGAGTTTTTTCGTCCGGTCGCCGAGATCATCTACTTCCTGCATTCGCGCAAGCCCGCGGCGCGAAGCGGTTAATATTTCGTCAGCCTGGGATAAGTTTGAGTTCGTATACCGCGTCTATTGGCTCGTTACGCTGAGGACGCCGTGGGACCGGTCTATCTTTTCGATCTCGCTTCATCGCAGGCCCGCTGGCTGTCGCTGCGGCAAGCGACGGTGTCGTCGAATGTCGCCAATGCGAACACGCCGGGTTACAGGGCTCAGGACATCGAGCCGTTCAGCAAGCTTCTCGACGAGAAAGTCGTCGCGCTCGCCGTCACATCGCCGCTGCATTTGACTTCGACCGAGACTTCGCTGCGGCCGCAGGGCACGCGCAAAGAGGATAGCTGGGAAATCGTTCACTCCGGCAACTCGGTCAGCCTCGAGCAGGAGATGCTGAAGGCGGGCGACATCAACAGGGACTATTCCCTGAGCACGGCGATCGTCAAATCGTTCCACCGCATGCTGATGACGAGCGCGAAGAGCTAGCGCGAGGGCCAATGATCGATCCGTTACAAGCATCCGTTCAGATCGCAAGCTCGGGCCTCGAGGCGCAATCGGACAGATTGCGAATCGTCTCCGAGAACCTCGCCAACGCCAACTCCACGGGACGCACGGCGGGCGCCGATCCGTATCGCCGCAAGACGGTGACGTTCGCCTCCGAGATGGACCGCGCCGCCGGTGTGCGGGTGGTGAAGATCAAAGATATCGGCATCGACCGGTCTCCGTTCCGCGTCGAGTACGAGCCGAACCACCCGGCCGCGGGCCAGGACGGATATGTGAAGCTGCCGAACGTGAACATGCTGATCGAAATGGCCGATATGCGCGAGACGAACCGCTCGTATGAGGCCAATCTGCAGGTCGTCAAACAGACACGGTCGATGGTCGCGATGACGATCGATCTGCTCAAGGGGGCATAATGCTTGAAGCCGTTTCGTCCATTCTGAAGGGTATTGGCAACGTCGTTCAGACGAACGACGTCGCCAAGGCGTCGCCGGCCGTTCTGCGCAGCGCCCAAGCGAGTGCAGGCTTCGACGGGGTGATGGAGCAGGTCGCCGCAGACGCGATCGGCACCCTGAAGGCCGGTGAGGCCGCGTCGATCTCGTCGATTCAAGGCAAGGTCTCGGCGCAGCGCGTCGTCGAAGCGGTGATGTCGGCCGAGCAGACGCTGCAAGTCGCCGTCGCCGTCCGCGATAAGGTCGTGCAGGCCTATCAAGAAGTCACGCGAATGGCGATCTGAGGTCGACAATGAGAGCCCTTGCCATCGCCGCCACCGGTATGAGCGCGCAGCAGCTCAACGTGGAAGTCATCGCCGACAATATCGCCAACATCAACACGACCTCGTTCAAGCGCGCGCGCGCCGAGTTCACCGATCTGTTCTACCAGATCGACCGCATGCAGGGTGTGCCGAACCGCAACGGCGAGAGCGAGGTGCCGGAAGGCGCCAAGCTCGGCCTCGGCGTCAAGTCGGTGGCGGTGCGCAAGCTGCATATTCAAGGCACGCTCGCCCAGACCGGCAACCCTTACGATCTCGCGATCAACGGCCGTGGCTGGTTTCAGATCGTCGGACCGAACGGCGAGACGCTCTATACCCGTGCCGGTTCGTTCAACACCAATGCCGACCGGCAGCTCGTTACGGCCGACGGCTACACGGTCGATCCGGCCATCATCGTTCCGCAGGGAACGGTGGAGGTGACGGTGAATGAATCCGGGCAGATCTACGCCAAGCTCGACAATCAGGTGAACCCGCAACTGTTGGGGCAGCTCTCGTTGGCGAACTTCGCCAACGAAGCGGGTCTTGAGCCGCTCGGCAGCAACCTTTACCGCCAGACGCTGGCGTCGGGCGTGGCGGTTGTCGGCGTCCCCGGCGATCCCGGCTACGGCAAGATCCATCAACATTATCTCGAGAGCTCGAACGTCGATCCGGTCAAGGAGATCACCGAGCTGATATCGGCGCAGCGCTCTTACGAGATGAACGCCAAGGTGATCCAGGCGGCAGATGAGATGGCATCGACCGTGTCCAAGGGCATTCGCTGAGCTGCAAACGGAGGGCTAGCCTCATGCGCGCCATCTCTCTCGTGCCGCAATGGATCGCGACGCTGGCGATCGTCGCGACGATCGGATGCACCGGTGCGACGGCCGATGAGGCGAAGCGTCTGCCGGTGCCGGCGACGACGATCTACCCGGGCGACATGATCCGGGAGGAGCTGCTCACGGACCGCCTCTTCGCCCCGAACATGCCCGGTGCGGCGGCTTTCGTCGCCGACAAAGCCGCGGTCGTCGGCCGCGTGGCACGGCGCACCTTACTGCCGAGCCAGCCCATTCCGATCAATGCGGTCGAAGACCAGAAAGCGGTGATGCGCGGCAGTGTCGTCAAGGTCGTCATCGAAGACGGCGGGCTGTCGATCGTGACCTATGGCTCGTCGCTCCAGGCCGGCGGCCCTGGCGCGACGATCCAGCTTCGCAATCTCGACACCGGCGTGATCATCAGGGGCGTGGTCCAGCCGGACGGAACAGTGCGGATTCAAAACGGATGATAGTGCGTCTGGCCTTGGCTGTCGCTCTGGCGCTGACGGTGACCGCCGCCGAGGCGGCTGTCCGGATCAAGGACATCGCCAACCTGAAAGGTGTCCGCGACAACCAGATCATCGGTTACGGCCTGGTGATCGGGCTCAAGGGCACCGGCGATACGCTGCGCAACGCGCCGTTTACCGAGCAATCGCTGCAGTCGATGCTCGATAACATGGGCATCAACGTCCGCGGTACGGCGCTGCGAACGCGAAATGTCGCGGCCGTCGTCGTGACGGCGGACCTGCCACCGTTTGCCTCGCGCGGCTCACGCATCGACGTCGCCATTTCGTCGATGGGCGATGCATCCTCCCTCACGGGCGGCACGCTGGTCATGACGCCGCTGCGCGGCGCCGATGGCGAGGTCTATGCCGTTGCCCAGGGCGCGATCGCGGTCGGCGGCTACGCGATCGAGGGCCAGGCGCAGACGGTGAGCCAGGGCACGCCGACAGCCGGCCGTATTCCGAGCGGCGGTTTGATCGAGCGTGAAGTGCAGGGCCGCTTCTACGAGATGGAATCCCTCGTTCTCGAGCTGAAGAATCCAGACTTTGTGACGGCGACGCGTATCCTCGACGCAATCAACCAATTCGGAAACGGCCGCTATCGCGCGCGCGTCGCGTTCGAACGCGACTATCGCACGATCATCCTGTCGCGGCCACGTTCGGTGGCGCCGGTTCGCTTCATCGCCGAGATAGGCGAACTGATGGTGGAGCCCGACACGCCGGCGCGGGTCGTCGTCGACGAACGGACGGGCACCGTCGTGATCGGCCGCAATGTGCAGATCTCGACCGTTGCCGTCACACATGGAAACTTGTCGGTGCGGATCACCGAGGTGCCGCAGGTTTCTCAACCCGGGCCGTTCTCGCGCGGCCAGACGGTCGTCACGCCCCAGACCTTCATCGAGGCCAACGAGCCGGGCGCGCAAGTCGCAATCCTCCGCGGCACCGATTTACAGCGCCTGGTGCGCGGTCTGAATCAGATCGGCCTCAAGCCGTCCGGCATCATTGCGATCCTGCAAGCGATCAAATCCGCCGGCGCCCTGCAGGCCGATCTCGTGATCCAATAACGTCGCGCGCGTCAGCGTGAGGCAAGCTTGCGCGTGCAACGCTCTGCCGAGACGACGCACGAGAGGGCAAATGGCGGGCTTCGCGACGGTTTCGAGAAACGCGCTGCTGCTGGGGTGTCTCGCGCTCGGCAGTCAAGCCTTGGCGCAATCGCCGCAAAAGCCGGCGGCGCCGCTCAATCTCACCGAGATGACCAAGCCCGGCACGGAAAAGCCGCGGCCGCCTGCAAGGCCCGAGGCGGCGCGGGCGCAGGCCGCGGCCAAGCAAAGCGCCAAGCCGGCGGCGAGCGAGCCGGCATCCGCCGATCAGCCAAGCTCGGACGTCGCGCGCTTCTGCTCGAACATCACCGATGCGGCGCTGGACGCGCGCGTCGCCTGGCAGCTCAAGGAGCTGCAGGCGGCTGAGGCGAAGCTGAAGCAACGCATCGCCGAACTCGAAGCCAAGCGGTCCGAATACGAGCAATGGCTGAAGCTGCGCGACGACTTCCTGAAGAAAGCGGAAGAGAGCGTGGTCGAGATCTATTCAGGCATGGATCCCGAGGCGGCCGCGCTGCAAATCGCGAGCATGGCCGACGACACGGCGGCGGCGGTCCTGGCGAAACTTCGCGTGCGCAACGCGAGCGCGATCTTGAACGAAATGGAGCCTGCGCGCGCCGCCCATCTCGCGAATACGCTCGCGGGCATGCGGCGCGTCGACGAAGAAAAGGCGAAGAAATGAAAACCCTGCGGTTGGCATTCTTGTTGCTCACCTTGAGCGGCTGTGGTCGCACCCTGGCCGAGCTCAACCAAGCACCGGCGATGTCGCCGATCGGCGAAGGGCTGCAGGCGGAGGCGCGGGCTGTGCCCGGCGAAGTGCGCGGTCGCACGCCGATGAGCTATCAGTCGCTCTGGGACGATCGTAAAGATTTGTTCCGCGATCCGCGCGCGGCGCGTGTCGGCGACGTCCTCACCGTCATGATCTCTATGGACGACAAGGCCAAGCTCGACAACAAGACCGACCGTTCGCGCGACTCGCAAACGAAGTTCAATGCCGACTACCTCGCCGATCTCTTCAATTGGACGTCGACCGGGCAGGTCGATCTAAACACCAATTCGCAGACGTCCACCAAGGGCGCCGGCAAGATCGACAGGACCGAGGAGGTCAAGTTCTCGGTCGCGGCTGTCGTCGTCGACGTGCTGCCGAACGGCAATCTTCTGGTCAGTGGCTCGCAGGAAATGCGGGTGAACTACGAGATGCGGGTCGTCAACGTCGCCGGCATCGTGCGGCCGCGCGATATCGCGCGCAACAATACGATTCCCTACGAGAAGGTTGCGGAGGCGCGGATCTCCTACGGCGGACGCGGTCGCCTGATGGAGGTGCAGCAACCGGCCTGGGGCCATCAGATTTACGATCAACTCATGCCGTTCTGACGATGAGGCGCATGAGAGTGACGCAAGAGGCGCTGGCAGAACGGCGGGCAAGGCATGGGTAATAGTTTGCAATGGCTTGCCGCTTTGCTGCTGCTCACCGTGGTGTCGGCTGGAGCGGGCGTGCTGTCGAGCCTGCATCTCTTGTCGACGGCGGAGCGTATCGCCGACAGCCAGAAGGATGCGCCGGCGCCGCCGGTCGCGTCGGCTTTCAATGCCAGCGCGCGTCTGCGCAAGCTGTCGCCGGTCGTGACCAACCTTGCCGCGCCGCCGGGCGCCTGGGTCCGCGTCGAGGCCGCCGTCGTAACCGATCAACTGAGCGAAGAGGAAGCGAACGTGCTCGTCGCGCAGCTGGGCGAGGACGTCGTCTCCTATCTGCGGTCGGTGTCGCTGCCGCAGATCGAAGGCGCGCGCGGACTGCAGTATTTGCGCGAAGACCTCAACGAGCGGGCAAGCGTCCGCTCGCGCGGCAAGGTGCGAGAGCTGATATTGGAAACGGTAGTCGTGCAATGATGCGCGTTCTCGTCGCGTTGTTTGTCGTGCTGCTGCCGACGGCGGCCATCGCTCAGGTGCCGGATCTCAGCACGCTGCTGCCGCCGGGCGGCGGCAGCGTCAGCGGCCGCATCATCCAGATGGTCGCGCTGCTCACCGTCCTGTCGGTCGCGCCCGGCATTTTGATCATGGTGACGAGCTTCACCCGGTTCGTGGTGGCGCTTTCCTTTCTCCGCGCCGGCCTCGGCATGCAGACGACCCCCGCGAACATCGTGTTGATCAGTCTGGCGCTGTTCATGACACTTTACGTCATGGCGCCGACGTTCGATCGCGCCTGGCGGGACGGCGTGCAGCCTTTGATGCAGAACGAAATCACCGAGCAGGAGGCCTATACGCGCGTCAGCGATCCGTTCCGCGAGTTCATGCTGGCGCATGTCCGCGAGAAGGACCTGCAAACCTTCGAGAGCCTCGCGGCGGAGAACTTGCGCGTTCGATCCGAAGGGCAACGGATCGACCTTCGCATCATCATCCCGGCCTTCATGATATCGGAGCTGCGAAGAGCTTTCGAGATCGGCTTTCTGGTGATCATGCCGTTCCTGGTCATCGACATGATCGTGGCGACACTCACGATGTCTATGGGCATGATGATGATGCCGCCGACGGTGTTCGCGCTGCCGTTCAAAGTGCTGTTCTTCGTCCTGATCGACGGCTGGAATATGCTCGCGGCCGGTCTCGTGCGATCATTTCTGTAAAATTGTTGCTGCTGGACGACGCTGCTTTCAGGCATGTTTCCCGCTTTGGCGCCCGCCCGGGCCTTCTTATGTTCAGCTTTGAGTAAGGTTTGGGCGGTAACACACCATGACGGCAGGTTGGGTGGATCCTCAGGACCGGCAACCCCAAAGGCATGATGCCGCCCTGCCGTACCGGTGAAAGCCCGGTATGTCCCGACTTCGAAACAATCACCCCGAAGGGACATAGACATGTCTAGCTTGATGACGAACTCGTCTGCCATGACCGCGCTGCAGACCCTGCGCACGGTCAGCTCGAACCTCGCCACCACCCAGAACCGCATCTCCACCGGCTATCGCGTCGCGACGGCGTCCGACAACTCGGCCTATTGGTCGATCGCCACGACGATGCGTTCGGACAACGAAGCCCTCTCGGCCGTGTCCGACGCGCTCGGCCTCGGTGCGGCGACCGTCGACACCATGTACACCGCGCTGACCTCGGTCGTCGGCGACAGCAAGGGCGGCCTCACGGCCCTCAAGGCGAAGCTCGTCGCAGCGCGCGAACCGGGCGTCGACCGCAACAAGATTCAGGCCGAAATCGGCGCCATCCTCGACGACCTGAAGAACACCGCCGACCTCGCCGTGTTCAACGGCGAAAACTGGCTGGCAGTCGACTCGAGCTCGACGGGCTACAACGCGACGAAGTCCGTCGTGTCGTCGTTCTCGCGCGTTGCCGGCAACGTCACGATCAACACGATCGACGTCGACGTCAACGGCATCAAGCTGTACGACAAGACCGGTGTCGTCGGTGCGTCCACCACCGGCGCGACCACCGGTACCTTCGACTCGACGACGGCCGGCGCGATCACCATCGACGTCACCGATACCGCCGGCACGACGACGACGACGACGATCAACTACGCCATCGGCGCCACGCTCGATGACATCAACAAGAGCATCAAGGCTGCGGGCATCGAAGGCCTGTCGGCTGCGACAGACGGCGATCAGCTCTACTTCGCGAACCGCAGCGAGAACACCATCGACGTCGACGCCACGGCCGCCGGCCTCACCGCCGTGAACCTCGCCGCCGGTACGGCGTCGGACAAGGCCATTCTCGACAAGGACTACGACTACTTCGATGGCACCGCGTTCCAGACGATCAGCATCGACACGATCGATATCTCCAAGCTGACCGACTCCGCGGCTGACCTGAAGGTCCTCGAGCAGTACGCTGAGATCGTCGATAAGGCGCTGGGCGACGTGACCCAGTCCTCCGCCGACCTCGGTGCGACCAAGACGCGCATCGACTCGAACTCCAACTTCGTCAAGTCGCTGCGCGACGCGATCGATCGTGGTGTCGGTCAGCTCGTCGACGCCGACATGAATGCTGAATCGACGCGTCTCCAGGCGCTCCAGGTTCAGCAGCAGCTCGGCATTCAGGCGCTGTCGATCGCCAACTCGAGCAGCCAGAGCATCCTCTCGCTCTTCCAGTAAGAGCGGGTCTCGATCCCTGACATGACTACGGGCGGCCGCGACCGATAACGTCGCGGCCGCCCTTTTCATTCGTAGGCCGCAACCCTCGGACAAGCTTCGCAATCGAAAGTCGATTCGGACGTCTTGCAGAGGGTTCTATGGTCAATCGCGAACATGCGCAGAAACTCTGGAACAATCTGCTCGAGCTCGGACCGCGGCGGCTCGCGGCATTAGCGATCATCGGCCTGGCTGTGTTCCTGGGCGTCGGCGGCGGTGCCTATTACCTCAGCCGGCCGGAGTTCGAAGTCCTCTACATGGGGCTCACCCGGGAGGATATCACGCGCGTCAGCTCCGCGCTGCGTGACGCCAGCATTGCCTTCGATGTGAACAGCGCCGGCGACACCGTCTACGTGCGTCCGGGACAGACGGCTCAGGCCCGCGCCTTGCTCGCCGACAAGGGCCTGCCGAGCAATGCGAGCGGCGGCTATGAGCTTTTCGACAAGATCGGCTCGCTCGGTCTCACCTCCTTCATGCAGGAGATCACGCGGGTTCGCGCTCTCGAGGGCGAAATCGCGCGCACGATTCAGGTGATGAAGGGCGTCAAGGCGGCGCGTGTTCACATTGTCATGCCCGCGCGTGGCTCGTTCCGTCGCGAGGAGCTCAAGCCATCGGCTTCCGTCGTCATCCGGACCGACGGCCCTGCCGAGTCAAAGACCGCACGATCCATCCGCCATCTGGTTGCGGCGGCGGTTCCGGGCATGACGCCGGACAAAGTGACGGTCCTCGACAGCGACGGCACGTTGCTGGCGACGGAGGAGGATGGCGTCGGCAGCACGCCCACGACGATGACGAATCTGCAGCGCGTGGTCAGCCGGTCCATCCAGGAGAACGTCAGCAAGGCGCTGACGCCCTATCTGGGCCTCGACAACTTCCAGGTCAGCGTCGCGAGCCAGTTGAGCATCGACAAGAAGCAGACGAACGAGACCGTCTACGACCCCGATTCCCGGGTGCAGCGTTCGGTGCGGCAGATTCGCGAGAAGGAAACGTCGCAGAGCCTCGACCGGCAGACGCCGATGACCGTGCAGCAGAACCTGCCCGACCAACAGGTGAACGCCACCGGCGGCAAGAACTCGAACGAGGAAAAGCAGCGGCGCGAGGACGTCACGAATTACGAAGTGTCGTCCAAGACGACCACGACGATGAGTGACGGCTATGTCGTCAACAAGCTGTTTCTGGCCGTGCTGGTGAACCGGCCGCGCCTCGTGACGGCCCTGGGCGAGAAGGTCAGCGATGCCGCCATCGATGCGAAGGTTGCGGAAATCGCGCAACTCGCCGGCACGGCGGCCGGCCTCGATCGTCAACGCGGCGACCAGATCCAGGTGTCGGCCGTGGACTTCCTCGAGGGCTCGCGCGATCTCACGCCGGTGCCGGGGCTGAGCTTCACGGAAGTGCTGACGCGTCAGCTCGGCAGCTTCGTGAATGCGGCGACGATCCTCGCCGTCGCGGTCATGCTCATCTGGTTCGGCCTGCGGCCGGCGATGAACACGATTCTCGTCAGCACCAAGTCGTCAGAGACGCCGGAGCTTCAGACGGCGGCCGACGGAACGCCGCTGCTCGACGGCGACGGCAATGCATTCGCCCAGATTCCGAACGATCAGGCGCCCAACCTGGTGCAGGACGTGTCGAAACGGGTGCAGCACGCGCCGCAGCGGCGGCTCGAACAGATTGTTCAACTCGACGAGAAGCAGGCGGCGGCCATTCTTAAACAATGGATCCGGCTGGAGGAGCCCGTATGAGCTCGGAAAAGATCGCGCGGCTCCTGACCGATTTCGATCAGAGGGAGCCGCAGAAAGGGGCGAGCCGGGTGGTGCCCTTCGATCATACGCGGCATTCGGCGGCCAAGGCCGCGCCGCCACCGAAACCGGCACCGCCGCAGGAAGACCCTTACCAGCGCGGCAGGCTGGAGGGCTACGCCGCGGCGCTCACCGAATATGAGCAGAAGCTGGCGGATGAGCGCAGCAAGTTCGGTGCTCAACTTGCCGAAGAACGGCAGAAATGGCTCGACGAGACCGCGGCGAGGATCGCCGATGGCATCAAGGATGCCGGCAGCCAACTCGAAAGCAAGATCGCCCAGGTCGTCGGTCGCATCCTCGAGCCGCTCATCACCAATGTGGTGCAGAAGCAGGCGGTCGCGACCTTTGTCGAGCAGCTTGCGTCGATCACGTCGGATAGTCGCCGTCCGACGCTCCGCATCTCCGGGCCGGCCGAGCTGCTCGACGCCGTACGGGGCAAGATCGGCGTACGCGCCATGGCCATGGAGTTCCGCACCGCGCAAACGGCGGACGTATCGGTCGTCGTCGATCAGGTCGTGCTGGAGACCCAGGTCAGGCTCTGGGCCGAACGGCTGAAATATGCGGTGACGAGCTGAGATGGCCGAGCAGGAAAAGTCCGAGCTGATCATTGTTCGGCGCCGCGGCGTATTCGAACAGGCCGAAGGCAAGAACAGCGTCTGGAAGATCGCCTATGCCGACTTCATGACGGCGATGATGGCGTTCTTCCTGGTGATGTGGCTGATTAGCGCGACCAATCAGGAAACGCGCGAGAGCGTCGCCAGCTACTTCAATCCGATCAAGCTGGCGGACTCGACGCCGGACCGCAAAGGTTTGAACGACGCACGGCGCGTCGATCCCGGCAAGGCCGAGGAGGACGACAGCCTGCGGCCGCTGCCGGAGCCGGGCAAGTCGCCGCAATCCACGCCGCGTCCGCAGACCCAGCAGCCGCGCTCCGGGGAGGCGGCTCTGTTCCGCGATCCTTACGCGGTTCTGTCCGAGATCGCGGGTCCGCCGCCGCGCATCGCGCAGGTTGGCACATCGCTCGACTCCAACCGTCAGGATGGGTTGAAGGGCGGCGAGGCCTACCGAGATCCCTTTGATCCGATCTACTGGCAGATGTCGGCCGCCGCCTCCCTCGAGAAGAAGGCGCTCGGCACCAAGGAAATCGGCAGCCTGCCGTTCGACGAAGACATGGCCGCGCTCAGCGAAGGCAAAGGTCCGCGTCCCTCCGAAGGCAAGCCTGACGCCACGGCGACGCCGCTCAAGTCGTCGGGTGCCGACACGGCCAATCCGGCGCAGCCGGACCAGCAGAACCCGGCGAAGACCGTCGGCGCGGCCACCGCGGACCCACCCAAGGACAATGTCGCGAACGGAGCGGGCGTCGCGCGTGTCGAGGCGACACAGAAACAGGGCGAAGCCGAAAAGCTTCAGGCTGCCGTTTCGGCGGCGCTGTCCGCGTTGGGGCCGGCGCGGCCCGTCGCCGAGGTACGGGAGACCAATGAAGGCCTGCTGATCAATCTGACGGACGACGTCAATTACGGCATGTTCGCCATTGGCTCGGCCGAGCCGACGCCCGGTCTCGTCCGAGCCCTCGATAAGATCACGCCGCTGATAACGCAGCGGCCGGGGCAGGTCGTCGTGCGCGGCCACACCGACAACCGGCCGTTCCGATCGCTCGACTACGATAACTGGCGGCTGTCCACCGCCCGCGCGCACATGGCCTATCACATGCTGCTGCGCGGCGGCCTCGACGCGCGCCGCGTCGAGCGGATCGAGGGCTATGCCGATCGGCGTCCTAAGATCCCGGATGATCCCGCCGCGGCGCCGAACCGCCGCATCGAAATCCTGATCCGCGCGCCGTCGCAATGAACACCTTCGGCGCCATCATTGTCGCGATGCTGCTTTCGCTCGCAGCGGCGAGGGCCGAAGATGCGCATGCGGCCCCGGAACCCCATCAGCTTGTGCGCCGGCTGCAGTCGCTCCAGGACGAGATCGCGCGCGGAAATCTGGACGCGCACAATGCTCAGCCGGCATTGCTCAAGCGCCTGGGAGAGAAATTTCACGAAGCCGACCCCGCGGTCTGGAACGAGGCAAGAAACGGCCGCGCGGTCGTTACTTTCCTGTTGAGCGGCGGCGCGCCACAGGTCGTTCGCGATCTGCGCGCCCGCGTCAAATTGAACATCGACGAGGCGATCCTCGACGGCGCCTTGGCCTATGTCGAAGGCCGGTCCGACGAGGCCAAGGCCCGCCTAGCGGACGTCAACGTTCGGACCCTGCCGCCCACATTCGGTGCGCAGATCGCACTCGTCCAATCGGCCCTTGTCGCGCAGAGCGACCCGAAGCAGACCATCGAACGGCTCGATGAAGCAAGGCTCCTGCTGCCGGGCACTTTGGTCGAGGAGGCGGCGCTGCGGCGGGAGATCTTCGTCACCGGGCAAGTGGACGACTTCGACAAGTTCGAGTCGCTCGCCATCCAGTACTTCCGGCGCTATCGGCATTCGATCTATTCGGGAAACTTTCGTCAGCGCTTCGCCCTTGCGGTCGCGCGCTTCAGCTTTGCCCAGCAGACGCACCGCTTCGCGCGCCTTGTCGCGATTCTCGAGCATCTCGATCGCGCGAGCCAGCGCACGCTGTACCTGCTCATCGCCCGCACGGCGCTCGTTCACGGCAAGATCGACATGGCCGATCTCTCGGCCGAGCGCGCCGAGACGCTGGCCGAAGCCGGCAGCACGGAGCAGGAGCGGGCGCGCCTTTATCGCGCCTCCGTGCGCGCGCTTCGAAAGTCGAACGAAGAAGCCGTTTCCGATCTGAAGAAGATCGACAAGGGTCGGCTGCCGCAGCGCGACGCGGAGTTGCTGGCGGCCGCGCTCACTGTCGGGGGCAACGTCCGCAGGGCGCTGCCGTCGGTGTCCGCGCCGCCGGACACCGCGGCCGACGACCAAACCGCGGTGCGCCCGCGCATCGATTTCGGCACGTCGCTCGCGACGCTCGATCAGGCGGAACAACTGCTCAAGGAATCCGACGCCCAACTGAAGGAGACGAATCGATGAACAAGGCCGATTTCTTGATGGCCTCGCTTCGTCAACTCGCGGCCACCGCCGTCGGCGGCGCTTCGCGCGGCGGGCCTCACAACGCGCCCGCCAAGGAGGGCAAGGACAAGGCCGCGCAGTTCCTTGAACAGCTGCGCCTGGTGTCGCAAGGCGCCAAACATGGGGCCAAGCCGGCTGCCGAAGCTGCTGAGGCCGTCTCGATAGAGTCGACAGAGGACGCAGTCGCCATCGCCGATACCGCGGCGGCGCCAATTCCGACGCGCGCGAAGAACAAGCTCAAGCAGCCGCACGACAGCCCTCGTCGCGCGACCGAAGCCGATACGGCGTCCTCGCCACACGATTGGCGAGGACCGGAAGCGGCTCTGAGCGCTGCGATGTCGAAGCTCGAGCATATGCCGAAGCCCGTAAACGACGCGAACACGGCGCGCGTGGATGCCGTGCAGGCCCATGGGAGCCGTCGCGCGTCACAGCCAATGCCGGGCGAACCGGCAGACGCGCCGTCCGCGCCTTCCGACCAGAACGTGAAGCTGTCGGTCGGCGCCGCCGAGCCCCGCGGCGTCGCCGCTGTGAAGGTCGTGGTGCGTCAGCAGGAGACGCATTTCGAGCCCGTCCCGCAGCTCACGCAACTGCAGAAGATCGTCGACCGCGTAGCGACCGATCTGCCGGCGGCAGCCGCGCCGGCTGACTCGGAGGCGAATGCCGCTCTTCCCAATGCGCCGCGCGTGGCCGACAAGCCGGTCAAGATCCTTACCGTTCAACTGGACCCGCCGAGCCTCGGCACGGTCACCGTTAAAGTGCGTCTGACCGGCGATGCCGTCGATGTGCAAGTGTCGGCCGAACGATATGAGACGACGCAAATGCTTCGTCACGAGCGCGACGCGCTGACGGAGCGTATGCACAGCGCCGGTTACAAATTCGAGATCTCCTCCATCGATCACGGCCGCGTCGGCGATGCCGCCGCGGCGGGCCAGACGCCGTCGCGGTCGGATCACCAGCAATCGTCGCAGCAACAGGCGCAGGGCGGCGCGCAAATCGGCGGCAACAACGCGGATAGGCAGTCCGGCGATGCGCAGGCCGGCGCGCGTCAAAACAGGCAGGGACATGAACAGTTCGCGGAGCGGGTGGCGCGGAGCGGGGATCAGGAGTCTGCGCCGGATAGGACTGGCGGCGCTCTTTATCTGTAGCGTCAGCATCGCAGCGAACGCGAACGGACCGTGCGAGCGGGAGATGGCGCGCGCGGCGCGCGCGCATGGCGTGCCGCTCGGCGTGCTCTACGCCGTCGGTCTCAGCGAGACCGGACACAAAGGATTTCTGCATCCCTACTCCTTGAATATCGACGGGCGGTCGGTGCGTGCCGGCAATCTGCGCGAAGCGATCGCGCAGTTCCGGGAAGCCAAGAGCAAAGGCGCCAAGTTCATCGATATTGGCTGCATGCAGGTCAACCACCACTTCCACGGCGAGCACTTTGCCGGCGTCGAGGCGATGTTCGATCCGGCGCGGAACGTCGATTACGCCGCCCGGTTCCTGAAGGAACTGCGGGCGCGCGAGGGAAGCTGGACGATGGCCATTGCCCGCTACAACGCGGGGCCGAACAACACCGTCGCGCAGCGGCGCTACATCTGCAGCGTGATCGGCAGCCTCGCCGCGAGCGGCTTCGGCGCGTGGACCGACCGCGCTCGCGCCTACTGCGGCGAGCGCACCAGCATGCGGTAGGAGGCGGATCAGCCTCACGTAAGGCAACTCGACTCTAATGGCCGCGCACTGGAAAGGGAGACTGATCGATGGGTCTGTACGGGGTTATGCGCACTGGCGTCTCCGGCATGTCGGCACAATCGAACAAGCTGTCGACGGTCGCCGACAACATCGCCAACGTGAACACCACGGGCTACAAGCGCGCCTCGACCGAGTTCTCATCGCTCATTCTCAGAAGCGGATCGGGTAGCTACAACTCCGGCGGCGTCGACACTCAGGTCCGCTACGCCATCACGGACGCTGGGCCTCTGCAGTACACGACATCGGCCACCGACCTCGCGGTGCAGGGAAACGGCTTCTTCATCGTCAGCAGCCCGCAGGGCACGCCATATCTCACGCGCGCCGGCTCCTTCGTGCCGGACGGTGAGGGCAACCTGGTCAACGCCGCCGGATACTACCTGATGGGATACAATCTTGCGAATGGCGCCCCCAGCGTCGTCGCAAACGGCGTGGCGGGTCTCGAAGTCGTCAACATCGCGCAGACGGCGCTGCAAGGTAACCCCTCGACCCTGGCGACCCTCGTCAACGCCAATCTCGATTCCAACGCGCCCATCTCAGCCGGCCCGCCGAACTTCACCTCGAAGACGTCGCTCATCACCTACGACAACATCGGCAACAAGGTGACGCTCGACATCTACATGTACAAGACGGCCGCCAATACCTGGGACATCGAAGTTTACAACAACGCCGATTCGACCGCCGGCGGCTTTCCGTATTCGAGCGCGCCGCTCGCCAACGACACATTCACGTTCGACGTGAGCGCGACCGGAAAGGGCGCGCTCGACGCGGCGAGCCCGACGTCGCTGGCCATGACCATTCCAGGCGGTTCGGCCTTCACCCTCGATCTGTCGGTCATGACGCAGGTCGCCACCGACTTCGAGTTCAAGGCCAATGTCGATGGCAACGCGCCGTCGTCCATCGACAGCGTCGAGGTCAGCTCAGACGGTACGATGTACGCGATCTACGGCGACGGCACGCGCAAGGCGACCTACCGCATTCCGCTGGCCACGGTGGCCAGCCCTGACAATCTCTCGCCGGAAGTCGGCAACGTTTATTCGGTCAGTACGAACTCCGGCAACATGCAGGTCGACTTCGCCGGCAGCAGCGGCCTCGGCACCGTCAAGTCCGAGGCGCTCGAACAGTCCAACGTCGACCTCGCAAACGAACTGACGTCGATGATCGAATCGCAGCGCGGCTACACCGCCAACTCCAAAGTATTCCAGACCGGCGCCGATTTGCTCGACGTTCTGGTCAATCTGAAACGCTAAGCGGCAGCACTACGGACGAGAGGCACTCCATGTCACTGACGGTCGCTCTCAGTTCCGCGCGCTCGTCGCTCATGGCGACCGGCATGCAGACCGCCGTGATCGCGCGCAATACCGCAGGCGCGCAGCTCGAGGGGTATTCGCGCAAGAACGTCCTGGTGGCGACCTTGCCGGGAAACGGCGTCTACGTCGCCGGCGTTCAGCGCGCCGCCAGCGCCGGACTGTTCAATAACGTGCTGATCGCGGCGTCGGCCACGGCCAAGCAGGACGCGCTTTATAACGGTCTGCAAAAGATCGCGGCGACTACGCTCGACGACCCCGAGCTCGACCAGTCGCCGGCCGCGCAACTGGCCAAGTTGAAGAGCGCGCTGCAGCAATACGCGACGTCTCCCGACAACGCGACGCTGGCGCAGGCGGCTGTGACGACCGCCAAAGGCGTGGCGACGGCGCTCAACGATGCATCGAAGACGGTGCAGTCGGTCAGGGCGGATGCCGACGCCGACATGGCGACGTCGGTGACGAACATCAACCAGCTTCTGGCGCAGTTCGAGACGGTCAACACGTCGATCGTCAAGGGAACGATCGCCGGCAGCGATATTTCCGACTATCTCGACATGCGCGACAACATTCTGTCGAAGCTGTCGCAAGAGATCGGCATCTCCGTCGCCACGCGCACCAATAACGACATGGTCATTTACACCGATTCCGGTGTGACCATGTTCGAAACATCGGCGCGCTCCGTTTCCTATACGCCGACCAATGCCTACACCCCAGCGACGACCGGCAACGCCGTCTATATCGACGGCGTGCCGGTCACAGGCGCCAATGCCGTGATGCCTGTGCACACCGGCAAGCTCGTCGGCTTGGCGACTTTGCGAGACGACGCGGCGGTCACCTATCAGAACCAGCTCGACGAGGTCGCGCGCGGCTTGATCGAGGCATTCGCCGAGGTCGATCAGAGCGGCGCGGCGCTGCCCGATGTGCCGGGTCTCTTCACTTATGCCGGCGCTCCGGCGATGCCGGCTGCGGGTGTCATCAATGTCGGTTTGGCGGCGGCGATCACGGTCAATCCGTCGGTCGACCAGAATGCCGGCGGCAATCCCAGCCTGCTCAGGGATGGCGGCATCTCCGGCAACCCCGCTTACACCTACAATACGACGGGCGAGGCGGGCTTCTCGGACCGTCTGCAAGCGCTCGTCGACGGCCTCGCCACCAGCCGTCCATTCGATCCGTCGGCGCTGGGCAAGCCAAACGCGAGTCTGGTGGACTTCGCCGGCTCGTCGGCCAGCTGGCTCGAATCGCAGCGCAAGAGCGCCAGCGACGAGGCGAGCTACAACCAGACCCTGCTGGAGCGCAGCGCCGACGCGCTGTCGAACGTCAACGGCGTCAACATGGACGATGAGATGTCGTTCATGTTGCAGGTCGAGCGCACGTTCTCGGCCACGTCCAAGCTGATCTCGACCATCGACGGCATGCTCAAAGATCTTCTCGACGCGGTGAGGTGACCGATATGAGTGCAACTTTCATTTCCACCAATTCCATATCGACGACTTTGCGCATCTCCGCCATGAAGAGCCAGGCGTCGCTTTCGCGGGCGACCGAGGAGGCGACCAACGGCCGCCTCGCCGACGTCGGCCTCAGTCTCGGCGCGCTCACCGGCCGTAATTTGACCCTGCGGGCGCAACTGGTCGACATCGACAAGCTGGTGGATACGAACGCGCTGGTCTCGGGCCGTCTCGATGTGACGCAGGAACGTGTGTCGGAGCTGATCGGTATTGCCCAGTCCTTCCAAAAGGACCTGCTCGCGGCGCGCAACTCGGCCGATGGCGGCAATGTCATCGCGACATCGTCGAAATCGAACCTGGAGAGCCTGCTCTCCACGTTGAACATCACGATGGACGGTCAGTACCTGTTCGGCGGCATCAATACCGCGGTTCCCCCGATGGGCGACTATGCGCCCGGCTCGACCAGCAAGACGGCGATCGATGCCGCGTTCTTCGCGACTTTTGGCTTCTCGCAGACCTCGCCCGCGGTCTCGGGCATCAGCCCTGCGGCGATGCAGAACTTCCTCGATACAACCTTCGCCGCGGAGTTCGACGATCCGGCCTGGGGCACGAACTGGTCGACAGCATCCGATCAGGTCATGCGCAGCCGCATCTCGACGACCCAGACGGTCGACTCGTCGGTCAGTGCCAATGACACGGCCTTTCGCAAGCTGGCGATGGCCTACACCATGCTGAGCGATCTTGGAACGCAGAACCTGAGCGAGGGCGCGTTCCAGACGCTCGTGGATACGGCCACGGTCACGATCGGCGCGGCGATCAACGATCTTGCCAATGTCGGCGCGCGATTGGGCTCCGTTCAAGAGCAGACCACCAACGCCACCAGCCGGCTCAAAGTGCAGTCCGACGTCATCACCAAGCAGGTGACGGCGATGGAGGAGGTCGACCCGACCGAAGCGTCGGTGCGGGTGACCAGTCTGCAAAATCAGCTGGAAATGTCCCTGGCGCTGTCCGCGCGGATCTCGCAGCTCAGCATCCTCAACTTTCTCTGAGCGCTTTTACGCGCCGCAAGCAAGTGACCGTTGATTGCAATGACATTCGGCTATGACGCAGTAATTGAAGATAGCGGCAACGCGGCACGGGCCCGCGAACGTCAGGCACTCACGCTCGGCATCGACCTGCTGAAGCAGGTACAGAGCGGCGGTCTGCCGCCGACGGAGGAAACCGAGGCGCTGCTCTATATGCGTCGGCTTTGGACGTTTTTCGTGCAGGATCTCGCGAGTCCGCAGAACGGCCTGCCCGAGAAGCTGCGTGCTGAACTGATCTCGATCGGCCTTTGGATCATCAAGGAGGCGGACCGTATCCGGGAGGAGAAATCCACGGAGGTGACAGACCTCGTGCTGATCAACACCGTCATCCGGGACTCGCTCACATGAAGAAGCCGATGCGCATTTCTCTCCGCGCTGGCGAGCAGATCTACGTCAACGGTGCCGTGCTGCGAGTCGATCGCAAGGTCGGGCTCGATCTGATCAACGATGTGGCGTTCCTTCTGGAAAGTCAGGTCATGCAAGTCGGCGACGCCACCACGCCGCTGCGGCAGCTCTATTTCATCGTCCAGCTCATGCTCATGAGCCCGCACGACGTCGCCGATTCCAAGTCACTCTATCGCGATCATCGCGCCGCCATCCTGCTGGTGACGGAAAATGCCGACGTGCGGCTGGGGCTGGAAGCGGTCGAGGAACTCGTCGAGGCGAGGCGTTACTACGACGCTTTGCGCAAGATTCGCGCGCTGTTCGATGTCGAACATGCGATTCTGAACGGCACGCCGGTGCTCGACGCCGCGCAGGTGGCCTGAAAACGGAGGAGAGCATAATGGAAGTCGGCGGCGTACAGACGACAAATTCGAAGACGAATCAGGGCACGGACACGAGCTCCGCATCGTCGACGATCGACTACAATGCCTTCCTGCAACTTCTCATCGCTCAGATGAAGAACCAGGATCCGACCAGCCCGACGGACATGTCGCAGTACATGAGCCAGTTCGCGCAATTGTCACAGGTCGAGCAGTCCATCCAGACCAACACGAAGCTCGATTCTCTCCTGTCGTCCAACGCGTTGCTGCAGGCCGACGGCCTGATCGGCCACACCGCGACGTTCACGACCTCCGATGGCGTCGAGACCACCGGCAAGATCACGTCGGTGAACATCATCCAGGGCGGCGCGGTCGCGACCTTGGAGGACGGGTCCAAGGTGCTGCTGGGACCGGGCATCACCATCAGCTAGACCATGAACGAGCGCGACGCCCTCGACATCCTTCAGCAGGCGATCTGGACGATCATCATCGCCGCAGGTCCGGCTGTCGGCTCGGCCATGCTGGTCGGCATCATTATTGCGCTCCTGCAGGCGCTAACCCAAGTGCAGGAGATGACGCTGACGTTTATCCCCAAGATCGTCGTCATGCTGATCGTCGTGGCCGTGTCCGGCACGTTCATCGGCGCGCACATCTACGCCTTCACCGAAGTCGTCTACTCCCGGGTCGAGCACGGCTTCTGAGCCAAGCGGCGGCGTTCGCCACCTTCACGCAAGGTCCGCCCGGCAAGGTGCGGACATGACCTTGTTGCGGGAATTGCCATGGCCGATGTGCTGACACCAGCTCTCCCCAGCGAGCGCCGGATCGGCACCGACGTGTTCTTCGCCATGGGCATCGTCGTCATGGTGACGATCCTTGTCCTGCCGATGCCGGCTGTCTTGATCGACGTCGGCCTGGCATTCTCGATCGCGCTGTCGGCTCTCATTCTCATGGTCTCGCTGTGGATCCAGCGGCCGCTCGACTTTTCGGCGTTCCCGACCGTACTGCTGATCGCGACGGTCTTGCGTCTGGCGCTGAACGTCGCCACCACGCGCGTGATCCTGTCGCATGGCGGCGAGGGCGAGCACGCGGCGGGTTACGTGGTCGCGGGCTTCTCGAAGTTCGTCATGGGCGGCGACTTCGTGATCGGCTTGATCATCGTCGCCATCCTCGTCACCGTCAATTTCGTGGTCATCACCAAGGGTGCGACGCGCATCGCGGAGGTCGGCGCGCGCTTCACGCTCGACGCCATCCCCGGCAAGCAGATGTCGATCGACGCCGACCTGGCGGCGGGCCTGATCGACGACAAGGAAGCGCAACGGCGGCGTCGCGAGCTCGAGGAGGAAAGCGCCTTCTTCGGTGCCATGGACGGCGCCTCGAAGTTCGTGCGCGGCGATGCCATCGCCGGCCTCATCATCACGGCGATCAACATTTTCGGCGGCATCGTCATCGGCGTGACCCATCACGGGTTGCCGCTCGCCCGCGCGGCCGACGTCTTCACCAAGCTTTCGGTCGGCGACGGCCTCGTCTCCCAAATTCCGGCGCTGATCGTCTCGCTCGCCGCCGGCCTGCTCGTTTCGAAAGGCGGCACGCGCGGCTCGGCCGAGCAGACGGTGCTCCGCCAGCTCGGCAGCTATCCGCGCGCTTTGTCGGTCGCGGCGCTCATGATGTTCGTGCTGGCGCTGATGCCCGGACTGCCGCTGCTGCCGTTCGCCTTCCTCGGCGGCGTCATGGCCTTCGTAAGCTATGCCCTGCCGCGGCGCCAGGCGGCGCGGGCGCGGCTTGAAGAGGCGCGTGCCATCCAGGCGCGCGAGCAGGCCAAGGCCGACTCGAAGGATTCGATCAAGGAATACCTTAAGACCGCCGAGATCGAACTCTGCGTCGGCAGCCAGTTGGCGGTTCAGATGCTGAACGCGCATAGCGAGCTGGCGCACCGCGTCACCAAGATGCGCCGTCGCTTTGCCACGCAATACGGGTTTGTCATTCCCGAGATCAAGCTGAGCGACGACCTGTCGGCTGGCCCGAAAACCTACCGGATCAAGATCCACAGCACCATCGTCGCGCAGAACGAACTGCGCATCGGCGAGGTGCTGGTGTTGTTCGACGGCGATCGCAAGCCGGATGTGCCGGGCGACGAGGTCGTCGAGCCGGCCTTCGGCCTGCGGGCGATGTGGGTGCCGGAAACCTTCGCCGAGGAAGTCAAGCGCGAGGGCTTCAAGACCGCCGACAACATCTCCGTGTTGTTGACGCATCTGAGCGAAGTCATACGCGGCAACCTGGCGCAACTTCTGTCCTACAAGGACATGCGCACCTTGTTCGAGAGGCTGGATCCCGAGTACAAGCGCCTGATCGACGACATTTGTCCGTCGCAGATTTCATACTCCGGGCTGCAGGCCGTGCTCAAGCTGCTGCTCGCCGAGCGAGTCTCGATCCGGAACCTGCACCTCATTCTCGAGGCGATCGCGGAGATTGCGCCGCATGTGCGTCGCTCCGAACAGGTGGCGGAACATGTGCGCATGCGGATCGCGCAACAGATCTGCGGCGATTTCTCGGACAACGGCGTGTTGAAGGTGATGCGGCTGGGCAACCGCTGGGATCTCGCCTTCCACCAGAGCCTCAAGCGCGACAGCAAGGGCGACATCGTCGAATTCGACGTCGAGCCGCGCCTGGTGGAACAGTTCGCGCAGGATGTGTCGGCGGCGGCGCGCAAGGCCGCGGCGCAAGGCGAGCAGATCGTGCTCGTGGCGCCGCCGGAGGTGCGCTCCTATGTGCGCATGATCACCGAGCGGGTGCTGCCGACGATGCCCGTCCTGTCGCACGTCGAAATCGCGCGCGGTGTCGAGATCAAGTCGATGGGGGCGCTGTCTTGACGGCAGGTCTTTCCACCGCTGTCCTCGCGACCTTCCTCGTATTCTGCCGCGTCGGCACGTGTCTGATGGTCGCGCCCGGCTATTCGCGCGCGAACATCCCGGTGCAGGTCCGGCTGTTTCTCGCTGTGGCCGTGACGCTGATGCTGTTTCCCCTGCTCGACGGCACGGTGCGGCCGTTGGTCGAAGATGCGGCGCCGGCGGCGGTCATTCGCCTCATCTGGTCGGAGCTGATGATCGGTCTGCTGATTGGCTTCACGGCGCGTGTTTTCTTTCTGGCGCTGCAGACCATGGCGACGTTGATCGCCAATGCGATCGGCCTTTCCGGCGTCGGCGGCACGGTCGACGACAACGAACAGGCGCCGGCCCTTGTGCCGCTGATCACGATCACGGCGACGGTCCTGTTTTTCCTGACCGATCAGCATTGGGAATTACTGCGCGGCTTGATCGGCTCCTATCGGATCTGGCTGCCGTCCGTCGGCATCACCGGAGAAACCGGCTTCGTCCAACTCGTCGAGAACCTGTCGCAGGCATTCACGCTGGCGTTCCGTATCGCGAGCCCCTTCGTCATCTACGCGGCCATCGTCAATTTGGCGATCGGCCTCGCCAACAAGCTCACGCCGACGATCCCCATCTACTTCATCTCCATCCCCTTCGTTCTTTTCGGCGGCCTTCTGCTGGTCTACCTCACCAGCCGCGAACTGGTACTCCAGTTCATGCTCGGCTTCTCCTCATGGCTCGCGGGCTGATTTCACGATGAAGACGAGAGACCGCAAGATCAGGCGCATCGTTGCCGTCCAGGAGCAGCTCCATCGCATGGCCGAGTGGCAGCTGATGGAGTCGCAGGCCAAGGAGCGCGAGTTGCACGATCGTCAGCTGCGCCTCATTGGCAGCTTCAGCGGCGAAGGCGGCTTGGCCGAGCTCGTGGCGCAAGTCGCGTCGCGCAGCCTGCGGGTCGCGAGCGTCGAACACAGCGTGCGCGCCGAAGAGACGGAGCGGCATGCGGCCGTGGCGTTGGACGAGATGCGCAAACTCAAGCACGCCCTCAAGATGGCGGAGGTTGCGCGCAAGCGCGCCGCTCACGCCCAGGAGAAGCGGGTGCTCGAGGATGTCATGGGGCGGATGGCGCTGCGGTCCGCCGGAACGGCGCCGGTCGAGGCCATTCTTCCGGTCAGCGAGTGAGGTGAGCGATGACGGTAGCGCCGGTTCCGGATCTTATCCTTGACGTGATGGCGGCCGCCGATCCGGCCGCGCGCAGTGCGGCGACCAGCAAGCTCGAGCGTCTGACGCCGGCAAGCGGCGACTTCGGTGCGACGATGGCCGAGTCGGCCCGGTCCGCTGCGGCCGACACGGCCGCGGCCAGCACCGGCACGATGGGCAGCCTGCTGCCGGGCGGCACCGGGCATGCGACCTTCGTGAAGAAGGACACCAGCGACAACGCCGTCTACCGCAAGTTCGAAGCCTTCGTCCTGCAGATGTTTGTCGAAACAATGCTGCCGCAGAACGCCAACGATGTCTTCGGCAAGGGCACGGCCGGCACGGTCTGGCGCTCGATGCTGGCTGAACAGCTCAGCAATGAAATGGCCAAGGGCAACGGCATCGGCATAGCGAAGCAACTCGCCAAGTCGCGTGCCGCGGCCGGCGGCGGACAAAGCGAAAGCTGACTTTTCCTAGACGCAGTTCTGAAGCGAGGAGCCGATGGAGCAAAAACAGTCGCAACTTGTCGTCGCATCCGACGCGCCGGTCGTGCCGGCGTTGCCGCACGCGATCGCCGCCGAGTCCGAACCGGAGCGCGCGCCGGGCCAATGGCTCGGCACCCATGCCAGCATCTTGCACGTCATCGAGCGGCTGAAGGTTACGATCGACGAGGAAACGGCGGGCCTCGAGCTGCGCGCGCCCGTCGACCTCGACGGGTTCGGCCAGCGCAAGAACCGTGGTTTGCTGGAGCTGACGCGGGCGATGCGCCTGACACAGGACGTCGCGAGCGATCCGCGCGTCGTGGCTTGCCTGACGGGCCTGCGGGCCAGTCTGGTGCGGAATCAAGCCGCGTTGCAGATCCAATTGGACGCAGTCCGCGAGGTCTCGGCCATCATCGCGCGGTCCATCCAGGAAGTGGAGTCCGACGGCACTTATTCGTCGACGGGGCCGATGCCATGCAAATGATCCGGTTCATCTTGACCGGTGTCTGGGCTTGCATCGTCACGGCGGGCGCGGCCTTTGCCATCTCCTATTGGAAAGAGAGCAACGCCGCGCTGCCGCCGAAGCAGGAGTATCTCGATGGCCTCGCCTACGAGAAGACGAAGGTGATCAACGTCCCCATGATCGCTGAAGGAAGCATTCAGGGGTATATCGTTGCCCAATTCGTCTTCACGGCGGATTCCAAAGTGCTGCGTCAGTTGCCGGTACCGCCCGATGCTTTCGTCGTCGATGAAGCCTTCCGTAAGATTTACGGCGACGAGAAGTTCGATTTCAAAAACCTCGCGCGGTACGATCTCTCCCGCTTGACCCAGATGATCAAGGAGCGCGTCAACAAGCGGTTGCAAGCTGACGTGCTGCAGGATGTCCTCGTCGAGGACTTCAATTATGTCTCGAAGGACCAGATTCGGCGCTAGACTTCGTCGGCAGGTCGTCGAGCCGATAGCCCATGTAGCGCTTCGACTCGATCGGATCGTAGCCGAGATGCCCACGCAGTTTCTTGCGTAGCTTGCTCACATGGCTTTCGATGACGTTCTCGTCGAAGCTTGCGTCGAACAGCCCGTAGATCGCATTGAAGAGCTGGGTCTTCGTGAGCCACTTACCCTGGTGGCTGACGAGGTGCTCCAGAATCCGCAGTTCGCGGCGGGGCAGCGTCATGGTCCGGCCGGCGACCTCGGGATCGCGCCCGTCGAGGAATACGCGGATCACGTTGGTCGGCTCCTGAGCGGAGGCGCCGATCGTTCGGCGACGAATGACGGCGGTCCGAACCAGAATTTCGCGGACGTGAATTGGCGCATGCACGACGTCGTCGACGCCGGCCTCGAACAGCTCGATCGTGTGCTTGAGTAGCTTCAGATTGTTCAGCGCGATAATGGGAGCGCGGCAGCGATGACGGATGCTGCGCGGCAAGGTCGTGCGATCCGGGCAATCGCCCAATAGAAACGCGTTGATCGCGCTCAAATCATTGCCGACAGCGCCTTCCAGCCAGTCGCGGAAGTCCTTCGAAGTAAAGCCGATTGATGCCACACCCTCGCGCCCGAAGCCGGCCGCATAGCCGTGCGTGACGCTCTCCCGATCATCAATGACAACGAACATGTGATCGTCCCTGTGTTTTTGCCGTAGTTGTCTTTTTCTGACGTCGAAGCGCCCCGGCCGCCTCGATCGCCTCATCTGTTTGCACGCAACACAACAGGTACTAAGCGCCTCGGACGCGTGCTCGATCGTCGGAGCACGCGTTAACTTTGTCGGCGGCAGCCAATAGGGCAGCTCCCGCTCCGCGAACGGAGCGGCTGGGCCGTGATGGTCGAGACCGTGCGGTCGTCCCCCGACTATCCGCTGAGCGTCCCTACGCGACGCCTTACGCGAGCAAGTACTGGTATCTGCGCACTGCTTGATTGTTCGGAGCGTGAGCGCGGAGCGGACGGTTCGTCGCGCGCTCCCTCACGGTTAACGAACGACCAGAGTGCGGAGCGAGCCCGGCTTGGTGTGACCGTCGAGGTTAATCGACCGGTCGTCCCCCCAATTTACCGCCATCGTTAACGTGGCGGAGATTTTCAGAAAACGCAGCGAAATCACCGACAAATCAATCGGGAAGTTAAATAAAGCAAAGCGGCGTAGTAACTCGTAAATCCTATAGAATAAAAGGTTCCCTTTCGCCGTAATCGTAAGTAATCCGATTCGCGAGGCCGGAATTGACGGCGGTTATTACGTCTGAGAACTAGGCAATTATGTGCAAAACGCCGAGAAAAAAATGGAACCCTTTTGTCAAGCCGTTGAGCGAGGACGAGAAAAACAGAAAAAACAGGGAAGCTAGACGTGAAGTATAGAGTTGAGAGTACCGCTCCTTCAGCGACGCGGCAGAAGATCGGCTACGCACGGGTGTCGACGGGCGAGCAGACGCTTCAGCCGCAAACGCTCGCGCTCGAAGCCGCAGGCTGTAGCAGGATACTGACCGACCACGGCATCTCCGGCGCCAAGTTCATCCGGCCCGGCTTGAGCGAAGCGCTCGCGCAGCTGCAAGAAGGGGATATGTTGGTGGTCTGGCGGTTGGACCGGCTCGGCCGGTCGTTGCCGCACCTCATCGCCATCATCAACGACCTCGCCGATCGCGGTATCGAATTCAAGTCGCTGACCGAGAGCATCGATACGAGCTCGTCCGGCGGCAGGCTCGTGTTCCACATGATGGCGGCGCTGGCCGAGTTCGAGCGCTCGCTGATCAGCGAACGCACGCGCGCCGGCATGCTTGCCGCCCGCATCCGCGGCTCGCGCATGGGCCGGCCGCCGGCGTTAACCGCGGCGCAGAAGCAAGAGGCGGTGCACATCATTCAAGGCGGCCAGCCGCTCAGCGTCGTCGCCGCGCGCTACAACGTGCATATCCGCACGTTGCGCCGTGCGATCGCCCTCGAAGCGGTGGAAGCCGCGCCGGATGGCGATCTGAGGCAGGACAACTGAGCCGAACGACGCGCAAGTGAACCGGCGCGGTTCGTAAAATTCGACGAGAGTTGCGCGAAACGCGCTCTCGTTCGCGCTGCACGCGACCCGACATCGAAAATTTTAGTCGATAGGGATGGCTCGCATCAACGCGCGCTTAGCGATGTCGCGCGCGTTTCGTGATTGGAATTATGCATACACAGATAGATGCAATTTGCGCGCATCGTTTAAGCCGATTTTCAGACGCAGAAACCAAAAGTTCCGTTGCCGGTATTTAAGTCCGCCACCGACCCTTTCTAGGAAAGAAAGAGCATTATCATGAGCGCCGTTACGGCTACGATCGACTTTTCCGACTCACTTTCGTTTCACGCCTCGCAAATCCATAAGGCCTATGGCGAAAGTGTCATGCTCCTCGAGCGGATGCGGCGGCGGCTGCTCGACGTGATCGATGCGGAGCTGACCCGTCTCGGCCGCAACGACGTCAATGCCGCGCAGGCCTTTCTTCTTTACCATATCGGTCATAGCGAGCTCACGGTCGCGGAGCTGCGCACGCGTGGCTATTATGGCGGTTCCGACGTCTCGTATAATTTGAAGCGTCTCGTCGAGACGGGCTTTCTCGATCGGCAGCGCTCCGAGCGCGACCGTCGTTCGATCGTGATCAAGCTGACCGCGAAGGGCGGCGAAGTGCGTGACATCATCGATGTCGTCTATGACCACCAGATCGCTTCGGTCGAACGCGTTGCCGGGGTCTCGTCGGGAGATCTGAAGGCGCTGAACGGCCTCCTGCGTCGCCTTGAACGTTTCTGGGCCGACCAGATTTTATACCAGCTCTGACGTCGGTGCCCCGCCGCGAGGGCGGCTCAGCGTGAGCGGATGACGCCCTTGCTTGTCCAGACCGTCCAGCGGCCGCTGTCGAACCTGATATCTTGAATGCGGCCGAGATCGGGAACGTCCTGTCCGAGGACGACCTCGACGACGCCGGGGGCGCCTTCAAGAATGGCGACGCCTTCATAGGCGCGGCGCACCGACCATCCGGGAATGGCATTGCCGCGGCGCGCGCCGGCGGTTTGCGGCTTCTGCTGCGGCTTGATGCTGCCGGTGACGTCGGGAGCCGGAGCCAGGGCCGCTTGCTGCGTTTGAGTGGCCCGCGTCCGTTCGACCGACAGGCGCTCGATTTGGTTCGCCGTGGCCGACTGGGCGCGCTCGACACGATCGAGATTTTGCGCGACGCGGCCATAACGATCGCTCGCGGTTTTGCTGGCCGCGTCGAGGGCGCTGCTGGTCGACGCGATGTCGTTCGACAGGGCCGACACATTGCGCTGCAGCTGCGCGACGGTGTCACGGAGATGGCGCAGCTCCGCATTGGCCGCCGTCGAGATGGGAGCCGGTCGCATCAGCAGATAGGCGAGGGTGCCGGCGCAAACGATCGTGCAGATGCAGACCAGCATCGCCAGCGTAACGAAAGGGCCCTTCCAGGCCTGCGACGGCGCCGGTTTGACCACGATCGTCGTCGACGGCACCGGCATGCGCGGTTTGGGGCTGACGATTTCGGTGCGCGCCGCGGTCCGCGCGCTTTTCAGGCTGGCGAGCGCTTCACGGGCGAGTCGTTCGTCGAGCGTCGCCGCCGTGCTGGCCGCGTTCTTGACCGACGGCCGTGCTTGACGCGTGTCCGTCGGTTTCGAGGCATTCGCCTTCGCGGCGGCCGGTGCGGTCGCCGCCGGCGCAGGGACGTCGCTGGCTTGTGTGTCGGCCATGGCCTTCCCGGCAAAAGACAATATTGCGACGGGTAACAGCCAAACCTTGCCTGGAGCCGGTGTGGCGGCGGCAGGCACAAATTCGTGACCGCCCGCGAGGTCGCGACCGGGCCTATTGTGAAGCCGGTTCTATTGTGAAAGCCCGGTACGCGGGCTAAGGCTTGCCGCAAGGGCACGACGGCACAGGCAACGGACGCCAGTCCATGAAGCGGACGCATTTGCCCCCGACAAGAGTGCTTCTACCGACCCACATCGCGCATCCATCCCCATGACAGACACTTTAGCTATTGTCCGCGCCGATCCGCCGCGCGCCGCCGCCGCGGCGCTTCTCGTGATCGCGCTTGCCACCATCGCCGGCTTTTTCTTCTTTCAGTACGTGCTGGGATACCCGCCGTGCCCGCTCTGCCTCGAGCAGCGGATACCCTACTATTTCAGCGCGCCGCTCGCGGCGCTGCTCTGGCTCGGCGCCGGCTACGGCGCCGCGCGCAAGGTGCTCATGTTGGGCTTCCTGGCGATCGCCGCGGCCATGCTGTGGGACGCCGGCCTCGCCGCCTACCATGCCGGCGTCGAATGGAAGTTCTGGGCCGGTCCGACCGATTGCAGCGGCCCGATCAACGCGATCGGCTCGACCGGCGACCTCATGAAGAGCCTGCAGAGCATCCGCGTCGTCCGCTGCGACGAAGCGGCTTGGCGTCTCTTCGGCATTTCATTGCCGGGATACAACGTGCTCGTATCGCTGGTAATGGTGGCCGTCGCCGCCTGGGGCGCCAAAGCCGTCTACGCGCGCGCCGACGAGAAATGAGAACGACCACGACGCAAGGCGCGCGTACATCCGGCGACGCCTGCTCATCGTGGTCGTCAACGCCCGCCAGGCTCGGCCTAGCAGCGTGGGTCGAAGGAACGATTGCTCGCTCAACAACGACGATTGAACGCATATGGGGGCGGTGTCGTTCCACCGCAAGAGGGTAATCCAATGACGCGCGGCTACACCGGCACAGCGAAGTTCCTGCACTGGCTGATCGTGGCCCTGCTGATCGGCCAGTTCTATGCCGCGTGGTCGATGCCGCATATCGGCCGCAATACGGCGATGAGCAGCCTCATCAGCCTGCATTTCACCATCGGCGTCGTCATCCTCGCGGTCGCCGTCGTCAGGCTGGCCTGGCGGCTGACCCATCCGGAACCGGCGCCGATCGACGGCGTGCCGCCGTGGCAGACGGCGAGCGCGCGGATCGTGCACTGGCTGCTCTACGTGCTCTTGTTGGCGCTGCCGATCCTGGGCTGGATCAATGCCTCCTGGCGCAACATGCCGATCGTCATGTTTGGCCATCAACTGCCCCTGCTGGTCGCGCCACGCGATCCGGCGTGGGGCTGGACCGGCGACGTGCACGCGCTGCTGTCGAACTACTTGCTGCTCGCGCTGGTCGGCCTGCATGTCGCAGCGGCGCTCTACCACCAGTTCGTCCGGCGCGACGGAACGCTCGGCCGCATGCTGCCGGGCCGCTGATCAGGCGCGCGGGTCACGCTATTCGTATCTGAGCGCCTCGATCGGATCGAGGCCGGCCGCTTTGCGCGCGGGGTAATAGCCGAAGAAGATGCCGACCGCGGCCGAAAACAGGAAGCCGCCGGCGACCGCCATCAACGATATCGGTGCCGCCCAGCCCGCGAGCAATGAGATGGCGAGCGAGAAGGCGACACCCATCACGATGCCGGCGATGCCGCCGGTGATGCTGAGCAACACCGCCTCGGCCAGGAACTGCAACAGCACGTGAATGCGTCGCGCGCCGATGGCCATGCGTAAGCCGATCTCGCGCGTGCGCTCCGTGACCGAGACGAGCAGGATGTTCATGATGCCGATGCCGCCGACGACGAGCGAGATGGAGGCGACGGCGGCGAGCAGCAGCGCCATGATGCGGCTCGAGCTCTCGGCGGTCTCCGCGATCTGGCTCAGATTGCGGACGGAAAAGTCGTCATCGCTTCCGGCTTTGATACGGTGCCGGCGGCGCAGGATATCGGTCGCCTGCGCGACCGCCGGCTGCACGCTGGCGCCGCTCGCGGCCTGCAGGAAGATCTGGTTGACGTAACCGGTCAGGTGCGTGGTGAGTGCGTAGGGGTTCGGCGGGTCAGGATAGATCCAGTTGAGCTGGGCTTGCGTCTGCGTCGGCGCGGCGACGCCCAGCACCTTGCGCTCGGCGGTGTTGAACGGGATCATCACCACGTCGTCCTGGTCGGTGCCGAACGGCGTCTGCCCCTTGCTGGCGAGCACGCCGATCACCCGCATCGGCACGTTCTTGACTTGGATCAGCGCGCCGATCGGATCGGTGGTTTCGCCGAACAACTGCCGCTGCACCGACTTGCCGATGACGACGACCAGCGCCGCGCTAGCGTCATCGTCGTCGTCGATGCCGCGCCCGCTCTCGATGCGCCAGTTGGTCATCGGCGGGTAGTTCGGACTTACGCCCTGGATGCTCGTCGTCCAGTTCTGGTTGGCATATTGCGTCTGGCCGGACTGACGGATGAGATAGCTGACGCCGCTCACGGCGGTGGACTCGCGCCGGATCGCGATGGCGTCGTTGACCGTCAACGTCGAGGCGCTGCCGAAGCCGCCGCGCGCGCCGCCCATCGTACGGGCGCCGGGCAGCACGACCACCAGATTGGTGCCGAGACTTTCGATCTGCTTGCGCACCGCTTCGTTGGCGCCCTGGCCGACGGCGACCATGGCGATCAGCGCCGCGACGCCGATGAACACGCCGAGCATGGTCAGCGCCGACCGCATCATGTTGCGGTGAAGCGCCTGCAACGCGGCGGCGACGATCATCCGGCCGAAGGCCCACGCCGTATGCGTGTGCCGGGCGATGGCGCCGGCGGCGCGGTGCGCGGGCGCGATGGCGCCGGCCGCCGCCGTGAGCGGCACTTTGGTCGGCTTCGGGTTGCGCAGGTCGGAAACGATTTCCCCGTCACGCATCGTGATGGTGCGATCGGCGTAGGCGGCGATATCCGACTCATGCGTGACGACGATCACGGTGACGCCGTGCTCGCGGTTCAGCCGTGCCAGCGTCTCCATGATCTCGTGCGAGGTGCGGGTATCGAGATTGCCGGTGGGCTCGTCCGCGAGCAGGAGGCCGGGCTCGTTGATGAGCGCGCGGGCGATGGCGACGCGCTGCTGCTGACCGCCGGAGAGCTGCCCCGGCGTGTTGTTCTCGCGTTCGCCAAGGCCGAGGAGCTTCAGCGCGGCGCGGGCCCGCTCGGTCCGCGCCGTGGCGCTCTCGGGGCCGCTGGCGGCGTAGAACAGCGGCAGCGCGACATTCTCGATCGCGCTCGTGCGCGCCAGCAGATTGAAGCTCTGGAACACGAAGCCGAGCCGCTCGCTGCGCAGCCGCGCGCGTTCCGGCTCGCCGAGTTGCGCGACGTCGATGCCCTCGAAGAAGTAACGGCCGCCGCTCGGACGATCGAGGCAGCCGAGTACGGCCATTAAGGTGGATTTGCCGGAGCCCGACGCGCCCATGATGGCGACGAACTCGCCGGCATTGACCGTCAGGCTGACGTCGCGCAAGGCGTGCACGTCGATGTCGCCGACATGGTAGGTCCGCGACACGTGCTCCAGTCGGATGATGGGTTCGCTCATGGCGACGCTCAGAACCGCGGGACCGGCAATGACGATTTGGCCGTGCCGCGCTGCTCGGCGACGATCACCTTGTCGCCTTCCTTGATGTCGCCGCTGACGATCTCGGCAAAGGTGTCATCGTCGAGACCGGCCGTCACGGCGACAGCCGTGGGCGCGCCGTTGCGTAGAATAAAGACGCGGCCTTGATGTCCGCGGCCCTGTTCGAGGCGCGGCGCCCCAGGCGGGGCGTAGCGCAAGGCCTGGCTCGGCACACGCAGCACATTGGTGCGCGCGTCGATGATGACGCGGGTGTCGGCGGTCATGCCGGGCTTCAAAGACAAGTGCGAATTGTCGACGCCGACGACCACGTCGTAGGTGACGACATTCTGCACCGTTTGCGGCGACTGACGCACCTGGGTGACTGCGCCTTGGAATATCCGGCGCGGGAAAGCGTCGACGGTGAAGGTCGCCTTGTTGCCTTCCTTGATGCCGCCAATGTCGCTCTCGCTGACATTGGTATCGACCTGCATCTGGGTGAGATCGGTCGCAATCAGGAACAAGGTCGGCGTCTGGAAGCTCGCGGCCACCGTCTGGCCGACGGTGACGTTGCGCGACACGACCGTGCCATCCACCGGCGAGACGATGTTGGTGTAGTCGAGGTTGACCTGCGCGGCGGCGAGTTGCGCCTGACGCTGGGCGATGGTCGCCTGATCGACGCCGACCTGCGCGGTCGCCTGGTCGAGCGCGTTCTTGGAATTGTCGAGCGTGTCTTTCGACACCGCGCTTGTCAGCGCCAGCCTGGCATTGCGGTCGTAATTGAGCCGCGCGTAAGCCAGGTTGGCCTTGTCCTTTTCGAGTTGGGCTTGCGCGACGAGAAGGTTGGCTTTGTTCTGATCGACGACGGTCTGATACGGCGCGGGATCGATCTTGGCGCAGACCTGTCCGACTTTGACCTGCGTGTTGTAATCGCAGTGGATCTCCTTGATCACGCCGGACACGTAGCTGCCGACGATGATCGTCAGCACCGGGTTGACGGTGCCGGTCGCAGTCACCGTGCGGGTGACATCGCCGCGGCTGACGGCGGCTTCGGTGTATTGCACCGCCGGGCTGGCGGTCCACCAGCGCCATGCCGCGAAAGCAACGGCAGCCAAAACGATGGCGACGATCAGGCCAGCGAGCCATCGGCGTCGCCGTCTCGGCGGTTCGGGGGCAGCGGCTGGCTTTGGCACCAACGTGACCGGCGGAGCGGCATCGCTACGCGACACGGTCGATCCAGAAGGCATAGTCATCGCACCATCCCTGCGCCCCGGTAACTGGATAGCGCGAGTGCGAGGTGCGGCTTTTGATGCTGGTCAACTCATGCGACGGCCGGCCGAACGAAGGTTCGCTTTTTTGTCGCCCCGCGCCGCGCCGCGCAATGCGCGAGTGACGCTTGCGAAATATCAATGTCGATGAAACGGGAGTCCGTCTCGATATCTTAGAAGATCGACGTCGGTGTGCTGCACGGTCGGGTCGGAATGACCATGAGACGGATCGTCATTATGGTATTGGCATCGCTCGGGGCCGTGACGGCTGCCGCGCGTGCCGCCGAACCGGTGGCGGTCGTTCCCATCGTAAAGGATTGGGTGCGATTTACCGACCCGCAGGAGCGTGCTTTCACCATCGACGTGCCGCGGTACTGGCGGGTCGAGGGCGGCACCGCCCGCTGGAACGCGCTGCAATATCGGTTCTGGCTACGGGTCACGTCGCCTGACGGCAACACAATTCTCGCCATCAACGATCCGGCAGAGCCGTTCTTCATCTTGCCGACGCCGACGCTTGCCGGTGCCGGCTTCTACGAAGGACGTGACTACAGCCCGACCGGTATCACCTTCTATAAAGTGGCGCGTTATCGCGATGGCGCGCAATATTCGGGCGCATGGGGGCAGACCAAGCTCGCCTCGCTGTGCAGCGACATCCGGCAGGTCTCCGGTCGCGCGCTGCCAGAACTGACACAGACGACGAATTACTATGTTAGCGCGCTCGGCATGCATCGGGACGAAGGTGATGCAGTCTTCTCATGTCGCCGGAATGGCGTGGCGATGACGGCCTATGTGCAGACGGGCGTCAATCGTGTCGGCAGTCAGGCGGAAGGCCTTTGGTGGGCCGATCAGATCGTGGCCTTTCTCGCGCCGGCGCAGCTTTCGGGTCTGGCAGCCGGGCTGTTGGCGCGCATGGTCGGCACAGCGCGACTCGATCCCGGCTGGGTCGAGCGTCAGCACGGCACCAATGCCGCGGTGTCCCAGATCACCACGGCGACCAACGCGGCGATTTCAGACATCATCATGCGCGGTTGGGCCGAGCGCGGGGCGGCGATTGATCGTGTCATGGAAGAAGGCTCGCGCGCTCGTCTCGGCATCGACATCTATGCCGACCCGGTAACCGGCACCGAGTACACCGTCGCGCTCGGTAGCAAGTATTACTGGACGAACGCCGCAGGAGCGGTGGTTGGCACCGATACTGACACCGCGCCGGCGGGATGGCGGAAGCTGAACCGTGTGCCGCCACGATGATGATGTGGCCGCGGGGAGCCTCAAGGCTCCAGTTCGCTGTCCCAGTAGAGATAGTCGACCCAGCTTTCGTGCAGATAGTTCGGCGGGAAGAGCCGGCCGTTTTTGTGCAGCTGATGCACCGTCGGCTGGAACGGATAATGCGACGGAAACATCCGGGCTTCGTCGGGCGTCAGATTGGCCTTGCGCAAATTGCAGGGCGAGCAGGCGGTGATCACGTTATCCCAGGTGGTCAGGCCGCCGCGCGAACGCGGTATCAAATGATCGAAAGTAAGGTCGTCGCGGTCGCCGCAATATTGGCAGGAGAAGCGGTCGCGCAAAAAGACGTTGAAGCGGGTGAAGGCGGGGTGCGTCGAAGGTTTGACGAAGGTCTTTAAGGACACCACGCTGGGAAGCTTCATTTCGAAGCTTGGACTTCGAACCGCGTGGTCGTAATTGGCGACGATGTTCACGCGTTCGAGGAATACCGCTTTGATCGTGTCCTGCCAGGACCAAAGCGATAGAGGGTAGTAGCTCAACGGCCGGAAGTCCGCGTTGAGCACCAGCGCGGGAAACCCGCTGGACGAAACGTGCACGTTCAAAGTGACGCTCCTCGACCTCCTGAGGCTGCCGCCACGCAGCGAACACTCTACTAATAGAGCACCGTGACGAGATTGTGAAGTAGATGTGGGGGCGAGCGCAAGCCCCACTTTATCAGGTGTTTTTGAACTGCTGGCGCTCCATCTCGGGTCTGCCCGAAATCGATTCTCAGGGCGTGGCGCGCCGGTTGAAACGGCGCGCCAGGAATTCACCGCCTTGGCGCAGGCCTTCCTGGTCGATGCCGTGGCCGATCCCCGCGGAAATGTGGAATTCCACCGGTACATCGAGCGCGGCGAGGCCTTGCGCCGCGTGGAAGAGCGCCTGCACCGGAATGAGGTCGTCCGAATCGCCGTGCACCAGCAGCACCGGCGGACGCGCGCGGATGTCGGCGGCGAACCGTTCCATTTCCGCATCGCTCTCCGGCGTTACCAGCATGCCGGAGTAACCGACGATGGCGGCCGGCGCTTCGGCGCGGCGCAAGCCCACATGCAGCGACATCATGGTGCCCTGGCTGAAGCCGACCAGCGCCAGCGCCGATCCGGGCAGGTTGTGGCGCTGCAGTTCGGCGTCGAGGAAGGCGTTGAGCACCGGCGCCGCGGCGTTCACGCCGGTCCAGCGCTCGTTGAGATCGCGGAAGGTGAGGGGAAACCATTCCCGGCCCATCGGCGCTTGTCCGCAAGGACGTGGCGCATGCGGCGACACGAAAGCGGCGTCCGGCATGAGCGGCTGCCAGGCGCGGCCGATCTCGATGAGGTCGTTGCCGTCGGCGCCATAGCCATGCAGGAAGACGACGAGTTGGCGCGCCTGTCCAGAAAGCGGCTCCAGGCGCGGGCCGTTGAGTTCAACCATTCGTCTTCTTCCTTTTCGCTTTCTTCGCTATCGCTGGCTTCTTCGGTTTCTTCGGCGCCGACTTGGTCTTGGTCTTGGTCTTCGTCTTGCTCTTGGCTCTGGGCTTCGCTTTACCCGGTTCGAGCGAGATGCCCTCGCGCCGTTTGACGACGTGATAGTAGGCCCACAGCAAATGCGCGGCCACACCGCGCCAGGGACGCCAGGCTTCGGCCAGCTTGGTGAGGGCCTTCGCGTCCGGCCGCTTGGGCAGATCGAAGGCGATGCGCGCCGCTTCCTGCACGGCCAGATCGCCGGCGGGAAAGGCGTCGGCATGGCCGAGACAGAACAGCAGATAGATGTCCGCTGTCCACGGCCCGATGCCGTGCAAGGCGACGAGCGCCTGATGCGCGACGTCGGCATCCATCTCGCCGACCGCGTTGAGGTCGATCGCGCCGTCCGCCACGGCTTTGCCGATCTCACGGATGGCTTTGATCTTGGCCGTCGACAGACCGAGGCGTTTCAGCTTGTCGGTGCGCGCCTTGCGGACGGTGTCATGGTGGAAGGGCTGAAAGGCGGCGAGCAGGCGCGCGCGGATGGCCGCGGCGCTCGCGGTCGACAGCTGCTGGCCGCAGACGATCGCGCACAGGCCGGCATAGCCCGGCTCGCGCTGACGCAAATCGAAGGGACCGGCCTTCTCGGCGACCGGCTGCAGGCGCGGGTCGTGCCGGATGAGTTCGGCGAGCGCGGCTTCGAGATCGGCCTGGTTGCGGAGGAAGTGGGTCATGCTCTTCTGTCTTGCCCTCTCAATTTACCTGGCTGTCATCGCCCGCGAAAGCGGGCGATCCACGTGCCTCCGCTGTCATGCCCGCGAAAGCGGGCATCCAGTAATCAGCGGCACCGGTTGGACTCGCAAGCGCTTCGGAGTACTGGATCGTCCGCTTTCGCGGACGATGACGCCCTGAGGATTCATGTCGCCACCCGTTTTCCGCTTCGCCCCATCGCCAAACGGCTATCTGCACCTCGGCCACGCGCTGTCGGCGCTGCTGAACGCGGACATGGCCCGCCAGGCGGACGGCCGCGTCCTGCTGCGCATCGAGGACATCGATGCCAGCCGCTGCCGGCCGGAATACGAGCAGGCGGTCTACGAGGACCTCGCTTGGCTCGGCATAACGTGGGACGGGCCGGTGCGGCGGCAGTCCGAGCATTTCGACGACTACCGGGCGGCGCTCGCCAAACTGGAGGCGCAGGGCCTAGTTTATCCAAGCTTCGAGAGCCGGGCGGAGATTGCGGCCATGGTCGCCGCGCGCGAAGCGCAGGCGCCTTGGCTGCGCGACCCCGACGGCGCGCCGCTCTATCCTGGCGCGGCGAAGGACATGCCGTCAGACGAACGGGCGCGCCGGCTGGCGTCCGGGGCGCCCTACGCGCTGCGGCTCGACATGGCGGCAGCGTTGGCCCGCGTCGATGCGCTGACCTGGCAGGAGACGGGTACCGGCCCGGCCGGCGAGACGGGAACGATCGCCGCCGATCCGGCCGCCTGGGGCGATGTCGTTCTGGCCCGCAAGGACACGCCCACGAGCTATCATCTGGCGGTGGCGGCCGACGACGCCGCGCAGGGCATTACCGATGTGGTGCGTGGCCAGGACCTCTTCCACGCCACCGCGGTGCATCGTCTCCTGCAGGCCCTGCTCGGCCTGCCGGCGCCGCGCTATCACCATCACCGGCTGGTGCTCGACCCTGATGGCCGCAAGCTGTCGAAGTCCACCCAGGCGACCGGCCTGCGGGAACTGCGGGCGCGGGGATTAACCGCTGGGGACGTTCGGCGGTTAGTTGGTCTCGATTGAGACTGCCGGGCGTGCGAAAGTGCCCCTGCAGGTGGGGCGATGGCGAAACGTAAGCGAAAACTCAAGTCCGGGCGGCACCGTGCGCCCGCGCGCCGGCGCGCGCGCGCGACAGTGCCGGCCTCGCGGGCGGTCGAGGCGGCGCTCGCCGGCATTGCGCACGACATCCGCACGCCGCTGACCGGTCTCGTGGCGCTTGCCGAGTTGCTGGCGGCGTCCGACCTCGGCGACCGCGAGCGCGAATGGGCGCAGGCGATCAAGAGCGGCGCCGAGCACCTCGCGGGACTATCGACGCTGATCGTCGACGCTGTCAGGGGCGAAGCGGCATCCTTGGTGCTGCGGCCGGAGCCGTTCTCACCGCGCGCTTTGGCCGAGGCGGTGGGTGAAGCGATAGCGGCGCGCGCCGGCGGCAAGGGGCTGAGCGCCGAGGTCGCGATCGCGGAAGAGCTTCCGCCGCTCGTGGCTGGCGATGCGTTGCGGTTGCGCGCCGCGCTCGAGAATCTCGCCGACAACGCCGTGAAGTTCACGCATGACGGCGGTGTCCGCTTCACTGCCGCGGCGGAGAAAGCGGCGCGCGGCCGTCTGCGGCTGGTGTTCACTTTCGGCGACAGCGGCATTGGCATGACGGCGGCCGAACTGAAGCGGCTGTTCCGCCCGTTTGCGCAGGCGAGCGAAGACATCGCGCGGCGCTATGGCGGCGCGGGGCTTGGCCTCACCTTCGTCAAACGCATCGCCAAGGCGATGGGCGGCGATCTCACGGTCACCAGCAAGCCTGGCAAAGGCAGCACCTTTCGTCTCACCGCGCTGGTCGAGGCCGCCGCGCGCGAGCGCAACGCGCAGGGCAGTACGTCACAGACGCCGGCCCGTGCGCTCAAACTGTTGTGCGTCGAAGACAATCCGTATGGCCGAGTGGTGATGAACACGATCCTGCGCGAGTTTGGCCATCGCGTCGATTTCGTCGAGAGCGGCGATGCGGCGATCGAAGCCATCGGGCGCGGTGGTTACGACGCGGTGTTGATGGACGTCACCTTGTCCGGCATCGATGGCCTCGAGACGACGCGCCGCATCCGCGCATTGCCTGATGTGCGAGGGCAGGTGCCGGTGATCGGCATCTCCGGCCGCGATCGGGCGGACGACGAAGACGCGGCGCGTGCGGCGGGCATGAACTTCTATCTCACCAAGCCGGTGAGCCCGCGCAAGCTGGCCGAGGCGCTGGCCAGCTTCAGTTAAGGCGCGCAACGCTTACGCGTTGGTCTGGCCGTTCTTGGCTTCCACGATCCGCACCAGATCGCCCATGATGCGGTTGAGCTCGAAGTCCTTCGGCGTATAGACCGCGGCGACGCCGACCTTTTCCAGTTCGGCCGCGTCTTCCGGCGGGATGATGCCGCCGGCGACGACGGGCACATCGAGCCCCGCTTCCTTGATGCGGCCGACGACATCCTTCACCAGCGGCAGATGACTGCCCGACAGGATGGAGAGGCCGATGACATGCGCCTTCTCCTTGCGCGCCGCTTCGACGATCTCTTCCGGCGTCAGGCGGATGCCTTCATAGACGACTTGCATGCCGGCGTCGCGCGCGCGCACGGCGATCTGTTCGGCGCCGTTCGAATGCCCGTCGAGGCCGGGCTTGCCAACCAGGAAGGTCATGCGACGGCCGAGTTTCTTCGACACACGGTCGACGTCGGCGCGGAGGTCGTCCAGGCCTTCGACGTCGTTGCGCATCGCGCGGCCAACGCCGGTCGGCGCGCGATATTCGCCGAAGGCTTCGCGCAACGTCCAGCCCCATTCACCGGTGGTGACGCCGGCTTTGGCGCACTCGATCGATGGCGGCATGATGTTGGCGCCGCTCTGCGCCGCGCGCTTGAGCGCGGCCAACGCCGCCGCGACCGCTTTGTCGTCACGCGCGGCACGCCAGGCTTTCAGGCGTGCGATCTGATCGTGCTCGGCTTCTTCCGAGACGGTCATGATGGCTTCGACGCCGCCGGTCAGCGGCGACGGCTCGCTTTCGGTGAAGCGATTGACACCGACGACCGTATGCTCGCCGCGTTCGATCGCTTCCAGCCGCGCGGTGTTCGATTCGACGAGCTGCTGCTTCATGTAGCCGCTCTCGACCGCGGCGACCGCGCCGCCCATCTCCTCGATGCGGCGCAGCTCTTCCTTGGCTTCGCGTTTGAGTTCTTCGACCTTGCGATCGATCGCGGCGGAGCCGTCGAAGATGTCGCCGTATTCGAGCAGATCGGTTTCGTAGGCGAGGATCTGCTGCATGCGCAGCGACCACTGCTGATCCCAAGGCCGCGGCAGGCCGAGCGCCTCGTTCCAGGCCGGCAGCTGCACGGCGCGGGCGCGCGCTTTTTTCGACAGCGTGACGGCCAGCATCTCGATGAGGATGCGCGCGACGTTGTTCTCGGGCTGCGGCTCGGTGAGGCCGAGCGAGTTCACCTGCACGCCGTAGCGGAACAGACGCTGTTTCGGATCGGTAACGCCGTAGCGCTCGCGCGTGAGTTCGTCCCAGAGATCGACGAAGGCGCGCATCTTGCAGATTTCGGTGACGAAGCGCAGGCCCGCATTGACGAAGAACGAGATGCGGCCGACCACCTCGCCGAATTTCTCCTGATCGACCTCGCCCGACGCCTTGACCGTATCGAGCACGGCGATCGCGGTGGCGAGCGCGAAAGCGAGCTCCTGGACCGGCGTCGCGCCGGCCTCCTGCAGATGATAGCTGCAGATGTTCATCGGATTCCATTTCGGCAGCTCGGACGTGGTGAAGATCGCCACGTCCTTGATCAGCCGAAGCGACGGCTTGGGCGGAAACACATAGGTGCCGCGCGAGAGATATTCCTTGATGATGTCGTTCTGGATCGTGCCTTGCAGGCTCGTGCGCGGCGCGCCTTGCTCGTCCGCCACCGCGATGTAAAGCGCCATCAGCCACGCCGCGGTGGCGTTGATGGTCATCGACGTGTTCATCGAGGCGAGCGGTATCTCGTCGAATAGCGCGCGCATGTCGCCGAGGTGGCATATCGGGACACCGACCTTGCCGACCTCGCCACGCGCCAACACATGATCGCTGTCGTAACCGGTCTGCGTCGGCAGATCGAACGCGACCGAAAGGCCGGTCTGACCTTTGGCCAGGTTCTTGCGATAAAGCGCATTGGACGCCGTCGCCGTCGAATGACCGGCGTAGGTTCTGAAAATCCACGGCTTATCGCGCTTTATCGTCTCGCGGGTCATGTCGCGCTTTTTTTGGCGGTGTCCGTTGGACGACAGCGTGCCGCCTTTCCTATTGCAACGCAATATGTATCTAGGCCGATCGGCGGGGACCTGGGATAGGTTCCGACGCAACTAACCGCGCCACGGGAGGCCCGGATTCATCGACGATTTTGAATGCGCCGGTCGGACCGGCCGATGGAACGGCGGCTTTGTCGCGGAGTTCTATATTGCGTTGCAGCATGTCTTGGGTCACACTGCTTTAAAATGAGCACCTAGGGAGACTGCGGAATGCCGGCTGTCGCGCCCCGACGAAGTGTTACGTCCGTCAAGGATTTGTACGGCATCGGCGAAGTCCCGCCGCTCGGGCATGTCCCCGAGAAGATGCACGCCTGGGTGATCCGGCAGGACCGGCACGGACCGCCGGATAAATCTTTCCAACTCGAAGTCGTGCCGACCTGGAGCATTGGCGAGGACGAAGTCCTCATCATGGTGATGGCCGGTGGCGTCAACTACAACGGCATCTGGGCCGGTCTCGGTCAGCCCATCACGCCCTTCAACGTTCATAAGCAGCCTTTCCATATCGCCGGCTCCGACGCCTCCGGCGTGGTCTGGGCGGTCGGCTCAAAGGTCAAACGCTGGCAGGTCGGCGACGAAGTCATCGTTCATTGCAATCAGGACGACGGCGACGACGAGGACTGTAACGGCGGCGATCCGCTGCTCTCGCCCTCGCAACGCATCTGGGGCTACGAGACGCCGGACGGTTCGTTCGCGCAGTTCTGCCGCGTGCAGTCGCGTCAGCTGATGCACAAGCCGAAGCATCTCTCCTGGGAAGAGGCGGCCTGCTATACGCTGACGCTCGCCACCGCCTACCGCATGCTGTTCGGCCATTCGCCGCACACGCTAAAGCCCGGCGATAACGTGCTGGTGTGGGGCGCCTCCGGCGGGCTCGGCGTGTTCGGCATCCAGCTCGTCGCTGCTTCGGGCGCCAACGCGATTGCCGTCGTCTCCGACGATTCCAAGGCCGAGTACGTGCTCAATCTCGGTGCCAAGGGCGTGATCAACCGCAAGGACTTCAAGTGCTGGGGTCAGTTGCCGCAGGTCAACTCGGCCGAGTTCAACGATTGGGCGAAGGAAGCCCGCCGCTTCGGCAAGGCGATCTGGGACATCACCGGCAAGCGTGACGTCGACATCGTGTTCGAGCATCCGGGCGAGCAGACCTTCCCGGTCTCGTGCATGGTGGTCAAGCGCGGCGGCATGGTCGTGTTCTGCGCCGGCACCACCGGCTTCAACATCACCTTCGACGCGCGTTACGTCTGGATGCGGCAGAAGCGCATCCAGGGCTCGCACTTCGCGCACTTGAAGCAGGCGAGCCAAGCCAACCGCTTCGTGCTCGAACAGCGCATCGACCCGTGCATGAGCGAGGTCTTCCCCTGGGAGAACATCCCGCTCGCGCACATGAAGATGTGGAAGAACCAGCACCTGCCCGGCAACATGGCGGTGCTGGTCAACGCGCCGCGCGCCGGGCTCAAGACTTTCGAGGATACGCTCGAGGCGGTGGGCAGCTAAGCCGCTGCGCTACCGCCTATCGGTCTGAGGTGAGTGCGCCGGGCGGTGGGAGCGCTACTGGATCTTGATGCCCGCCGCTTTCACCACCTTGCCCCACTTGTCGGCATCGTCGGCGATGAACTTGGCGAACTCGGCCGGCGTGCTCGTAAACGGCTCGCTGCCGAACTCGGCCATCTTCGCCCTTATGGCGGGATCGGTCAGCACCGCATTGGTCTCCCTGTTGAGACGGTCGATAATCTCCGCGGGCGTGCCCTTTGGCGCGCCGAGACCGAGCCATCCGATGACGGTGTAGCCGGGGACCGTTTCGGCAATCGTCGGGACGTCGGGCAGCATGGGAACACGTGCGGTCGAGGACACGCCAAGCGCGCGTATCTTGCCTGCTTTGATCAGCGGCAGCGACACTCCGACCGAGTCGATGAGCGCCTGCACGTCGCCCGCCGTGACGGCGGCGAGCGCCGCCGGCGAACCGCGGTACGGCACGTGCAGTACGTCGATGCCGGTCGCCATCTTGAGCAATTCTCCGGCGAGGTGGGGCAGGTTGCCGGTGCCGTTCGACGACAGATTGATCTTGCCCGGGTTGGCTTTCGCGTAGGCGATAAATTCCGCCACGGTCTTGACCGGCATCGACGGGTTGACCGTCAGCACGAACGTATCGCGGTTGATCGTCGCGATCGGCGCGATGTCCTTGAGCACCGTGACGGGATTGTCGGGGTAGAGCGATACGTTGACGGCATGCGGCGACGCCAGCAGCAACAGCGTATGGCCGTCGGCCGGCGCGCGGGCCACCGTTTGTAGCGCCAAATTTCCGCCGGCGCCGAAGCGATTTTCGACGACGACGGGCTGCCCCAGACGCCGCGACAGCGCCTCTCCGATGAGACGCGCCATCACGTCGGGGATCGCGCCGGCCGGAAGAAACACGACCAGGGTGATCGGTCGCGAGGGATAAGTCTGGGCCCGCGTTGGGCCGGAAAGGATCGAAAGAGAGGCGGCGCTAGCGGCCAATTGGATGAACCTGCGACGTCCGGCGTCCATGTTTGTCTCCTCCAGTTGAATTGCCCCGGTTTTTTTGAGGGGCTTTTTGATTCACGACACGCTTACTTGGTCCAGCCTTGTTTCCACGCAGATGGTTCATTGGCATCGATGAGGATGAATGCGATGCGGCATGGCCTGCTACCGTTGTTCACCCAGGCATGATTGGTGCCTTGTTGCACCAGCACGTCGCCGGCTTTCATGTGCACCTCGGTGTCGTCCATCAGCATATCGATCTCGCCATCGAGAACGATGGCGTAGTCGACGCTGCGGGTGCGATGCGTGTTGGCGTGGCGCATGTAGCCCTGCGTCGCCGGGTCGATCCCCATGCCGATCAGGATCTTGTCATGGTCGACATGGCCTGTTCCCGGCCGAGTGGGTGGGAAGTCGACGATCCGGAAGATCGAGCCGTTCTGCGGTGGCGGTACGCCGACCTTGGTCGCTGTGCGATCGATGCTGCCATTGACGTCCGCCGGGGATTCGCTCGTGACCCAAAGCATGGTGATGGCGTTCCCGCCGGGCGTTCGCTGATGCGCTTCCACGGCGCCGTCGAACAGCGCTACGGCTTTGCCGTCCGCATCGTGGCCCGTAACGATCCGCCTTGTTGTCCGCTTAATTTCCATAATTGAACCTGTCTGTTGTTCTTGTGCCGCGCATCAGATCGGGATGACGGGGAGAAGCACGTGCGACGGCCGCTCCGCGTCGTGATAGATTTTATGCATCACGGTTTTGCTGCTGCAGATGTGGTAGGGCACGTATTCCGCGTTGGTCGCGCCCGCGACGCCGGTAGGCGAATCCATGCTCGCGATTTCGATGCAGATGCGGTGGCCCTTTCGGAACATGTTGGCCGTCGCCGTGATCTCGATTTGATATTCGTTGATCTCGCCCGGCACGATCGCTTTGCGGCTGTCGCGTGTCAGGACGTGCCATGGCTTCCACGGCTTCGAGCGCTTAGGATCGGTCTGCCGCAGCGATGCCTTCAGCCACCCGCGTGTCACTTCCCGCTCCGGAAGGTCGGACGGTGGCTCGCGTTCGCCCTCGCGCACGCTCATCACGGACGCGTCGGGCCCGACATCCTTCACGATGACGAACCAGTTGGTGTCCTCCTGATCAATTTCGGCAAAGAGCGTCAGCGACATCGGCCCTGCGACGAGGACGTCGTCGGGCAGCGGATCGGTCATGTACCTCAGTTTCTGGATGACCTTCGTCTGCGTGAGCGGCATCTGCACGAATGCGTCGGGCGGCACGTATTGGTCGACGCTGCTTGGGATGAATGGTTCGGCGCTCAGCCGCTCCCAGCTGTCAAGGTAGAGCTTGGTCCATTGCGTTTCCGGCAACGGCCAGTTCGTCGCCGTACGCCAGCGGTTTTCGCCCATCACCCAGAACTTGACGGGCGGTTCGCGCATCACATCGGTATCGATCCCTCGCAGCCAGTGGTCGAACCACCGGAGCATCTCGCGATGAAAAGAATGAAAGGGACGCTCGAGATGAGCGGGGCCGGTGAACATCAGTTTCTTGGGGGCATCGGCGGCGGCGAAGTAGTTCTGCGCGCCGTTGAGATGGGTCTTGTACGTGTATCCGTACCAGCCTGAGCCGGTATAGAAGGGGATCTTGATCTTCGCGAGGTCGGCCTCCGCCTGCTCGACCGTTCCCGGTTTCTCGTAAGGGTCGATGAACATGTCGAAGATGGGCGGCATGTGCTGCCCCTTCTGCGCGATCATGTTCAAAACGTTCGGGTACATGCGGTAGTCGGGATTGGCCATCGCCTCCCGCCAATAGCTCTCTTTCGGTTCCGGCAGTTGGCCCGGTGCGCCGCGATGCTGGTGCATCGCCGAAAAATGACCCACGAGATAACGGAAGAGGTGGAGAACGCCGCCCGGATATTCCTCGCGGAAGCTGCCGAGCGTGCCGTAGGCGCCGCGCGGGTCGAACGGGAAGATCGCCTTCAGATGCGGCGGCTGCTGTTTGGCGACATGAAACTGCTCGGCGCCGAAGCCCGAGATGCCCACCATGCCGACATTGCCGTCGCACCAGGGCTGTGCGGCAATCCATTCGATGAGGTCGTAGCTGTCCCATTGCCGCGAGCCGCCGCCCTCCGATTTGCCGACGGCGCGCGGCGATCCGATGATGTGAACGTAGCCCCGCGACACGAGGAAGTGGGTATCGCCGGCCTCCTGCGGGCCGGTCCACAGCGGTGTCCAGGCCGGCTGCGGCGGCAACGTCTCGGTAACGTCGGGGCCTTGAATATCCTTGTTGTAGATGGCGAAGGCGAGCAGCGCCGGAAGCTTCTCGGTCGTGTCGGGACGATAGATGTCGACGCAGATCTTCACCCCGTCACGCATAGGAACGTAGACATCTCTGTCGCGGATCATGCGCGAATAGGTGGGAGCGCGATCGTATTCGGTCGGAGGCGTGTCGCTCGAATTCAAAATTCGCGTGGTAGCCATCGTGCTCATTCTCTGATGTCCCATTGCGTCTAGGGCCGCGTGCGGATGCAGGGGCGCGTGAGATTGTTGCGCTGCGTTGCTGCGCGCCATTTGTCGGAAAAGCCGACCGTTTCCTCTCCCGCGCCGCGGCATTGCCCGCAGTCGCCATTGTCATTTTATTTGATCGCGCTCATAATTGAGCACGCTCAATTATGAGTCAAGGGCCTCCGAGCCGGCTGCGAAGGGCGCGTAGCCGCCGCCGCGCGTTGGGGGGAGGCGCCGTGTGTTATAGAGAAGCTGTGGATTCGCGAGGGTGAATGTCGCCGACCCGTCCTAAACAGAAGCCTCTGCGGCCGTCGAACGATGGTCTTCTTGGCTTGCGTGAAAAGAACAAGCTCGAGAAATTGCGCCGCATCAAGTCGGCGGCGCGAAAGCTGTTCATCCAAAGGGGATTCGACGACACCACGACGCGGGAGATTGCCCAGCTCGCGGGTGTCGGCATCGGCACGGTGTTCACTTATGCCGACAACAAACGTGATCTGCTATTCCTGATCGCCAACGAGGATCTCGCGGACGTGACGGAAAAGGCGGAGGCCGCTATCCGCGACGATGCGCCCTGTCTGCAGAACCTCATCACCGTGTTTCGGCATCATTACGAACTCTTCGGCCGGCAGCCGCTGCTGTCGCGCCTGATGCTTCGCGAGATGACGTTTTACGATTCGGGGCGGCAAGCCGCTGAGTTTCAGGCCATCCGCGAGCGCGTCATTCGCTTGGTCGGGCGAGTGATCAAAATGGCGATCGATCGGCAGACGGTTCATTCATCCGAGGACGCCGATTTCATCGGATGGGTTGCCTTCAGCATCTTTCAAGTCGAGCTGCGCCGCTGGCTCATGTCAAAAAAGCTGGACGTCGAGGCCGGGGTCGACGCATTGCAGCGGGCTCTTAAGCTGTTCATGCAGGGTGTGACACCGGCGAAGACGCGCCAGCGCTGATCTGTCGGAGATCCGAAGCGGTTTGAATTGTTCGTATGCTCGCTATTCCACGCGGGCGGGACGGTCCCGATGTATGCGCGCTTGCCCTCGCGGCGCAACGAACGGCCGCGCCATCGTGAGCTGTTCCGGGATCAGCGACGGTTGTTGTGTCGGCGCCGGCCGCAATGAATTGTCCTCGCGGCTCGGCGGCCTCGGTCTGCCGGGACTCTGACGATCGGGCCTCATGTCCGCGGCAGAGGAGCGTGCCGCCGGCGTTGGTGCAGCGGGCTTCCGCCGGCGGAGAGCCGCAAGTTTCGCAAGGGCCGTGTCGACCAACCCTGCCGCCCATTCGATGAAATTGCCGAGCGTGGCTGTGACGGGCTTTCGTCGGCGGATGACCGCGATCATGATCGACAGCGCGCCCGCCAGGCCCGCGGCCAATGCGATGATCAGCAGATCCTGGACCACGGAGTGGGGCGAAGGATTGGCCGGCGTTGACGTTGTGACCGGTACGCCATCGGGCCGGGCGACGGCGTCAGGCGTCGTTGCCGCGGATGTGTCGGTGGGAGTTGAAGCCGCATTTGCCGGGCTGTCGTCCGGTGTGGCGGGCCCGCGTTGAACGTCGGCCGGTGCCGGGGCTGACGGGGCGCCCCACGGCGTGGCGGCGCCCTGCGCGGCCATCGGTTCGCTCGCGGGTTGGAGGGGCGGGGCCGTGATTGTGTTGGCCGATGCTGGAGCGGTAATGGCGCCTGCGGCGGCGTCGCTGCGGGATGGATTGGGATTGCCGTTCGATGCGCCACCGGCCGGCTGTGCCGATGCATCACGCGGCGTTGGCGCCGAGGTTCGCTCTGCCGAAGGGCCTGTCTCGGCGGGGGCCGCCGGTCGAGCGGTGCCGTGGGACCGCGCGGCCTTCGCACTCGCCTCGTGCAGATACCAGCACTTGCGTTTGGTTGTCTTGTCGAGATGGTAATACCAATGCTGCCCGCTGGGGGCCGCGCCTTTCGGCGCGGCAAGACAATCGTCTGCGGCAGCGGGCGATGTTTGCGCGACAAAGACCGCGGCGAGCGCGGCCACTGATGCGGAAATCGCGGTCCGGCCTGGGTTGCGCAACGTTCATCCCCTCGTCTAGATGCGGCGCACCTTCCAAACAGATCAATGCGTCTCAAACGTGCGGGTGACGGGACGATTTTGGGGCAGCGCGCGTAGAGGTTGCCGGCCGTCGCGGACCGCGGCCGTTACGCGAGGCGCATCCTATGTGGTGGGCTCCACGCGCTGCTTGGCGATGACGGCGTTCATCTCCGCGCCGTAAACGAAGATCGAGGCGCAGACGTAAAGGAAGATGAGCGCGATCATCGCCGAGGCGAGCCCCGCATACATCGTCACATAGGCGAAGGCGTATTCGGCCAGATAGCGGCCGAAGGCGGCGCCGGCCCCCAGCCAGAGCAGCAAGGTCGCCACGATGCCGGGCGCGATGTCGGTGAGCGAGCGCCGGCCGGCCGGCAGCCAACTGTGCACGATGATAAGTGCGAGCACCAGCACCACGGCGGCGACGCCGTACCGGGCCAGCGTGATGATACCGCTGAACGGCGCCAGCCTCGGTACGAATTGCAAGAGCTTGGCCCAGATGAAGGGCGCCAGCACCACCAGAAACGAGAACGCCAGGATTGCGACGGCGCCGAGCAGCACGTAGACGATCGATTCCATCCGCAGCAGCCACCACGGCCGCAGCTCTTTCATGTTGTAGGCGCGGTTGAGCCCGATGCGCAGGCTCTCGACGCCGCTGGAGGCGAAGTACAGCGCGAACAGCACGCCGAAGGTGAGCACGTCGCCGCGCGCCGCGGTCAGGACGCCGCTGATGTCGAGCGCGATGGGGGCGGCCACCTCCTGCGGCCAGGCTTCGAGCAGGATGCGCGCCGCTTCGTCGGCGAGCTGCTTCGAGCCGAAGAAGAAACCGGCGAGCGCCGTCACCACGATCAGGAACGGGAACAGCGCCATGAGGCTGGAGAGCGCGATATGGCTTGCGATGGCCCAGCCGTCATCGGCGAGAAAGTGCCGGAAGCCGTCGATGACCGCACGGACCGCTAACTTGAGAAGGTGCAATGAATCGCCTCCGGAGCGTTCTGACCGTCAGATCGTCCATTGCCCGGCGCTTTGCAAGGGCGTGTTCTGTCGTCCCGGGCGACTGAGCGCTAGCGAAGGAGGCCCGGGCCCTTACGCCGCAGTCTATCGATAGGCTGAGGCGTATCGGTCCCCGCCTTCGCGGGGGCGACAAGACCATAACGGCACTGCCATCTTGCCTTCACGCCGCCTGCACGCCGGTCAGGAATCGACGCACTTCCGAATCCAGGCTCTCGGCCTCGATGGCGACCGCATCGGCAAGCTGTTTGACGTCGGCGGCCGTGCCACGCGCATTGGTCGACACGCCGGCCACGCGGCTCACGGCCTCGGCGCCGCTGCGCGCTTCGGTCGAGGCGCGGTGGACGCCTTGCGCGATCGCAGCCACCGCGGAGTTCTGCTGGTCCACCGTGGCGGCGACCGCGGTCGCGATCGCCGACATTTCGCGGATGATCGCATTTACCTGTTCGATCGCATCGGCGGAGTCGGCGGTGGCCGACTGGATGGCGCCGATCTGATCGGCGATTTCCTCGGTAGCCTTGGCGGTCTGCGCGGCGAGCGATTTCACCTCGGCGGCGACGACGGCAAAGCCGCGACCGGCCTCGCCCGCGCGCGCCGCCTCGATGGTCGCGTTGAGCGCGAGCAGGTTGGTCTGACCGGCAATGGATTGAATGAGCCCGACCACTTCGCCAATCCGCGTCGCCGCCTGTCCCAGCTCGGCCATGGTGTTGACCGTGCGTTGCGCTTCCGAAACGGCCCGGCCGGCGACTTCCGTCGACGCGGCGGCTTGCGTCGCGATCTCGCCGATCGATGCCGCCAGTTCCTCGACCGAGCTTGCGGCCGTGGCGACGTTCTCCGACGCCGCGGAGACGCGGCTGGTGGCCGTATCGGCCTCGGCCGAGACCTTGTCGGCCGTGGCGTTGAGATCGGACGAACTCATTTCGAGCTTCATCGCGGTGGCGCGCAGCTTGCCGAGCGCGCTTTCGACCGAATGCTTGAACGCGTCGATGGCCGTCGCGACCTGTGCGCCGCGCTGCTGCTGCATTTGGCTCGCCTCGGCCTGGGTCGAGGCCAGGCGTTCGCGCTCGAGCATTGAATCGCGGAAGACGATCACCGTGCGGGCCATCGCGCCGATTTCATCGCTCGCCGTGGTGGCGGGGATCGGCGCGCGTGTATCGCCGGACGCGAGCCTTGTCATCGCGCCGGCAAGCCCGTTGAGCGGACCCGTGATGCTGCGGCCGATGAGCCAACTGAGCGCCAGCCCCAGCACCGTGGTGGCCGTACCGAAGGCGATAATGCTGGTGCGGGTGCGCGTCTGGGAGGCGGCGAGGGCCGATGAGGCCTCCTCGGCGGTCGCGTTAGCACGTTCACTGATGAGATCGGCGCGCGGCAGCATTTGTTGGCTGTCACTGTCGATCACCACGCGCAACGGATTGACGCGGCCGTAGCCCTCGATCCATTGATTGAAGGTGTCGGCGTAAGTCCTTACCTGCCGCTCGAGCGCATTCTTCATCTCCGGCGTGCCGTCGATCTGCGCGAAAGTGTTGTTGAAAGACTTGTAGGCGGCGGCGAATTGCTGGCGTGCCAACTCGCTTTGGCTGAGCCGGTAGTCTGCCTCGTGGTGCCGCATGATCAGCAACGCCATCATCAGCTTCTTGGCGTCGGTATCCGCGAGCCAGCTCATGTTCTGATTGATGATCCGCTCGACGGCAATGCCGGCGTCGCGCAGGTTACGGCGAAGACCGGTATCGTCGTCGAAGCCGAGCGTATCCTGCTCGCGTACGAGCTCGCTGAAGTTCTCGCGCAACTCCATGACGTCTTTTCGCAGCATGGCCAGCGACGGCGCGTAGCTGGGATCGATCGACCTCGCCACGGCATCGAGACTTTGCAGCGCGTTCGTGTGCGCATGCTCGAACGTCGTGACAAGGCTCGTGCTTGGTTTGGCGGTGAAGTCCTTCACCGTGAGCCGCATGGACGACAGGGCCGCCTTGAAGTCGCGGCTGGCCTCGGCGAGTGCGTTCGATCGCTTGACGGTCTGAAAGGCGTTCGCGACCTCGCGTTCGCTGGAGAGGTAAGTGAGGCCGTTGGCGAGAAATCCGATCACCGGGATGAGCGCGACCGCGGCGATGCGGCTGCGCACCGAAACCGACTCCAAGCGACGGGCCATCCATCCGAGGAGCGAGGGCATTGGGAGGCGCATGCAGGCTCGCCTTGAGACGGGGCTTGGTCCGCGCAGCGGGGCTGCCGCCATCAAAGCCCGAAATGGTTAATTTTGCTGCAACTTGCGCGGGGTGACGCCGCTAAGGACACGCAGAATCGGCAGAATCCATGCCGCTTTGCTTTTGTGCACCGCACGCGTACTCTGGCCGCAGCACCCGCCGCCGAGCACATTCCGAGGGCCCCCATGCCGATCGCCGCGTCCCGTGTCAGCCCCGCCAACGAACTCGTTGATCTCGCCCGCGACGCCACCGCCGCGCTCGATGCGCTGTTGGCCGACGCTGTGGCGAAGGTGAGGGAGCGGGTGGCGGTCGAGGACCGTGTCGTCGGCCGTCTGTTCGACCGGGAACAGCGTGCCACGCACGGCCTGTCCTGGTTCGCGACTTATGTCGAAGCCGTGCGTCAGCTGACCGCCTATGCGGAGCGCATGGTTCGCGACGGCGCCTTCGGCGAGATCGAAGAGCATCTCGTGCGCATCGGGCTCGGCGAATACATTGCGCAGCTCATCGGCGGCATCCCGATGAGCCAGAGCGAGATGGTGCGTCCGAGCGATCTCGGCCTGTCGATGGCGCAGGTGATGGGGCGCATCACGCCGGCGGTCGAAAACCTCATCGCCACCGGCAATACGCCGGAGCGGCGCGCGCGCCTTGTCGCGCTGATGTGCGAAAGCCATGGCGCGACCGTGGGTTTCTGCGGCTTGGACGAGACGCTGGAATCCATCCGCGAGGAGATGCGTAAGTTTGCCGACAGCGAGGTGATCGGCCACGCGCAGGGTTGGCATCGCACCAACAGCTACATTCCGCTCGACATCATTTCGCACATGGCCGAGCTCGGCGTGTTCGGTCTCACCATTCCGGAGGAATTCGCCGGCATGGGGCTTGGCAAGGAGTCGATGTGCGTTGTCTCAGAGGAGCTGTCGCGCGGCTATATCGGTGTCGGTTCGCTCGGCACCCGTTCCGAGATTGCGGCCGAGCTGATCATGGGCGGCGGCACCGAGGACCAGAAAGGCAAATGGCTGCCGAAGATCGCGTCCGGCGCCATTCTGCCGACGGCGGTGTTCACCGAGCCGAACACGGGCTCGGACCTCGCTTCGCTCAAGACGCGCGCCGTGCGTGAGGGCGACGTCTACAAAGTCTACGGCAACAAGACCTGGATCACGCATCCGGTGCGCGCCGACCTGATGACGCTCTTGGTGCGCACCAATCCCAAGGAGCCCGGCCATCGCGGCCTGTCGATGCTGCTGGCGGAAAAGCCGCGCGGCGACGACGCCAATCCGTTCCCGGCCAAGGGCATGAGCGGCACCGAGATCGAAGTGCTCGGCTATCGCGGCATGAAGGAATACGAGATCGCCTTCGACGGCTTCGAGGTGAAGGCTGAGAACCTGCTCGGCGGCGTCGAGGGGCTTGGCTTCAAGCAGCTCATGCAGACTTTCGAATCCGCCCGCATCCAGACCGCGGCGCGCGCCATCGGCGTGGCGCAGGCGGCGATGGAGCAGGCGATGGAGTACGCGCAGAACCGCGTGCAGTTCGGCGGGCCGATCATCGGTTTCCCGCGCGTCGCCGACAAGATCGCGATGATGGCGGCCGAAATCATGATCGCACGGCAACTCACTTATTATGCCGCCCGCGAGAAGGATTCCGGCCGCCGCTGCGATCTGGAGGCCGGTATGGCCAAGCTGCTCGCGGCGCGTGTCGCCTGGGCCGCGGCGGACAACGCGGTGCAGATCCATGGCGGCAATGGGTTCGCGCTGGAATTCCCGGCCTCACGCATCCTGTGCGATGCGCGTATTCTCAGTATCTTCGAGGGCGCGGCTGAAATTCAGGCGCAGGTCATCGCCCGCCGCCTGCTCGACGGCACGAACTGATCTGTCCGCCGGGCAACAAAACCCGCGTCCCGACGTTTGATCCAAAGCAATACGCACCCGGAACCGTCCGGTAGGGTGCGCATAGTCGAAGGAGAAACGTTCATGACTGGTTTGTCGATCCGTACTGGCGAGTGGGTGGTGGTCTGCGACGGCGCGAAAGCGCTGGTGTTGGAAAACGTGGGTGACGCCAAGTTTCCCAACTTGAAGACGATTGAGGTCTTCGAGCAGAAGAACCCCGCAACGCACGAGCAAGGAACCGACAAGCCGGGCCGCACGAACGCCTCGGTTGGAGTCATCCGCAGTTCCGTCGGACAGACCGACTGGCACGACCAGGCGGAGCAGACATTCTTGACGCAGCTCGTCCAACATCTCGATGCCGCGGTCAACGCGGGCAAAACCAAATCGGTGGTGATGATCGCGCCGCCGCGTGCCCTCGGCATGCTGCGACCGGCCTACTCCAACGGTCTGAAAGGCGCGATCCGCGCCGAGGTCGACAAGGACCTCGTCAAGATGCCGGTGCACGAAATCGAGAAGCGGCTCTCGGCCGGCTGACATCCGCCTCTTGAGGCGTTGCTGCGGCGGGGCTATGGCTGGCTCACCGCCGCGGCGATGCTATGGTCGCGGCCCTGATCTGCGGATGAGAGCCGGCGCATGCATCGACAAAGCGGTCAAAGCGGATGGAGCGGGACGCTCCTGGCTGTCGCATTGATCGTGCTGCCGCTGGCGTCCGCGCGGGCGCAGCCGGCGCCGCCGCCGGTCAATCGCGTGTCGCCGCCCGCGACTTCGCCACCCGGGGTGCCCGCCACGCCCGCCCTCAAGGCCGATCCGCTGGCGGTGCCAGGCTTCTGGGATCCGCGCCGCCGTCCGGAGCGGCCGGACCTGTCGCGCATCAGCATCATTCGCTTCCTCACCGAGACCGACTATCCGCCGTTCAATTACGCGGGGCCCGATGGCACGCCGGCGGGCTTCAATGTCGATCTGGCGCGTCTGATCTGCGAAGAGATCAAAGTCGCCTGCACAATCCAGATGCGGCGCTTCGATACCCTGATCGACGCGCTGAATAGGAACGAAGGCGATGCGGTGATAGCCTCGTTCGCGGAAACACCGGAAATGCGGCTGAAGGTCGACTTCAGCGATCCCTATTACCGGATGCCGGCGCGGTTCGTCTCGCGCAAGGACGTCGACATCGACGTGGTCAAGCCCGAGGCGCTCGAAGGCAAGAAGATCGCGGTGGTCGCCGGTACGGCGCACGAAGCCTATCTCAAGGCATTGTTCACCGAGGCCGAGGTCAGGCCATATCCGAACCCCGATGCCGCGCGCGCGGCGCTCAAGAAGGGCGAGGTCGATCTCTTGTTCGGTGATGGCATCTCGCTTGCATTCTGGCTCAACGGCACCGACTCGGGCAACTGCTGCGCCTTCCGCGGCGGTCCTTACCTTGAAAGCCGGTTCTTCGGCGAAGGCGTCGGCATCGCCGTCCGGCGCGGCAATGAACTGTTCCGGCAGGCGTTCAACTGGGCGCTGTTTCGCCTGTGGGAGAAGGGCCGCTTCACCGATCTGTGGCTGCGGTATTTCCCGGTCAGCCCGTACTGAGCGGCAATGCATGAACAAAACGGCGGGACTTCGGTCCCGCCGTTTTTGTTTCTCGCGCGGCGGTCGCTACGGCTGGCCGAACTTATAGTTCAGGCCGAGCGTCACGATCTGTCGCTGACTGCGGACCGCCGTATCGGCGACCGCGTCGAGCGCGCCCGGTACATTGAAGTGCACGGTGCGTGAGCCGAAATCGAGATATTTGTACTCGGCATTCACCGACCAGCGGTCGGTCAAGGCCTGTTCGATGCCGCCGCCGACGGTCCAGCCGGCGTTCCAACGGCGCTGTGTGTCGATGCCGCCGTCGGCTGGGATCGCGTTGATGGTGTAGGTCTCGCGCGCCAGCGCGCCGCCCGCGCGCGCGTAAACGAGGCTGCGGCCGAAAGCATAACCGAGGCGCGCGGTCAGCAGGCCGATGCCGCTGGTGCGGTTCTCGCATTCCAGCGCCGCGAGCGCGGCGATCGGGTTGCCGCCGAAGCAGGTGTTCGAGCCTTCGAGCAGCGCCAGCGAGGCGGCGGCTTCCGCGCCGACGACCCAATGGCCGAACTGCTTGTTGATGCCGATCTGCAGGCCGCTGAGCGCCCCGCCCATGACCGTATAATCGCCGGTGACCGGCGTCGGGAAGGGATCGGCCCAGGTGCTGCGGCCGAAGCCGGCGCCCAGATGCGCACCGGCATAGACGCCGTTCCAATCCGCCGGCGGCAGGCTTTCCGGCAATGCGGTGCCGGTCGGACCGCCGAACTTGTACGATGTCTGGACGAAGGCGCCGTAGCGATGGCTGGTGAACTTCGTCGGCGAACTCTCTGCCGCGTCCGGGAACCGCGCGGATCCGTTGGTGGTGGTGAAGAACCAGTAGCGGCCGCCGACGCCGATGCTCCAGCGTGGCGTCAGCGCGTAATTGAGCACGCCCTCGAGCTGCGCGCCCCAGGCGCGGCCGTTCTCGGGTCCCGGATTGATGTCGGCGCGCCGCCAGTGATTGTCGACGCCGGCCCGGTCGGCAAGCGGCACCCATGCCGCGTCCACCTCGAGGCTCGTCCGGTTGTCGAGCGCAAGCTTGCTGTTGACGCCGAGCGCGAAGCCGCGCCATTGCTCGGTTTCCGTCAGCGCGAGATTGCTCGTCGGCACCGTGGGCACGCAGAACGTGCCGGGACCGACTTGCTGGCAGCCATAGGCGCGGCCGAGCTGATAGAAGTAGCGATAACCGATGAACGGACCGATCCGGCCGGCCGGCGTCGCGATCAGACTGTAGCCCACGTCGGCGCTGCCGAAGCGCAGGCTGCCGTCTCTCATGTCGTGGGACGTGTTCGAGTAGGGAACGGTGCCCGGCGGCGTATCCTCGTCGTGAAGCTGGCCGTCGACCAGCGAGCCCATGCCGAAATTCGCCTTCACGAACAGGCCGCTCCGGTGATCGAAGCGGGCGAAACCTTCGAGCGACGGTCCCGTCATGCCGCCGTAGATCAGACGTGAATTGAGAACCTGCGTGTTGATGCTGTCGTACAGATCCTGCTGCGACTTGCCGTTGCTGTACCAAAGGCGCGTGCCGACCTCCATCTCCCAATCGGAGAACACCGGCGGCGCCTTGACCGGAAAGTCGGCGGCCATTGCGCCCGTGCCCGCATCGGCACCGATGTGATAGTTCAGCGCGAACGTCGCCATATGATTGCGCTGGGCGAGGGAGACGTTCGAGACATTGCTGTTCGCGGCGAGCGCCACCGTGCTCGTGCCCAGGTCGATGTAGCGATATTCGAAGCGGCCGGACCAGGCGGGGCTGAACGCGTATTCAAGGCCGGAGCCCACGGCATAACCGGTGCGCATGGCGCTGCCGGAGATATAGGCCGCATCGCGTCGTGCGTCGTACATCTCGTGCGCCCAGGCAAAGCCGGCGCGGCCATAAATCAGCAGGTTGTCGTAAGTGACGCCGAGCCGGCCGGTGACGGTGCCGAACACGTTGATGCGACTGCGGCAGTTCACGCTCAGCGGTCGCACCGATTCGCTCGTGGCGCATTTCGCGTAGCCGTCGAGATTGCCCCAGCTCACATCGGACTCGATGCCGGCGACGATGGTGCCGAACTGCTTGTTGTAGCCGGCCTGCAGGCCGCCGAGCAGGCCGTCCATCGTGCCTGTGCCCGCGAAGGACGACGTCGATATCGCCCCGAGTCGACCGTCCGCGGATTTCCAGTCCGTTGTGCCCCACGATCCGCCCGCATGCGCGCCGACGAAGAGGCCGGTCCAGTCGTGACCCGCGGTGCCGCCGCCGCCAGACAACGGCCAGCCGGAGAGCGGCGAGGTCTCGCCGAGTTTATAGTTGAGGCCGAGCTTGATCAGGTGAAGTTGCTGGTGAACGCCGAAGTCGGTGGTCGCTCCGCTCTGGTCGGTTGCCGACAGCGAGCCCGAGTTGAAGTCGAGATAATTGTATTCGAGCCGGGCGGACAGATTGCGATAGAACGCATACTCCACACCGGCGCCGAGCATGAAGCCAAGGCGCGTCGCCTTACCTTGCGCGATATTCCGTCGACCGGCACCGGGGCTCGGCGTTGTGTCGTATTGTTCATGGAGCCAGGCGCCGCCGGCCTTGCCATACAGGAGCAGGCCGTTGACGGTGTAGCCGCCGCGCAAGCCGAACGTTCCCAGTGCGTCGACGTGCGTCGTGCAGACATAATTGCCTTTGCCGCAGCGCGCGCTGCCTTCGATGTCGGCGAAGCTCGCATCGGCTTCGGCGCCGAGGACCCAATTGCCGGCTTGATAGTTGTAGCCGAACTGGACGCCGCTCAGGGCGCCGCCGCTCGTGAAGCTGTCGGGGAAGGGCTGCAGATAGGGCGCGCCCGTGCTTTCGCTTTGCCAGCCGTTGTAGGCGGCGGCGGTGCCGAGATGCGTGCCAAAATAAAAGCCCGTCCAACTATCAACGGGCGCGTTTTGTGCGTGCGCGATGGTGATGACAGCCGCCGTAGACACGGCAATCGCGCTTACGATCGATGTTAAACCGCGCACAGGAGCCCCCCGATACGTGCTCCGCTATCGGTACCGGGGGAGTGGCGCGTGAACAACTTCAAAGAGAGTTGTCGACAGAATCGACGGCAAACGCGTGTGCAATGGAACTTCTATGCCGTGTGCAACCACGCGAGCGCGCCTTGCGCGGCGGCGCTCCCCGTCGCGAAACAGGCTTGCAGCAGGTAGCCGCCGGTCGGCGCTTCCCAGTCGAGCATCTCGCCGGCGACGAACACGCCAGGCATAGCCCGCACCATGAAATGCTTGTCGAGCGCATCGAAGCGCACGCCGCCGGCGCTCGAGATGGCGGTGGCGACCGGCTGCACGCCGGTGAGTGTTACCGGCACCGCTTTGATCAGCGCCGCGAGCGCTCGCGCGTCGAGCGTTGCGAGCTTGCCACCGCGCGCGGCCATCGCCTCGTGCAACAGACCGATGGCGGCAGGCGTGAGCTTTGCCGTCTTGCGCAACCGGTTCGATAGCGACTGCTTGGCCGGCGTCGCGGCAAATCGGGCGGCGAGCACATCGGCCGGCACGTCGGGGCGCAGATCGACCGTAAGCACGGCGGCGCCGTCGCGCGCGATCGCCGTGCGCAGCACGCGCGACAAGGCGTAGATCGCACCGCCCTCGAGCCCGTCGCGCGTGATCATCGCTTCACCGCGTTCGGTGTGTCCTTGCGCGCTCACCGCGATGCGCTTGAGCGGCGCGCCTTCGAAACGCCGAAAGGCTTCGCTCCAGGCGGTCCGGAAACCGCAATTGGCGGCTTGAAGCGGCGCGACAGCGACGCCCTTCGCCGCGACAAGATCTGTCCAGCCGCCGTCGGAGCCGAGCCGCGGCCAGCTCGCGCCCCCAAGCGCGAGCACGGTGATGTCCGCCGTGGCAGTCACCGTGTCCGCACCGTGCGTAAAGCGCAGCCGGCCTTGCGCGTCCCAGCCGGTCCATAGATGCCGCGTCGCGAAGCGCACCCCGAAATCGATCAGCCGGCGCAGCCAGGCGCGCAGCAGCGGCGAGGCTTTCATCGCCTTCGGGAATACGCGGCCGCTCGAGCCGACGAAGGTCGGTACATCGAGGCCCTCGCACCAGGCACGCAGAGCCTCCGGCGGAAAGGCTTCGATCGCGCGGAGAAGCCGCGGATCGGTTTCGCCATAGCGCGCGAGGAAGGCGGAGAGGTCCTCGCTATGCGTCAGGTTCAGTCCGCCGCGCCCGGCGAGCAGGAATTTACGGCCGACGGCGGGCATGCGGTCGTAGACCGTGACCGCCAGCCCCGCGCGCGCGAGTACCTCCGCCGCCATCAGGCCGGCAGGGCCGCCGCCGATCACGGCGGCCGTTTTCTGTGTCGTTGAGGAACCAGTGGTCACGGGACGGCATCTATCGGACTTTGTCTAAGCCCGCCACAAACTCCGTTCCTTGCCGCGTAAGCGGGAATCCAGCGGGACCTTTCCACAGCGCACGTCGGCACTGGGTCCCCATCGCAAGTCGGCTGTAGCCGACGTGCGCGCTTAGGTGGCGGACATCGGGTAAACCCGATGTCCGCGCGCGGGGACGAGGGAGATATTTCATGATTTACCCCGATTTTGGTTGCCTGATTTGACGGGTCGGCGCCCCTTGCCTATGTCTGCGCGCCGGAGTGATTGAAGAATGTCGATGACCGAAGCCGAATTCGCGCAAGACCTGAAGACCCTCGCCGAGCAGTCGAACGCCTGGCCGTTCGAGGAGGCGAAGAAGATCGTCGCGCGCTTGAAGAAACGGCCGAAGGACGAGGTCATCTTCGAGACCGGCTACGGTCCGTCGGGGCTGCCGCACATCGGCACCTTCGGCGAGGTCGCGCGCACGACGATGGTGCGCCATGCCTTTCGCGTCCTCACCGACGACAAGATCAAGACGCGGCTGATCGCCTTCTCGGACGATATGGACGGCCTGCGCAAGGTGCCGGACAACGTGCCGAACAAGGAACTGCTGGCAAAGGATCTCGGCAAGCCGCTGACCAAGGTGGTCGACCCGTTCGGCACGCATCCGTCGTTCGGCGAGCACAACAATGCGCGCTTGCGCTCGTTCCTCGACCATTTCGGCTTCGACTACGAGTTCGCCAGCTCGACCGAGTACTACAAGTCCGGCCGGTTCGACGAAACGCTGCTGAAGATGCTCGCCAACTACGACCGGGTGATGGAGATCATCCTGCCGACGCTCGGTCCCGACCGGCGCGCGACCTATTCGCCGTTCCTGCCGGTCTCACCGCGCACCGGCATCGTGCTGCAAGTGCCGATGGTCGCGCGCGACGAGAAGCGCGGCACCATCACCTATGAAGATCCCGACACCGGCGAGCGCATCACCACGCCGGTGACGCGCGGCATGGTCAAGTGCCAGTGGAAGGCCGACTGGGCGATGCGCTGGACCGCGCTCGGCGTCGACTACGAGATGGCCGGCAAGGACTTGATCGACTCGGTCAAGCTGTCGGGCGAGATTTGCCGCGCGCTCGGCGGCATGCCGCCGGAAGGCTTCAACTACGAGCTCTTCCTCGACGACAAGGGCCAGAAGATTTCCAAGTCGAAGGGCAACGGCCTCACCATCGAGGAATGGCTCCGCTACGCCTCGCCGGAAAGCCTGTCGCTGTTCATGTATCGCGAGCCGAAGGCGGCCAAGCGCCTGCACTTCGACGTCATCCCGCGCAATGTCGACGACTACTATCAGTTCCTCGACGCCTATACGCGGCAGGACGGCAAGCAGCGGCTCGCCAATCCGGTTTGGCACGTCCACGGCGGTGAGCCGCCGAAGCCGGACATGCCGGTGTCGTTCCAGATGCTGCTGACCTTGGTGTCGTCGTCGAACGCCGAGAACGCCGAGACGTTGTGGGGCTTCATCGGCCGCTATCGTCCGGGCGTGACGGCGCAGACGCATCCCAAGCTCAACGAGCTGGTCGGCTACGCCATTCACTATTTCCGCGACTTCGTGCTGCCGGAAAAGAAATTCCGCGAGCCTTCCGATCAGGAGCGCGCCGCGCTCAACGACCTGCGCGATGCGCTGTCACAGCTCGCGCCAGACGCGACCGCGGAAGACATCCAGAATGTGGTCTACGAGATCGGCCGCCGCGAGCCGTTCCTCGATCACAAGAAGAAGTCGAAGGACGGCAAGCCGGGCGTGTCGCTCGACTGGTTCAACATGCTGTACCAGGTGCTGCTCGGCCAGGAGAAAGGCCCGCGCTTCGGCTCGTTCGTCGCCGCGTTCGGCATTCAGAACACCGTCGACATGATCGACGGCGCGCTGGCGCGGAGCGGGTAGCCCCATAAATGTCATCGCCCGCGAAAGCGGCGATCCAGTAATCACTGAGGCGATCGTGTACTGGATGCCCCGCTTTCGCGGGGCATGACAGCAAGTGTGTGCGGGCCGCTTACGAGCTCAGCACGAAGCGCCGGTTGTCCTTCTGCGCCGGACGCGCGTTCATCGGGAAGAGCTTGGCGAAGGCGTCGATGTCGGCCTGCGCCACCTGGATCGGCGCGCGCAGCAACAGCCAGTTGACGACCTCGCTGCAGGGCGGCGTCGTCTCTGTTGTCCCTCCCCCGCTTGCGGGGGAGGGTGGCGAGCGACAGCGAGCCGGGTGGGGGCATTTATCGGCTTCTCAGGCAACCCCACCCCGATCGCGCTGACGCGCGATCGACCCTCCCCTTTCAGGGGAGGGATCAAGAGCCCCGCCTTACGAGCTCAGCACGAAGCGCCGGTTGTCCTTCTGCGCCGGACGCGCGTTCATCGGAAAGAGCTTGGCGAAGGCGTCGATATCGGCCTGCGCCACCTGGATCGGCGCGCGCAGCAGCAGCCAGTTGACGACCTCGCTGCAGGGCGGCGTCGTCAGCGAACCGGCATAGCTGTAGTAGTGGCGATCGGCCGGCAGCATCAGGTTCGGATCGGCCGCCGGCATCTTCACCGGCTCGCCTTCTTTGGCCGGCATCGCGGCGGCGATCTGCTTGAACGCGGCGTTGGGCTTGCCGGCCGTCATGAGCACGCCGACCACGGCCAGCGTGCCGGCGGCGTTGCGATGCACGAAGTGCACTTCCATCGGATAGTTCTTGCCGCCGATGAGATGCTCGCTCGGATGATGGAAGTGGTATTGAAGTAAGTCGTATTTATCCTTGCCGACGGTCAGCGTGTTGCCGGCACCGCTGTTGACCTGGATCGTATGGCCGTTGTTGACGATCATGTCGGGCTTGGCGCGCCAGCTGATCTGCAGCGGCGGCAACTGAGCCCTGACGCTGCTCTGGATGTCGATCGGCGATTGCTGGGAGCCCGCCGTACAGACTTTGCTGGCGGCATCGACATCGCCCCAATGCGACGGGCCGGTGTCTCCTTCGTAGCTCCAGTGTGCGCCCTCGGCAGCAAAGCTCGTTGGTGCGCAAAGCGGGCAGAGCGCGAGCCCCGCCAGCGCCTTCAAGGCGTGACGACGATCCATGTGATAACCCCCTAAGATAGAACTTCCCCCGCGTCGACGACTTGCGCAGGCAAGCCGCGACGGTGCGCGAATCATATACGCGCCGAAGCTTTTCCGACAGGAGTTTTGGCCGATCGATGCGCGCCGTTACGTGACGTTTACATAACGGCAGTCTGCGACGGCGCCCGCACGGCGAAGGTTACTGGCTCGCCCAAACGACGCGCGCCATCCACAGCACGTCCGACATCGGCACCACGCGTTCGCGATCGCCGTTGACCGCCTTCAGCTCGAGCTGCTTTGTGGTCTTGCGCTTGAACTCCTTGACCATCACTTCGCCGTCCCGCGCTTTGACCACCACGCGGTCGCCGCGGCGAACCGGCACGGACGGCGAGACGACGATCACGTCGCCGGCGCGATAGGTCGGCTTCATCGAGTCGTTGGAGATTTTCAGCGCGTAGGAATTCTCGTCGGTCACGGTCGGCAGGTTGATCTCTTCCCAGCCTTTACCGGTCGGCATGCCGCTGTCGTCGAAATAGCCGGCCTGGCCCGCCTCGGCGAAGCCGATTGCCGGCACGTTATAGAGCGGCGGCTTGGCGGCGTCGGTGATCAGCGTCACGAACGTGTCCACTTTGGTGCCCGTCGCGGCCAGTGCTTTGGCGACGGACTCCGTCGAAGGCCACCGCGCCCGCCCTTCCGGCGTGATGCGTTTGGACTTGTTGAACGTCGTCGGGTCGAGCCCGGCCTTCTTGGCGAGACCCGACGGCGTCAGCTTGTTGCGGGCCGCGAGACGGTCGATCGCGTTCCAAATCTGGGCGTGTGTGAGCATGGCCTTGGACCCCTCGTACGGCGCATGGGCGTGAAACTCATTTATAGGAATTATACCCTTATTTTGCCCCCTTTTAGCAACTACTTTCGCCAGACGGCTTGAACTGAGGCAGCCCTCGCCGATAGGGTCGCCGCCATCCCAACCGTCCGGAGCCGAAATTCGTGATCGGTCTGTTCGATCGACTGTCCCTGCCGCTTCTGCGCGCCCTTGATCCCGAAGATGCGCATACGCTGGCCATCAAAGCGTTGCGTTTCGTGCGGGGCAGCAAGCCGGCCGATCCGCCGGAGCTGGCGGTGCAGGCCTTCGGCCTGACCTTTCCCAATCCGGTGGGGCTCGCGGCCGGGTTCGACAAGAATGCCGTGGCGCCGGATGCGCTGCTGCGGCTGGGCTTCGGCTTCGTGGAGGTCGGCACCATCACGCCGCGGGCGCAGGCCGGCAATCCGCGGCCGCGTCTGTTCCGCCTCGCCGCAGATGGCGGCGTCATCAACCGCCTGGGTTTCAACAATGAGGGGGCCGCGGCGGCCCTGGCGCGGCTGTCGGCGCGCGCCGGCAACGGCGGCGTCGTCGGCGTCAACGTCGGCGCCAACAAGGACTCCGCCGACCGCACCGAAGACTATGTGCGGCTGATCGAGACTTTCTCGCCGGTGGCGAGCTATTTTACCGTCAACGTTTCGTCGCCGAACACGCCCGGTCTGCGCGACTTGCAGCAAGCCGAGGCGCTGGACGAATTGCTTGACCGCGTGGTCGAGGCGCGGGATCGCGCGCATCGGCGCGGCGGGCCGGTGCCGCTGCTGCTCAAGATCGCGCCTGATCTGACGCTGTCGGATCTCGACGACGTGGTCGGCATCGCGCGCAAGCACCGTGTCGACGGTATGATCGTCAGCAACACGACGATTTCGCGTCCCGGCTCGCTCCGCGACCGCGAGACGGCGAAAGAGCCGGGCGGTCTTTCCGGGCGCCCGCTGTTCAAACTGTCGACGCGGATGCTGGCGGAGACTTTCGTCCGCGCGGAGGCCGCTTTCCCCCTGATCGGCGCGGGCGGCATCGACTCCGGCGCTGCCGCCATCGCCAAGATCAAGGCGGGCGCGACTTTGGTGCAGATCTATTCGGCGCTGGTCTATCGCGGCGTCGGCCTGGTGGCGGAGGTCAAGCGCGACCTGTCCGCCGCCATCAAGCGTGGCAACCGCAATTCGCTTGGGGCGATGATCGGCGTCGACGTGGCCGAGATCACGGCCGAGAGCTGGCCGACCTGAGGCTCACGCGAACGGCGCTTTGACCAGCGCCGGATAGCGCGCGGCCTGCAATCCGCCGCGGCTGATGAAGAAGACCAGGATGGCGATCCACAGGCCCGTGTTGTCGAGCGGCTGCGTGAGCCACCACGTCGCGAGATAGATCGCGAGCGCCGCGATCATCAGGTTGCGCATGTCGCGCGCCCAAGTGGCGCCGACATAGATGCCGTCATAGCAGAACGCCATCACGCCGCAGACGGGCGCCAGCGCCGCGAGCCAGAGGAACCGACGCGCGACATCGCGTACGTCCTCGCTCGCCGTCATGACGTCGATCATCCAAGGCCCGATTGCAAAGAAAAGTAGCGTCGCGGTGACGCCGAACACAAAGCCCCAGCCCAGCACAAGCTTCACGGCGCGGCTGAAGCCCGTGCGGTCGCGTGCGCCATAGGCCTGACCGCAAAGCTGTTCGGCCGCTGTCGCCATGCCGTCGAGGAAAAAGGCACCAACCAAAGTGAAGTTGTGCAGCACCGCGTTGGCGGCGAGTGTCACGTCCCCGGCGCGCGCGCCGCGCGCGGTGAAGAACAGGAAGGCCGCGATAAGCGCCGCGGTGCGGATCATGATGTCGCGGTTGACCGCCAGCATGCGCATCAGCCGCTCTCGGTCGAACAAGACCGCGGTGGCGAGCCCGAGCCGGCCGCCAAGAATGTGCCAGGCGACGCTCAGCCCGAGCACGAGCCCCACGCATTCGGCCAGCACAGAGGCAAGCGCGGCGCCGGTGATGCCGGCATCGAGCTTGAGCACCAGCGCGGCCATCAAGGCCATGTTGACGAGATTGACGAAGATTTGGATCGCCATGCCGGTCTTGGCGCGGGCAAGGCCGATCAGCCAGCCAAGCATGACGTAGTTGGCAAGCGCAAAGGGCGCGGACCAAAGTCGCACGAAGAAGTATTGCTTCGCCGCCGTTGTCACGGCCTCGCTGCCGCCCATGGGGCTGAAGATCGCGGCGGCCAATGGCACCTGCAGCGCGATCAGCGCCAGTCCGATGGCGCCGGCGATGAGCAAGGCGCGGGCCAATACCGCGCGTTGTTCCGTCTTGTCGCCCGCGCCTAAAGCCTGCGCGGTGAAGGCGACCGTGCCCATGCGCAGGAAGCCGAAGAGCCAGAAGATGCAGTCAAAGGCGACCGACGCCATCGCCACGCCGCCGAGTAGATGCGCCTCGCCGAGCCGGCCGATCACGGCCGTCGCGATGACGCCGAGCAGCGGCGTCGTGACATTGGTGAGCATCGCCGGGCCGGCGATGGCGAACACGCGTGCGTGGGTAATCTCGGCAGGCGCTGTCACATCAACGGCCGCGGGGCGCGTTCACCAGACGAATGATGATCCAGATCGGGATGACGATGACCGCTCCGAGCAGGAAATAGCGCCACAGCCAGCGCACAGCGTCGAAGCCCATGTTCCAGATCGAGCGGATCAACCGTTCGATGCTGCGCACGATGTCGAAAGGATCGAGCCCGAGTGCCGCCAGAACGACGCCGACGAGGACCGATACCAGGATCAGCCGTACCAGCACCGCCAAAGGCGAGCCGCCCAGAAACTTGGTCACGCTGTCGTTGGCCACCGGCGGCTCCGTACGCTGCATTTCATTCGGCATGTCACACCTGACGCAAGAAGGGGGAACGGGTCAAGCTGCGCGTCCCGATTCGAGTTTAGCCAACATCCTCTCCAGCGTCTCCAGCCGGTCGGCCTCGCGCGGTGGCTTGTCCCAGCGCAGACGGTTGATTCGAGGAAAGCGCATGGCGATGCCGGATTTATGGCGGGTCGAGCGCTGCAAGCCTTCGAAGGCGACTTCCAGCACCAGCCCCTTGTCGGCCTCGTGCGTGACTTCGCGCACCGGGCCGAAGCGGTCGACGGTGTTGCGGCGAACGAAGCGGTCGATCTCGAGCAATTCCTCGTCGGTGAAGCCGAAATAGGCCTTGCCGACCGGCACCAACTGGTCGGCGTCGTTCCAGACGCCGAAAGTGTAATCGGAATAATAGGAGGAGCGCTTGCCGTGGCCGCGTTGGGCGTACATGAGCACCGCATCGACGATCATCGGATCGCGTTTCCATTTCCACCAGGGACCTTTCGGTCGGCCGGGGACGTAAGACGCATCGCGCCGTTTGATCATGACGCCTTCGACGGCCTCGGCATCCTGACCGGCGCCGGCCGATGCGGGATCGGCGCGGGCCGCAGTGAGTTCGGGCCAGGATTCGAAAGGCACTAAAGGTGAGAGGTCGATGCGCGGATCATTGAGCTTTTCGACGAACTTCGTCAGCCGCGCGCGCCTTTCCTCGAAAGGGTGGCCGCGCAGATCGTGGTCGCCTTCGGCAAGCAGATCATAGGCGCGCAGATGTGCGGGAAACTCTTGCATCAATTTGGGCGTGACCGCTTTGCGGTTGAGCCGCTGCTGCAAAACATTGAACGACTGCACACGGCCATCGCGCATGATCAAGAGCTCGCCGTCGATCGCCGCCGGCAGATTTAGCGACTCAAGCAAATCGGGAAAGCTCTTGGAGATGTCCTCGCCCGTGCGCGAGTAGAGCCGCGCCACAACGTGGCCTTCGGCATCGCGGCCCGCGACGGCCTGGACGCGGATACCGTCCCATTTCCATTCGGCCAGGAAGTCCCGCGCGTCGAGCGTTTCGAAGTCCCGTTCTTCGATGGCATGCGCCAGCATCGGCGGATGGAACGGCGCCGGATCGGTGTTCGATGGCTTCTCGCCGCGGCCTTCCAGCCAGGCAAACAAGTCGAGATACGGCGGCGTCAGGCCCGGCCAGAGGATTTCGAGTTCGTCCGGGTCCTTGTCGCCGAGCGATGCGGCCGCGGTCTTGGCGAGCCGCGCCGACACGCCGATGCGCATGCCGCCGGTGACGAGCTTGAGCAGCGCCCAGCGCGCGGTTTCGTCGAGCGCATCGAGCCAGCGCGCGATCTGGGCCGGCAATTGCGCCTTGCCGAGCGTGGAGAGTGTGTCGACGACGTCCGTGAGCGTGGGGATGCTTATCCCTCCCCCGCTTGCGGGGGAGGGTGGCGGCCGCAGGCCGCCGGGTGGGGGAGCGCTGTCGTCATTTGCTGCCAAACCCCACCCGGCCGCTTCGCGGCCACCCTCCCCTTTCAGGGGAGGGATAGAAGAAGGCCACATCAATGCGACGGTTTCCGACAGATCGCCCACGTAGTCGTAGGACAGCGCGAACAAGGCCGGGTCGGTGCGCTCGGCGATCAACGCGCGGATCATGCCGCCTTTGGCGTGCTTGAACGACAGCGCGCCGGTGAGCGCCGCGAGCGCCCAGCCGCGATCGGGATCGGGCGTGTGGCGCAGATAATCGGCGATCAGCCGCAGCTTGGCGTTGCGGCCGGGCTCATAAGCGAGACGGTCGAGCAGTTCGGCGAAGCGGTTCATCTTTCTTCACCTCCCCCTTGTGGGGAGGTCGACCGCCGAAGGCGGTCGGGTGGGGGTGGCTGTGATGGTCAAGACACGCCCCCTCCCTGACCCTCCCCCACGAGGGGGGAGGGAATTGAGAGGCTCTCATCCGATGCAACTAACTCGCTCTCTTCTTCATCGCCATAGCCGACGATATCCAGTGGCCGTGCCTTGAGCCCTTGCGACACGCACCAATGCACGAGTGCGTCTTCCTGGCCGTGCGTCACCCAGACTTCCGACGCGCCGGTGGCGGCAATGGTCGACGTCAGCCCATCCCAGTCGGCGTGATCGGAAATGACCAAAGGCAGTGTCACGCCGCGCTGACGCGCACGGGCGCGCACGCGCATCCACCCCGAGGCGAAAGCAAACACCGGATCGGGAAAGCGCCGCGACCACAGATCGCCCATCGCCGTCGGCGGACAGATGGTGATGTGACCGGCGAGCTCCGACTTCTTGGCGCCGCGTACGAGCTCGAGTTCGCCAAGGTCGATACCGCGGCTTTCGTAATAGCGTGTGATCTTCTCCATTGCGCCGTGCAGATAGACGGTCCGATCGTGGCCGGATTCACGGAGCATCGCGATGACACGCTGCGCCTTGCCGAGCGAGTAGGCGCCCACAAGGTGCGCGCGCTCGGGGAACAGCGCCGCCGAGCGCAGCAACTTGTCGATTTCGCCTTTGGCGTCGTGATGCCGGAACACCGGCAGCCCGAATGTCGCCTCGGTGATGAAAACGTCGCATTGAATGGTTTCGAAAGGCGCGCAGGTCGGGTCCCGCACGTCCTTGTAGTCGCCGGAGGCGACGATCGTGACGCCTTCGCATGCCACCTTGATTTGCGCCGATCCGAGCACATGTCCGGCCGGATGGAAGCTGACCGTCACGCCGCCCAGCTTTAGTTCCTCGCCATAGCGGATCGCCTGCGTCGTACCGGCGAAATTATCGCCGTAGCGCAGGCGCATGATGTCGAGTGTCTCCTGGGTGGCGAGGACCGCGCCATGGCCGGCGCGGGCGTGGTCGGAATGGCCGTGCGTGATCAGGGCCTTCTCGACCGGCCGGGTCGGGTCGATATAAAAGCCGCCGCGCTTGCAGCAGACGCCGGCCGGTGTGGGGGCGAGGATGTCTTCGGCACGCATGCGCTATAGATAAGGGCTGCGGGCGAAACCGCGAGGCAAGGACCGAAAGAAGAATGGCTACGGTGACGCGTCCGGCTTCGTCCGGCGACCTTCTCATCGACCGACGGTTCGAGTGGGCGCGGGAAAGCCTCGCGGCGGGCGATGCGGCGGGCGCCGCGGACCTGCTCGGCCAGCTTTTGGAGTTGGCGCCGCGCTACGCGCCGGCCTGGTTCCTGCTCGGCGAGGCGCGCGAGCAACTCGGTGACGGGCCGGGCGCGGCGGCGGCTTTCGAAAGCGCGCGGGCGGCCGATCCCGAGGACGGGCAGGGCGCCGTGGTACGGTTGGCGCGGCTCGGCGCGGTCGCCGCGGCGCCAATGCCCGCGGGCTATGTGCGCGCGCTGTTCGATGGTTACGCGCCGCAGTTCGACCAGGCCCTCACGGAAGGGCTCGGCTATCGCGGGCCGGAAGTCCTGCTTCAGGCGGTCGAGCGCGCCTGTGCCGGACGACGCTTTGCGCGTGCGTTGGATCTTGGTTGCGGCACCGGCCTTGCGGGTGTCGCGTTCCAGCTGATGTGCGATGAACTGACCGGGGTCGATCTGTCGCCGCGCATGTTGGCGGTTGCCGATAGCAAAGGTGTCTACAACCGGCTCGTTGAAGGCGACGTGATGCAATTCGCCATCGCCGAAAGCGCGGCCGAACGGCGTTATGATCTTATCCTCGCGGCCGACGTCTTCATGTACTTTCATGATCTCGCGGCGTTTCGCGATATCGCGCCGTTGCTTGAGCCGGGCGGCCTGTTCGCCTTCACGGTCGAAACCTATGCCGGCGACGGTGCGCTCCTGCGCGACACTTTGCGTTATGCGCACGGTGAAGCGCATGTGCGTGACGCTTTGCGCGCGGCGGGCCTTACGCTTGTCAGCCTTCATGCGGCCTCGACGCGCACGGAGAAAGGTGTGCCGGTTCCCGGTCTGGTCGTGGTCGCACGGAGGCCGTCATCTTGAGGTGCGCGCTTTCAGCCCTGGGATGACGGGCTAACGACGGAGTCATACTGCTGCTCGAACGTCATGAAGCATTGCCCGACGTGTTCACGCGCTGGTTCGCCGCGCGCGGCTGGGTGCCACGCGCGCATCAGCTTGCATTGTTGGAGAAGGCACGGGCGGGACGTTCAGCGCTGTTGATCGCGCCGACGGGCGGCGGCAAGACCTTGGCGGGTTTTCTGCCGACCCTGGTGGAGTTGTACGAACAAAATACGCCACGGGCGGAGCGCGTTCCCCTCCCCCCGCGCAGCGGAGGGGAGAAGAAGAAACTCGTTTCCACCGGCCGCTCGATCCGTCGCGAAGGCGGGCTGCACACGCTCTACATCTCACCGCTCAAGGCGCTTGCCGTCGACATCGCGCGCAACCTCGAAACGCCCGTGCGCGAGATGAAGCTGCCGATCCGGCTCGAGACGCGCACCGGCGATACGCCCGCCTCGAAGCGTCAGCGGCAGCGACGCGATCCGCCCGACATCCTGCTTACCACGCCCGAACAGCTTGCGCTTTTGTTGGCGAGCGCCGATGCGCCTTATCTGTTCGGCAGCTTGAAGCGTGTCATCCTCGACGAATTGCATTCGCTGGTGCTGTCGAAGCGAGGCGATCTGTTGTCGCTGGATCTGGCGCGCCTGTTCGTGCTGGCGCCGCAGCTCACGACCATCGGTCTGTCGGCGACCGTCGCCGAGCCTGACGATCTGCGCCGTTTCCTGGTGCCCCAACCGCTCGATGGCGCAGCGATGGCCGACCTGGTGCTCGGGCAGGCCGGCGCGCAGCCACAGGTCACGATGCTCGACACGGCGGCGCATCTGCCCTGGGCGGGGCATTCGGCGCGCCATGCGCTGCCTGAGATCTACGACCTGATCAGGACGCACAAGACCACGCTCATCTTCGTCAATACGCGCAGCCAGGCCGAGTTCTTGTTTCAAGAGCTTTGGGGCATCAACGACGACAATCTCGCCATCGCCCTGCATCACGGTTCGCTCGACGTCGCGCAACGGCGCCGAGTCGAGGATGCGATGACGCAAGGCAAATTGCGCGCGGTGGTGTGCACCTCCTCGCTCGATCTCGGCGTCGACTGGGGCGACGTCGATCTCGTCGTCAATGTCGGCGCGCCGAAGGGCTCATCGCGCTTACTGCAACGGGTCGGCCGCTCCAATCACCGGCTCGACGAGCCGTCGCAAGCCGTGCTCGTGCCGGCCAACCGCTTCGAAGTTTTGGAATGCCGTGCGGCGATCGATGCGGTCGCCGAGAACGCGCAGGACACGCCGCCGGCGCGCACGGGTGCGCTCGATGTGCTGGCGCAGCATATTCTCGGCCGCGCCTGCGGCGAGCCGTTTCTCGCCGACGATCTGTTCGCGGAGGTGCGCGCCGCCGCGCCTTACGCATCGCTGACGCGGCGCGATTTCGACGATGCGATCGATTTCGTCGCCACCGGCGGCTACGCGCTAAAGGCTTACGAGCGCTTTGCCAAGATCCGGCAGGGCGCGGACGGCAAGTGGCGCATCACCCATCCGAACATCGCACAGCGCTATCGCATGAATGTCGGCACCATCGTCGAGGCCGACATGATCAAGGTGCGCCTCGTGCGCTCGCGCGGATCCGGCGCCGTCGTCGCGCGGGGCGGGCGCATTCTCGGACAAGTGGAGGAATACTTCATCGAGACGTTGACGCCCGGCGACACCTTCGTGTTCGCCGGCGAGGTTCTCAAATACGAGACCCTGGTCGAGGATGAGGTCTACGTCTCGCGCGCAACCGGCGCCGATCCCAAAGTACCGGCCTATGAGGGCGGCAAGTTCCCGCTGTCGACTTATCTCGCCGCGCGTGTGCGCGCGATCCTGGCCTCACATGACGCCTGGCGCGCGCTGCCCGACCAAGTGCGCGAATGGCTGGAGATCCAGGAGTGGCGGTCGCTCTTGCCCAAAGCCGGCGATCTCCTGGTCGAGACCTTTCCACGCGCCGCCAAGTATTACCTCGTCTGCTATCCCTTCGAGGGCCGTCTCGCGCACCAGACGCTCGGTATGCTGCTGACGCGGCGCTTGGAGCGCGCGCGCCTCAAGCCGATGGGCTTCGTCGCCAACGAGTATGCGCTGGCGGTGTGGGGCCTCGGCGATCTCGGCTTGCGCATCGAGCGCGGCGATGTGTCGCTCGCCAAGCTGTTCGACGAGGACATGCTCGGCGACGACCTGGAAGAGTGGCTCGCCGAATCGGCGCTGATGAAACGCACCTTCCGCAATTGCGCCATCATCTCCGGGCTGATCGAACGCCGGTTCCCTGGGGAAGAGAAGTCGCGCCGGCAGATGACGATCTCGACCGACCTCGTCTATGACGTGCTGCGCAAGCATCAACCCGATCACCTTCTCTTGCGCGCGGCCCGGGGAGATGCCGCGACTGGGCTGCTCGACATCAAGCGGCTCGGCGAGATGCTGTCGCGCATCAAGGGCAGAATCGTGCATAAGCCGCTGGACCACGTGTCGCCGTTGTCGGTTCCGGTGCTGCTCGAGATCGGGCGGGAGACGGTCTATGGTGAGGCGTCGGACGCGTTGCTGGCGGAAGCCGCGGACGAACTGATCAAGGAAGCGATGCAGTGACCTTTTCTTCCGTCCATTCCCGCGAAAGCGGGAATCCAGCGCTGAGCCGCCCAGCTGGGTCCTCGCTTTTGCGGGGACGAGCGGAGCATGTTGTCGCCCTCTGCGATATTGCCCTCGTCGCCGATCCAGCCGGCGCTTTGTACTGGGCCGACGAAGGCGTGCTCGTCGTGTCCGATCTGCATCTGGAGAAAGGCTCGAGCTTTGCCCGTCGCGGCGTGTTGCTGCCGCCTTACGACACGGCGGCGACGTTGGCGCGACTTGCGCGCCTCGTCACGCATTACGCGCCACGCGTGGTCGTTGCGTTGGGCGACAATTTCCATGACGGGGGTGGAGCGGCGCGTCTCGGCGATGGCGATCGCGCACAGCTCGTGGCATTGCAGCGCGGGCGCGATTGGATATGGATCACCGGCAACCACGATCCGGAGCCGGCGGACAACATCGGCGGCGTGTTTCAGGAAACGCTGAGGCGCGGGCCGCTCACCTTCCGCCATCTGCCGACGGGCGCCTCGGGCGACATCTGCGGCCATCTGCATCCGGTCGCGCGTATATCGCATCGCGGCCGTGCCATCAGCCGCGCCTGCTTCGCCGCGGATCCGACACGCCTCGTGATGCCGGCCTTCGGCGCCTTCACCGGCGGCCTCAATGTGCGCGACGCCGCCTTCGCCGATGTGTTCGGCACGCTTGCCTTCACGGCGCATATGCTCGGCGAAGACCGGCTTTATGCGTTCGCCGCCAGGCGTTGCCTTCCAGGCTGAGGCGCAACAGGCGCGCGCGGATCGGTGCTCGAGCAGAAATCGACCAGCCGCTCGGCCAATTGCCGTGTTGCCAGGCTCGGATGATCCGTGGCGACCAGCGCGATTTCCGTGTTGGTGATCGGCGGAAGCGCCTCGGCGCCGAGGGTCTGATGCTCCGCGAGGATGGCGACCTCGGGCAGAATGCTGATGCCAAGCCCGACCGACACGGCGGCCTGAATGCCCGGCAGGTTCGGACTCGTATAAGCGATATGCCACGCGCGGCCGGAGGCTTCCAAAGCATGGATCATTCGTTCGCGATAAAGGCACCCTTGTTCCGACATCGCCAGCGGTACCGGGTCGCGCGATAAATCGACGGGGTGCGTGCGGCTCGTCACCCAATGCAGTTTTTCCGGCCACGCCGCGATGCCGCTGCGACCACCCGCCTCGCGTTTGAACAGCGCAAGGTCGAGCTCGCCGCGTTCGAGTGCTTGTCTGAGCGACACGCTCAATCCGCAACGCACGTCGAGCCGCAAGGTCGGTCGCGACCGCGCGAAATCCGACAGCACTTCGGTCAGTCGATATGCGGCGAAGTCTTCCGGGAGACCGAGCCGCACGATGCCGTCGGCGGCCGGCCGCGCCACCACATCGCGCGCCTCGCGCTCGAGCGCGAGGATGCGCCGGGCGTAGGTGAGAAGCCGTTCGCCTTCCTCGGTGGGCGTTGCCTGCTTGCCGTTGCGGACCAGGAGCGGCCGGCCGACGGATTCCTCGAGCCGTTTGATCTGCTGGCTGACAGTCGACTGCGTGCGGTGGACGCGCTCGCCGGCGCGGGTGAAGCCGCCGGCATCGACCACCGAGACGAAGCTGCGCAGGAGCTCGATATCGAGCATAGTCATTTCCATTCACAAAACCACTAGCTCTAATTCTATCATTTAATTTCCAAATGGATAGGGGCCGGCCTATCTGCCTCGGTGCAGAAAGGATTTTCTCATGCGCCCAGTCGCCCTCTCGCCCTCGGTTCCATCCGCGGTCTCGCCCGGTATCCCGCTGCCGCTCATGGTCGGCATCTTCTGCGTGCTCTGGAGCTCCGCTTTCGGTGCCGCCAAGATCGCCATCGCCGACTGCCCGCCGCTCTTGTTGCTCGGCACGCGTTTTCTGATGGCGGGTGTCCTCATGTTGGGAGCGGCCAAGCTGCAGGGCGCGCGCTGGACGCTCGGCCGCCGCGACGTCGTCCTGTTCGCCGTGCTCGGCATCGCCAACCAGGCGATTTACCTCGGCCTCGGTTACCTCGGCCTGCGCGAGGTCTCCTCCGGCCTGTCGGTGATCATCGTCAGCACGGCGCCGATCGCGACTGCGGTGTTCGCCTATCTGGCGCTGGGCGAGCGCATGACCTGGGGCAAGAGCCTCGGCCTGCTGCTCGGTATCGGCGGCGTCGCCTACATCGTCGAAAGTCGGCTTTCGATGGGCGGCGGGGATCATCTGCGCGGCATTCTGCTGTCGGTCGCGGCGATGCTGTCGCTCGTCGCCGGCACGATCCTGTTCAAGCGCTTCGCGCCGAAGGATGGGCTCTGGCTCGGCAACGGCGTTCAAAGTCTCGCCGCCGGCATCGCCACGATGCCTTTCGCGCTGAGCTTCGAGAGCGTCGGCGATGTCGTCGTGACGTGGCGATTGGTCGTGGCCTTCGCCTATCTCGTCTTCATCGTGTCGGTCTTCGCTTATTTGCTCTGGTTCCGGATCCTCGCAGTGTCCGGCGCGACGGCGGCCAGTTCCTATTACTTCCTGATGCCGCCGCTCGGCATGCTGTTCGGCTGGCTGCTGCTGGGGGAACAGGTCGCCTTCGCGGACATGCTCGGCATCGTGCCGGTGGTGTTCGGCATCTATCTGGTGACGCGGCCGGTCAGTCGCGCCTGAACACCACGCTGGCGAACCAGCCAGTGAGCAACGCCATCATCGCGGTGGCAAGGCCGTAGAGCAGTCCATGGTCGCGCGCCGACTCCGCGACAAACTGTTCGAAGCCGGCCTTGATCACTTCCAACGCCGAGCTGGTGCGCGCCACCATCTCACCGTCCGCGAACAGTTTGACGTCGATCGGGTAACTGCCGGTCGGGGCATTGGATGGCAGCGGGATGGTGGCGCGGAATACGGTCGGGGTCAGGAAGGTCACTGCCGTGCCGGATTGCCGGTAAAGCCCGTATTGCGTCTGCAGGCGTACGAAGGCGGTGCGGAACGGATCGTTGGGCACCGTATCGGCGACATCCGGTCCGATGCGCTGCGGCAGGAGAAAGTTATCGATGCCGACTTGCAGCCGGCGCAGCGTCTCGGCATTCGCGACGGTATTGACCGGCTGGTTGCTCAGCACGGCCAGATAAGCCGGTACGCTCACGAACTCGCGCGTGTCGGTGTTGACCCAGATGCCAAGCACGCGCTCTTTGCGGCGTGTGCGTAATGTCTGCTTGGGACCCGTCACGGTTACGACGAGATCGTATGCGGAGCGCAAGGCTGCGCGCGGCCGGTCGGGCTCGATGGTGCCGAACAGCACCAGCTCCTCGCCGGTAAAGCTCGAGGTCACAGCGACACGGTGGTTGGAGAGCGAGACCACGAGCTTTTCGGCCGCGGCGGGGGCTGCGCCGGCGACAAGCAAGACGAGCGTGAATGCGAGCCGGCGCATCACTCGCTCCTCACATGGCGCAGCGAATAGAGATCCTCCGGCTTGACGACCAGCTCGAACGCGAAGCGCAGGCCGACCGCGAACACTAGAAGGCCGAGCAGGAGCCGCAGGCGTTCGCCGCGCATGCGCTGGCCGGTGCGGACGCCGAATTGCGCGCCGATCACGCCGCCGACCATCAGGATCAGCGCCAGCAGCGCATCCACCAGATGATTGGTGACGGCGTGCATCACCGTTGCCGAAGCCATGGTGATTAGCGTCAGGACCATGGAGGTGCCGATCACGGTCGCCGTCGGCACGCGCAGGAAATAGATGAGCATCGGTACGAGCAAAAAGCCGCCACCGATGCCGAGAATGGCGCCGACGAAGCCGATCGAGAAGCCGATCGCCCAGACCGGAATGGCCGACACGTAGATCTTCGAGCGCTTGAAGCGCATCTTCAACGGCAGGCCATGCACCCAGCTATGGCTGCCGGGCCGGCGCAGGGTGGCCGGCATGCCTTTGCGGGCCCGCAACTCGGCGCGCACGCTTTCCCAAATCATCATGCCGCCGACCGACGTCAGCAGCGTCACGTAGGAGAGGCCGATCACCAGGTCGAGCTGGTCCATGGTCCGCAGCACGGTGAACAGCCACACGCCCGTCGCCGTGCCGAGAATGCCGGCGGCCAGCAGCATCATCGCCAGCGCGACGTCGATGGCGCGCTTGCGCCAATAGGTGATCGCTCCGGTGAATGACGAAGCCGAGATGTGGCTCGCGACGCTGGCGACGGCCACGGCGGGTGAGATGCCGATGAAGATCAGCAGCGGCGTCATGAGGAAGCCGCCGCCGATGCCGAACATGCCGGAAATGAAACCGACCGCCAGCCCCATCCCCAGCACCAGGAAGATGTTCACGGGCATGTCGGCGATCGGGAGATAGATCTGCACGCGTCGTGTCCGGTTTTTTAAGGTCGGCCGGTACTGGAAAAAGGCTAACGCCGCGAGGCCGGAAACAAGGCGTGCGACGCCGCCACCTTCCGGTCTCGCGCAAACTCAACTCGAATTTCGTCGATCTTAGCGGGGAATGCTTTAGCGATCACGAACTCAAACGAGCGACCGCACTTGTTCACCGTTTTCCGACCGTGAGGGCGCCGAGCGACATCGGCGTGGCCGAGCGCATTTTGCCCTGTGTCGGCGCGGCGCTGCCGTTGTCCCAGCCGCCGGCCGGTTCAGGCACGTTGACCGCATCGTTGGGTTGCTTTTCCGGCACGAAGGCCGCGACCGCCTGTTGCGCGGCGGAGAGCGCGGCGGGCGCGAGTTGCCCCGCGACTTCATCGCGCTTGCGAGTGGCTTCCTTGTCGCCCTGCGCGGCGGCGAGGGCGAACCACTTGTAGGAGTCGGTGAGGCTCTTGGGCGTGCCAAGGCCACGCGCCGCCAGCACACCGAGATTGTACTGGCTGTCGGGCACGCCGTGCTGCGCCGCCTTGGTGAACCACTGCGCCGCGGCGGCGTAATCGGGCTTGCCGTCGACCCCTTCGGCATAAAGCACCGCGAGGTTATGCATCGCCTTCGCGTTGCCCTTGGCCGCGGCTGCAAGATAGAGCTTGCGGGCCTGGGTGAGGTCCTTCTTCACGCCCTGGCCCTTCTCCAGCAGGCTTGCGTAGCGGAATTGCGCTGGCGCAAGGCCCTTGGCCGCGGCGCGCTCGTACCAGCGCGCGGCGTCGTCGAGGCTCGCCGGCACGCCACGGCCTTCGGCATAGCGGGTCGCAACCTCGTAGGCGGCAGCGCCACTGCCGGCGAGCGCGGCCTCGCGGAGCTTCGTTCCGCCGATCGCGATCGGCAGACGGTCATTGTAGACGCCGGCGCTCGTCTCCTGCTGCCGCGCCGTCGGCAGCGGCTTCGCCGGTTTCGGGATCGAGCCGGTGATGTCATTGGCCGCCGGCGGGTTCATCGCCGGCGGGGCAAGCAGCGACGGCATGTTCTGATTGAAATTGAGCGGGGCGGGCACAAGCGACGGTGCGCTTGGCGCAGCTGGCGCAGTCGGCGCTATCGGTGCAGCAGCGCGGTCGGACGGCGTAGCGCGGTCGGCCGGTGTCGCGAGCGGATTGGCCGCCGGCCCGTCCGCCACGGCATCGTCATCGGCCGCGTCGAGCGCGTCGGCCTTGGCGGCGTCCGCGTCCGAGCTCTTGATGCTCTTGGTCGTCAGCGGCAGCGGCCGGTGCACCATGTTGCCCATGATCTGCACGGCGCCGACGACGCCCGCGACGATGCTCGCGGCGACGATCAGCGACTTCACGCGCTTGATCAGACCGGCGCGCGACTTCGGCGACGCGTCGTCCGGCTGCTCGGCGCCCTGACGCGGCAGATGAGATGCCGCCTCATCCACGGCCGCACGCGCGGCGCGGCGTGCCGCGGCAATGAAGTTCGACTTGCTGTCCGCGGGCGCCGCCGCCGTGGGCCGCGCCGGCCCCAGCGCCGCTTCTGACATGGCAATGCGCGCGCCGGGCCGCACGCGCGGCGGGCCGGAACCCGGCTCGAGCGGCTGATCGGGCGGCAGATCGGGATTGATGGGCCCATGGCCCGCCGGCGGCATGCGGCGCTGTGCCGGATGCGGTCCGGCCGCCTGCGGCGCCGCGTGCGGCGGCGCTTGCGGCGCCATCATCGGCGGTGCCGGTGGCCGCGCAAATTGCATCGGCGGCTGCGGTTGCGGCGCGGGCGCCCGCTGTATGTCGAGCTGCGGGGCCGGCGGCATGTGCGGCACGGTCGGCGGCGCTTCCTCAACCATGCGCACGGCGACCTTGCCGGGCATCGGCTGCGTCAGTTCGAGCGTGTCGCTGTGGAAGGCCGGGCCGCTGCGCTTCTCGCCGCGGATGTCCTTCTCGATCATCGCCAGCCGGTCGACCACATGGCCGAGCGTGCCGTTCACCGCCTCCAGCACGTTCTGGGTGCGGGCGATATCCTGCTTCAGCGCGTCGACAGCAGGCCCGCCTTCGGCGCGCAGCGCCTCGGACTGCCTGTTGGTGCGCATATCCTCGATATGCACGAGCAGATCGGCCAGGCCGCGCTCGATCGTCTCGAGGTGGCCGAGCCGCGAATCGGACGCGTCCAGCCGCTCGACCAGCTTGACGATGCGGTCTTCGAGATGGTCGACCGCGACGTTGTCGCCGCGGCGCTGCTGGATCAGCTCGATCTTGTCGGTCAGCGACTGTACCAGCGCTTCGAGTCGCGGCGGGACGACATTGCCGTTCTGGGCGCGCTCGGCGAGCGCGCGGGCCAGCGCATCGATGCGGTGTTCGAGGTGATTGAGCGCGTCGCTGCCGGGGCCGGCCGCGGACAGATGCTCGACGCGTTCGCTCAAGGCATGGACCTGGGCCGCCAGTTCGCCCACCGCCTCGTTCGAGGCGACGTGCTGCGACATGTCCCGCAGCGTGGTGATGGCGTGCTCGAGCTGGTTCAGCGTCGCGGGGTCCTTCTGCGCGACGATGAGATCGATTTTGTGCGCGAGACCGTGCACCGCCTCGTTGAAGCCGACCAGGTTTTCGGCGGGCGTCAGGCCGCGCAAGGCATCGCGCACTTCCGCGAGCGCGCTTTCGACGCCGGCAAGGGCGCCGCCGTCGATGCCGTTGTGGCGGCCTTCGGCAATGCGCTGGTTCAGGCCCTGAATCTGCCGCTCGATGGTGTCGATGGCGCGGCGCGGCATGGCCTCGTTGAGCGCGCGGCCGATTTCGCCGAGCTCGCCACGCAGGGCGTTGATCGCCTCTTCCACGCCCGGCTTGCGCAGGGTCTCGATCTGGTCGGTGATGCGGCGGAGCTGATCTTCGAGGCCCGAGAGATCCTGCGTCGGCACCGGCTGCAGCACCATTGGCAGTGGCGGCTGCGGTTGCGGCCGGGGTTGCGGCTCGGCCGGCGGCGGCGCCGGCTGCCGAATCGCAGGCTGCGTTGCGGCGCCGTTGAGCGCACGCTGACGGGCGCTGATCTCGGCGATCGCGCGGTCGAGGGCCGGCGGCATCTGCACCGGCGGCATCGGCTGCGGCATCTGGATATGCTGCGGCGGGGTCATATGCTGCGGCGGCGGCATATGGTGCGCGGGCGGCGGCATGTGCGCCGGAGCGGGGGCCTGTTGCGGGACGTAGGGCGCCATGGCGGGCGCTATTGCCGGCGCCATCGGCGGCGCGACCTGCGGCAAGGTGCGCGCGGTCGTGACGAACTGGTCGATGCGGTGGTCGAGGCGCGAGATCAGCGCGGCGAGCTGGTCGTTATCCTCGCGCGATTCGCGCTGGCGCTTGGGCGCGTAGGCCTGCGGGCCCGTACGCGCGAAGTGATCGATCTTGCGGGTGAGCTCGTCGAGGCGCTGATGCACGCTCGTGAGGTCTTCGCCGTAGAAGTCTTCATCCTCGTCGGCGCCGGGCTGTGTGCCGTTCGTGGCGGCCTGCTGCAGGATGACCGAGTTCAGCCAATCGCCCAAAGACATACCGGACCGACGCGCTGCCTCGCGCGCGCTTTCGCGCGCTTCCGGTCGGATGCCTTTGACACTCCACGGCACGCCAAGCTTCATTCTCACACCCAGTTAGGTGGAGGCGTAAGGGCCAGGATCAGCCCTCGTGGAACCGGTGCTCGTTAACGGCAGGTGGATACAAGCTCGGTCCTTTCGTCCACTCGCCGACTTTTGACGTTTGCGGTAAACAACACGTTAATGCTGGACCGAAGTGTCGGATTTGACCGGCACTTTTCGCGGCACTGTGGCCGAAGCCGGGCTTAACGCCGCTGAAAGCCCCGGTCCGGCACTCTTGGCGGGCGCTGCCGGGGGTTGCGGCGTCCTTCGAACGGAAGCCGGCCGGTCGCAAATCGGTTGCAACCGTTCAATACGTAACGAGTTGTTAACGGCTCAGCGGCCGGCCTCAACGATGCCGGCGGGAAGAGGAAACATGCCGACCTACAAAGCGCCCGTCGACGACACCTTGTTTTTGCTGAACGACGTCTTCCACATCGATCGCTACAACAACCTGCCCGGATTTGCCGACGCCTCCCCGGACGTGGTCGAGGCCGTGTTGCGCGAAGCCGGCAAGTTCACCGAAGAGGTGCTCGCCCCGCTCAACCGTGTCGGCGACAAGGAAGGCTGCACGCGTCACCCGGATGGACGCGTCACGACGCCGACCGGCTTCAAGGATGCCTATCGTCAACTGCGCGACGGCGGCTGGATCGGCATGTCGGCGCCGGGCGAATACGGCGGCCAGGGGCTGCCGAGCACGCTGACGGTGATCGTCAACGAATATCTCGCTTCCGCCAATCTTGCTTTCTCGATGTATCCGGGCTTGGTGCAGGGTGCGGTCGCCGCGCTGGTTCAGCACGGCAACGACGAATTGAAACAGAAGTATCTGCCGCACCTCATCTCCGGCGAGTGGGCCGGCACGATGAATCTCACCGAACCGCATTGCGGCACCGATCTCGGTCTGTTGCGCACCAAGGCGGTGAAGCAGGGCAACGGCTCGTACAAGATCTCCGGCACCAAGATCTTCATCTCCGGCGGCGAACAGGATCTCACCGAAAACATCGTCCATCTCGTGCTCGCGCGCATTGAAGGCGCGCCCGAGGGCACCAAGGGCATTTCGCTGTTCGTCGTGCCGAAACTCCTGGACGGCGCACCGAACGGCGTGTCCTGCGGCTCGATCGAAGAGAAGATGGGCATTCACGGCAACTCGACCTGCGTCATGAATTATGACGGCGCGACCGGTTGGCTGGTCGGCGAAGAAAACCGCGGCCTCAACGCCATGTTCACGATGATGAACGAGGCGCGTTTGGGCGTCGGCCTGCAGGGCCTTGCGCTGTCGGAGGTCGCCTACCAGAACGCGGTCGTCTACGCGAAGGAGCGTTTGCAGGGCCGCGCGCTCACCGGCGCGAAAGCGCCCGACAAACCGGCCGACCCGATCATCGTGCATCCCGACGTCCGCCGCGTGCTGATGACCATGCGTGCCTTCAACGAGGCGGCCCGCGCGCTGGTGATCTGGACCGCGCTCAACGGCGACATCTCGCATCGCTCGCCCGACACCAAGCAGCGCGAATCGGCCGACGACGCCATGGGTCTGTTGACGCCGGTGGTGAAGGGTGTGCTCACGGACATGGGCTTTGCCAACACGGTGCTGGCGCAGCAGGTGTTCGGCGGTCATGGCTACATCGCCGAGCACGGCATGGAGCAGTTCGTGCGCGATGCGCGCATCGCCATGATCTACGAGGGCGCGAACGGCATCCAGGCGCTGGATCTCGTCGGCCGCAAGCTCGCGCGCAATGGCGGCCGCGCCATCATGGCCTTCTTCAACGAGGCGCAGGGCTATGTGAAGGACCGCGCCGCCAACGAGGCGATGGGCCCCTACGTCAAGCCGCTGGAGAAGTCGCTGGCGCATCTGCAGCAGGCGACCATGTGGTTCATGAACAACGCCATGGCCAAGCCCGATAATGCCGGCGCGGGTTCATACGACTACATGCACCTGTTCGGCCTGGTCGCGCTCGGTTACATGTGGTGCCGTATCGCCGAAGCGGCGCAGGCCAAGCTCGCCGCCAAGGAGGGCGATGCGCAGCAGTACAACACCAAGCTGGTGCTCGGCCGCTTCTTCATGGAGCGCATGCTGCCGGAAACCGCGACGCGGCTCTCGCGCATCGAAACCGGCGCGGCGAGCACGATGGAATTGCCGGCCGAGGCGTTTTGATCGTCGAGCGGAAACGAAGCGGATCTTCTTTGGCGCTTTAAGAGGGCCTCTTCGCCGGTCATGGCCGGGCTTGTCCCGGCCATCCACGCTTCTCTTTGTTGCGATCGTTGGAAACGTGGATGCCCGGCCCAAGGCCGGGCATGACGCGCTTCGAAGCCGGGACAAGCAGTACGGTGTCTGCGTCTCCGCTCAAATGTTCAACGTCTGCATGCCGGCCGCGGCGTAGCGTTCGCCGGCGGCGGCGCCCTTTGGAAAAGCCTTTTCCAGGCGTTCGAAGTCTGCCGCGCCGAGCCTGATGCCCGCGGCCGCCGCGTTCTCTTCCAGATAAGCGCGCCGCTTGGTGCCGGGTATCGGCACGACGTCATTGCCGCGCGACAGCACCCAGGCAAGCGCGATCTGGGAAGGCTTGCAGCCTCGCTCTTTGGCCAGCGCCTCGATCGTCCGCACCAGCTCGAGATTGCGTCCGAAGTTCTCGTCCGAGAAGCGTGGCGATACACGGCGGAAATCGTCGGTGGCAAGGCTCTCCGCCTTCTTGATGCCGCCGGTGAGAAAGCCGCGGCCGAGCGGCGCATAAGCGACAAAGCCGATGCCGAGTTCGCGCACCGCCGGCAGGATCTCGTCCTCGACGTCGCGGCTGAACAGCGAATATTCGGTCTGCAGCGCGGCGATCGGGTGCACCTTGTGCGCGCGCCGAATGGTTTGCGGCGCGGCCTCCGACAGGCCGAGGAAACGCACTTTGCCCGCCTTCACGAGGTCCGCCATGGCGCCGACGGTGTCCTCGATCGGCGTCTGCGGATCGACGCGGTGCTGGTAGTAAAGGTCGATGACATCGACGCCGAGCCGCTTCAGGCTGGCATCGCAGGCGCTCTTCACATAATCGGGCTTGCCGCTGATGCCGAGCCGTTCGCCGTTCGGCCCGCGTATGAAGCCGAACTTGGTCGCGATGACGACCTTGTCGCGCCTGCCCTTGACGGCACGGCCGACCAGTTCCTCGTTGCGGCCGACGCCGTATTGGTCGGCGGTGTCGAGAAAGGTCACGCCGAGTTCGATGGCGCGATGGATGGTGGCGACGGATTCGGTGTCGTCGCCGGGGCCGTAATATTCCGACATGCCCATGCAACCCAATCCAAGTGCCGATACGGTAAGGCCGCTGCGGCCAAGGCTGCGCTGTTCCATCGGTCTTCTCCTGAGCGGAATGCCGTCAGTATAACCGACTTCCCTCGTCTTCTCGATAGATCGCCACGGGAATCTTGCTGCAATGAAGCGCAAGAGGGAACAAACCCTCTCGCTTTCCGTTTCTCACGCGCGTGGCCGCGGCGGTACACGAAGAGGAGGGCAGGGATGAACGGGCTTATCTATCTGGTCGGTTTGATTGTCGTGATCATGGCCATTCTTTCGTTCCTCGGCTTGCGCTGAGAACGGGACGGGAGACACCCTATGGCCATGGAAACGCAGGTTGCGACCATCGCAACCGATCGAACGTCGAATGTTTCGTGGGGTGCCGTGATCGCCGGAGCGATCGCTGCATCCGCGCTTGCGTTTGTGCTGCATAGCTTTGCAGCGGCGCTCGGGCTGTCGCTATCGTCGACCGCGCCGACGTGGCGCGATACGTCCTTTGCCTTGGTGTTTCTGGCCGGGCTTTATCTGGTGCTGCTGGCGATCGTGTCCTATTCGTTCGGCGCTTACGTTACGGCGCGGCTGCAGACGCCGTTGGCGGGCGTCAGCAGCGATGCGGAATTTCGCGACGGCATGCATGGTCTCCTCGTGTGGGGGCTGGCAACGTTGCTCACGGGCATCATGGTGATCGCGGCGGCGCAAGCGGTGCCGCGTCTCGCCGCGCCCTCCGCAGGCGCAGCGTCGACCTCGGTCGCCGGCGAGAACATCATCGCTTTCGATCTCGACCGGCTGTTCCGCAGCGAGCGGCGTCCGCCTGGCAACATGGATTATCCGCGGGCCGAGGCCGCGCGCATCCTGCTCACGGCGCCCAGCCATCGCGGCATGCAAAGCGATGACCGCGCTTATCTCGTGCGGCTGACCGCGGCCATGACCGGTCTCGCGCCGGCCGATGCCGAGCGCCGCGTCGACACTGTCATTGCCAGCGCGCAGGAGAATCTCAATCGCGCCCGGCGCAGCGGTATCGTGCTCGGGTTCATGGCCGGGGCTGCCGCGCTGATCGGAGCGGTTTGCGCCTGGTATGCGGCCTGCGCGGCCGGCCGGCATCGCGACGGTCGCGAGGCCCTGAGTCCGCTGTGGGATTGGGGCCGCCCGGCCGTCCGGCCTTAGCGGTCGAGCCGATTCGATGCAGAAGCGCCGCGCTTTGCGCGGCGCTTTCGTTTTGACGAAGAGCAAAGCGCTGGCGCAGAGTTTCGCCCAACAATGAAAAAAAGTGGGGTGGAAACGATGTCTGTCATTTCGGGGAAGGTCGATCCCGTCGTGCGCCCGATCGCCGCGGCCGACGTGATCGATGCGCTCGGCAAGGGCCTGCGCGATTTTCAGGCCATGCCGCTTTACGGTCTCGCCGTCGGCGCGCTGTACGCGGCCGGAGGCAATCTCATCGTGCTGTCGGTCACCGCGCTCGGCATGACCTATCTCGCTTACCCGCTGGCGGCGGGCTTTGCGCTGATCGGGCCGTTCGCCGCCATCGCGCTCTACGAGGTGAGCCGGCGCCGCGAAAGGGGCGAAGCGCCGTCGGCGCGCGACATCTGGCGCGCGATCCGCACGCGCGGCGAACTCGGCTGGATGGCCTTCGTGACGCTCTTCATCTTCATCATGTGGATGTATCAGGTGCGCTTCCTGATGGCGCTGTTCCTCGGCCTCCATGCCTCGTTCAGCGACATCCACGGGTTCATCGGCGCCGTGCTCACGACCAACGAGGGGCTGGCGTTCCTCGTCGTCGGCAATGTCGAGGGCGCCGTCCTGTCGCTGATCCTGTTCTCGTTGACCGTGGTGTCGTTTCCATTGCTGCTCGACCGCGACGTCGACTTCGTCACCGCGATGATCACCAGCGTGCGCGCGGTGGTGATGAGCCCCTTGCCCATGATCGGCTGGGCGCTGGTGATCGTGGTCGTGCTGATCGTGTCGGTGCTGCCGTTCTTCGTCGGCCTGCTGGTGACGCTGCCGGTGCTCGGCCACGCCACTTGGCATCTCTATCGGCGCGTCGTCGCGCCGGCGCCATAGCTAGGCCGCCGCCATCTCGATCTTCGCCGCCAGCTCCAGTACGGGCGGCGCGGTTTGTACGTGCATGATGTTGTCGCCGTCGAACGCGCCGTCGAGACAGACGAACTCGGAGGACACCAGCACGCGATCGACGCGGAGCCCGTCGCCGGAGAACGGCAGCAGCAGCCGTTCGTACTGGACGACGCGGCCGTCGCGGTCCCTGATGGTGTGGATCGTGTAAATCGGACAGCCGTCCCTGGCCGCTCGCGTGAAAGGCGGCAGGCCGTCGGGGCGCATAAGCGCCGGCATGACCTCGTCGAGGTGCTTTCCGCGGTGGTCGGGGGAGCCGTAGGCCTTGTCGATGATGCTGCCGTTGAACCGAATCTGAAACCGGGGGGCCTCCCCGTCGCCGGTCACGGTCAGCATGCTCAGATTGGCCGAGCGGTCGGACAGCTTTTCCACCACGACGCCTTGCCACCGCGGTACGGGATGTGGACCGCGGTGAGCCTGCCAAAACTTCAAAAGCCAGCGCTGATTGACTGCCCGGACGACGTCCGGGCGCCCAATCGAGAATTCCATCCGTCGCAGCCCCGCCCGATCTGCCCATCGTAAAGGTGAGTCGGTTTGGGGAGGTGGTATTGGGCTATCGTCGTGCCGGCGCGGTCCCGTCCGGGTTTGGAGGGCCGAACGTCGCCACGTGATCGTGACGCTGTGCGGGATTGCCGCTAACCTGCCGGGTATGCCGTCGCGCAAAGAAACGGCTTCAGGGAGGAGTTGATGATCACGTTCACACGACAATCCGTGCTTGTCCTGGCCGCGGCATTGCTCACGGCGAGCGCGGCCAGCGCCCAACAGACCGTCAAGGTCGGCCTGATCATGGCCTATTCCGGCCAGTTCGCCGACACCGCGGCGCAGATGGACAATGCCATCAAGCTCTATGTGAAGCAGCACGGCGACACCGTCGCCGGCAAGAAGATCGAGTTCGTCCGCAAGGACACCGGCGGCCCCAACCCGGACGTCGCCAAGCGCCTGGCGCAGGAACTCGTCGTGCGTGACAAGGTCGACATCCTGGCCGGCTTCACGCTGACGCCGGAGGCCTTCGGCGCGGGCGACGTGTCGGCGGAGGGCAAGAAGTTCATGGTGGTCATGAACGCCGCAACCTCGGCGATCACCACCAAGTCGCCCTACATCGCGCGCACCTCGCTGACCATTCCGCAGCTCGAGCATCCGTTCGGGCAGTGGGCGTTCAAGAATGGCCTGAAGAAGATCTACACCATGGTCTCGGACTACGGCCCCGGCATCGATGCCGAGACCTGGTTCGTGAAGGGCTTCAAGGACGCGGGCGGCGAGATCGTCGGCTCCGTGCGCATGCCGGTCGCCAATCCCGACTTCTCCGCCTTCGTGCAGCGTGCCAAGGACATCAACCCCGACGCCATCTTCATCTTTATCCCGGGCGGCGCGCAGCCGATCGCCATCACCAAGGCGATGCAGGAGCGCGGCTTCCCGGGCAACAAGATCCTCGGCCAGGGCGAGATCACCATGGACGACAACGCGCTCAAGAGCATGGGCGATGCGGCCGTGGGCATCCGCACCGTGTTTCACTATGGCTGGGAACACAAGTCGAAGATGAACCAGGACTTCGTGAAGGCCTATAACGCCGAGTTCAAGCGCAACCCCGATGTGTTCTCCATCGGCGGCTGGGACGGCATGCATCTGATCTACGAGGCGCTGAAGAAGACCGGCGGCAAGGCCGATGGCGACAGTCTCATCGCCGCGGCCAAGGGCATGAAGTGGGAGAGCCCGCGCGGGCCGATCTCCATCGATCCCGAAACGCGTGACATCGTGCAGACGGTCTATATCCGCCGCGTCGAGAAGGTCGGCGGCACGAACCAGAACGTCGAGTTCGACAAGATCGACGCGGTGAAGGACCCCGCGAAGGCGAAATAGCAGCTTTGCCCTCAATGCACCGGCCTCCCCCGTGGGGAGGCCGGCTCGCGCCGTCGCGGCACGCGCGGATGCGCGCCAACGCGGGCTCGCGCGACGCGCCATAGTGGCCGGCATGTGCCCTTGCTAACCTCGCACGGCAATTTGGGGGGGATGCAAGTGAAGCAAGCGATCAAACTTTTGGCTGTGGCCTTGTTGGCGGCACTTTCGTTCACGCGGAGCCCACTCGGTGCGGCATCTGTTGCGGCCGCGGAGACCGTCCGCGTTGCGCACGATCAACGGTTTCCGCCTTTCGCCGAAGTGGTGGACGGCCACTCGGCGGGTCTTGCCGTCGACGTTCTCAAAGCGGCGGCTACGCAGGCAGGGCTTGAACTCGTTCTCGTGCCGGTGCCCTTCGTCGAGGTGCAGAAGACGCTCGAGGACGGCCGCGCCGATGCGATCTTCCCGCTGGCGATCAATCCGGAGCGTGTGAAGCTGTTCGACTTCTCGGCGCCGCTCGTCGTGACGGGCGGGGCGCTGTTCGTTCGCTCCGGCGCGCCGACGCCCGATTTCGCCGCGCTCACCGGCAAGACAGTTACGACGCCGAAGACCGGACCGCTCGCCGAATACATCGCCAAGCGCTATCCGGATGTGAAGCTTCTTGTCACCGCCAACTACGACGAGAGCCTCAATCAGCTCGTGAGCGGTCAGGCGGATGCAGCGGCCCTGAATTTCCAGGCCGGCGCGCGCATCGCCCGCATGGTGGTGCCCGGCAAGGTGACCGAGCCGAAGACGTTGTTTTGGGAGTTGCCGTTGGCCGTGGCCGTGCCGAAGGGCAGGCGCGCCGATCTGGTCGACAAGCTGAATGGCGGCATCGCCGCGATCCGCGCCGACGGCACCTGGCAGAAGATCAACGACGCATATCTCGCGCAATGACGCCGGCCGGGGAGGGGCGGGCGGAATCGCGTTTTTCGCCCCCTTAAGGAGGAGTAGGAGGGCCTCGCGCTCGCGGTCCGCGCCCTCTATTGTGAGCGGACCTTCCTGAGTCTCCTGGACCCGCCGGACCCATGGACGTTCTCAATCTGCCTCGTCCCGATTGGATGACCGAAGATCTCGTGCTGCTGGAAGAGCAGGCGCGGCGCTTCATCGACGACGAATTCGCCCCGCATGTCGACCGCTGGCACGAGCAGGGCATGTACGAGCGCGAGGTTTGGACCAAGGCCGGGCAGGCGGGTCTCCTCTGTGCTTCGATGCCGGAGGAATACGGCGGCGCCGGCGGCACCTTCGCGCACGAGGCCATCATCAATCGCGCGTATTCGCTGGCCGGCTTCGATAGTTTCGGCGCGCCGCTGCATTCGGGCATCGTTGCGCCCTACATCCTGCACTACGGTACCGAGGAGCAGAAGCAGCGCTGGCTGCCCAAGCTGGCAACCGGCGAACTCGTCGGCGCCATTGCCATGACCGAGCCCGGCACCGGCTCCGACCTGCAGGGCGTGCGCACCAAGGCCGAGAAGTCCGGCAACGGCTATGTGCTGAGCGGCTCCAAGACCTTCATCACCAACGGCCAGCACGCCAACCTGGTCATCGTCGTCGCCAAGACCGATGCGAAAGCCGGGGCCAAGGGCGTGTCGCTGCTGGTGGTCGAGACCGATGACGCGCCCGGCTTCCGCCGCGGCCGCAAGCTCAAGAAGCTCGGCATGGATTCGGCCGACACGTCCGAATTATTTTTCGAGGACGTGCGGCTGCCGGCGGAAAACCTGCTCGGCACCGAGGAGGGGCAGGGCTTCTACCAGCTCATGCAGGAACTGCCGCAGGAGCGTCTGATCGTCGCGCTGCACGCGGTCGCGATGATGGAACGGGCGCTGGCGCTCACTGTCGACTACGTGAAGCAGCGCGCCGCCTTCGGTAAAAAGATCATCGAGTTCCAAAATACGCAGTTCGAACTGGCCGAGTGTAAAACCGATGTCACAATGGCCAAGGTATTCCTCGATCACTGCATCGGCCGCCACGTCAAAGGCGAACTCGACACCGTGACTGCCTCCATGGCCAAGTACCGGCTCACCGATATCCAGGCGCGGGTGATCGACCGTTGCCTGCAGCTGTTCGGCGGCTACGGGTTCATGGACGAATATCCTATCTCCCGCCTCTACCGCGATGCCCGGGTGCTGCGTATCTATGCGGGAACGAACGAGATCATGAAGCTATTGATCGCGAGAAGTTTGTAAGTTTCCGTCGTCCCGGGCGAGCGCATAGCGCGAGACCCGGGACCCATACTCCGCAGCGTCTCGATAGGCTGCGGCGTATGGGTCTCCGCCTTCGCGGGGACGACAGCGGAGAAAACACGGAGGCTCCATGCCCGACGCATTCATTTTCGACCACGTCCGCTCGCCCCGCGGCCGCGGCAAGCAAGACGGCTCGCTGCACGAGGTGACGGCGCTCAACCTCGCCGCGCAGACGCTCGCCGCCGTGCGCGATCGCAACAATCTCGACACCAAGCTGGTCGACGACGTGGTGTTGGGCTGCGTCGATCCGGTCGGTGAGGCCGGCGGCGACATCGCCCGTGCCTCGGCGCTGGTGGCCGGCTTCGGCAACCATGTGCCGGGCGTGCAGATCAACCGCTTCTGCGCCTCCGGTCTCGACGCGGTGAATTTCGCCGCGGCCGAGGTGATGTCCGGCCAGCACGACATGACCATCGGCGGCGGCGTCGAGTCCATGAGCCGCGTCGGCATCGGCGCCTCGGGCGGCGCTTGGCCGGTCGATCCGACCATCGCGGTCGAGCACTATTTCATGCCGCAGGGCATCTCCGCCGATCTGATCGCAACGAAATACGGATTCTCGCGCGACGAGGTCGACGCTTACGCGGTGGAGAGCCAGAAGCGCGCGGCGAAAGCCTGGGAAGAAGGCCGCTTCAAGAACTCGGTGCTGACGATCAAGGACGTCAACGGCCTGACCATTCTCGACAAGGACGAGCACATGCGGCCGACCACGACGATGCAGTCGCTCGCCGCGCTGCAGCCGTCGTTCGTGCAGATGGGCGAGATGGGCGGCTTCGATGCCGTCGCCATCCAGGCCTATCCGGAAGTCGAGGCGATCAATCACGTGCACCACGCCGGCAACTCCTCCGGCATCGTCGACGGCGCCGCCGCGGTCTTGATCGGCAGCAAGGAAGCCGGCGCGCGCGCGGGCCTCAAGCCGCGCGCCCGCATCAAGGCCTTCGCCAATATCGGCTCGGAGCCGGCGATCATGCTCACCGGACCGGTCGAGGTGACCGAGAAGGTGCTCAAGAAAGCCGGCATGAATCTGTCCGACATCGATCTCATCGAGATCAACGAGGCTTTCGCGTCCGTCGTGCTGCGCTTCATGCAGGCCTTCGACATCGACAACACGAAGCTCAACGTCAACGGCGGCGCCATCGCCATGGGCCATCCGCTCGGCGCGACCGGCGCGATGATCCTCGGCACGGCGCTCGATGAACTCGAACGCACCGGCAAATCGACCGCGCTGATCACGCTCTGCATCGGCGCCGGCATGGGCACCGCGACCATCATCGAGCGGGTGTAATCACGATGCACCAGTTCTGCCTCATCCTGAGGAGCCCGAGCGAAGCGAGGGCGTCTCGAAGGATGGGCGGCCCCATGCTTTGAAACGGCGCTTCGCGCCTCCTCAGCATGAGGCCGAGAAAGGTTGAACGGAAAAGCGATGCCCAAGATCGACATCGACAAGGTGCCGGACGACGTCGCGACCGGGTATCCGGTCCAATTCCGCGACGTGATCGCGGGCCGGTCGCGCAAGCGGATCGGCAATGCGATCGGCCTCACGCAGTTCGGCGTCAACATCTGCACGCTTAAACCCGGTGCGCAGTCCTCGCAGCGCCATTGGCATCGTAACGAGGACGAGTTCGTCTATGTGCTCGACGGCGAGGTGGTGCTGATCGAGGACGGCGGCGAGACCGTTCTGAAGCAAGGTGACGCGGCCGGCTGGAAGGCCGGCGCGCCGGACGGCCACACCATCGTCAACCGCGGCGACCGTGACGCGCTCGTGCTCGAAGTCGGCACGCGCGATCCGGTCGGCGACACGGTCACTTATCCCGACATCGATATGCTGTTTGAACGCACCGCGACAACGCGTGTTTATACGCGCAAGTCCGGCGAGCCGTACTGAGTTTACCCGTCATCCTGAGGTGGCCGCGCAGCGGCCCTCGAAGGATGGCGGCCCCGACAATGCCGCGTCATCCTTCGAGGCTCGCGCTCCGCGCTCGCACCTCAGGATGACGCGACCAGGAGCAGAACAAAGGGCCAGACTATGACCGATTTCAAATTCGACATCGACGGCGACGGCATCGCGCTCATCACCTGGGACATGCCCGGGCGCTCGATGAATGTCATCACCATGGAGGTGATCGAAGAGCTCTCCGGTCTCGTCGACAAGGTGACGAACGACGCCGCGATCAAGGGCGCGGTCATCACCTCGGCCAAGGAGGCGTTCTGCGGCGGCGCCGACCTCACCATGCTCGAGCGCTTCGGCGCCTTGTTCGCCGATATCGCCAAGGCGAAGGGCGAGACGGCCGCCAACGCCATGGTCTATGAGGAAAGCCGCAAGCTGTCGCTGCTCTACCGGAAGCTCGAGACGTCGGGCAAACCGTGGGTGTGTGCGATCAACGGCACCTGCGTCGGCGGCGGCTTCGAACTGGCGCTCGCCTGCCATTATCGCGTCGCGTCGGAGAACCCGAAGACACGCATGGGCCTGCCGGAGATCAAGATCGGTCTGTTTCCGGGCGCCGGCGGCACGCAGCGCGTCGCGCGCATGATCGCGCCGGCCGATGCCTTGCAGTTCCTGCTCAAGGGCGACCAGCTCAAGACCGATCGCGCCAAGGCGATGAAGCTGATCGATGCCGTGGTGCCGGCCGATCAACTCGTCGCGGCCGCCAAGGAGTGGATCAGGGCCGGCGGCAAGGCGGTGAAGCCGTGGGACGAGAAGGGCTTCAAGCTGCCGGGCGGCCCGGTCTATTCCAAGGCCGGCATGATGACCTTCCCGCCGGCCAACGCCATCTACCGCCGCGAGACCTACGACAACTACCCGGCCGCGCGCGCCATCATGCAGGTCGTCTACGAAGGCCTGCAATTGCCGATGGACACGGCGCTGCGCGTCGAGTCGCGGTGGTTCGCGCATATCCTGCGCTCGAAGGAAGCGGCGGCGATGATCCGGTCGCTGTTCGTGTCGATGCAGGACCTCAACAAGGGCGCGCGCCGGCCGGCGGGCGTGCCGGCTTCGAACTTGAAGAAGCTCGGCATCGTCGGCGCCGGCTTCATGGGCGCGGGCATCGCGCAGGTGAGTGCCGCCGCCGGCCTCGACGTCGTGTTGATCGACCGCGACCAGGAGACGGCCGACAAGGGCAAAGCCGGCCTGCACAAGGCGCTCAGCGACCGGGTGATGAAGGGCCGCATGAAGGGCGCCGAGCGCGACGCCATTCTGGAGAAGATCACGCCGACGCCGGACTACAACGCGCTCAAGGACTGCGACCTCGTCATCGAGGCCGTGTTCGAGGATCGCAAGGTCAAGGCCGACGTGATCGCGAAGATCCAGGCGGTGATCCGCGACGACGCGGTGTTCGCCTCCAATACGTCGACACTGCCGATTTCGTCGCTCGCGTCCGAGTTCAAGGAGCCGGCGCGCTTCATCGGCATCCATTTCTTCTCGCCGGTGGCATTGATGATGCTGACCGAGATCATCATGGGCAAGGAGACCGGCGACAAGGCGCTGGCGGTCGCGCTCGATTACGTGCGCATGATCAAGAAGACGCCGATCGTGGTGAACGACAGCCGCGGCTTCTACGCCAACCGCTGCGTGCTCGCTTACATCCGCGAAGGCCATCTCATGCTGCTCGAGGGCGCCCCGCCGGCGCTGATCGAGAACTCCGCGCGCATGGCCGGCATGCCGGTCGGGCCGCTGTCGCTGAACGATGAAACCGGCGTCGACCTCGGGCTCAAGATCGTTCGCGCCACCGAGGCCGACCTCGGGCCCGAGGCGGTCGATCCGGGCATGAAGAAGCTGCTCGAAGACATGGTCGAGAAGCAGCAGCGCTTCGGCCGCAAGAACGGCAAGGGCTTCTACGACTACACGCCGGGCCAGCCGAAGAAACTGTGGCCGGGCCTGGCCGATCTCCTGCCGAAGAAGCTCACGCGCGAAGAAGTCGAGGCGATCGACGTCGAGGAACTCAAGCAGCGTTTCCTGGTGGTGCAGGCGGTGGAAGCCGCGCGTACCTTCGAGGAGAAGGTCGTCACCGACGTGCGCGAGGCCGATGTCGGCTCGATACTCGGCTTCGGTTTCGCGCCGTTCACCGGCGGCACCTTGTCTTACATCGACATGATGGGGACGAAGACGTTCGTCGCGCTGTGCCGCAAATTCGAGAAGAAATACGGCACACGCTTCACGCCGCCCAAGCTGCTGGTCGAGATGGCCGAAAAGGGCGAGACGTTCTACGGTCGCTTCGCCCCGGCGAAGAAGAAAGAGGCGGCGTGATGTCTGTCGTCCCGGCCGACCCCCGACTTGGTCGGGGGGAGGACCGGGACCCGCGCGCCGCAGCTTCTCGTTAGTCCGAGGCGTATGGGTCTCCGCTTTTGCGAGACTTCTGCGAAAGACTCTCCTCTGTCATTCCGGGGCGCGAGCACTTGCGAGCGAACCCGGAATCCAGCGGCGAATGCGGTCGATTCGGCTGGATTCCGGGTCCGCGCGTTTCACGCGCGTCCCGGAATGACGGATTTGCAGAGGTCTCGCTTTCGCGGGGACGACAGACGAGAGGCTGCCATGGATATCCGCGCCATCATCCTTCGCCAGCGGCCGCAGCTGTATCTGGCGCTCAGGATCGTGATCTCCGCCGTCGCGGCGCTCGCGCTCGCGCAGATGCTGAAGCAGCCGCTGCCGCTTTGGGCCGCCCTGACCGCCGTGATCGTCACGCAGCTGAGTGTCGGGCGATCGCTCAAGGCCACGGTCGACTACTTCATCGGCACCATCGGCGGCGCCATCTATGGCGGCGCGATCGGCATCTTTGTCCCGCATGCGAATGAATATGCGATGCTCGGCGCGGTCGCGCTGACGGTGGCGCCGCTCGCTTATATCGCGTCCATCAGGCCAAGCTTTTCGGCCGCGCCGATCACCGGCGTGCTCGTCCTCTTCATCCCGACAATTGCGCACATCAGTCCGCTGGCCTCGGCGGTCGACCGCGTGATCGAGGTCGGCGTCGGCGGCGCTGTCGGGCTCGCGGTCTCGCTTTTGATCTTCCCCGCAAGCGCGCACCGTCTTTTCGTGACGGCGGCCGCGCAGGTTCTCGCGCAGATCGCGCAGGCGCTCGACGAATCGCTCGGCAGCGCATCCGACGGTCTCGATACGGACGCGCATAACCGGCTCCAGGACGGTATCGCGCAAGCGGCCGCGCAATTGTCGGTCGTCGGCGCCGAAGCGGAGCACGAGCGCGCGGCACGTTTATCGGCTGGTCCCGGCACCGGACCGATGTTGCGCACCATCACGCGCTTGCGTCATGACCTTGTGATGCTGGGGAGGGCGGTCAACCAGCCGCTGCCCGCCGATATCGCAAAGCGGCTCCAGCGTCCCCTCACCGATGTGCGCACGGCCTTGGCGAGTTATCTGCACGGTTGCGGAAGCTCGCTGCTGGCGCGTCGCGGCCCGCCGTCGCTCAATGCCGTACTGTCGGCGCTCGAGTCCTATGACAGCGCCGTTAGCACGCTGCGGCGCGACGGGCTCACGCTCAATCTTTCGGGCCATGCCGCCGAGCAGTTCTTCGCCCTCGGATTCGCGCTCGAGCAGATGCGCGGCAATTTGAACGACCTCCACCGCTGCGTGTCCGAATGGGTCGAAGCGGACGCCGCCGTGGCGCGCGCAAAGTCCTGATCGGCGGCAGTTTCGTTGACCTGGATCAAACGCAGCGCCGTCCCGCCCTGAGAAAATCGCCGTGTTTCGCAAGGGTGGATTCGATGCGTGTTCTCGACATCATCATGTGGCCGTTTCATGCACTGGCCGATCGGATTGCGCTGCGGCGCCGGCTGGCGCGCTTTACCTGCGCCGACTGCGAGCGCCACGATCACTGCGGCATGCCGCCGGACGATCTGTGCATTGCACGCCTGGCGCAGATCGAGCGCTTTGGCGACACGCCACGGCCGAGGCCGTTCGTCAGACAGTTCTCGCCGTAGCAGGAGCGCCTTGTCCGTCTAGACGACGATGGTCAGCCGCTTCGCCGCACGCGTGATGCCGGTATAAAGCCAGCGCGCGCGGCTCTCCTGAAACGCATAGGACTCGTCGAACAATACGACGTCGTCCCATTGCGAGCCCTGCGCCTTGTGCACGGTGAGCACATAGCCGTAGTCGAATTCGTCGTACGGTTTGCGCATCGTCCAGTCGAGCTGTTCGATGCCGCCGGTGAAGCACTCCGGCCTCACCGATACCTTGACGCCGCGCCGCGCCGTTTCGTCGTCCGGCAACAGGTGCATGGTCATGATGCCGGATTTGCTCTTGCCGCGGCTGCCGCGGTCCTTGACCGTCCACAGGCCGCCGTTGAACAGGCCCTTCTTGCGGTTGTTGCGCAGGCACACCAGCTTGTCGTCGGCCTGCGGCATCTCGCCTTCGAAGCCGCGACGCTCGCGCATCCGGTTGTTGTAGGCGCGCCGCGTCGCATTGCGGCCGACCAGCACTTGGTCGGCATCGAGCACGCGCTGCGGATCGAGCTCCTTTTTCGGCACGACCTCGGTCTCGCCGTAGCGGCCGGGTTCGAGATATTCGCCGGCGCGCACGTCCATCGACAGGCGGACGATCGGATCGTCTTGGGCCTGCCGGTGCACCTCGGTCAGCATCGCGTCGGGTTCGACGTCGGTGAAGAAGCCGCCGCCCTGGATTGGCGGCAGCTGCGCCGGATCGCCCAGCACGAGAAGCGGCACGCCGAACGACAACAGATCCTTGCCCAGCTCGGCATCCACCATCGAGCATTCGTCGATGATGATGAGCGAAGCCTTGGAGGCGGGGGCCTCGTCCCACAAGTCGAAGCTCGGGATTTCGTCGCCGCTTTCGCGCGTCCGGTAGATCAGCGAATGAATGGTCGAGGCGCCGTAGCAGCCCTTGCCGCGCATGACCGAGGCGGCCTTGCCGGTGAAGGCGGCGTATTTCACGTCGCCATCGACGCCGTCGGCGATGTGCCTCGCGAGCGTCGTCTTGCCCGTGCCGGCAAAGCCGAAAAGCCTGAAAATCTGCGGCGTGCCGCCGGACCCGGGCTTGGCCTTCAGCCAGTCGGCCACGGCTGAAAGGGCGTCGTCCTGATGGGGGGTAAATTGCGTCATTGCGCGAACCAATAAAGCATCCGCTGGCCCTGGAAAAGAACGAAATATGAACCGGGCGATTGAAAAGTACCTTTTCCCGGTTACACTCGGCGGGTCCGGGCTCTCTCCATCCTTTGGTTCACCGCCATGTCGACGGACGAGTCGGCCTATCGAGATGACCGGCCCGGCGACGAGCGTGGACTCGCCTACAGCCGCGTCGCGGCGTCACGGGCCGCGCCGCGCTATATGGAAAGCAACGTCCTTTTTCCGATACGCAGCGTCGGCCTCGACCGGAACACGACACTGAAGGCGACGTTCTGGGACTGTACGCTTGCGGAAACGGTCGGACTTGGCGACCCCGACTTTGCCGGCATCGCGCTCATGACTCGCGGCCGCGCCTGGCGCAACAGTGAGGCTAAGGCCAATCACGCCGGCGGGCTTTCCATGATGCCTTTCGAGGGCGCGCGCTGGCGTTTCGACGGCCCTTGCGGTTTTGTTCAGCTCTATGTGCCCTTCAAGCTGATCGGCGCCGTCAGTGAAAGTCTTTTCGAACGTGAGATAACGCAGGCGGCGCTGCAAATGCCGTCCGCTCTCCGCGACGACAAGCTGTGCCGCACCGCCAACATTGTTGCGAACCGTCTTGCGGTGACCGACCCGACCAATCTCATGCTCGACAGTTGGGCCTTGATGCTCGCCGATGTCATGGTGCGGCACTTCTCCAGCCACACCGGCAAACATGTGCGAACCTCGTTCGGAAAAATTCCCGGCCGGGGCATCGCCCACGTGGTCGATTACATCGAGGCGAATATCGATCGCGATCTCGATTTGGCGTCTCTCTCCGGCGTCGCGGCGATGAGCGTCTACCATTTCGCTCGCCGCTTCAAGGAAACGGTCGGCATCAGCCCGCACGCTTATGTGCTTTCCCGGCGGATTCGCCGCGCGCGCGACATGCTCAATCACGGCGAAACCAGCCTTGCCTTCGTGGCCACAGCCTGCGGCTTCGCCAGCCAGGCGCACTTTACCATGGCGTTTCAGCACGATCTCGGCGTCACGCCGGGGCAGTACCGGCGCGCCATATCGCTGTGATGCGCGCGCGCTTCCGGCCCGGCGTCCGGTAAAAATAGCAAGATTTTGAAATACCGCGCCCGGGCGATTCCGTACATCGGTACCGCAGTTGGGGGAGGGAATTGTGGAATCTCTTTCCCACCGGGAAAACGGACCGGAGGGGCGTCGGTATGTTTCGTCGGGCGCTATTGAGACTCGGCGCAGTCGTGCTGCTGATGATCGTCGGTCTCGGGCTCTATCTATGCTTCTGGCCCGTTCCCGCCGAACCGGTCGCCTGGTCGGCGCAGACGCCGCCGGGCTTTACCGGCGCTTATGCGCCGAACACACGTTTGGCCGGCCTGCGCGTGATCGATCTCGGGGACGAAGTTGGGCCGGAGCACATCGCGATAGGACGTGACGGGAAGCTCTATGCGGCGATGTTAAGCGGCAATCTCATCCGCATGGATCGGGACGGCGGCAACCGGGAGGTCTTTGCCAACACCGGTGGCCGTGTCCTCGGCTTCGATTTCGACGCGCAGGGCCGCATGATTGCCGCGGATGCCCTGAAGGGGTTGCTGGCCATCGGCCCTGATCGGCGCGTGACGGTGCTGACCGATCGTGTAAGTGTCGACGATCCGATCGGCTACGCGAACGCCGTTGCCACGGCGTCGGACGGAGCGATCTACTTCACGCAGTCATCGACGCGCTTCCTGCCGGCGCAGTGGGGCGGCACCTATGCGGCGAGCCTGCTCGACATCATCGAGCAATCCGCGACCGGCCGGGTGCTTGCCTTCGACCCGGCGACCGGCAACACGCGGGTCGTCGCCCACGGCTTGTCTTTCGCCAATGGCATCGCATTGTCGTCGGACGGGCTCAGCCTGTTCGTGAATGAGACTGGCCGCTACCGTGTCTGGAAAGTCGACAGCCGGGCAGACAATCTCGACGTACAGAGTGGTTCGCCGCAAGCGCGCGTGCTTCTCGACAACCTCCCGGGCTATCCGGACAATCTCATGCGTGGTCGCGACGGGCGCATCTGGGTCGGGTTGTTCAAGCCCCGCAATCCGGCGGCGGACTCGCTCGCTGAAAAGCCATTTCTCAGGAAGGTCCTCTTGAGACTGCCGCGGTCGTTCGTGCCGTTGGGACAGTCCTACGGACACGTCTTCGCGACCGACGAGGAAGGCCACGTCACGATCGACTTGCAGGACCCAAGCGGCGCCTATCCCGAGACAACTGGCGCGACCGAGACAGCGGATCGCCTTTACATCCACAGTCTGCATGCGCATGGCCTCGGTTGGCTGCCGCGCAATTCGTTCGCTGAGCGGCCGGATGGTGCAAAATAGAATGACGGGTCTTCGCGGCGTCGGAGAAGGCTCCGCCAAGGCAAATGGGGCAACACGGGTTGGGAGAGCGCGATGATAAACTCGACACCGGAGCAGAAGAAGCTGGGGTTTCGTATCCACGCCATGGTCTTCGTACCGGCGGTCGTGGTGATGTTGATCATCAATGCGCTTACTGGCGCCCCCTATTGGAGCCTATGGGCCGCATTGGGATGGGGCATCGGACTCTTCTGTCATTGGTTCTTTGTTCTAGGGCCCGGAGCCCCCAAAACCCAGAGCACGCAATGAGGCTTTCGGTTGGCCATCGGGTAGGTGTCGCAGTGCGGCGATGTATTGCGTTCATCGGCGCGGCATCTGCCGCCATTGTCGCGGCACTGTGCGTCTGGCCGGTGTTGCCGGGGCCTGCGGGCGCTGAGCCGGCGGAAGCGCTGGAAGAAATCTACATTCTCCGCAGCATCCGGGAGCCGCATACGCCGGCCGACAATTGGTGCTCGTCCACGCGTTCGGGATTCGAGCCGTTCAAGACGGACGCGGAACGCTTCTATTCGTTCTGGAGTCTTCGGGTGCGGCCGGACAACGGCCAAGTCATCCAAATGAAAGATACGCGCGTCGCGGAACTGCGCGCCTGCTTCGGTGACACCAGCGAACGCGCGCGACAGAACTTCTACGCCGAGGTCCAACTCGGTGCGATTTCCTTCCGAGGCCGTGGCGAGTGCCTCGCGCTCAACATCAATTTCCCGGCACCAGGCCTTTTTCCGGTGCGCTGCCAACTCGTCCTGAGCGGGCTACCGGCGCCTTATGTCGGCGGCCTTCTGACGACGAATACGATGACCAGCCAGGCGGCCTTTGGTGGCGATACCAAGCCGCCCGGCTATACCCAGGCCTCGATCGCCACAATTCGCCTCTGGAAAACCCGCTGAGGTCAGCGGTCTATTTTCACAGCGTCGCGACGGGATGAAAGAACACAAATAGAACGGCGGCAGGCGAGACAATCGGTGCCCGGTCCGTGGTCCCGATCCGGTTAGCCCGTCGGACAGGTCAAAAAATCAAGTCCCCCTCGGGCATTGCTTGGTTTCAGACGATGCATTGCCCTTTGCTTCGCCGCATGTTTAAGGTCGCGACCCTTTTTCTGCGGATCCCTTCATGGCGCGTGACCAAATCGACATGACACCCATCGAGACGCGCGACGAACTCGTCGCTTGGCTCGAACAAGGGTGCAAGCCGAAATCGCAATTCCGCGTCGGCACCGAACACGAGAAATTCGCCTTTCTGATCGAAGACCATCGGCCGGTGCCCTATGACGGGCGCCGCTCGATCCGTTCCTTGCTCGATGGCATGCAGCATCTGCTCGGCTGGGATCCGATCATGGAGGGCGAGAACATCATCGGCATGTTCGACGTCACCGGCGGCGGCGCGATTTCGCTGGAGCCGGGCGGCCAGTTCGAACTGTCCGGCGCGCCGGTCGACAACGTGCATCAGACCGCGTCCGAGCTGTTCGCGCATCTGGCGCAGGTGCGCGAAGTGGCCAAGCCATTGGGGATCGGCTTCCTCGGCCTCGGCATGACGCCGAACTGGAGCCGCGCCGACATGCCGGTGATGCCGAAGGGGCGGTATCGCATCATGACGGCTTACATGCCGAAGGTCGGCCAATACGGCCTCGACATGATGTACCGCACTTGCACCGTGCAGGCGAACCTCGACTTCTTCTCCGAAGCCGACATGGTCAAGAAGCTGCGCGTGTCGCTTGCGCTGCAGCCGTTGGCGACCGCCTTGTTCGCCAATTCTCCCTTCACCGAGTGCAAGCCGAACGGCTTCCTGTCGATGCGCTCGCAAATCTGGACCGACACCGACAACAACCGCGCCGGCATGCTGCCCTGGGCCTTCGAGGACGGTATGGGCTTCGAGCGGTGGGTCGACTATGCGCTCGACGTGCCGATGTATTTTGTCAAACGCGGCGACAAATATATCGACGTTTCCGGCAAGTCGTTCCGCGATTTCTTCGCCGGCAAGCTCGATGTGTTGCCTGGCGAGCGCCCGACGATTTCCGACTGGGCGAACCATCTGTCGACGATCTTCCCGGAGGTGCGCCTCAAGCGCTATCTCGAAATGCGCGGTGCCGACGGCGGACCGTGGCGGCGGTTGCCGTCGCTGGCCGCTTATTGGGTCGGGCTGCTCTACGACGACGAGGCACTCGACGCCTGCTGGGACATGGTCAAGGACTGGACCGCCGAAGAGCGTCAGAAGCTGCGCGATGACGTGCCGCGGCGCGGCTTCCGTGCGGAAATCGGCAACACCAACGTGCTGACTTTGGCGCAGGAAACGTTGCGCATGTGCCGGCGTGGCCTGCAGAAGCGTCAGCGGCTCGACCGCAATGGACGCGACGAGACGCGCTATCTGCGGCCGCTGGAAGAGTCGGTCGCGCGCGGCATCACGCCGGCGGAAGAGCTGCTGGAGAAGTACTTCAACGAATGGAACGGCTCGATCGATCCGATATTCGACGAGTACGCGTATTAGGACTCGTGAGCGACGTGCCGATTTTGACGTCATCCTGAGGTGGCCGCGTAGCGCGGCCCTCGAAGGATGAACGGCCGAGGCCGTCGCCCTTCGCGGCTCGACGCAAGCGCGCCGAGCACCTCAGGGTGACGGGTCCGAGGGTTGCTCCAAGGTTCGCGGTTGCTTGGTGAGATTAACGGTCATGGCCAAATCCACACCCGCCACGCTTGCGCTGCAGAAAGCCAAGGTCGCCTTCGATCTGCACGAATACGACTACGATCCGAATGCCGAACGCATCGGCATGCAGGCGGCGGAAGCGCTCGGCATCGAGCCGGCGCGGCTTTTGAAAACGCTGATGGCCAAGGCCGGTGACGAGATCGTCTGCGTGCTGGCGCCCTCGGATCGCGAGGTGAACTTGAAGAAGCTTGCCGCCGTGGCCGGCGCCAAACATGCGGCGATGCTGGCGGCGGCCGATGCCGAGCGCATCACCGGCTATTACGTCGGCGGCATTTCACCCTTCGGCCAGAAGAAGCGTGTGCGCGCGTTCGTCGAGCAGACGGCGCTGGCGTTTCCCAAGGTTGTGTGCAATGGCGGCCGCCGCGGCTTGCAGGTGGAGCTTGCGCCGGCGGATCTGGTGCGGGTGCTGGACGCGAAGGCGGCGGAGATTTGCTGAGCGGTTATCGCTGTCGTTCCCGCTTTCGCGGGGACGACGATAAATTACTCCGCGGCCTGCGCTTCCGACAGGTTGTCGAGCGAGGACACGATGTGCTCGGCCAGCGCATCGGCCAGTGCCGATGTTTCATGCGCGTTGCGCACCAAGCCGACATGGCAAGGCGGCAGCTCCGGGAAGCCGTCGGCGGCGGTGAGCACGCGCATGCCGGGACGCAGGCCGGATTCGGCCAGCACCGACACGGCAAGGCCGGACAGCACCGCCGCGGCGACCGCGCCCGCATTCGAGCTCGAGTACAGCACGCGATACGGCCGGCCGAGCGCTTCCAACTTGTCGATGGCCGTGCGCCGCCAGGAGCAGCTCGGCCGCCCGAGCGCCAACGGCACCGGTTGCTCCGTATGCGTCGGATGCCGGTTCGACGTCACCCATAACAGCCGCTCACGGCGGAATGTCTCCGACGCGCGCTTGGATTCGCAATTGGTGACAATGACGAGGTCGAGCTGGTTGGCGTCGATGCGCTCGAGAAGATCGATCGACGGCTCGCAGATCACCGTGAGCTCGACGCTCGGATAAGCGCGCGAGAAGCGCGCCATGATTTCGGGGAGATAACGATCGGCATAATCGTCCGGCACACCGAGCCGCACGCGGCCGGACAGCTGCGCATCGGAGAAGGCGGCGATCGTTTCGACGTTCAATTTGACGATGCGGCGCGCGTAGTCGAGCAGCCGCTGGCCGTCCTCGGTGAGCTTCGAGGCGCGGCCGTCGCGCAGGAAGATCGCCCGTTCCAGTCGCTCCTCCAGCCGCTTCATCTGCATCGAAACCGCCGATTGCGTCTTGTTCACCACCTCCGCCGCTTTGGTGAAGCTGCCCGTTTCGGCGATGGCGATGAAAGTGCGCAATTGATCGACGTCGAGGAGCGCGGTCATGGTGCAACGTCCTGAGCGGCCGGCGTCATTTTCCCGGCAGGGGTAACATCACCAGTTCTGATCGGTCAGATTAAAAACATTCGTTTCACTAATCAATACCGCGCGAGCATATTCAAGGTCCAAGCCGAGCCGAGGAATCGGGTGGGGCTTTCGGGTGGTTTCGGTGCCGGATTTGAGGCGGTGTGGCGCCTCGAGGCTGCGAACCGCAGGAGATTGATCGATGACTGCGCATTACCCCGTTCTGCCGATTGCCGCCGGCGCCTCGCTGCGTGCCTGCGCGGCGGCTGTTGGCGTTATGGCCTACTGGGTCCGGCAGATTGCCCGCGCGCACCGCAACCGTCGCAACGCGACGGTCCTGGCCGGTCTCGACCGTCGCATGCTCGCCGACATCGGCATCACCCGCAGCGATGTGCAGGACGCTTTCTCCGAGCCGTTCTGGGAAGACCCGACCGCACTCTTGCGCGAGCGGGCGCTGGAGCGGCGTTGGAATAAGGCGCTGCTGCGCGATGAGATCGCGCGCCGCGCCGAGCCCCAAAACGGCTTCCGGCGGCCGCCGACGGATCGCCCGGCCCGAGAGGCTGTGTGACGACGCCTTAAGCCAAACGGCCGATCCCTCTCATCGGCCGCCGATCCGACACCCGCGAAAATCCCCTCTCGCGGCCGGATCTAGCGCCCGCTGGCCCCTCCAGCGGGCGCTCACTTTTTCGGCATGAGCGCTTCGGGCAAAAAGCTACACCTGCCCAATTCGCTGCGATCGCGTTACAGTCCGTGCCAGGGAAGGTGCAGGTTGAGCGCGGGTGCATGCGGCTGTTGACGAGGTTATGCGGCGGGCTGCTTGCCTTGGCCTGCGCGCTATTGGCGCTTGCCCTGCCGTTCGGCGCTGCCTCGGCGCAGACCGGCTACGATCGCTTCGGTGGCGATTACGCCCATTTCGAAGTGCGCACCGGCGATCCCGACGTCTGCGCCGCCCGCTGTGAGCGCGACGCGCGGTGCCGGGCCTGGAGCTTCTCTTATCCGAAAACCGCCGCGGGCGCGGCGACGTGCTGGCTGAAGAACCAAGTGCCGCCGCGCGCCGAAAATTCATGCTGCGTGTCGGGCGTGCGCGGCGCCGGCGTGGTCGAACCGCGCCAGGGCGAAACCGAATACTCCATCGATCGACAAGGCGGCGACTACCGTTTCGTCGACCTGCCGGCCGATGGGACGGCGGATAATTGCAAGGCGATCTGCGACGGCGAGAAGCGCTGTCGTGCCTTCACCTTCGTGCGGGCGGGCTACATCTCCGCTGCGCCGCGCTGCTATCTGAAGGACAGGATCACGCGGCCGCGCCACAAGCCGTGCTGCATTTCCGGCGTAGTGCGGTAGAAACCCGTTAAAAACCCAGGAAGATCAAGTCGATTGCGGCGATAATAGAGTCGCGTCGTTCCGAAATGCTGCCAACTGCCGCGCGTAGGACGCGGCGGTCCACGGCAAACAGTTCGTGCGTTGCAAGCCAATACTCTCTGCCGGCCACCGTCACGATCGGATTTAGCCGCTGGGCGCCGGCCATCCGCTCTCGTGCGATGAGCGGAGCGACAATGATCGACGCGAGGCCAGATAATAGATTGGATTGGAGGATGACGAGGTATGGTCGGATCTGCGCTTCCTGCGCGTCAGGATTAACGACAATGTCGAATTGCCTGAGCATCAGTTGCCGCGATAGCGCAACCGGCTTGCTAACAATCCATTCTGCTCGATGAATTCATTGATCGAAGAAATCGCGGACTTATTCTCTTCGAGCCAACGCTTCTCGTCTTCGGTCTTGAGTAGGGACCGCAGCTGCTGTTCAAGCGCCAGGGCGAGATCAATTTTCATGCGGCTCGCTTCGTCGAGGAGATCGGCCTCGACGAACAAATTGACCGCGCGTTTATCGGACTGCTTGCCCATCGGACCGCCTCCCTAAGGAAGATTAATGCGGGCGTCCGACCCAGGCAAGTTGCCGCGCCCGTCCCTCAATGCACCGCGCTGAAGAAACGCGACAGGCGCAGGCCCGCGGGCCAAGTCCAGATCGGTTGATCCTTCATCCCGAGATCCCACGAGCCGACGATTGCGTCGACGCGGCCGACGAGATTGTCGACCGGCAGCATGCCGACGCCGCCCATGCGGACCGGCACGCGGCTGTCGGCCGAGTTGTCGCGGTTGTCGCCCATGACGAACAGGTGATCCGGCGGCACCACGGTCTCGGCCATGTTGTCGAGGGGATTGTCGTTGGTGAGCTTGAAGATCGTATGCGCGCGTCCGCCCGGCAGCGTCTCCGTGAAGCGCGCCGCGGCGATCTCGCTGCCGTCTTCGCGTTCCGATTGGCCATCGCCGTTCGGTGCGATGCCGACAGGCTCGCCGTTGATGAAGACCCGGCCGTCACGCAGGGCCACATGATCGCCCGGTAGGCCGATCACGCGCTTAACCCAGACCTGCGAGCGATCGCCCGGCCAGCGGAACACGACGACGTCGCCGCGTTGCGGCAGTGCGCCGAGGACGCGTTTGCCCTCCGGCAGCGTGATGAAGGATGGCAGCGACGCGGCGTTGTAGCCATAAGGATACTTGGTCGCGAGCAGTTCGTCGCCGATCTGCAAGGTCGGCTCCATCGAGCCGGACGGCACGTAGAACGGCTCGGCAATGGCGGTCTTCGCCGCCATCACCAGGAGCACGATCGCGACAATGTCGCCGATGCTTCGGAGCCAGCTTTGTGTGCGCGGCTTGTCCGCAGCGCTTTTTTGCTCGGTTGTCGTCATGATGCAGTCCCGCCGACGGTGATCTTGTCCATGCGCAGCGACGGCTGGCCGACGCCGACCGGTACGCCCTGGCCGTTCTTGCCGCAGGTTCCGATGCCGGGGTCGAGCGCGAAGTCATTGCCGATCATCGAAATGCGATGGAGATCGGTCGGTCCGTTGCCGATCAGCATGGCGCCCTTCACCGGCACCGTCACCTTGCCGTTCTCGATCTTGTACGCCTCGGTGCACTGGAAGACGTATTTGCCCGAGGTGATGTCGACCTGGCCGCCGCCGAAGTTCACGGCATAGAGGCCGTTCTTCACGGAAGCGATGATCTCCTCACGCGGCTTGTCGCCGCCGAGCATATACGTATTGGTCATGCGCGGCATCGGCACGTGCGCGTGGCTTTCGCGCCGGCCGTTGCCGGTCGGCTTCATGCCCATGAGGCGGGCGTTCTGCCGGTCCTGCATGTAGCCGACAAGAATGCCGTCCTCGATCAGTACGGTACGGTTGGTCGGCGTGCCCTCGTCGTCGATCGACAATGAACCGCGACGCGACTGCATGGTGCCGTCGTCGACCACGGTAACGCCCTTGGCGGCGACCTGCTTGCCCATCAGACCGGCGAAGGCCGAGGTCTTCTTGCGGTTGAAATCGCCCTCGAGCCCGTGACCCACGGCCTCGTGCAGCATCACACCGGGCCAGCCGGCGCCGAGGACGACGTCCATCTCGCCGGCGGGCGCGGGCACCGCATCGAGATTGACCAGCGCCTGCCGCACCGCCTCGTCGACCGCCGTCTGCCACGCGTGCGTGGCGATGAACTGGCCGTAACCTTCACGGCCGCCGAAACCGAACGAGCCGGTTTCTTGACGGTCGCCGTCGCCGGTCACCACTGAGACGTTGAGGCGCACCAGAGGACGAATGTCGCGGTAGATCTCGCCATCGGCACGCAGGATCTCGACCACCTGCCAGGTTGCGGCAATGCTGGCGGACACCTGCCGCACGCGCGGATCCTTGGCCCGCGCATAAGCGTCGATCTGCTCGAGCAGTTTGACCTTGGTTTCGAACGAGGGTTCGCCGAGCGGGTTCTCGTCGCCATAGAGCTTGCGGTTAGTGCGGCCGGGGGCGTCGGCGTAGGTGCCGGTGTGGCCGCTGTTGACCGCGCGCACCGCTTCCGCCGCGCGCGCGAGCGCCGCTTCCGACACGTCCGAAGCGTGGGCGTAGCCGACGGCCTCACCCTTTACCGCGCGCAGGCCAAAGCCTTGCGAGGTATCGTAGGTCGCCTGCTTCAGGCGCCCGTTGTCGAACACGAGGCCCTCGGATTGCTTGTATTCCAGGAACAGCTCGCCATCGTCGGCGCGCTCCAGCCCGCGTCCGATGAGCTGCCGCACTTTGGTCCGGTCGAGGCCGGCGCGGTCGATAAGCGAGGAAATGGCTGGATCCATGGGTAATCTCTCCGGGTAGTGCCCTGCGCAACTCAGATAGGCACTTTACGGCGATTTAGCGAGGGCCGGAACCCGGAGGCTCATTCGGCCGGTTGGGTCCCAAGCTGCTCCTCCGCCGCCCCATGCTCTCGCGGCCGACGGCGCGTCAGCCAGTGCGAGAACTGGTCGAGGTAGATGTAGATGACGGGCGTCGTGAACAACGTCAGCGCCTGGCTGACGATCAAGCCGCCGACCATGGCGTAGCCCAGCGGCTGGCGGATCTCCGAGCCGGTGCCGTGGCCGAGCATCAGCGGCACGCCGCCCAGCAACGCGGCCATCGTCGTCATCATGATCGGCCGGAAGCGGAGCAGCGCGGCCCGCCGGATCGCTTCCACCGGCGACAGCTTGTCGTCGCGCTCCGCCACGATGGCGAAGTCGACCAGCATGATGCCGTTCTTCTTTACGATGCCGATCAGCAGGATGATGCCGATCAGGGCGATAAGGCTGAAATCGAAGTGAAACAGCATCAGCATCATCAGTGCGCCGACTCCCGCCGACGGCAAGGTCGAGAGAATCGTGATTGGGTGGATGTAGCTTTCGTACAGGACGCCGAGGATCAGATAGACCACGATCAGGGCGGCGATGATCAGCATCGGCACAGTGGACAGCGAATCCTGGAAGGCTTGCGCGTTGCCTTGGAAGGTCGTGTTGATCGTCGCCGGCGGATTGAGTTCGGCCATGGCGCGGCCGATCGCCTCCGTCGCCTGCCCGAGGGCGGCACCCTGCGCGAGGTTGAAGCTGATCGTGATGGCCGGGAACTGGCCTTGGTGGCTGATCGAGAGCGGCTGGATCGGACGCGTTGTCCACTTAGCGATCGCCGACAACGGCACTTCGCCGCCGGTGGTGGGCGAGCGAAGGAATATCCGGTCGAGCGATGACGGGTCGCCTTGCAGCGCCGGCGTCACCTCCATGATGACGTAATAGCTCGAGAGCTGCGTGAAGTACTGGGAAATCTGCCGCTGGCCGAAGGCGTCGTAGAGCGTGTCGTCGATCACCTGCGGCGTGAAGCCGTAGTGCGAAGCCTGATCGCGGTCGATCTGCAAAGTGAGTGTCGTACCGTTCGTCTGCTGATCGCTGGCGACGTCGCGTAGTTCGGGCAGGCCCTTGAGCTTGTCGAGGATTTTCGGCGCCCACTCGTTCAGTTGCGCGATGTCGGAGCCTTGTAGCGTGTATTGGAACTGGGTGCGCGAGGCGCGGCCGCCGACGCGCACGTCCTGTGCCGCCTGTAGGAACAGCCTTGCCCCTTGAACCTTATCGAGCCGCGTGCGCAGCCGGGCGATGACTTGGTCGGCCGTGACGTCTCGCTCGTTGCGCGGCTTCAGCGTGGTGAATATGCGGCCGGTGTTCGGCGGATTGCCGGAGCCGCCCATGAACATGGCCACGTGATCGACAGCAGGATCGCTGCGCACCACATCGCCGAGCTCCTGCAGGTGCTGCATCATCTGCCGCGGCGAGACGTCTTGCGAGGCTTCGGCGATGCCGGTGAGCAGGCCGATGTCCTGCTGCGGGAAGAAGCCTTTCGGGATAACGATGAAGAGATAGGCCGAGAGGCCGAGCGTGGCGAAGAAAACGCACAACGTCACGAACCGGTGGCGCAGGCACACGTCGAGCCCGCGCTCGTAGGCATGTAGCAGCGCGTCGAAGGCGCGCTCGCTTATGGCATAGAAGCGGCCGTGGTGCGCTTCCTTCGGCGGTTTCAAGAAACGCGAGGCCATCATCGGGGTGAGGGTGAGCGACACGGCCGCCGAGACCACGATGGTCATGGCCAGGGTCACCGCAAACTCACGGAACAGACGACCGATGATGCCGCCCATCATCAGAAGCGGTATCAAGACGGCGATCAAGGAGATGCTGATGGAGACGATGGTGAAGGCAATTTCCTTGGAGCCGCGCAGCGCGGCCTGGAACGGCGACTCGCCCTCTTCGACGTAGCGCGAGATGTTCTCGAGCATCACGATGGCGTCGTCGACGACGAATCCCACGGCGATGGTGAGCGCCATCAGCGACAGATTGTCGAGGCTGTAGCCGAAGATCCACATCAGCGCACACGCGCCGAGCAGCGCCAGCGGCACGGTGATGCTCGGGATGATGGTCGCCCAGACGCTGCGCAGGAAAACGAAGATGACCATCACCACCAGAGCGATGGTCAGAAGCAGCGTGAACTGCACGTCGTCGACGGCGGCGCGGATCGTCTGGGTGCGATCGCTCAGGGTGAAGACGTTGATCGACGGCGGCATGGCCGCGCGCAGCTTGGGCAGGGCCGCGTTGATCTTGTCGACTGTGTCGATGACGTTCGCGCCGGGTTGCTTGAAGATCACCAGGATGACGCCGCGCTTGCCGTCGGCCCAGCCGGCCTGTGTCGTATCCTGCGGTCCGGTGACAGCTTGGCCGATGTCGCGCACGCGTAACGGCGCGCCGTTGCGATAGGCAACGATGACGTCGTTCCAGTTCTTGGCCTGGGTGAGCTGGTCGTTGGTGTAGATCGTGTAGGAGCGCGTGTCGCCGCGCACGGTGCCTTTCGGGCCGTCGACGGTGGTGACCGACAGCGGCGTGCGCACGTCTTCGAGCGACAGGCCCTTGGCCACCAGCTTTGCTGGGTCGAGCTGGATGCGGATCGCCGGCTTCTGCTGGCCGCCGATAAGCACCTGCGCCACGCCGGAGATCTGGCTGATCTGCTGGGCGAGCTTGGTCTCGACGTTGTCGTCGACCTCGGTCAGCGGCAGCGTATCGGATGTCGCGCCGAGCAGCAGGATCGGCGAATCGGCCGGGTTCACTTTGCGATAGGTTGGCGGGCTGGGAAGGTTCTTGGGCAATTGGCCGCCGGCGGCATTGATCGCCGACTGGACGTCGTTGGCGGCCGCGTCGATGTTGCGGTTGAGGTCGAACTGGATGGTGATCGCGCTGGAACCAACGACGCTGGTCGAGGTCATCTGCGCGACGCCGGGGATCTGGGCGAACTGCGTTTCCAGCGGCTGAGCGACCGCCGAGGCCATGGTGTCGGGGCTGGCTCCGGGCAGGCTGGCCGAAACCTGGATGGTGGGAAAGTCGATCTGCGGCAGCGGCGCAACGGGCAACTGCGGATAGGCGACGAGACCGACGAACAACAAACCGACCATCAACAGTGACGTTGCGATCGGCTGGCGGATAAAGGGCGCTGAGATGCCACCTTGCATGATCAGTGCACCTTACGTTCGCCGTTCTCGGCCTGCTCATTGGCGGGCGCGGTCTGGCCGCCCGCTGCCCGTGCATCGACCAATGTGCCCGGCGTGAGCCGGTACTGCCCGGCGACGACGACACGGTCGCCGGCCGCGAGCCCTTTGGTGACGACCGAGTGCGTCGATCCCTCGTCGCCGACCGTGATATTGCGCACCGACACTTTGTTGTCCGCGCCGACGACAAAGGCGTAAAGGCCATTTGGCCCGTGCTGGATCGCGTCATTCGGCGTGACGACGACATTCTTGCGCGTGTTGATGAGCAGACGCGTCGCCACCGACAGCCCGGGCCAGAGCGCATTATTTTCGTTGGTGAACGTCGCCTTCATCTGGATGGTGCCGCTCGCCTGATCGATCTGGTTGTTGACGAGCGCCAAGTGTCCCTGCGCGAGGGTGCGGCTGCTGTCGGAGGACAGTGCGGTCACCGGCACGGTGCCATCCGCAAGGGCCTGATTGATCCGTTGCAGATCTTCCTCCGGCGCCGTGAACACCACCGAGATCGGCTGCAGCTTCACGATCGACACGATGCCCGTCGTATCCGCGGCATGGACGATGTTGCCGGGGTCGACTTGCCGGAATCCGGTCTTGCCGGAGAGCGGCGAGCGGATCGCCGTATAGTCGAGCTGCGTTTGCGCGTTATCGATTGCGGCCTGATCGCCTTTGATCTGCGCGGTGAGCTGGTTCACCATCGCCTGCTGGGTGTCGAGTTGCTGACGCGAGGCGAAGTCGCTTTTGGCAAGCGTGGAGAACCGTTCGAGGTCGAGCTCGGCATTGCGCAGGTTGGCTTCGTCCTGAGCCTTCTTCGCTTGCGCCTGATCGAGGGCGGCCTGATAGGGGCGGGGATCGATCTGCACCAGGAGATCGCCTTCTTTCACCATTTGTCCTTGGCGAAAGGCGACTTTGATTACCTGACCGTCGACGCGGCTGCGGACGGTGACCGTGTCGTAAGGTTGCACGGTGCCGAGACCGTTGAGATAGACGGGGAAATCGGACTGCTGCACGACTTGCGTCGTCACAGGAACAGCTGGCGTTCGGGTTGTCGGACCCGCCTGCGGTGTCACGCTGCCATGCGCCGGCAGGAAGTGCCAGGCAGGGTAGGCCAACACAATCAAAAGCCCGATCAGCGCCCACATAGCTGTTCGGCCGTGGCGCTTCGCATTCTGAATTTCCGACAAAGAACTGCTCCGTTGGCCCGCTTTCGGCGCCCGGCTCGCGTATGGCAGTCGCTCCCAACTAATTAACGAGAGAAACTGCCGAACCCGGCGGCGCGTACGGCTCAAATAAGGGCGGAGGAGTAGCGAATTAGGACGTTGCGGGACTTTAATGCCGCACTGCGGCAATTGCCGTCTAGGTCTTTAGGATAAGATAGCGACGTAAGCGCTTTTATCCGCACCGCTTATCGGCGCCGCCTCACGTTATCGTGTGCGCAACGTGGAAAATGTCGAACCGGCATAGCGTGGTGCGAGTCGTGTGGACGAAATCCGGAGACGTTGGCCGGGCGCGGGGAACGTCCCGCGCCCGGCGCACGCCGATCAACCGGCAAGCGCGGGATAGTCGGTGTAGCCCTTCGGGCCGGGCGTATAGAACGTTGCCATGTCGGGCGCGTTCTCGGCGGCCTGTTTCTTCCAACGCTCGACCAGATCCGGATTGGCGAGGAAGGCGCGGCCGACGGCGATCAAATCGGCTTTGCCGGTTGTCAGGTCCGCTTCGGCGCGTTTGGCGTCATAGCCGCCCGACAGGATCAGCGTGCCTTTGAACTCGTCACGGTAGATGGACTTGATCTTCGCCGGCACGGCCGGTGCGCCCATCGCGGAATGATCGACGAGGTGCACGTAGACGAGGCCCTTCGTATTGAGCGCCCGCGCGAGATACGCGTAATCGGCTTCCATCTCCGGATAATCGGGCATGTCGTTGAACACGCCGTAGGGTGAGAGGCGGATACCGACCTTATCCTTGCCGATGGCCGCGATGGTGGCGTCGACCACTTCCAGCACGAAGCGCGCCCGGTTCTCGATCGAGCCGCCATAGTTGTCGGTGCGGGTGTTCGAGTTCGGCCGGATGAATTGCTCCAGCAGATAGCCATTGGCGGCGTGCAACTCGATTCCATCGAAGCCGGCGGCGACCGCGTTCTTGGCGGCCTGCACGAACTCATCCAGCGCATGCTTGAGGTCGGCGCTGGTCATCGCCTTCGGCACCGGATGCGGCTTCATGCCCTCGGCGTCGGTATACATCTCACCCTTGGCGGCGACGGCCGACGGCGCCACGACCTCCGCGCCGGCGGGCAGATTGAGCGCGTGGCTGATGCGGCCGGTGTGCATCAACTGTACGAAGATTTTCGCGCCGCGCGCGTGCACGGCATCGGTAACCTTCTTCCAGCCGGCGACTTGAGCATCGGAGAAGATGCCGGGGATGCGCGCGTAGCCCAGACCATTGGGGGACGGCGAGGTGCCTTCGGTAACGATCAGGCCGGCTGACGCGCGCTGCGCATAATATTCCGCCATCAAATCATTGGGCACATTGTCGATGGCTCGGCTGCGGGTCATCGGGGCGATAACGAGGTGATTTTGCAGCGTGAGCGATCCCAGCTTGGCAGGGGAAAAAAGGAGCGACATGCATGTCTCCGGAAAGAGGATCTGGTACCGGCGCGGACATAGGTGCCATGCAACCGTGCCGCAAGCGGTATACTTTTTTAGTGCGACCAAAGAATAAAGCGCTTTGTCCGACACACAGGATCGCGCCGGATCATTCTACATGTGGGAGACGCGGAAGTTGCCCCCGTCCTATGAGTCAAGTCGCAGACAACTAGGCCGCAGAGGCAGCACCCGCCGTTGTATTTTTGAACTGGTCGAAAGCATCGATCGCGTGACTCGCGTACATGACGGCAGGGCCCGCGCCCATGTAGATCGCCATGCCCAAAGTCTCCATCACCTCTTCACGGGTCGCGCCCTGTTCGAGCGCCGCCTTGACGTGAAAGCCGATGCAGTCGTCGCACCGCACGGCGACCGCAATGCCGAGTGCGACGAGCTCTTTGGTTTTGACGTCGAGCGCCTTCGGCGAAAGCGCCGCCTGTGCGATCCCGGCGAAAGCTTTCATCACCTCCGGCGCGCCGCCGCGTAGCGTGCGCAAGTGCGCCGCCATGTCTTTCGTGTGCTCGGGCCAGTTCGTCACGACGCCACCTCCGCTGATGCACGCCGACCTTCGCGGCGCGGTAATATTCAAACTCACGCATATAACTCGAGGCGAGGTCGGTGGTTGATTTCGATCAAAGAGAGCGGTGGTCGTGGCTGCCGCGCGTTGTGCTTAAGCCGACCTGGCCCGACGTCTGCGTGTCGGGCGGGACGTCGCGAGCCTTGCGGATTGCTCTGCGAGGGGACGCGCTATGACCTTTGTCGCCGATCAGGAGAGCCGCCTGAGTGCTGCACCCTTGTGCAGGGCGACGTGATCGGTCTTGTCGCTCTTGATCTCGTACTGCGGCTCGTCCTTGCTGGCGTGGTGCGTATAGCCTTTGTAATCAACGTCATGCGTATGGACCTTGACGATCCGGCCGCTGACGTGCCCGGCCTCCGAGTTCCAGCTGACGTGATCGCCGACTTTGAAGGTACTTTTCATGGGCGGCCTCTCGGAGAAAACGCACCCGGGAAGCACCCGGTTCAGCTCCAGTTGAAATTCACCGCGACCTCGCCGATCGGATCGATCGCGTGTGCGAGGACGGTTTCGTCCCGCTCGATCATCAGCGGAGGCGTGATCGAGCCAGTGATGATGATGTCGCCGGCTTTGAGATTTTCGCCGAAGGCGGCGAGCATATCCGCGACGTGGGCGACGATATCGACCAACCGGCCGGTCAGTGCTTCGGGGTCGGAAGTACGGTTGAACTCCGCACCGCGACGGATGACGCGGGATGTCAGCCCACGCACGACGCCGCTCGGGTGCGCGCTTTCGCCCAGCAGGACGTGGCGCTGGAAGATGTCACCGGCGAGCACCTGATCGAGATTGTCGGGCTCAGGCGTCAGATCGAGGTCGGCAATCTCGATCGCCGGACGCAACTCTTTGATCGCGGCAAGCACATCAGTGGGCGCCGCGCCCGCGGCGAGATCGCCTCCCATGACAGCCGCGATTTCCGGCTCAGCTACCGGCCGCACGTAATCCTTGAGCGATACGGCCGCGCCAGAGGGCAGGCGCGCGCCTTCCATGAGATAACCGATCAGCGGTTCGCTCAATCCGAGTTTCTTCATGCTCGCCGGCGCGCCGAAGCCGACCTTCCACCCAAACGGTTTCTCGCCCGCCGCGATGCGCGCGCGCCGTGTCGTAAGCTGTGCGGTCATGCCTTTCTTGATGAGGGGATTGTCCCACACGGGCATCGATTGTTCCTTCCTCTTTACCCTTCCCTTTGTGGGGAGGGTCGACCGCCGAAGGCGGTCGGGGTGGGGCTGCCTATTCCCGCTCGCTTTCGCTCGCGATCCTCGCCAGCTGGGGAGGGTAAAGAGAGCGTGGGGCTATCGCAGCGTATCTATTGCTGATGGCCGCTACTTATGACTTTCCGCATGCACCTCGTAGCCGGAGTCATCGATCGAGCCCGCGCCCATCCAGCCCCAGACCAGTACCACGTCTTCATTCGACGTGTTGTTGAAGCCGTGCCAGCAGCCGCGCGGCGAATAGACCACGTCGCCTTCCTTCGACGGCTTGTCGCCGTGGTCCGTGTAGATGTGCCCCGAGCCCTTCAGCACGATGAAGAACTCGTCGCAGTTATGATGGCGGTGGTTCTCGTGCCGCGCGCCGGGTTTAAGCACGGTCCAGCCAACGACGTGATTGGCGCCTGCAGACTTCTTGTCGATGAGGAACTGCACCTGCATGTCGACCCAGCCGTCGTCGCGCTTGAGGCCTTCGACCTTCGGCACATCGTTGATGTTGGTGATGTACATGACCGGCGCCTCCTTCATCTTGGCCGTTGTCCCCTTGATTGCCTTGGCGAGCGCCGAACCGAACTTCTCTCCTTGCGATGTCATCGTCTTTCTCCGTTATTCCTGTCCGCCGAGCTGTCTGTAGACCCGGTGCGCGACCACGAAATCGTTGCCGTCGATGCCGAGCCCGCGGCAGGCATTCATCATTTCATTGGCCGCGGCCGCGAGCGGCACCGGCGAGCCGAGCGTGCGGCCGAGATTGAGCGCAAGCATCATGTCTTTCTGTTGCAGTGTCACGTCGGCAAGCGGCACCTCCGGCATCTTGCCGTCGAGAATGAAAGGCCCGCGATAGCCGAGCACCGGCGAGGCCGCGACGCTCTTGAGAATGGCGTCGACGGCGGCCTCGCGCGCGACGCCGCCCTTCTCGGCGAGCGCCACCGCTTCGCCGAAGGCGATGACCTCCACCATCAGCAGCAGATTGACGGCGATCTTCATCTGGCACGCGAGGCCGTTTCCGCCGATACGCGTCACTTTGGGGCCGATGGCGAGCAGCACGGGCTTAGCCCGCTCGAAAGCCTCCTCGTCGCCCCCGACCATCACCGACGCATTGCCGGCCTTCACCGTCACCGGCGAGCCCGAGATCGGCCCGTCGAGCATCGTCGCGCCGCGCTTCTTGAACTCGGCCGCCACCGCCCGGCTTTCGTCCGGCTCGATCGTGCTCATGTCGACATAGATCGCGCCGGGCTTGATGCCGGCGATGATGCCGTCGTCGCCGAGCGCGCAGGCCTTCACGGCCTTGGCGTCTGTAACGATGGAGAACACGATGTCGCTTTGCGCCGCGACGTCGCGCGGCGTGTCGGCCCATTTCATGCCTTGCGCGATCAGCGCGTCGGCCTTGTCGCGGGATCTGTTCCAGCCGGTCACCGTGTGCCCGCCTTCCATCAAGCGCGGCACGATCAATTGTCCCATGGCCCCGAGGCCGCAAAATCCAAGTTGCACGGTCGCCTCCCGATTGCGCCTAGCTGGACGCCGACGCGTCTTCTTTGCAAGCGAGAGTAAAGATGCGGCAGGCGGCGGCAAGCCCGGATGTGACGAAGAAGCGCGCGTGCCTTTGCCCACAGCTTTTCACTGTGTGAAGGCTTGGCTAGGCCGGTCAGTGGGCGAGCTCGGCCAGCGCGCGGCTCAATTCGTGAATACGGTACGGCTTGCGCAGGATCGGATATTTGCGCAGCGCTTCCTGCGCCGCCTGGCTGTAGCCGGTCGTCAGCAGGATGGGCAACTGAGGAAACTTCGCCTTGATCGCTTCCGCAAGACTAAATCCGTCCATGGGACCCGGCATCACGATATCGCTGAACACGACGTCGATGCCGTTGCGTTCGAGTTCGTTGAGCGCGCTTTCGGCGTCCGCCACCCAGCGCACCGCGTAGCCCAGTTGCGTGAGCAGTTCGGCGCTCGCGCTCGCCACGTCGGGATTGTCCTCGACAAGCAGCACCGTGCCGCTCCCCGAGGTGATCTGAGGCATGTGCATTTCGGTTTGCGCGCGCTCGGTGCCGGCGCGCGGCAACAAGATAGTGATTTGCGTGCCCTTGCCGATCTCGCTCTCTACCGTCACGGTGCCGCCAGCCTGGTGCACGAAGCCGTGTACCTGCGACAGCCCGAGACCCGTGCCCTTGCCGACAGGCTTGGTGGTGAAGAACGGATCGAAAATCTTTCCCACCACGTCCTTGGCGATGCCGACGCCGGTGTCGACGACGCTGATCGACACGAACTCGCCGCTCGGCTCGTTGCACTGAATATTTTTAGCGGTGACACGCACGAGGCCACCCATTGGCATCGCGTCACGGGCATTGATCACGAGGTTCACGAGAGCGGTTTCAAATTCGCTTACATCGGCGACGACAGGCCATGTTTGCGGCGCGAGATCGAGTTCGAGCTTTATGTCGCGGCCGAGGCCGCTATCGAGCACCTCGCGCACCGAACGAACGAGTGTGGAGACGTCGACGCGTTCGGGATTGACCTGCTGCCGACGCGAGAACGTGAGCAATTGGTTGGTCAGCGTCGCGCCGCGGTCGGTGGCGTGCTCGATCGCCTGCACGGCGCGGGCGAGTCTCGGGTCGGCTCCCATCGAACGCTTGAGCGTCTGCAAATGGCCCGAGACGATCATCAATATGTTGTTGAAGTCGTGCGCGATACCGCCGGTGAGCTGGCCGAGCGCATCCATCTTTTGCGACTCGGCGAGCTGCCGCTGCATTTTCTCGAGCTTGATCTGCGCTTCGCGCCGCTCGGTAATGTCGCGCGTGATCTTGGCGAAGCCGATCAGCTTGCCGGTATCGTCGCGGATCGGATCGATGACGACGCTTGCCCAGAAGAACGTGCCGTCCTTGCGGACGCGCCAGCCTTCTTCTTCGTAGCGGCCGGTGGTTTGGGCTATGCCCAGCGCGCGCTTCGGTTTGCCATCCGCTTGGTCCGACGGCGTGTAGAAGCGCGAGAAGTGCTGGCCGATGATTTCGGTCGGCGCGTAACCTTTGATGCGCTCGCCGCCGGCGTTCCAACTGACGATATTCCCCTGAGGGTCGAGCATGTAGAGCGCGTAGTCGGTGACGCCGCTGACCAGGAGCCGGAATTGACGCTCGCTCTCGAGCAGCGCTTGCTGCGCCTTGTAACGCTCGGTGATGTCGCGCGTGATCTTGGCGAAACCGATGAGCTCGCCGTCTTCGTATAGGGCGTCGATGACGACGAAAGAGCGAAATTCTGTGCCGTCTTTGCGGACACGCCAGCCCTCGATTTCGAACTTGCCCTTCTCCTGCGCCGTACGCAGCGCCGTCTCGGGCAAACCGGCTTCGCGGTCGCGCACGGTGTAAAAGACGCTGAAGTGCCGCCCGATGATTTCCGAGGCTGCGTAACCTTTGATGCGCTCGGCCCCGGTGTTCCAATTGGTCACGTACCCCTTGGGGTCGAGCATGCAGATGGCGTAGTCGACCAGTCCGTCGAGCAACAGCCGGAAGTTGCGTTCGCTGTCCAGTTGCGCGGTGTCCTGCGTCGGATCGTTGTCCTGCATTAGTTTCCTACCCCACAAAACCCGAAACGCGCCCGAGGGGCGGTTCGTTCCAAAGGGCCACTCCCACCGGTACGACGGTGGATGCCGTTCATCAATTCGGCCAACGACCTAGGTCCGGGGGGAGCCAAAGCGGGGTCTTGCACATTAGTAGTGCGGAGAGAGGTGAGGGCCCATGGCGGACGATCCTGACCGGACCATTTCCTGTCCGCATTGCGGCGGGGCAGCTGGCTATGCCGGTATGGTCGGTATGCCCGCCATACAATTTATCAGTGTAATGGCTGCGGCCGGGCGACCTGGGTGCCGCGCAGGTCCGTGCCGACCGGGCTGACGGAAGAGTCCTCCCAACAGCAACAACAACCCCGGCAGCCCCGTGCTGGCGACGAAGGGGGTTGATGCGCGACGACCGCCGCTCTTGTGCGCCCGGACAATTGGCATAAACACTTGATAAATTTAGCGGAACCTCCTCCGGCCGGTATGGACGTGCTTCCCTGCGGGGCCGCGGACTACTATGATAGCTATGTTGCGTAACGCGTAACCATGGAGCATCGCCATGGACCGTTTCATCTGCCGTGAGAACATCGAACGTTATCGGCGTCTGCTGGCGCAGGCCACCGACGTCGAACAACGTCGTCAGCTCATAAAGCTGCTGGCCGAAGAAGAAGCCAAAGAGCAGAGCATCGGCACGATTGCCGATCCGGGCGCCCAAAGCTGAGATCTTTGGACGTGCTTGCTGCCTTTGATGTGGGAGGATGCGGCCTAGGCCGTTTTTCCTACGGCAGCTTGTCGTAACCTTCGCCAAAGCCGTTGAGGCTCATCGGGAAGCCGATGCCTTCCTCCGGCGTCTGGAAAATAATGAAGGTCGCCGTCTTGCCGGTGCGCAGCTTCTTGATGAGCTCGTCGTCCATGACGACCTCGGCAATGCAGCCGTTCGGCAGGCAGCGCACAAATCCCGCGCGGCCGATGTCAGCCTGATCGATCTTGAGGCCCAGCCCGGACGGCAGCAACACCCCGAGCGGCGCCACCACGCGCATCAGCCGGCTCTTCTGATCGGCGGTCTTCAGCACGATCACCGTGAGACCGACATTGGCGCGGTCTTCCGCGGTCACGCTCTGGATCAGCGCGCATTGCTCCGCCTTGGCGCCGGGGGGCGTATCGCAGCGAATCTGCCAGTCCTTATGCACCGACTTGACCGCGCCTTGCGCCGCCGCCGGGCCCGCGCAAATCAGGCCCGCAATCAGCGCCAAGGCTGCGGCGGAAAGAAAATGCACCGCCGCCGGTCCGCCATGCTTGAAAATGCCCATCACATCAGTCCCTTGGATGCCACCGGCGGCGCCTTAGGCGTACGCCCCTGCCTCGAATCGCCGCCGCCGGCATTCTAGTCGTCCCCGTTGGCACATGCGCGGCCGCTCCTGTCAAGCGAGGCACCGCGTATGGTAATGCCGGGATTTCAAGGTCATCCAAGCCCTGCGGGCGTGGCGCAAATGCGGCGGAAGCGCGCGCCGGCGCCTCCGCTTGGGGGTAAGCCGGGCCGCAAACGCGAGCGGTTATAAGGTGCATTGCGGCTGCTTCCGAATTGTGGTTTGAGAGGCCGGGATTTCCCGTCCCGCTGCGCACAAAAGCCGCCACGCCCGTGGCCAAACGGCGTGCTTGGCGGGAGTGAGCCGAACATCTTTCCTGCGATGGGCGGCTCGATCGGGGCCAAAAGAAAGAGCCTTGCACCGCAAGGCCGTACGTCTCGTCGAGGAGAGCATTCGACAATGCTGGTGCTCAAGCGGTTGATCGCCTTTGTGGTCACGAGCGTGACCGTTCTTGCCGGAGGCGCCGCTTTGGCCGCCGATGGCGCGACGGGTCAGCCCCATCCCTGGCAGCTGGGTCTGCAAGGGGGTGCCACGCCGGTGATGGACAACATCATCTGGTTCCACAATCTATTGCTGTGGATAATCGGCGCGATCGTTTTGTTCGTGCTGATTTTGCTGGTGCTCGTCGTTGTGAAGTTCAACGCCCGCAGCAATCCGGTACCGTCTCGCACCACGCACAACACGCTCATCGAGGTGGTGTGGACCGTGGTGCCGGTGCTCGTCCTGGTGATGATCGCGGTGCCGTCGTTCCGTCTGCTCTTTCTGCAGCTCAACACGCCGAAGGCCGACATCACCGTGAAGGCGACCGGCAAGCAGTGGTTCTGGAGCTACAGCTACCCGGACGACAAATTCGAGTTCGACTCCCTGATGGTGGCCGAAAAGGATCTCAAGCCTGGCCAGCCGCGCTTGCTCTCCGTCGATAACGAGATGGTGGTGCCGGTCAATAAAGTGGTGCGCGTGCTCACCACCGGCGCCGACGTCATCCACTCCTGGGCGGTCCCGTCCTTCGGCGTGAAGATCGACGCCATCCCCGGCCGCGTCAACGAGACGTGGTTCAAGGCCGAGCGCGAGGGCGTTTATTACGGCCAGTGCTCCGAGCTCTGCGGCAAGGACCACGCCTTCATGCCGATCACCGTGCGGGTGGTGAGCGACAAGGATTATGCCGCGTGGGTCGACCAGGCGAAGAAGAAGTTCGCTTCCGACGACAGCCGTCCGACGACCGTGGCTGCGATCGGCGCGGCCCAGTGACGCATATCGAGATTTGAATATAATAGCGGGCGACTGAGACAAGCCTCGAAGGAACGGGAATGATGGCTAGTAACACGGCTGCGGCACACACCCACGATGCCCACGAGGAACATGCGCACCCGACCGGGTGGCGCCGTTTCGTCTATTCGACGAACCACAAGGACATCGGCACGATGTACCTGATGTTCGCGATCATGGCGGGCATCATCGGTGGCGCGCTGTCGATCGGCATCCGCCTCGAGCTGCAGAACCCGGGCATGACCATCTTCCCGTCGGCGCACGAGTTCAACGTGTTCACCACGGCGCACGGCCTCATCATGATCTTCTTCATGGTGATGCCCGCGATGATCGGCGGCTTCGGCAACTGGTTCGTGCCGCTGATGATCGGCGCACCCGACATGGCGTTCCCGCGCCTGAACAACGTCTCGTTCTGGCTGCTGCCGGCTTCGTTCGCGCTGCTCATCACCTCGGCCTTCGTCGAGGGCGAGCCGGGCTCCAACGGCGTCGGCGCCGGCTGGACCATGTACGCGCCGTTGTCGACCTCGGGTCACCCCGGCCCGGCGGTGGACTTCGCGATTCTGTCGCTGCACATCGCCGGCGCGTCGTCGATTCTCGGCGCCATCAACTTCATCACCACGATCTTCAACATGCGCGCGCCCGGCATGACGCTGCACAAGATGCCGCTGTTCGTGTGGTCGGTCCTGGTGACGGTGTTCCTGCTGCTGCTGTCGCTGCCGGTTCTCGCCGGCGCGATCACCATGCTGCTGACCGACCGTAACTTCGGCACGACGTTCTTCGCGGCCGAAGGCGGCGGTGACCCGATCCTGTATCAGCATCTGTTCTGGTTCTTCGGCCACCCCGAAGTGTACATCCTGATTCTGCCCGGCTTCGGCATGATCAGCCAGATCGTGTCGACCTTCTCGCGCAAGCCGGTGTTCGGTTATCTCGGCATGGCCTACGCCATGGTCGCCATCGGCGGCATCGGCTTCGTCGTGTGGGCGCACCACATGTACACGGTCGGTCTGTCGACCGGCGCGCAGGCCTACTTCGTCGCCGCCACGATGGTCATCGCGGTGCCGACCGGCGTGAAGATCTTCTCCTGGATCGCCACCATGTGGGGCGGCTCGATCGAGTTCCGCACGCCGATGCTGTGGGCGATCGGCTTCATCTTCCTGTTCACCGTCGGCGGCGTCACTGGCGTCGTGCTTGCCAATGCCGGCGTCGACCGCGTGCTGCAGGACACCTATTACGTCGTCGCGCACTTCCACTACGTGCTGTCGCTCGGCGCCGTCTTCGCCATCTTCGCGGGCTGGTACTACTGGTTCCCGAAGATGAGCGGCTACATGTACAACGAGACCATCGGCAAGCTGCACTTCTGGGTCACGTTCATCGGCGTGAATCTGATCTTCTTCCCGATGCACTTCCTTGGTCTCGCCGGCATGCCGCGCCGCTACGTGGACTATCCGGATGCGTTCCACGGCTGGAACGAGGTCGCTTCGATCGGCTCCTACATCTCGGGTGTCGGCGTTCTGATCTTCCTCTTCGGTGTTGCCGAAGCCTTCGCCAAGAAGCGCGTCGCCGGCGACAATCCGTGGGGTCCGGGCGCGACCACGCTCGAGTGGACGCTGTCGTCGCCGCCGCCGTTCCACCAGTTCGAAACGCTGCCGCGGATCAAGTAAGAGCGAGAGGACCCGCGTAACCGATGTCGTTCGTCACCGAAGGCGCAGAATTGCGCGGCCGTGTCGCCGCCGAATCGGAACTCGGCCTTGCCGAGCCGAGTCTCGCCACCGTGGGCGACTACATCGCGCTGCTCAAGCCGCGGGTCATGTCGCTTGTCGTGTTCACCGCCCTGGTCGGCTTGGCGGTCGCGCCGGGCAGCCTGCATCCGGTCGCCGCTTTCACCGCGCTGCTCTGCATCGCGGTGGGTGCGGGGGCCTCGGGCGCGCTGAACATGTGGTACGACGCCGATATCGACGCCGTGATGACGCGCACCGCGCGTCGTCCCGTGCCGTCCGGCAAGGTGAAGCCTGGCGAAGCCTTGGCCTTCGGCCTGACGCTCTCCGGCTTCGCGGTGGTGACGCTCGGCATTCTGGTGAACTGGGTTGCCGGCGCGCTGCTCGCCTTCACCATCTTCTTCTACGCCGTCGTCTACACAATGTGGCTGAAGCGCTCGACGCCGCAGAACATCGTTATCGGCGGCGCTGCCGGTGCCTTCCCGCCCATGATCGGCTGGGCTGCCGTAACCGGTTCGGTATCGTTGGAATCGGTGCTGCTGTTCGCCATCATCTTCTTCTGGACGCCGCCGCACTTCTGGGCGCTCGCGCTCTACAAGACCGAAGACTACGCCCGCGCCGGCATCCCGATGCTGCCGGTCGTTGCCGGCGATGTCTCGACGCGCCGTCAGATTCTCCTCTACACGCTGATCCTGGTGCCGCTTGGCATCGCGCCCTGGGCGCTCGGCTTCGCCGGCATCGTTTATGGCGTCGTCTCGGTCGTGACCGGCGCGATCATGCTGGCGCTGGCGTTCCGGGTTCTGCGCGAGAGTCGTCCGGCCGACCGCGCCGCCCGCAACCTTTTTGCCTTCTCGATCCTCTATCTGTTCCTGCTGTTCGCGACGCTCCTGGTTGAGCGCGGGTGGGGCGGGCTGATGGCCCGGTTGGCAGCGTGAGTATCGGTATTCCGATGGACGAGCCGCGCAAAGAAGACGAGGGTATCGTGCTCACCGAGGCGCAGAAGCGCGCCCGGCGGTCGCGCTCGATCGCTATCGCGCTGGCGCTCGGCGCGCTGGTGATTCTCTTCTACATCATGACGCTGGTGAAGGGCCCCGCCGTCCTCATCAGGCCGATCTGATTGTGAGGCGATAATGGCCGCTGACGAACCCCGATCCAAGAAGAAGCTCAGCCGCGATATGATCGTGGCGAGCGTCTGTGGCGCGGTGGTCGCGCTGATGGTGGGGGCGTCCTACGCGGCGGTGCCGTTCTACAACTGGTTCTGCCGCACCACCGGTTACGGCGGGACCACCCAAGTCGCCGAAAAGGCGCCCGACCATGTCCTCGACCGCACGCTGGCGATCCGTTTCGATTCGAATGTGACGCCCGGTCTGCCCTGGAAGTTCGTGCCGGAGCAGAACGAGATCCATGTGCGCATCGGCGAGGTGGTGACGGTCAACTACAAGGTGGTGAACCAGGCCGCGCGCGAAATCACAGCGCAGGCCTCCTACAACGTGTCGCCGCCGCAGGTGGGCATCTACTTCAACAAGATCAACTGCTTCTGCTTCACCGAGCAGACCATGAAGCCGGGCGAGACCCGCGAAATGGCCGTCGTGTTCTATGTCGATCCGGCGATCGTCAAAGACCGCGACCAGGACGATCTCAACACCATTACTTTGTCCTACACCTTCTATCGGCTTCCGGACGCCGCGCGGCCGGTCGCGGAGGTCCCGGACAAGTCGAACAAGCTCTAAACGGGGACTGAAACGATGGCTGAGGCCCACACCAAGCATCACGACTACCACCTCGTCGATCCGTCGCCGTGGCCGTTCGTCGGTTCGCTGTCCGCCTTCATCATGGCGGTGGGCGCCGTGAGCTGGCTGCACCACTTGTACGCGGCGGCACCGCTGGTGTTCGGTCTCGGCACGCTGGGCGTGCTCTACACCTTTATCGGCTGGTGGCGCGACGTCATCCGCGAAGCCGAGCATGGCGGTTTCCATACCCGCGTGGTGCAGATCTCGCACCGCTACGGCATGATCCTGTTTATCGCTTCCGAGGTGATGTTCTTCGTCGCCTGGTTCTGGGCTTACTTCAACACCGCGCTGTTCCCCGGCGATGCGCATGAGATCGCACGCGTTGCGGCGACCGGCGGCGTCTGGCCGCCGAAGGGCATCGAGACCTTCGATCCCTGGCATCTGCCGCTTCTGAACACGCTGATCCTTCTGACCTCGGGCACCACGGTGACCTGGGCGCACCATGCGCTTCTGGAGAACGACCGTCAGGGCGTGAAGTGGGGCCTGATCCTCACGGTCTGCCTCGGTCTCATCTTCACCTGCGTGCAGGCCTTCGAATATTCGCACGCGACCTTCGGCTTCTCGGGCAACATCTACGGCGCCACCTTCTTCATGGCGACCGGCTTCCACGGCGCACACGTTATTATCGGCACGATCTTCCTGATCGTTTGCCTCGTGCGCGTGCTCAACGGTCACTTCACGCCGACGCAGCATCTCGGTTTCGAGTTCGCCGCCTGGTACTGGCACTTCGTCGACGTCGTGTGGCTGTTCCTGTTCGCCTGCATCTATGTGTGGGGCCACGGCGCAACCGTTGCCGCCGGCCACTGATGTGACGGCAAATTCATGAAAGGGCGGCGGCAACGCCGCCCTTTTGCTTTGAGGGATGCAGTCATGACCGACATCGTGCCCAACACCTATTTGCCGATCGGGCGTGGTTTGCGCGGGCGCTGCCCGCGCTGCGGCGAGGGCAAGCTGTTTTCCGGCCTCGTCAATCTGCGCAGCAAGTGCGATCGCTGCGGGCTCGATTACAGCTTCGCCGACGCCGGCGATGGCCCGGCGGTGTTCGTCATTTTGATCGGTGGCGCGCTGGTGGTGTTCGCCGCCTTGATCACGGAGGTGGTGTATGAGCCGCCTTATTGGGTGCATGCGGCGTTGTGGCTGCCGATGATTCTGCTGGTTACCTTGCTGCCTCTGCGCTTGATCAAGGGAGTGCTGATCGCGCTGCAATATTATCACAAGGCCGCGCCCGGCCGGCTCGATGAGAAGGGCGAGTCGTGATGGTGGAGCGCGGGCGAGGCCGTGGCGGCAGCATCATCGGCGCGACTGTCTTCACGCTCGTCTGCCTCGCGATCCTGATCGGGCTTGGCGTCTGGCAGCTCGAGCGCAAGGTCTGGAAGGAAAATCTGATCGCCAGCCTTACCGAACGGTTGGCAAAGGCGCCGCAGGATTTGCCGCCGCGCGAAGAATGGCCACGGCAGACTGCCGAGGCCGATGAATTCCGCCGCGTGACGTTTCCCGCTGAGTTCATCCCGGGCGAGGAAGCGCTGGTCTATGCCGCCGGCTCGGCGCTGCGGAAGGATATTAAGGGCCCCGGCTACTTCGTGTTCGCACCGGCGCGCCTGGCCGGCGGCAGCATTGTCATCGTCAACCGTGGCTTCGTGCCGCTCGACCGCAAGGAGCTGTCGACGCGTGCGGACAGTACGCCGCAAGGCTTGATCGACATTGTTGGCGTGATGCGCTGGCCGGAGAGCCGCGGCATGTTCACGCCAGCCGACGACGTGAAGGGCAACGTCTGGTATCTGCGCGACACCAAGGCAATGGCGGACGCGAAGAAATGGAACGTCGCCGCGCCCTTCTACATCGATCAGGAAGCGCCGGTGCCTGCCGGCGGTTTCCCCTTGCCCGGCAGGCTCGAAGTGCATCTGCCCGACAACCACCTGCAATATGCGATCACTTGGTTCGGGCTCGCGCTGGCCCTCGTCGGCGTTTACGTCTTCTGGTTGGTCGCGCGTCTGCGACGGCGCTGATCTCTATTTCATTTCATGAAAGCGCGTGCCATTGGCGCGATAACGCCGGCATGATTAAGTGCGCGCATAAAGCATCATAACAATACGCAAGGGAGAGAACGAATGCTCGCGGGTCAGAAGGTCGTTGTCGTGGGTGGCTCCTCGGGCATTGGTTTCGCGACAGCCGAGTTGGCGAAGCGTGAAGGTGCCGACGTCGTCATCGCCTCGCGCAATGCGGAGCGCTTAAAGGCCGCCGCCGACAAGATCGGCGCAACGGCAATTCCTGCCGACGTTTCGAGCGACGAGAGCGTTGCCAATCTTTTCCGCGCTTGCGGTCCGGTCGATCATGTCGTGGTGACCGCGGCCCAACTCCGCTCCGGTCCGTTCAAGTCGGTGGCGATGGAGGACGTGCGCGCAACTTTCGACGGCAAGTTTTGGGGCGCCTGGCGTTGCGCGCGGGCGGCCGATATTCGCTCCGGCGGCTCGCTCACATTGGTCTCGGGTTTTCTCAGCCTTCGGCCGCGGCCTGGCTCGGCGATCGTGAGCTGCGCCAATGGCGCGCTCGAATCGCTCACGCGTGCGCTGGCGCTCGAGCTTGCACCGGTGCGGGTGAACTGCGTATCGCCCGGCATCGTCGACACGCCGATCCGCGCGGCGATGCCGGAGGCTGCGCGCAAGGACATGCTGGCGAAGACGGGGGCCGGCCTGCCGGTGGGCCGGGTCGGCGTCGCCGAGGACATCGCGCTGCAGATTCACGCTTTCATGCGCAACGGGTTCGCCACCGGCTCCATCGTCTATCTCGAGGGCGGTGGCTTGGTGGTTTGATGTTCTTCCCCTGCCCAAAAGGGCGGGGTGGAGCGCCGCTGCTTTCCTTGTGAAAGGGTGCCGCCGGGGCTACTGTGCCCGGAGAATGCGCCGCAGCGGAACTATAAACCTAGACTAATCAATGCGTTATATATCGACACGGGGTGAGGGAACCCCGCTGGATTTCACCGACGTCATGCTCGCGGGTTTGGCCCGCGACGGCGGGCTTTATGTTCCGCAGGAATGGCCCACCCTCGACTTCACGGCCATGGCCGGCTTTGCCGGCCGGCCCTATGCCGAGGTGGCGGTTGAGGTGATGCGGCCGTTCGTCGGCACGAGCATCCCCGCGGCGGACCTCGCCCGCATGGCGCAGGAAGCCTACGGCACCTTCCGCCATCCGGCGACGACACCGCTGGTGCAGCTCAATCCCGGCCTGTTCGTGCTGGAGCTGTTTCACGGACCGACGCTCGCCTTCAAGGATCTGGCGATGCAGCTTGTCGCCCGCCTGATGGATTATGCGCTGGAGAAGCGCGGCGAGCGCACCACCATCGTCGTCGCCACCTCGGGCGACACCGGCGGCGCGGCGGTCGAGGCGTTCCGCGGCCGCAGTCAGGTCGATCTCGTCGTGCTGTTCCCGCAGGGGCGCATCTCCGAGGTGCAGCGGCGCATGATGACGACGGCGGGCGATGCCAACGTGCATGCCGTCGCCGTCGAGGGCACCTTCGACGATTGTCAGGCGTTGGTGAAGGCGATGTTCAATCACCATGCCTTCCGCGATCAGGTACGGCTCTCCGGCGTCAATTCGATCAACTGGGCGCGCATCGTCGCGCAGGCGGTCTATTACTTCACCGCGGCTGTCGCGCTCGGCGCACCGCATCGTAAGGTCGCCTTCACGGTGCCGACCGGCAATTTCGGCGACGTCTATGCCGGCTATGTCGCCTCCAAGATGGGCCTGCCGATCGACCGCCTGGTGGTGGCCACCAACGTCAACGACATCCTGGCGCGCACCTTTGCGACCGGCACCTACGATATCCGGGAAGTGGTCGCGACCACGTCGCCGTCGATGGACATCCAGGTGTCCTCGAATTTCGAGCGGCTGTTGTTCGATGCCTATGGCCGCGATGCGCACGCGGTGCGCGGGCTGATGGGCTCGCTGGCGCAGTCGCGGCGCTTCTCGGTGTCGGCGCCGGCGCTGAAGGCGCTGCGGACGTTGTTCTCGGCCGAGCGCGCCGAAGAGCAAGAAGTCGCGGCGACCATTCGGACGTGGATGCGCGAGGCCGAATATTGCGCCGATCCGCATACGGCTGTGGCGCTCGCCGTGGCCGAGAAAGAGACCCGCGACCCGTCGGTGCCCATGGTGGTGCTGTCGACCGCGCATCCGGCGAAATTCCCCGATGCGGTCAAGGCGGCCTGCGGCGTCGATCCGGGCCTGCCGGATTGGTTGAGCGACCTGCCGAAGCGCGAAGAGCGCGTCACTGTGCTGCCGAACGATCAGCATCAGGTCGAACGTTTTGTGTTGTCGGCGTCGCGTGCGGCGCGTGAAGGAGCAGCGGCATGAGTGTCGAAGTCACCCGTCTTCCCTCCGGCCTCGCGGTCGTCACCGACCGCATGCCGCATCTGGAGTCGGCGTCGCTCGGCGTCTGGATCGGAGCCGGCAGCCGCGACGAAAAGCCCGACGAACACGGCATTTCGCATCTGCTCGAACACATGGCGTTCAAGGGCACCAAGCGCCGCACGGCGCGCCAGATCGCCGAAGCGATCGAGGCGGTTGGCGGCGATCTCAACGCCGCGACGAGCGTCGAGTCGACCGGTTACTTCGCGCGCGTCTTGAAGGCGGATGTGCCGCTGGCGCTCGACGTGCTGTCGGACATTCTGTCGGAGCCGGCCTTCGATCCGGAAGAGCTCCGGCGCGAGCAGAACGTGATCGTGCAGGAGATCGGCGCCACCGAAGACGCGCCCGACGATCTGGTGTTCGATCGCTTGCAGGAGACCGCGTTCCCGAAGCAGCCGGTCGGCCGTTCTATTCTGGGCACGCCCGATACGGTGCGCTCGTTCAACTCCGCCAAGCTGCGCGCTTATCTCACGCGCAATTATCGCGCGCCGGACATGCTGGTCGCGGCTGCGGGCGCTGTCGAGCACGACAAGATCGTGGCCGAGGTTGAAAAGCGCTTCACTGGCTTTGCCGGGCCGGCCGGCCCGGATCCGGAGCCCGCGACCTTCCACGGCGGCACGCGGGTCGAAACCCGCGATCTCGAGCAGGTGCATATCGCCATGGCGCTGCAAGGCGTGCCGGTGAAGGACGAGCAGCTCTACAGCCTGCAGGTGTTCACCAGCATCTTGGGCGGTGGCATGTCCTCGCGGCTGTTCCAGGAGGTGCGCGAGATTCGCGGCCTCTGCTACGCCATCCATGCCTTCCACATGCCTTACAGCGACACCGGGCTGTTCGGGCTCTACGCCGGCACCGACGAGGCGGACGCGCCCGAGCTCATGCGCGTCGTTATCGATCAGATCGGCGGCGCCACCGACACGATCACCGAGGCCGAGGTCAACCGCGCCAAGGCGCAGATGAAGGCCGGCCTGCTGATGGCGCTCGAGAGTTCGGAAGCGCGCGTCGGGCAACTCGCCCGGCAGATGCTCGCTTACGGTCGGCCGATCGCGCTGGAGGAGATCGTTGCTCGTGTTGACGCCGTCACCGTCGCCAGCGCCCGCGCCGCCGGCCATGCCTTGATCAGCCGCGGCCGTCCGGCGATCGCCGCGCTCGGCCCGGGTCATGGCCTTGAAAGCACCGCAGCGATCGCCGAAAGTCTCGTTCGCCGGGCGGCATAACCGAGCTCCGTTCGGCCCAAATCGCGCATGGCGTTCTTTCGCACCGTCAGCTTCGGCGAACTCATCCCGGCCATTCCTGGCGCCGGGGTGATGCTGCGCACGCCGGTGGCGAGCGATTATCCGGAATGGGCGGCCGTCCGCGAGGCGAGCCGCGACTTCCTGGTACCCTGGGAGCCGACCTGGCCGGCCGACGACCTCAGCCGCAGCGCCTTCCGCCGCCGCCTCCGGCGCTACGCCGAGGACCAGCGCAGCGACATCGCCTACGCCTTCCTGATCTTCCGCAGCGACGACGGCGCGCTGGTCGGCGGCCTGACCCTCGCCAATATCCGCCGCGGCGTCGCGCAGGCCGGCAGCATCGGCTACTGGATCGGCCACCCCTACGCCCGCAACGGCTACATGACCGCCGCGGTCAAGGCGCTGATCCCGTTCTGCTACGGCACGCTGCGGCTGCACCGTCTGGAGGCGGCCTGCATCCCGACCAACGTTCCGTCGATCCGCCTCCTGGAGAAGACCGGCTTCCAGCGCGAGGGTTATGCCCGGGGCTATCTCTGCATCAACGGCCAGTGGCAGGACCACCTGCTGTACGCGCGGCTCAAGGACGACCCGGAGCCGGGCTGAGACGGCCTGCCGCCTTGGGCTTGCCACGCTTGGCTTGCTATAACGCGGACACAAACGTGACGAAAAAGAGCGAGCTGGGGACCATGCGCGGGGATCGATATCGAATGGGGACGACGGGGCTGCGCGCGGTTGCCTTCGCGGGCGTGGCGTTGGCGCTCGGCGCGTGTGGCAGCACGAGCACCAGCAGCCTGCTGAGCGGCTCGCCCCTGGATCTGTTCAGCTCGTCCTCGAAAGCGACCAAGACCGATACCGCGGCCAGCGGCACGGAAACCGTCAGCGCAAGCGATATCGAATGCCCCGAGATGAAGGTCCGCACCGGCGCGTCGACCTTGATGGTCGGCAGCAAGCCGGGTGACGGCGAGCCGGCCGCGCTCGACGTGCGCTATCAAGGCACGATCATCCGCATGGCGCGCGAGTGCAATGTGCACGCCGGCATGATGACGATGAAGGTCGGCATCGAAGGCCGGATCATCACCGGGCCAGCCGGCGCGCCAGGCACGGTGGACGTTCCGCTGCGTATCGCGGTCGTGCAGGAAGGCCTGACGCCGAAGCCTATCGTCTCGAAATTCGCGCGCGAGCAAGTGACGATCTCGAGCGCGGTCGACCGCGTGACCTTCACGCATATCGACAACGACCTCACGTTTCCGCTGCCGCAGCCGCTCGGCCTGATCGACTCGTTCGTCGTCTATGTCGGCTTCGATCCGCTCGGCGCCAAGCCCGAGCCGAGGCGGCCGGCGCGGCGCAAGCCGAAGCAGAGCTGAGCCGGCGGCTCTGGGCGCGGCCACATACTCTCTGTCATTCCCGCGAAAGCGGGAATCCTGTACGCCGCAGCCCATCGTGAGCAAAAGGCGTCCTTGATTCCGGCTCTCGCGGAGCCTGTCATCGGGCCGCGCTTCGCGCCGACCCGTTGGCTCGGCCGGCATGACGGGTGGGGCTCACCAGCCTCTGAGATCGACGATCGTCGTCTTGAGCGCGCGCATGTCGGTGATCACCGTCTTGGCGCCGGCGGCGCGCAGATTGTTGCCGAGATGGCTGCCGGCGTGGCTGCCGCCGACGAAACCGATCACGGTCATGCCGGCCGCGACACCAGCGGCCACGCCAACGGCGGAGTCCTCGACGACGATGCATTCGCGCGGCAGCACGTGCATCTTCTGCGCGGCATAGAGGAACAGGTCGGGCGCCGGCTTGCCCTGGGGCACTTCGTTCGCCGAAAACAGATAGGGCTCGAAGAAGCGCAGGAGGTCGGTCGTCTCCAGGCTCGTGCGGATGCGGTCGAGCGAGGAGGAGGAGGCGACGCATTTCGGCCCGCGGATCCAGGACAGGGCCTGCATCGCGTGGCTGGTGGCGCGCAGTTCGGCCTTAAAACGCCGCAGCGTCTCGTTCGCGACCGTCGCGGCGAAGTCGGCGGGCAGCTTACGGCCGGCCGCGATCTCGACCTCGGTGAACATGTCAGCGGGACGCCGGCCGGTGAAATAGCGCGCGATCAGGTCGGGCGTGAGCGCGAAGCCCGCCCGTATGAACGCGTTCGATACGACAGCAGTCGCCAGCGGCTCGCTGTCCACAAGCACGCCGTTGCAGTCAAAGATGACCACAGGTCCCCCGATAGCTTAAGCCGGTGAACAACCGGCACCGCCCCGAACGCTGCGGACGAATCAGATGCGACGAGGATAGGCGCCCACCCCCGGTAGTCAAAGACCCGTCACAATTTGGGTTGCCCACAGCAAAAGAAATAGCGGGGAAATTCGCGGATAAGGGTCTTGCGGGTAAGGCAAGCCGACCGCCGGCGGCCGGTCGGCCCGGCCGCAAACGAAAATGGCCGGGGCGAGCCCCGGCCATGAACGTCTGTCGGTGTGTTTAAGCCGTCAGTTCAGCTTCTTGCGGACGTCCTCGATGCCCTTGGCGATCAGGTCGGCGGCGAGGGGGCCCTTGGTCTCCTGGACCAGGATCCTTTCCGCTGCAGCCACGGCGGCCTCCGCGGCAGCCGCGCGCACGTCGGCGGCCGCCTGGGCTTCCGCCTGGGCGATCTTGGCCTCGGCCATCTTGGTGCGGCGGGCGACGAATTCCTCGATCCGCGCCTTGGCTTCCTCGGCCATCCGCGCCGCCTCTTCCTTGGCGCCGGTGACGATCGCCTGCGCTTCGGACTCGGCCTGGTGCTGCTTGCGCTGATACTCGGCGAGCAACTGCGCCGCCTCGTCCTTCAGCTTGCGGGCTTCCTCGAGCTCTTCCTTGATCCGCGCCGCCCGGTCGTCGAGCGACTTGCCGACCATCTTGAAGACGCCGAGATAACCGAGGCCGATGACGAAGAGGACGAAGGCAACGGCAACCCAGAACTCGGCATCGCCCAACAATTCGACGAGCTTTTCCACGATCGACCTCAGCCTTTCAGTGCTTCGCCGACGGCGGCATCGACGGATGCATCCGCCGGCGCCTTGCCGATCAACTGCTCGACGATCGCCTTGGTCGCGTCCGTGGCGATGCCGCGGACATTGGCCATCGCCGCCTGCTTGGTGGCGGTGATGGTCTTTTCCGCTTCGGCGAGCTTCACGTTGAGACCGTCTTCGAGCTGCTTGCGGCGGGCTTCCGCTTCCGCCGCCTGCTTTTCACGCGTCTCGTTGGCGATCGCCTGCGCATTGGCGCGGGCATCCGCCAACGCTTTCTCGTAGGCCGCCAGCGCCGCGTCGGACTGCGTTTTCATCGCAGCCGCATCGGCAATGTCGCCCTCGATCCGCTTCTGGCGGCCTTCGATGATGCCGCCGAGACGTGGCAGCGTCACCTTGGCCATCAGCACGTAGAGGACGACGAAGGTAATGGCGAGCCAAACCAGTTGCGAAGTGAACGTCGACGAGTCGAAGGGCGGAAAGCCGCCTTTATGCCCTTCTGACGGCACTTCGGTGTGGGAGTTGGTTGCCATCTTGGCGACCTCAGCCGGCGTTACAGATTAGACCGCGAACAGGAGCAGAAGCGCGATCAGCAGCGAGAAGATGCCGAGCGCTTCGGTCACGGCGAAGCCGAAAATCAGGTTGCCGAACTGGCCCTGAGCGGCCGACGGGTTACGCAGGGCCGACGAGAGATAGTTGCCGAAGATCGAGCCCAGGCCGATGCCCACGCCACCCATGCCGAGGCAGGCGATACCGGCACCGATGAACTTTGCTGCGACGGGATCCATAGAACGACTCCTTTTCGAGGGATTGTCCGGGCTTAGTGGCCCGGGTGAATAGCATCGTTGAGATAGATGCAGGTGAGGATGGCGAAGACGTAAGCTTGCAGGAACGCGACCAGCAGCTCGAGCGCGGTCAGGCCGATGACCAGCGCCAGCGGCAGCGTGGCGCCGGCGACGCCGATGATGCCGGCGCTGCCGAGCATGGCGATGAAGCTGGCGAACACCTTCAGCGTGATGTGGCCGGCGAGCATGTTCGCGAACAGACGCACGCTGTGCGAGATCGGGCGCGACAGGAAGGACAGGATCTCGATGCAGACGATCAGCGGCAGAATGTAGACCGGGATGCCCTTCGGCGCGAACAGGCCGAAGAAGTGCAGGCCGTGCCGGTAGAGACCGTAGATCAGCACCGTGAAGAACACCGTCAGCGCCAGCGCCAAAGTGACGATGATGTGGCTGGTGACGGTGAAGGTGTAGGGAATGAGGCCGATGAGGTTCACCGTCAGGATGAAGGTGAACAGCGTGAACACGAAGGGGAAGAAGCGCATCCCTTCGGAACCGGCGGTGCTTCTTATCGTCGTGGCGACGAATTCGTAGACCAGCTCGGCGGCCGACTGCAGACGGCCGGGCACCATGGCGCGGCTGGCCGCGCCCGCGAGCAGGAACGCGGTGATGATGACAACGGCTGCCACCATGAAGGCCGCCGAATTGGTGAAGGCGATATCCGTGCCTCCGACCTTGGCGACCGGGAAGAGATTGACGATCTGGAACTGATGGATTGGGTCGGTAGCCATGTCTAGTCGTTCACAGTCGGGTCACGAACAATTCCCGCCGCCCGCATTACATTGAGTACGCCGGCGGCGAAGCCGAGTAGAAGAAACACGATGAGCCCCCACGGCGAAATGCCGAGCCAGCGGTCGAGTAACCAACCAAGGCCGGCGCCCACGAGCACGCCTGCAACCAGCTCGGATGACAACCGGAAACCGCGGGCCATGCCCGAGGTATCGGTGGTCGGACGCGAGTCGTTGCCGCGTTCGGAAGGCTCTTTCGCTTGCGCGATTCGATCGCCGAGACGTTTAAGTCTCGCAGAGAGAGCAGCCTCGTCGTCCGGCGGTTCTTGGCGTTTACCCTTGTCGCGCGTGCCGTCAGCCATGCTTTCGACTCGCTCGCGCGTAGGTTTTGCTCTGTCCCGCCGCCCTTAAAGCCGCGCGGACCATACTGATGGGCCCCCTATGAGTCAAGGAACCGTGATCGTGGGATAAGTGTTTGATTCATGCGGAAAAACGCAGAATTTTCGAGGAGCGGACAATGCGCCGCGTGCGGTGCGGCAGCTTCATCAACAGGGCATTGCCGGAAAGCCGGTTCAGCGACCCGCCCTGCGGTGCTAGGGTCGCGCTTCCGGCGCCAACACGAGACGAGGACTTCGCCATGCGCACCTTGATGGTCGCCATCGCCGTGCTGCTCGGCGCTGCGGCGCCGGCTTTGGCCGATGCCCGCGTCTTGAGCGTCGACGAGGCGCCGCCCGCGGCCGCGCCGTCAACGCCGGCCCCCGCGCCGCAGGCCCCCGAGCCGGCGCCGCCGGCCGCCGAGCCGGCACCGCCGCAGGCCGTCCCGCAAGCCCCGGCGCAGGCCGCGACGCCCGCCGTTCCCGTGCCGGGTGAGAATGCGTCCGCGCGGTTCAACTTCGAGACCGTCAAAGACGGGCTGCTGCGGCTCGATCGCCAGACCGGCCAGGTGGCGTTCTGCGCCAGCCGCGCGGTTGGCTGGGCCTGCGAGCCGGTACCGGAGGAACGGGCCGCGCTCGAGAAGGAGATCGCGCGCCTTCAGGACGAAGTCGCGTCCTTGAAGCGCGACGTTGCCGTCTTGCGCGAACCGCCGCCGCCGCCGCGTCCGCCGGCCGATCTCGCGCCGCGCCCGCCGGCCAAGGATAGCGAGAAGCCGGCCGATAAAAACGGCGAGCTCACGCTCAAGCTGCCGTCGCAGGAAGATGTCGACCGCGCCACGTCGGCGTTGCAGCGCGCCTGGAATCGCGTGCTCGACATGATCGGCCAGCTCAGGAACGACCTGTCGCGCAAGGCGCCGGACCGGACGACGCTCTAGTGCCTATCGCGTTTAGCTGGAATTGCCCAACACTCCGCTCGTCCCCGCGGAAGCGGGGACCCAGAGTCGCACGGAACGACATTTCAAATGCCGCGCTGGATTCCCGCTTTCGCGGGAATGAACGGAGATTGCGGCTGCCCGATCACGGATTGCTCTCATTATGACTGGACGTCTATCGAACCTGAGCGCGATCGCGCCCGATGTGATCGTCTCCGCCACGTTGCAGCTGGAGACGCCGGGCGCCGGCTTCACCGAGATCACGCGCCAGGCCGCCGACTTCGTCGCGCGTGCGCAAGCCGGCGATGGCGTGCTGTTCGTGTTCCTGCGTCACACCTCGGCGTCGCTGACGATCCAGGAAAACGCCGATCCGGACGTGCAGCGGGACCTCGTCACCGCGCTCGACCGGCTCGCACCGGAAGACGTGCCATGGGTGCACGACGTCGAGGGGCCGGACGACATGCCGGCGCATGTGAAGGCGATGCTCAACGGCGTGTCGCTGCATATCCCCGTGCGCGGCGGGGCGCTCGCGCTTGGCACGTGGCAGGGACTTTATCTGGTCGAGCACAGGCGGCGGCCGCACAGCCGCGAGGTGGTCCTGCAATTCGTCGGCAGCAAGCGCTGAATCAAAGGCCCGCGAACGAGAAGAGCAGCGCGACGATCCACATCGCGATGGCGATGGCCGAGGTCCACAGCGCGAAGGTGAGGTAGGTGTCGCGGAGCACCGTCGCGCTCGCCCATTGGGCATAAGCTTCCGGCGGGCGAAAGTTCTTCGGCAAATAAAGCCACATCTCGGTGCGGCGGTAATCCTTGGTGAGCGCCTCGCGCGCCTTGTAGATGAGGATGCCGGCCATCAGCATGGTCAGCGTGCCGCCGGTCTGGAAGGCGAGGCGCGGCTCGAACGACATGCCGACCATGGTGCAGAAGATGGCGAGCGAGCCGAAGAGGCAGGCGCGCAGCACCGTCTCGTAGGCGATCCGCCGCATTTCCTCCATGCCGGCCCCCGTCGTCGCGACGGCGCCATCCTAGCCCGGACCGGCGAGGCCCGCGGTCACGATGGCGTCAAAGCCGGGATCGTCCAGCGTCAGGGACAGCAGCAAGGCCGATGCGAAAAGCAGCGCGGCCACCGCCGATGCGCCCTGGGCGAAGCGCAGCAACAGCGTCTCGAAGTGCTCGCGGGCGAACTGCTGTCCGGTATCGCCGGCCGGCCGCTCGTCGGGGGTGAGCGCGCGCCAGGCTTCGCTGCGGCGGAAGCGCTCCTCGTTCATGAAGTAGCTGCGCGCGAGGAGCCCGATCGAGAAGACGAGCGCGACCGAGGCGCCGACTTCGAAGGCGAGCGGCGGCTCGAAGCTGAACGCCGTCATCAGCAGCAGGCCGGCGAGCGCGACGAACAGCGAGTCGCGGGTGAGGGTGAAGAATGCAAACCGGGCGCAGGGAATCATAGCGGCTCCTTGCCGAACCTTCGGCGCCTGCGAAAAAGCAAAGGACGTGCCAGGGCAATATCTGGGCTTCAGACTTGCCAACGGCAATGCCGCCGATGCGTTCCGGAAGGAGCGGCTTACAGGCCGAATTCGATAAAATTGCCGATCGCCGGCAGGGTCAGTAGCGCGGTACCGGCGAGCCAGATCCACAGCGAGGCGACCGTCGAGTCGTCCTTGGCGCCGGTGAAGCGCTCATACAGCGCGGCCGGAATGCCGGCGAGGATGATGGTCGCCGTCGAGACCATCAACGACGACAGCATCAAAGTGAGACCGGTGCTGCCGAACAGCAGGGCCGGCGCCAGCACCTGCAGATGAATGAGCGCGAAGACGAGCGCGGTCTGGTTGAAGATGCCGTTGATCATGCCGAAGAAGGCGATGCCGATGTAATAGGCGTTGCGGCTCATGAGCGTCACCCGGCCTTCGCGCCGATCAGCAGGAACAGATAGAGCAATCCGACGCGCAGCCAGAACAGCCACACGACGCCCATCAGCCATACAAGGACCGGCACGGTCGCCTTCGGCGTCACCACGCCGATGAGCGCGACGAACGGATCGGTGACGCGGCAGAAGAAACGCCAGATATAGTTCGGCGAGTCGGGCGCGACGAACAGGCCAAGCACGGCGCGGCCGAGCAGCGTGTACATCAGCGCCGCCAACGCGAAGTTGGGCACCAGATAGAGCCACGATGCGAGCAGCGGATTGGCGGATGTCATGACGGTCATTCTCGATGCGAGACGCGCGCCGGTCATTGTGCCGAAAAAAGCGGGGCCCCGAGGGGCCCCGCTCCGATCGGACCGGCGAGGCGCCGATCAGGTCTTCTCCTGCAACACCGTGCGGCCCCGCGGTTTGCGGATCTCGTCCACATAGTCCTGCATTTCCTTGGACGGTTCGGGCGTCATCAGGCTGACCACATAGATCACCAGGAAGCCGACCGGCATGCCGATCAGACCCGCGGCGATGTTGTTCAGCCCGAACCAGCCGACTTTGCTGGCCAGCGGATGCGACGCCGCAACCAGGCCTTCCATCGCGTTCGGCGCGGTCATCGCCTTGGCGAGGTCGACCAGCGGAGCGCCCGTGGCCGGATTGGTCAGCGAGCTCATGAACAGGTACTTCACGCCGAAGCCGGGGAAGTAGCGCGTCACGATCAGGTAGAGCAGGCACAGACCGAAGCCGGCGATCATGCCGGCAATCGCGCCGGCCGCCGTCGACCGCTTCCACCACACGCCCATAACGAGAGCCGGGAAGTTGCCGGCCATCGCGAGGGAGAAGGCCCAGCCGACCATCGCGAGGATGTCCGCCGGCCTGGTCGAAGCCGTGTAGGCCGCCAACACCGCCACGAAGAACAACAAGACGCGTGCGACCGTCAGGCGCCGGACGGTCGGCGCATTCGGGTCGATCATCTTGTAGTAGACGTCGTGCGATAGAGCGTTCGCGATCGCGAGCAGGAGACCGTCGGCGGTCGAGAGCGCGGCCGCCAGACCGCCCGCGGCGACGAGACCCGAGATCACATAGGGAAGGCCCGCGATCTCCGGCGTGGAGAGCACGATGACGTCTGTATTGATCACGAAGTCCTGCAGTCGCACCACGCCGGGGTGGCCGGCGATGGCCTTACAAGCCGCGACGATGGCGTCGATGCTGGTCGCGTTCTTGCCGCAGATTTGGATCAACCCGAGTTCGCCCCAGGTGAAGAGCCAGGGTCTGACCTGCGTCAGGTCGCGGCCGATGACGTTGGTGTACACTTCCAGCTTCGAGAACGCCGCATAGGCCGGCGCCGAGAAGTACAAGAGGAAGATGAACAGCAGCGACCAGGCCACCGACTGACGCGCTTCACGCACGCTCGGCGTGGTGAAGTAACGCATCAGGATGTGCGGCAACGAGGCCGTGCCCACCATCATGCAGAAGCAGATCGCGAAGAAGTTCAGCGGCGTGTAGTTGATGAACGGCTGAATGTGAGGCTTGAGCGCCGCCGCCGTCGTCAACCCCGTCTGCAGCATCTGCTGCTCGCGGGCCGTGATTTCCGCGATCGCCTGGCCGTAGGTCAGCTCCGGAATCGGGATGCCGTAGTGCTTGGTGGACAGGATCACGATCGGCGTGAGGTAGGCGATGATCAGCACGACGTACTGAGCGATCTGCGTCCAGGTCACCGCCTTCATGCCGCCCAGCATCGAGCAGAGCAGAATGCCGGCAAGACCCGCGAACACGGCGATCTCGAAGCTCAGGCCGAGGAAGCGTGAAGCGATGATACCGGTGCCGTAGATCTGCGCCGTCACATAGGTGAACGAGCAGCAGACGAGAACGACGACGGCGATCATGCGCGCGGTGTTGCCGCCGAAGCGGAAGGCCATGAAGTCCGGGACGGTGTAGGCGCCGAACTTGCGCAGATAAGGGCCGATCAGGATCGACACCAGCACATAACCGCCGGTCCAGCCCAGCACCCAGGTTAATCCGTCGTAGCCGAGCAGGAACAACGTGCCCGCCATGCCGACGAAGGAAGCCGCCGACATCCAGTCGGCGCCGGTCGCCATGCCGTTATAGAAGGCCGGCACCACGCGGCCGGCCACGTAATACTCGGACACTTGCGCGGTGCGGCTGAGCACGCCGATGACGGCATACACAGCGATGGTGAAGCCGACGAACAGATAGCCCAGTATTTTGTTCGGAACGCCGACCTGCTCGAGGATGGCGAGCAGAATGATGAAGGCGACGAAGCCGCCCGTATAGGTGCCGTACATCCGTCCGAGGTTTTTGATGAAATCGGACCCGCCGGCTGTTTGCGCTGTCATTGGTCCCCCCTCAGTCTTCTTCGGCGAAGCCGTGGTCGCGATCGATCTTGTCCTGCTGCCTGGCGAACAAGAACAGCATGACGACGAAGGCGATCAGCGAGCCCTGCGCGGCCATGTAGAAGCCGAGCGGGAAGCCGAGGATCGGGATTTTGATGGCGTTGAGAGGAACAACGAAGAAATGAACGATGTAGCCGAAGAACAGCCACACCCCGAGATGCTTGAACATCAGATTCCGCGTCGCGGTCCAATGCGCTTCGGTCTTGTCTGACATGGGCGTTGCCTTTCCGTCCCTGAAATGATCCGGGCCGCTGGTGCGGCCGGAACTCCTTGCGGGGAGGGCCGAGGCATTTGAAGAAAACGGCACCCCCCCGAGTTGCCGTGCCGGCTCGGTCTTGGGCGCCGAGTCCGATTTATGAACAAACCGTAACATCGCGCTTAACGGGCAATGCTATAGACTTTAGAATTAAGTGCGCTGCAAAAGCATTGTATTTATTGAATAATTCTTATCCTCTATGCCGCTGCCTTTTGACGCAGCAGCATTGTTGCGGCGCACCATCGCCCGGCGCGGGCAATCGCCAACAAGCCGCCGGAGGTGTAATTCGGTATAAGGAACCTGCTACTTTCGGCGCGTGCGCGCGCCGTCCTACGACGAAAGGCTATCCGTTGACCGAGGACGTGCAGTACCGGCTGTTCATTGCCGACGACCACCCCCTGTTTCGCGGTGCCTTGCGCGAAGCCGTTTCCGGACTCCTTGAGCGGGTCACAATTGCCGAAGCGGGCACGTTCGACGATGTCGTGGCATTCCTCGAGCAGAACGGCGACATCGATCTGGTTCTGCTCGATCTGACGATGCCGGGCACGCGTGGTTTTTCCGGCTTGATGTATCTGCGCGCGCAATATCCGAGCGTGCCGGTGGTGGTGGTGTCGGCGAGCGACGACCCCGCCACGATCCGCCGCTGCATGGAATTCGGCGCGTCAGGTTTCATTCCCAAGACGCTCGGCGTCGACGACATGCGCGCGGCGATCTCGCGCATTCTCGGCGGCGGCGTTTGGACGCCGCCGGATGTCGATCTGACGACCGGGTCGGACGCCGAAGCGGCCGAGCTGATGGCGCGCATGGCGACGCTGACGCCGCAGCAGGTGCGCGTGCTGATGATGCTGTCGGAAGGGCTGCTCAACAAGCAGATCGCCTTCCAGCTCGGCGTGTCGGAAGCGACCGTGAAGGCGCATGTCTCGGCCATTCTGCAGAAGCTCGGCGTCGAGAGCCGCACCCAGGCCGTCATCGCCGCCGCCCGCATCGAAGCCGGCCAATGGCCGCAGGGGATGAGCGCGGAGGGTTAGGCCGTTCTTATCCCTCCCCGCTTGCGGGGAGGGTGGCGAGCGAAGCGAGCCGGGTGGGGGAGAGCCGTGCTTCGATCTGACCCCACCCCCGGCGCTTCGCGCCGGACCCTCCCCTTTCAGGGGAGGGATAAGAAAGCTCACTCTGCCGCCGGCATTACGCGCGCTTGCGCGCCGGGCCCGCCTGCCGCATCACATGGGACGTGGTCGGACGCGGGCGCTTCGCTGCGCGCACCCTGGACATGAACAAGCCCGCGAACGCGGCGTGTTATCGAAATCTGGTTTGACGAGATAGAGCCCTATGGAAGAACAAGACAATCCGTCGAGTGTCGAGGTCAACTTCCCGGCCGGCGCCCAATACGGCAACGCGCTCTATCATCTCCGCAAGGCGTTGAAGCAGGAGTTCGACGTCGAGGTCCATAAACGGCCCGATGGGGCATTGATCATGTGCCCAAAGGAAATGCTGAGCGCCGTCGTGCTCAAACTCGGCACGCTGGACGGCTACACCATCGGACGCGTTCAGGAGTCCTAGCGCGCCACAGCGCCGAAATCGGCGCGTGCGCGCGGCGTGCGGGCGCACGCCTTTGCGCACCCGACGAGGCCGCTCGAATTTCACTCCGCCGCGGCGCGCAGCACGCGCCATTGCGCCAGCAGGGCGCGCAAGGCGGCCGGCTTCAGCGGCTTGTTGAGCAGCTGGATATCGTCTTCGCGCGCTTGCTCGCGCACGGCCGGCGAGCGGTCGGCGGTGATGAGGATCGCCGGCAGATCGCCGCAATGCGCGCGCAGCGCCGAGATCGCCTCGATGCCGGTGCCCTGATCGAGATGATAGTCGACCAGCAGGCCGTTCGGCGGCGTTGGGCTCTTCGACACGGCTTCGAGCGCCTCTTCCAGGCTCGGCGCCTTGATCACGTCGCAGCCCCAGCCGCGCAGCAGCGTCTCCATGCCGTCGAGCACCGCCGGCTCGTTGTCGATGCAGAGCGCCGTGGTGCCGGCCAGATGCGCCGGATCGACGCGCGTGTGTTCGCGCGCCGGCATGTCGATGGGTGCCGCATTGGAACGCGGCACGGCGACCGAGAAATGCGAACCGCGGCCAAGGACCGAACGCACCTCGACGTCGGAGCCGAGCACGCGGGCGATGCGTTCGACGATCGACAGGCCGAGGCCGAGGCCGCGCGCGATCCTCGCGCCCTGATCGAGACGGTGGAATTCGATGAAGATGTCGCGCAGCTTCTCCTGCGGGATGCCGAGGCCGGTGTCGTAGACGTCGATGCGCAGGCTGTCGCCGCGCCGCCGGCAGCCGAGCAGGACGCGACCGGCGGGCGTGTATTTGATCGCGTTGGAGACGAGGTTCTGCACCAGGCGGCGCAGCAGCCTGCGATCGGAACGCACGACGAGGCCGCACGGCACATAGACGAGCGCGATGCCCTTGGCGGCGGCGAGCGGCGCGAATTCGAGCTCGATCTGGCGCATCAATTCGTCGATGCGGAAGCTGGCGAATTCCGGGCGCAAGGCGCCGGTGTCGAGCCGCGACATGTCGAGCAGCGCGCCGAGAATGTCCTCGACGGCCTCGAGCGAGGCGTCGATATTGTCGACCAGCCGGTTGTCGTCGCGGCCGGTGCCGCGCTCGATCAGGCTCGTCACGTAAAGCCGCGCGGCGTTGAGCGGCTGCAGGATGTCGTGGCTTGCCGCGGCCAGGAACTTGGTCTTGGAAATGTTGGCCGCCTCGGCGTCGCCCTTGGCCAGCGCCAGCGCCTCGTTCAGCCGCGTCAGTTCTTCGGTGCGCTCGCGCACGCGCCGCTCCAGCGTTTCGTTGGAGCGTTCGAGCGCTTCGGCGGCTTCGACGCTGGCGGTGATGTCGGTGAAGGTGGTGACGGTGCCGCCGTCCGGCATGTGGTTGGCGCGCACCTCGATCACCGTGCCCGGCTCGGCGAAGCGCTCGAGGAACGGCTCGTTGACGGAGATATAGCGTTCGATCTGCTCGGTGACGAAGGCGCCGAGGCGCTCCGGCGCCACGCCGCCGCGCGTGCCGTTGAAGCGCAGGATCTCGGCAAGGCCGATGCCGGAGCGGATGAGGCTCGGCGGCAGATCGAGGATTTCGCCGAACTGCCGGTTCCAGCAGATGAGCTGCAAGTCCTTGTCGAAGACGGCGATGCCCTGCCGCACGTGGTCGAGCGCGGTTTGCAGGATTTCGCGGTTGTATTGGATCGCCGCATTGGCGTCGTCGAGCAGCTTGAGCGCGGCCTTGGTCGAGACCGTCCGCTTGCGCAGCACCAGCGACAGCACCAGCCGCGAGGAGGCGGCGCCGATGGCCGAGGCCAGGATGTGCTCGGCATGGCGGATCAGGCGGAAGTCGGCCTCGTCCTTCGGCTCGAGACTGATGCGATGCGTTGCCGCGAAGGTCTCGAACGCGGCGCTGGTGCGCTCGTCGCCGAGATAGCGCGCCACGGTCGTGGTCAGCTCCTCCACCGTCACCGAGGAGCGCCACAGCCGGAAGCTCGGGCTGATCGGCGCGAGATCGGAGGGCGCGAAGGTGTTGGCCTGCAGGCGCTCGATCGACGACGGCTCGCGCCGCAGCGACACGCCGATGTAGAGCAGGATGTTGATCGTCAGGCTCCACACGACGCCGTGCACGAGCGGCGCCGCCTCGAGGCCGAACAGATGTTGCGGCCGCAGGATCGCGATGTCCCACGGTCCATCCGTCAGGAAGTGCTGCCCGAGAACCCCAATGTCGGCGAAGGTCGGCAGCAGCAGCGTGTAGCCCCAGACGAGAATGCCGGCGCTCATGCCGGCGATGGCACCGCCGGCCGTGGCGCGGCGCCAGAACAGGCCGCCGAAGAAGGCGGGCGCGAGCTGCGCCACCGCGGCGAAGGCGAGCAGGCCGATGGAGGCCAGCTGCGCATCGCCGGCCGAGCGGTAATAAAGATACGCCAGCAGCAGGATGCCGAAGATCGCGACGCGCCGCACCGACAGCAGCACCGAGCCGACATTGGCGTTGCCGGTGACGAGGGTGCCGCGCCGTTGCAGCACCAAGGGCATGACGATGTCGTTCGAGATCATGATCGACAGCGCCACGGATTCGACGATCACCATGGCGGTCGCGGCGGACAGCCCGCCGACGAAGGCCGCGATGGTGAAGATGCTGGAGCCCATGTGCAGCGGCAGCGCCAGCACGAACATGTCGCTGTCGACCGCGCCCGGCTGGAACGTGAGCAGGCCGGCGATGGCGATCGGCACCACGAACAGGTTGATCAGCACCAGATAGACGGGGAACAGCCAGGCGGCGCGCTTGATCTCGCCTTCGTTGTTGTTCTCGACCACCGCCACATGGAATTGTCGCGGCAACAGCAGGATCGCGACGAAGGACAAGAGCGTCGTGACGATCAGCGCGTCGAGCGCGGGCGCGCGCGTGAACACCGCGGCCGTGGTCGGATGCGCCGCCGCCGCTTCGATCAGCGCGTTCGGGCCGCCGAACATCCAGAACGTCACGAAGGTGCCGACGGCGAGGAAGGCGAACAGCTTCACCATCGATTCCGCCGCCACCGCCAGCATCAGGCCGTCCTGGTGCTCGGTCGCGTCGATGTGGCGCGTGCCGAACAGCACGGCGAAGGTCGCCATCGACAGCGCGACGAACAGCGCGATGTCGCCGAGCAGGGGGCTCGCCAGATTGCTGCCGGGATCGACGTGGGCCAGGATCGTCTCGAGCGAGGCCGACACCGCTTTGAGCTGCAGCGCGATGTAGGGAATGGTGCCGACGATCGAGATCAGCGCGACGATGGCGGCGACCGCCTGGCCCTTGCCGTAGCGGGCGGCGATGAAATCGGCGATCGAGGTGATGTTCTGCGCCTTGGCGAGGCGGACGACGCGGATGATCAGCGGCGAGAACAGCCCGACCATCAGCACCGGGCCGATATAGATGGTGAGGAAGTCGTAGCCGGTGCGCGAGGACGAGCCGACGGAACCGAAGAAGGTCCAGGACGTGCAGTAGATCGCCAGCGACAGCGGGTAGATCAGCAACCGGCTGCGGCCGGCGCGGCCGAGCCGGCGCGTCCGGTCTCCGTAACTCGCGACGAGGAACAAGAGGCCGATATAGGCAAGCGCCACCGCGATGACGACCCAGCCTTGCAGCATACACACTCCGGTACGGGCCGACCGGCCCGGTCTGGGTACGATACGACTTTAGACCATATACGCCGTTTCTCCGTCTATTGCGCGCTATCCGTAGGTGCGACCTCAAAAAAAGCGACCGGCCAGCCCGGCTGGGCTAGGATCGCCGCCAAAGAACGGCAGCCAAGCCGCGACCAGGGGGAAACGAGGGGTCATGGGCTTTTTCGATCTGTTCCGCCGCGAGGCGCGGATTTCCGGGCGAGAGACGCTCGTCGATTTCCTCGATCAGCAGGCGGCGTTCCTGGCGCAGAAAGGCCTCTACGAATATTCGCGCGCCCGCGCCGGCCCCTACGGCAACCTGCTGTTCGATGAGCCGGCGTTCCTGGCCGAGATCGAGAAGGCGCGGTGGGCCGCCTATCCAGCGACGTTGGCCATGGTGGCTGAAACGGTCGACGGCGTATTGCGTCCCGCTGCCGGTGACAGGCGTGAAGCCATGCTGCGCGGCGTGAACGCCGCGGCGCTTGCGGCGTTCGATCGGTATCGAATGCCGGCTGCCTTCGACGCGGAGGCGTGGGCGCATTTGCGTCAGACGCTGGAGCACGATCTTGCATCGATCGGGCTGCATCCTGTGAAGCGGGTGATGGACGTCCCGGCGCGCTATCTCGACCGCTACGTCGAGGCCATGCCGATCCACGAGAAGCTCAAGGGCAAGGACGTGCCGACCATCCATAATTATCTGCGGACCAACCTGTGCCACGTGCACGATGCCTTCGTGCGTCGCGCGGATGTGCCGGCGGTGGTTGCAGCGCTTGTCTGATGGCTGAGGTCTTGCCGGGGGGCGAATGGCGACAGGCACGATCCGGAATGCGACCCCGCTGATCGCGCTTGAGGCGCTTGTCCTCGACAGCGAGACGACCGGGCTCGATCCGGCCAAGGCGCGCATCGTCGAGATGGCGATGGTGCCGCTGAAGAGCGGCGCGCTTGTGGAAGACGCCCCGTTGCGCAGTCTCGTCAATCCGGGCGAGCCGATCCCGAAGGCGGCAACGGATATCCATCATATCGACGACGCGATGGTCGCCGCCGCGCCGTCTATCGCGGCCGCGTGGCCGGCTTTCGCTGCCGCGATGTCCGGAACCATAGTGATCGGCCATACGCTCGGCTTCGATCTTGCCGTGCTCAAGCGCGAATGCCAGCGCGCGGGCCTGCCTTGGATGCCGCCGCGCACGCTCGACACGCGGCTTCTGGCGCAAGTCGCCGAGCCGCATCTCGGCGGTTATACGCTTGAACATTTGGCGAGCTGGCTCGGCATCGCCGTCGAGAACCGTCATTCCGCGGTCGCCGATGCGGTGCTCACCGGCATGATCTTTCTGGCGCTGCTGCCGAAGCTGCGTGAAGGCAATATCCGCACCCTGGCCGAAGCCGAGAATGCGTGCCTTGCCTTGAGCACGGTGCTTGAAGATCAGCATCGGGCCGGCTGGGAGGAGCCGGTGACGAGCCCGCGGGCGCATGAGGAACGCATCTTCGCGCGCATCGACACTTATCCCTATCGTCATCGTATTGCCGACGTGATGAGCGCCCCGCCGCAGACGATTGCAGCGGACGTGCCGCTGAGCGCGGCCTTGCAACGCATGGCGCAGGCGAAGATCTCGTCGCTGCTGGTGACGCCACCCGATACGCCAGGGCTCGTCGCGCGCGATGCCGCAATCGTCACCGAGCGCGATGTGCTGCGCGCCCTGGCGGAGCATGGCAAAGAGGCGCTGGACTGGCCCGTTGCCGCCTACGCGGGTAAACCGCTGGTGACTGTGCCGGCGGATGCCTTCGTCTACCGTGCGCTCGGCCGCATGAGCCGGCTGAAGCTGCGCCATCTTGGCGTCGAGAACGACGATGGCGCGCTTTGCGGCATCGTCAGCGCGCGCGATCTCCTGCGCCTGCGCGCGCAGGAAGCGACCGTTCTTGGCGACGCGATCGATCAGGCCGACGATGTCCCGGCTTTGGCTGCCGCCTGGGCATTGCTGCCGCACGCGGCCGAGAGCCTCGCAGCGGAAGGCGTGAGCGCGCGCGAAATCGCCGCTGTCATCTCGCGTGAACTCGGCGCGTTGACGCGCCGCGCCGGTGTCCTTGCGGAACGGCGTATGGTCGAGGCGGGCAACGATGCAGCGCCCTGTGCCTTTGCGCTATGCGTTCTCGGTTCCGCCGGCCGTGGCGAGAGCCTGTTGGCCATGGATCAAGACAATGCACTGATCTTCGCCGAAGGCGAACCCGACGGCGCCGCCGATCGCTGGTTCGCCGTCTATGGCGCGATCGTTGCCGACATCTTGCATGAAGTCGGCGTGCCTTATTGCCAGGGTGGTGTGATGGCCAAGAACGCGGCCTGGCGCGGCTCGCGCGCGACGTGGCGCCTGCGTATCGCCGAGTGGATCACGCGCAGCAACCCGGCCGACTTGTTGTCCGTCGACATTTTTTTCGATCTTGCCGGCGTGCATGGCGACCAACGGCTGGCCCACGATATTTGGCGCGGTGCTTTCGACGCGGCCGCGGGCAATGCCGCTTTTGCCAAGCTGCTCGCCGAAGCCGCCGGCGAAGTCGAACCGGGCACCACCATGTTCGGCGGCTTTCGCACCGAAAACGGCAGAATCGATTTAAAGAGGACCGGTCTCTTTGGCATCGTCACCACCGCGCGCGTGCTGGCGATCAAACATCATCTGCTCGCGCGCGCGACGCCCGCGCGGCTCGCCGCCGTCGCCGACCTCGGCCGTGGCGGCGGCGACGATCTCGATGCGCTTGCGCGGGCGCAGGCGGTCTTTCTCGATCGCATTCTCGCGCAACAACTCGAGGATATCCGCGCCGGCCGTCCGCCCGGCAACAAGGTTGCCGTCAAACGCCTATCGCGCGACGAGCGTGCGGCCTTGCACGACGCCTTCGGCGCCGTGCGTCATCTCGATACGCTCACGCGCGATCTCTTGTTCTGACGGCGTCAGCACGGGCCCCAGTAGCCATAACCGCGATGATTGTCGGTCGAGATCCAGCAGCGCCCGCGCGGCCCGCGATACACACCGCGCGGCCCATAATCGTAATACGGCGGCGCGACATAGACCGGCTCGCGATAATAATAGTAACGCCGGGGGCCGTAATACGGCGGCGCCACGTAGTACGGTGGCGGCACGTAATAGCTCGGCCCGTAATAATATGCCGGTCCGTAATAATAAGGGCCGGGGCCGTAGTAGTAGGAGTTGGCCGAGCCGGCGATGATGGCGCCGGTGATCACACCCGCGGCGATGCCGGCCGCGACAGCGCCGCCGCCCCGCCAACGCACGTCGGTCACCGTGCGCGGTGCCGTCGCGGACAGGGTGGCAAGGTTGCCGGGTACTGGGCCGGCGCCCGCGGGCGCCGTGATGGTGATGGCGGCGGTCAGCGTCAGCGCCGTCATCGCTGTCTTCCAAACAGGGGACATGACTCGCTCCTCAACCGTGGTTCCGCTGGCAACAAGCACCTGACGGGCCGGCGGCGTGTTGACGCAGATCAAGCAGTCGGTATTCGCAATTGACCTTGTCTCGCGCGCGCGGCATTGATCGATGGTGTCGAGCGGATCGCGCGCTTTGCGTCCGCGGCGCTCGCGAAAGTCACGCCGCCTTGTCTCCACCGTCATCTCACGACTACCGGACGACCTTACTCCGTCTCGCCGAGACGCTTGCGATCGGCACCGTCGGCGGCATGACGCTTGGGCTGGTCGGCGTGCCGGCCGGCTATCTCTCGGGCTCAATTCTCGCGGTGTCCGCCGCGGCTCTCAGCGGCCGTCCGATGCGCATACCGCCGCCTTTCGCGCGGACGATCTTCGTGCTGCTCGGCATCTCGCTTGGCGCGGTGGTAACACCGGAGACGCTGACCGGCATGGCGAGCTATCCCTTGAGCATCGCCGCGTTGATCGTCGGCATGACGGCAGTCAGCTTCGGCGGCACGGCCTATCTCCGCGCGGTGCACGGCTGGTCCACACCCAACGCCTATCTGGCATCGGCGCCGGGGGCCATGTCGCAAGTGCTCGTGCTCGGCGCCGAACTCGGCGCCGACTTGCGCGCGATCGCCATCGTGCAGAGCACGCGCGTCGTCATCGTGGCGATCGGCCTGCCGACCGGCCTCGCCTTGGCGGGGCTTGCCGGTCCCGCCATCCGCCCCGATCCCGGTCCACTGACGCTGCACGTCATCGATGAACTCGCGATCCTGGTCGCCGCCGGCGCGTTCGGCGCCTGGCTCGCACATCGGCTGCGTCTGCCCGGCGGCCTGCTGTTCGGCGCGATGATCACATCCGCGGTGCTGCACGGCACCGGGCTCATCCATGCCGTGTTGCCGTGGTGGATCACCAATGCGGCGGGGCTAGTGCTCGGCGCCATCATCGGCGCCCGCTTCGCCAATACGCCGCTGCGCCTGCTGACGGATTACCTCGGCGCCGCGTTCGGCTCATTCGCGGTGTCGGTCGCGATCGCTTCGGTGTTCGCCGCGGGCGTGGTGAGCCTGCTATCGATGCGCGCCGCCGAGGTGATGATCGCTTATGCGCCCGGCTCGGTCGACGCGATGATGCTGCTGGCGCTCGGGCTGCATCTCGACCCCGTTTATGTCGGCGCGCACCATGTGGTGCGCATCTTCCTGATCTCGCTGACCGCGCCGCTGGTGGCGCGCCGCATCGCGCGCAAGCCGAAGCCGCCCGCGTCGACGCGCGAGCCGCCGTCCTTTCAGGACTGATTGAGCCTACTCGGCGGCCAGGGCGCGCTGGCCGAGCGGCAGACCGAGACGTTCCCACACGTCGATCAGCGCTTCGGCCAAGCCGTCGATCAGCGCGTCGTCGTGATAGGGCGATGGCGTGATGCGCAGCCGCTCCGCGCCGCGCGGCACGGTCGGATAGTTGATCGGCTGGATGTAGATGCCGTGCTCGCTGAGCAGCAGGTCGCTCGCGGTCTTGCACTTCTCCGGGTCGCCGACGAACACCGGCACGATATGCGTGTCGCTCGGCATCACCGGCAGGCCGGCGGCGTTCAGCACCGCCTTGACGCGGGCGGCGCGGTCCTGATGACGCTCGCGCTCCCAGCTCGAGCTCTTCAAGTGCTTGATGGCCGCGGTGGTCGCGGCGCAGATCGCCGGCGGCAGCGCGGTGGTGAAGATGAAGCCCGGCGCATAGGAGCGCACGGCGTCGATCATCTCGCGCGAGCCGGCGATATATCCGCCGAGGCAGCCGAAGGCCTTGGCGAGCGTGCCTTCCAGCACGTCGACGCGATCCATCGCCTTGTCGCGCTCGCAGATGCCGCCGCCGCGCGGGCCGTACATGCCGACCGCGTGCACTTCGTCGCAATAGGTCATGGCGCCGTATTTGTCGGCGAGATCGCAAATCGCGTGCACCGGCGCGACGTCGCCGTCCATCGAATAGAGGCTCTCGAACGCGATCAGCTTCGGCCGCTTCGGATCGGCCGCCTTCAGCAGCTCTTCGAGGTGGGCGACGTCGTTGTGGCGCCAGATCACGCGCTCACAGCCGGACTGGCGGATGCCCTCGATCATCGAATTGTGGTTCAGCGCGTCCGACAGCAGCAGGCAGTTCGGCAGCAGCTTGGCGATGGTGGCGATGCCGGTCTGGTTCGACACGTAGCCGGAGGTGAAGACGAGGGCGGCCGGCTTGCCGTGCAGGTCGGCGAGCTCGCGCTCCAGCTCGACCAGCGGGTGGTTGGTGCCGGCGATGTTGCGGGTGCCGCCGGCGCCGGTGCCCATGCGCGTCGCGGTCTCGACCATCGCGCCGATCACCTTCGGGTGCTGGGCCATGCCGAGGTAATCGTTGGAGCACCAGATCACGACGTCGCGGGTGCCCTCGGGGGAATGCCACAGAGCGTGCGGGAACCGGCCGGCGATCCGCTCCAGGTCGGCGAAGACGCGATACCGTCTTTCATCCCGCAGCTGATTGAGGGCAACGTTGAAAAACTCGTTGTAATTCATCACGATTTTCTTTCTCGCCGCGCGCGGGGTCTTTTTAGAAGGCTTCCAGGGGTGTTGTCGAGGCGAGATTGGTCACATTCCAAGGAGTTACCTTGATCGGTATCAAAGGAAGGCCGGCTGCGGCGTTACGGCGTCTTGAAGGCGTGGAAATCAATAAATCCGTGCATTCCCGCCAGCATCAGGGCCCCGATGTGCAGCTGCAGGGTGAAGGCGCCGGTGCGGATCAGTTCCGCTAAATCCGCAGGGCTGACCAGCTTCACCTCGATTCCTGCCTCGCCGGGGTGATCCGCTTGCCGCGGGCCGGTTTCGACGAAGAAAGAGTGCACCCGGTTCGAGAGCCGGGCGGTGCAGGGGGCGAAGGTGCCGAGCGTGTGGACCGCGCGTGCGGGCAGGGCGGTTTCTTCCAGCAGTTCGCGCCGGCAGGTCTCCGCCGGCTCTTCACCGGGATCGGTCATGCCCGCCGGCAGCTCCCAGGTGAAGCCTTCGACCGCCGGCCGGTACTGCCGCACGATCGGGATCAGCCCCTCCGGCGTCAGCGCCACGATGGCGATGTAATCCTGCTGGCCGACCGCGTGATAGAGCTCGGGCTTCCCCTCGGCGGTGAAGGCGACCTCGCGCTCGACGATTTTCATCCAGGGTGAGACGTCGATCGTGCGCCGCGATGTGATTTTGGGGAAGTCGGGCATGGGGGCACGCTAACACGCTGCTGTCGTCCCCGCGAAGGCGGGGATCTATACGCTGTGTCCTTTCGATAGGCTGCGGCGTATGGGTCCCGGGCCTCGCGCAAGTGCGCTCGCCCGGGACGACAGAAAGCTACAACACCCGCGGCACGGGCAGCGGCGTGATGAGCTGCCCTTTGAAGCCCTTGGCCTTGAGCTTGGGCGCGAGTTCGTCGGCGATGTGCCAGGAGAAGATCACGGCGCAGTCGGGCTGGTCTTCGAAAAGCTTCGCCTCGTCGACCACGGGGATCGCCGTGCCCGGCATGCATTTGCCGATCTTCAGCGAGCCGGCGATCTCGACCACGTAATCGATGATGCCTTCGTCGAGGCCGACATAATTGACCATCGTCGACGCGCGCGACGGGGCGCTGATGCCGGCAATGCGCGCGCCTTTTTCCTTGAGGTCGCGCAGCATGGCCATCAAGCGCAGCTTCGACAGCACGACGTCGCGGCGGAAGTCGGCGAGGCGCTTGGCCATCGCATCGCCGCGCGGCTCGGCGGCGAGCATCTTGGCGACGCTGTCCTGCACCTTGTGCACGCCCTTGCGCGCCGCGTAGACCCGGATCGAGCCGCCATGGCTCGGGATCGGCCGCGCATGAAACACTTCGAGGCCGTGCATCTCGAGAAGATGCTTGAGGCTCGCCAGCGAGTAATAGCGCAAGTGCTCGTGATAGACGGTGTCGTACTGCAGCGTGTCGAGCAGCGGAATGAGATAGTGCGATTCCGAGATGAAGGTGCCGTTCGGCGCCAGCATCTCGACGATGCCCTCGACGATGGCATGCACGTCTTCGATATGGGCGAAGCAGTTGGCCGCGGTGATGACCGTTGCCGGGCCGTGCTTGGCTTTGACTTCCTTGGCGGTGTCGAGACCGAAGTAACGCTGGATGGTCGGGATACCGCGCTCATTGGCGATTTTGCTGACGTCGGTCGGCTCGATGCCGAGGATACGATGGCCGCCCTTCTGGAAGTTCGAGATCAGCGTGCCGTCGTTCGAGCCGATGTCGACGATAAGATCGTCGGCCTTGAGCCCCAGCATTTGGGACGACTCGGCATACAACTCGGCGAAATTGTCGCGCAGCAGTTTGGTGGTGCCGCTGGTGTAGGGGTATTCGGGCGGGAAGATGATGACCGGGTCGACGGCGAGGCCGAGCTGGACCAGATCGCAGACGCGGCAATGCAGGAGATTGGTCGGAAACCACGGCTGCTGCCGTGGCACCTGGCCGATCGGCACCATCTGGTTCACCGGCGGCATGTAGCCGAGCGAGAGCACGGTATCGAGCTTCTCGCTGCCGCAAATCTGGCACTGCTCGACCGGAACGCTGGCGCCGGTGCCGGCGGCACGTGCGACTTTGGTGGGGAAGGGCATTGGGTCTCCTTCTGGGCGCCGTCATCCTGAGGTGCGAGCGAAGCGAGCCTCGAAGGATGACAGCCACTGATTCATCGGCCGTCGCCCTTCGAGGGCCGCGCTTCGCGCGGCCACCTCAGGGTGACGGAAAAAGGGGCTATGGCGCCAGATCGGCGTTGCGCCAGTACCAATCGACGGTGGGCTTGAGCCCGGTATCGAGCGGCACGCGCGGCTTATAGCCGAGCTTTGAAAGTTTCGAAATGTCGGGGCAGCGGCGCGGCGTGCCGCCGGGCTGCAACGGGCCGGGCACCAGCTCGATTTCGCGGCCGGCCGCGGCGGCGACGCGGCGCGCGACGTCGGCGATCGTCACTTCTTCCAGCGTGCCGACATGATAGATGCCGAGATGCTCTCCCTTGTCGCGCATGACCATGACGCCGGCGACGAGATCGTCCACGTAGCAGAAGCTGCGCGTTTCTTCGCCGGTGCCCTGGATGTCGAAGCGCAAGGTGCCGGACGGCTGTGCGTCGGCGAGTTTCTTCAGGCGCAGCGCGAACTGCGGCACCACGTGCTCGAAGCCCATGTCGGGGCCATAGACATTGTGCGGCCGGAAGATCAGCACGCGCTCGAAATACTTGCGGCCGAAGTTGATGGCCATCAGTTCGCTGATGAGCTTGCCGCCGCCGTAGGAATAACGCGGGTTGAGCACGTCGGGCACGATGAGCGGCGCGCTCTCGTCGGTGGGGATCTGCGGCGGCGTCTGATAGACTTCGGACGACGAGGCGAGGATGAGGTTGCCGACCCCGTGCTTGCGGCAGGCGTCGATGACGTTGATCATGCCGCGCACGCCGACGTCGAGCACGAGATCGGGCTGCGTGTAGAAGAACTCGGTGCCGTTGACGTAAGCGAGGTGATGTACCTCGTCCATGCCCTGCGTTGCGCGCGCAACGGTCTCCGCATCGCGGATGTCGCCGCCGACGAACTCGATGTCCTTCTCGATCTCGGCCAGCCGCCGCGGGCGGCCGCGCGAATTGTCGTCGAGCACGCGCACCTGCGCGCCCGCTTTGACCAGCGCTTTCACCAGCCCGGAGCCGATGAAGCCCGAGCCGCCGGTGACGAGAACACGATTGCCACTCATGACGGCACCTTTGCTCCCCTCCCCCCGCGAGCGTCAGCGAGTGGTGGGGAGGGGGCGGGGGTGGGGGGTGTGCTGAGCGAAGGTCCCCCCACCCCGGCACGTATTGCTGACGCAATGCGTGCGGACCCTCCCCGCCGCTTCGCGGGGGGAGGGTTGAAGAGGCCGGCGATGAGAATCTTCGGAACGCTCAATTAAGTCTCCTCACTGTGTCTCGGCGGGCACCGCGATCCAAGTGCCGGTTTCGTGCGATCGCCGCGCAGCGTCGATCAGCACCTGCACGCGGTAGCCATCGGCAAAATTTGGTCTTGCCGGTGTGCCTTTTTCGATCGCGTCGAGAAAGCGCCCGGCCAACCGCGACACCGGCGCGATGCGCCCGTCCGGATATTGCGGGTCGAGCGGGTCCTCGACCGCAACGCGCGTCAGCGCCGTTGCCGGCCGGCGCGCGTGATAGAGCTCGAAGCCGCGCATGTAATCGGCCGTCGGATTGAACAGAACGAGCGTCCCGTCCTCGCCGAAGAATTCGAGCCGGTGGCCGATGCCGAGATACGAGGCGCAGCTCATCGACAGGCTGATCAAAACACCGGTCGCATAAGTGAGCGACATCGAGACCGTCGTCTCTGCCTGCGGATCGTCGGGCAGCGTGCCGATGCGCGCCGACAATCCCGATATCGGGCCGCCGAACCATTCCAGATAATGGAGACAATGCGAGACGAAGTTGCCGAGCACGCCGCCGCCGGTGGCGCCGTCGGTCTTCCAGTTGCGCAAGCGCAACTGCACCGCGCGGTTCTCGACGTGCCAATGCACCGCCACGTGACGCAACGGGCCGACCGCGCCGGCATCGAGCATGTCCATGGCGCAGGCCCACGCCGCAATCGGCGGAAAGTTGAAATCGACCATGGTCGGCAGCTTGCTCGCCTGCGCCGCATCGCGCATGGCGCGCGCGCTGGCGAGGTCGTTCGCCAGCGGCTTCTCCGCGAACACCGGCTTGCCGCGCGCGAGCGCGTGCAGGGCGATCTCGGGCTGCAGGCTCGGGATGGTGGCAATGGCGACGGCGTCGACCTCGCTGTCATCGACCAGCGCGCGCCAGTCACCGTAAGCTTTGAGGATGCCGACCTCTCTCGCGCGCGCGGCGGTGCGTGTCGCGTCGCCGCCGGCGAGCGCAACCACGTCGCAGCGCGGATCGGCGCGGAACGCCGGCAACTGCACGAGGCGTCCATAATTGCTGCCGACGATACCGAGGCGGATCACGGGGTCTAAGACCTGAAAGTGCGGGAGGTTTACGTGCGCGGCATGGATTTGAGGCAAATCGCCATGCTAGGCAAGGCCGAATTCGCGGGGCGAAGCCGGGCTACGGGAAGCAAGAATGACTGACGTACGCGAAAACGCGGGCTGCCAGGGCTGGCTCAAGGTGGCGGTTCTGGCGCTGGCCGTTGTGGCGATCGGGCTGCCGGTCAACAAACTCGCCGACTACGCGCTGCTGGTCATTCTCGCCGTGGCGATTTTTTCCGGCGTGATACGTGTGCGGCCGCGCGCCTGGGGCATGGCCATTCTCGTCGTCGCCATTGCGCTGCTCGGCAAGTGGCTGCTGGCGCCGCCGCGTATCGACGAAGGCCATAACGTGTTCGTGCCGAGCGCGCCGCTCGAGCGCACGCTGCCGGCCGATGTCTATCGGACCTTGCTTGGCGAGTTCGACGCGCTCTATCCGGAAGCGCAACGCTGCGATCCGACAGCGTTCGGCTGCTGGCGCGGCAACGGCACGCCCGATCGGCCTTATGCTTTCTCGGCCGACAGCGTCTGGCACAAGAGCGACGCATCGCGGTCGGTTACGTCGGTCGACTTCGCCAATCCGGTCTGGCTCGGCCTCGGCTTCATCAACGAGGTCAAATACAACTGGACCGCGACGACCGAGATCAAGCGCGGCGAGCGCGACAAGCGTTTCTGGATGGGCTTGCAGCGTTGGCACTTGACCATGCCCTGGTACGAGATGGTGCGCCTGCCGGGGGCCTATGTGGGTGGTGAGCTGTGCTGGCGCGGCACGTTGCTGTGGGAAGGCGAGGCCGACCGCTTCGCCATTCTGAAGGGCGATAGCTGCCGGCCGATCGAGCCGGCCGATATCGGCAAGCGCATTTTCGGTTCGGCGATCAAGCCGGACACGTTATCGATGCATGTGACGCCGCCTTTCATCGTACGGCTGAAACTGTTCGCGACCTGGGCGCTGACCATCATCGCTGCGGTCGGTGTCGTGGGGCTTTTGGTCCGGGTGCGCACGCAGCGCATGATGCTGCCGTTGCTGCTCGTGGGCCTTGCCGCTCTCGTGGTCGCCTTGGATGACGGCAGTTTCATCGGCGGGCTGCGACCGCTCGACGGCGGCGACGACGGCCTGTTCTACGACGGCTTTGGCCGCATCATCCTGCAGAAGCTGCTGGCGGGCGACATCTGGGGCACGCTCGAGGGCGGCGAGAAGGTCTATTATTACGGCGGCCCGGGCCTGCGTTACTTCATGGCGCTGCAGCACATCGTCTTCGGCGAGACCTTCCTCGGCTATCTGTCGCTGGTGCTCGCCTTTCCGTTCTTCGTGCTGGCGCTGTTCCGCCGCTTCCTGCCGGAGCGCTGGGCGCTCGCGCTCGTGCTGCTGTTCGTCGCGGTGCCGGTCGGCAATCTGTTCGGCACCAGTTTCATCCTCTACGAGAAGTGGGCGGCGCGCATCTTCGCCGATCCCGCCGCCTACATGCTCTTTATCGCCGGCCTTGCCGTTCTGGTCGGTGCGTCGCGCGGCTTCACCGCCTCGTTCTTCGGCGCGCTGCTGCTCGCGCTCGGCATCTTCATGAAGCCGATCGTCGCGCCGGCGGCGGCGATCTTCCTCGGCGGCGCCGGCCTCGCGGCGCTCTCCATGCGGCAATGGCAGCGCGTGGCCGGGCTGTGCGTCGGCTTTGTCTTCGTGTTCTCGATGGCGCTGCACAACTGGGTGTTCGGCAAGATCTTCGTGCTGTTCAGCTCGAACTCGGGCGACTCCAACCTCCTGGTCATGCCGCCCTCGGCATGGGGCGCGGCGTTGCGCGGCCTGGTGCACGGCGACGTGAGCGGCATCGGCCGCATCGTCATGCAGCTCGCCGATTGGCTCAGCGGTCCGGCCGAATCCTACTGGACGATACCGCTCAACGCGGCCGGCGTCGTCATCCTGCTCTATGTCGTGCTGCGTGGCCGCGCCTTCGATCCGTGGCTGCGGCTGATCGGCGCCGCCGCGCTCGGTCAGCACGTCGTCGCCTTCTTCTACAATGCGGCGACCGCGCGCTATCATTTCCTGACGTGGTTTCTCACCATGCTCGTGGTCATGGTTTGGTTTCACGATGTCGCAATGGCGTGGCTCGCACAGCGTTATCCTGACGCGATGAATCGCATTGCAAATCATCGCCTGTCGCGGCAGCTTGCGTCGGTACTCACGCGACTGCAAAAAGCAACGGCATGAACGACAAACCGACCGGCATCGCCAACAATCTCACCAATTACGGTGATCGCGACTTCTCGCTTTATCTGCGCCGCTCGTTCGCGCAGTCGATGGGCTATTCGCGCGAGATCCTGAAGCGGCCGGTGGTCGGCATCGCCTACACCGAGTCGGGCTTCAACAATTGCCACCGGCATTTCCCGGAAATGCTGGAGGCGGTGAAGCGCGGCGTGCTCACGGCGGGCGGCCTGCCGATGGAATTCCCCACCATCTCGCTGGGCGAGGTGTTCCTCAATCCGACCAGCCTCAAGTTCCGCAACTTGATGTCGATGGACACCGAGGAGATGGTGCGCGCGCAGCCGATGGACGCCGTGGTGCTGATGGGCGGCTGCGACAAGACCGTGCCGGCGCAGCTGATGGGCGCGGTGTCGGCGGGGCGGCCGTCGATCATGCTGGTGGCCGGGCCGATGATGACCGGGCGTCATCACGGCGAGCGTTTAGGGGCTTGCACCGATTGCCGCCGCTTCTGGGCGCAGTATCGCGCCGGCAAGGTGAGCGACGACGAGATCCACGAGGTGGAAAGCAAGCTCGCGACGACGGCCGGCACCTGCGCCGTGATGGGCACCGCCTCGACCATGGCCTGCATCGCCGAGGCGCTCGGCATGATGCTGCCCGGCACCGCGGCGATCCCGGCCGTGCATGCCGATCGCCTGCGCGCCGCGGAAGCGACCGGCGCGACCGCCGTGCGCATGATCGACGCCAACCTGACGCCCGAGCGTATCGTCACGCGCGAGTCGGTCGAGAATGCGCTGCGCGTGCTGCTCGCCATCGGCGGCTCGACCAATGCGGTCATTCATCTCGCCGCCATCGCCGGCCGCGCCGGCCTGTCGATCTCGCTCGACCGTCTGAACGAACTGTCCGACACGACGCCGGTGCTGGTGAACCTGAAGCCGGTCGGCAACGGCTACATGGAAGACTTCTTCGCCGGCGGCGGCGTCGGCGCGCTGCTGCGCGAGCTGAAGGACCTGCTGCATCTCGACTGCATGACGGTCACCGGCGAGACATTGGGCGAGCGCCTCGGCTACGACAGCGGCGCCTGGATCGACCGCACCATCATCGCCGAGCGGGCGAAGCCGCTCGAGCCGCAAGGCGGGCTCATCGCGCTGTTCGGCAATCTGGCGCCCGGCGGCGCGATCCTCAAACGCTCGGCCGCCGACGAGAAGCTGTTCGAGCACGAAGGCCGCGCCGTCGTGTTCACCTCGCTCGAGGACCTCGCGGCGCGCATCGACGATCCGGCGCTCGACGTGACGGCCGACGATATTCTCGTGTTGCAGAATGCCGGCCCGCATTCGACGTCGGCCATGCCAGAGGCCGGTTATCTGCCGATCCCGAAGAAGCTGGCGACTAAAGGCATCAAGGACATGGTGCGTGTCTCGGACGCGCGCATGAGCGGCACCGCCTTCGGCACCATCGTGCTGCACGTCACGCCGGACAGCGCTTCCGGCGGGCCGCTCGGCTTGGTGCGCAACGGCGACCGCTTGCGCCTGTCGGTGAAGGAGCGCCGCATCGATCTTCTCGTCGATGAGGCGGAACTCAAGCGTCGCGCTGCCGAGCCGAGGCCGGCGGTCGACAAACCGTCGCGCGGTTATGCGAAACTCTACGCCCAAGAGATCATGGGCGCCGACGAAGGCTGCGATTTCGCGTTCTTGAAGCCGCGCTGAAGGTCGAGAGTTCCGGATCATTGCGTGCGCAATCATTTACCCGCACGTAGGCCTAACGCCCATTAACCAAAGATATTCCCCGATATTAATCGGGTCCACAGCCCTGTCCGGCCATTGTTTTTCCAGAGATCGGTGCTCGTGCGCGTCGCACGCTCGACGATCCGGGTATAGGCATGGTCCGGAGAGACGAAACAGCGTCGAATGCCCGCGGCTGGCGGATTATCGCCGGAGCCGGCGCGCTCGGTTTTTTCCTCGCACTCATCATCACGCTCGTCGTCGATAGCTATGCGCTGCCGATCGGCGCGCTGTCTATCGCACTGGCGGCGCTATGCGGCGGACTGGGCGGCATGTTCGTGACCGGCGAGTTGCTCGCCCGTCGCACCGGCGCGAAGCTGAGCGAGCAGAACAAGCAGCTCGACGGTGCGCTCAACAGCATGATCCAAGGTCTCTGCATGTTCGATGCGGACGACCGGCTGGTCTTGTGGAACCAGCGCTACATCGAGATGTATCACATCAATCCGAAGAACGTCTGGCATGGCGCGACCATCCGCGACGTGCTCGAGGCCCGCCGCGCCGCGGGTACGTTTCCGCTCGACATCGAGGCGTACGTCAAGGAGCGCAAGGCCGTGCTCGACAACGGCGGCACGATGACCTTGACGATCGAAATCGCCGATGGCCGCTTCACCACGGTCACCTACCACGCGATGGCCAGCGGCGGCTGGGTGGCGATGCATGAAGACGCGACCGAAAGGATACGTGGCGAGCGTGTGCTCGAACACACGCGGGCCTTCCTCGATACGATCATCGAGAACATGCCGTCGCCGCTCGTCGTCAAGGACGTGCCGACCTTCCGTTACATCCTGGTCAACCGCGCTGCGGAACGCTACTTCGGCGTCAGCCGCTCCGAGATACTGGGCAAGAGCGTCCACGATCTCATCCCGGAACAGGCCGAGATGGTCGAAGCGCAGGATCGCCGCCTCGTCGAGACCGGCAAGCCGGTGTTCGAGGACGAGCACGCGGTCATCACGCCGGGCAATGGCACGCGCATCGTCACTGCGATGCGATTGCCGGTCGACGGGCCGCGGCGCAAACCGCAATATCTGATCAGCCTCATCACCGATCTCACCGAGCGCAAGCAGGACGAACAGCAGCTCGCGCACCTGGCGCATCACGATGCCCTGACCGATCTGCCCAACCGCTTCGCCTTCAACGACTGCATCGCCGCGACCGTCGACCGCGCGCGGGTTCTCGACGCGCCTTTCGCCGTCTTGTGCATCGACCTCGACCGCTTCAAGGCGGTCAATGATGTGTTCGGTCACGTCACCGGCGACGCCTTGCTGCAGGAGGTCGCGCGTCGGCTCGAATTCATCAGCGAGGGCGCTTTCTTGGCGCGTATCGGCGGCGACGAGTTCGCCATCATCACGCCCACCGGAGCCCAGCCGGAAGGCGCCGATGCCCTGACGCATCGGCTTCAAGCGGCGTTTGCGCACGACATCGATATCGGCGGCCACGCGGTGCGCGTCAGCCTTACGATGGGCGTCTCGATCTTCCCGAATGACGCGGCCGACGCGGCCACGCTCGTCGCCAATGCGGAAGCCGCGTTGTTCCGCGCCAAAGGCGAGGCCCGCGGCTCGGTCCGGTTCTTCGAAGTGGCCATGGATACCAAGCTGCGCCAGAAGCGCGCGCTGCAGCAGGATCTGCGCACGGCGATCGCGCACGACGAAATGGCTTTGCATTATCAGCCGCAAGCGGAGATCAACGGCCGTATCAACGGTTTCGAGGCCTTGGTGCGCTGGCATCATCCGCGCCTCGGGCTCGTGCCGCCGGCGACCTTCATTCCGCTTGCCGAGGAAACGGGTGCCATCGTTGCGCTCGGCGAATGGATCTTGCGCGCCGCCTGCCGCGAAGCGGCGGCGTGGCCGCGGCCCCTGCGCATCGGCGTGAATCTGTCGCCGGTCCAATTCCATCACGGCGATCTGCCGCTGTTGGTGCATCAGGTGTTGCTCGAGACCGGCTTGCCGCCTGACCGGCTGGAGCTCGAGATCACCGAAGGCGTGTTGATCGGCGACTTCGAGCGGGCGCTTTTGGTCCTGCGGCGGCTGAAGAACCTCGGCGTGCGCATCGCCATGGACGACTTCGGCACGGGCTATTCGTCGTTGTCGTATTTGCAGTCGTTCCCGTTCGACAAGATCAAGATCGACCGCGCGTTCATCGCCAATCTGGGCCGCAGCGAGCAGGCGGCGGCGATCGTACGCTCGGTCATCGCGCTCGGTCGCGGGCTGTCGCTGCCGGTGTTGGCCGAAGGTGTCGAGACCGAAGCGCAGCTCGATTTCCTCGTCGCGGAAGGCTGCGATGAAGTGCAGGGCTATTTCATCGGCATGCCGAAGCCCATAGGCGACTATGCTGAGATTGTCGGCCGCGCGCCGGTGGCGCGTCATCCGCGCAAGAAGCGCGCGGCGACAGGTTAGTTCTTAGTCGCCCGAGATACACTCCGTTCATTCCCGCGAAAGCGGGATTCCTGCACGCAATACCAAGTTTGCACGATCGTGCTGGGCCCCCCGCTTCCGCGGGGGCGAACGGAAGACAATAGCCTCTAGCTACTCCCACATCTTGCGCATGCGCGCGCGCACGTCGACGCTGACGCCGCCATTCGCGCTTCCCGGCCGCGTTCCCCTTGATGGCGGCCAGGACGCGCTGGCGAAATGCTTGGTCAGCGCGCTGGGGATGAAGCGCGTGCGCTGCGCATAGACGTGGCGGTCGCCGGTCGAGCGCTGGCCGCTGGTATAGAAGCGCTGCGGCACCATGACGTGCAGTTGGTCCTTGGCGCGGGTCATCGCCACATAAAGCAGGCGGCGCTCCTCCTCGATTTCGGTCATCGAGCCGGTCGACAGATCGGAGGGGATGCAGCCATCCACGGTGTTGAGCACGTAGACGGAGGTCCATTCCTGGCCCTTGGCGGAATGGATGGTCGAGAGGATCAGATAGTCCTCGTCGAGCAGCGGCACGCCGGATTCATCGCTCGTGGCGTCGGGCGGATCGAGCGTCAGTTCGGTCAGGAAGCGGTCGCGGCTCGGATAGCTCGAGGCGATCTGCACCAGCTGCGCGATGTCGCCCTGGCGGACGGCGGCATCCTCGTAAATGCGTTCGAGATGCGGCTCGTACCAACGCGAGACGAGATCGAGTTCGCCCGGCCAGCCGATCGCATTCCGCCGCAGCAGGCCGATGGTCTCCTCGAAATCCGGCCAGTGCTTCACGGCCGCTGCCGGCGGCTTGAAGCCGGCAATGGCGGCGACGGGATCGCCCATCTCGTTGATGCTGTCGAGCAGGCGGCCGGCCGTGCCCGGTCCGATGCCCGGCATTAGCTGCGACACGCGGAAGCCGGCAACGCGGTCGCGCATGTTCTGCGCCCAGCGCAGCATCGCCAGCACGTCCTTGATGTGCGCGGCTTCGAGAAACTTCAGGCCGCCGAATTTCACGAAGGGGATGTTCTTGCGCGTCAGCTCGATTTCGAGGCCGGCGCTGTGGCTGGAGGTGCGGAACAGCACGGCCTGCGATTTCAGCGTGATGCCGGCCTCGCGGTTCTCCAGGATCTTGGCGACGATATAACCGGCTTGCGCGACATCGTCGGCGACGTTGACCAGCAGCGGCCGGTCCGCCGATGGCCGGTCCGACCACAGGTTCTTGGTGAAGCGTTCGGCGGCGAGCTCGATCACCGCATTGGCGGCGGCGAGGATCGGCTGGGTCGAACGGTAGTTGCGTTCGAGCGTGACGACCTCGGCCTTCGGCGTGAAGTGGCCGGGAAAGTCGAGAATGTTGCGCACGGTGGCGGCGCGGAAAGAGTAGATGGACTGCGCGTCGTCGCCGACCACGGTCAGCCCGCGTCCGGTCGGCTTCAGCCCGAGCAGGATCGATGCCTGCAAGCGGTTGGTGTCTTGATATTCGTCGACCATCACGTGATCGAAGCGCGATGCGATCTCCTCGGCGATCGCGCCTTCCGTCATCATCTGCGCCCAGTAGAGCAGCAGATCGTCGTAATCGAGCACGTTCTGCTTCTGCTTGGCTTCGACGTAAGCGCCGAACAGGCCGCGCAGTTCGGCTTCCCATTCCGCGCACCAGGGATAATAGCGCTGCAGCACTTCGGCGAGCGGCGTTTCGGCATTGACGCTGCGCGAATAGATGGCGAGGCACGTGCCCTTCATCGGGAAACGCTTGTCCATCTGCGACAGGCCGAGTTCGTGCCGCACGAGGTTCATCAGGTCGGCAGAATCCTCGCGGTCGTGGATGGTGAAGACCTGTTCGATGCCGATCATCTGCGCGTATTCGCGCAGCAGCCTCGCGCCGATGGCGTGGAAGGTGCCGGACCACGACAGCGACGCCGCGAGCGGGGCGCCTTGCGCGCCGAGGATTTGCGCGGTGATGCGCTCGACGCGCCGCTGCATCTCGGCGGCCGCGCGGCGCGAAAAGGTCAGCAGCAGGATGCGGCGCGGATCGACGCCGCCGAGAATGAGATGCGCCACGCGGTGCGCCAAGGTGTTGGTCTTGCCCGAGCCGGCGCCGGCGATGATCAAGAGCGGCGGGGCGTCGTTGAGGAACTCGCCGCCGTGCTCAACCGCGCGGCGCTGCTCGGCATTCAGCTTGGCGAGATAGGACGCCGGAGCAGCCTGACGATTCGAGCTAAGTTCCAGATTTTGCAGGCTCTTTCCCCATTGCTCAGCACGGCCAGTGTATCGTACAAAGCATGAACGAAGGGTTTTGTCGATTGCGACCGATCATGGGTTCGTCGCCGTAGGGTGGGTTAGGCGCGCGGCGCCGTAACCCACCATCGAGCGCTTCGGCGAATTCAGCCGGTGGGTTACGCGCCTTCGGCGCCAACCCACCCTACGAAGCGGCGAAAGGGAGAGGCTTTATTCATGGCGCGCCGGGCCGGAAGTGCCGATCTGCCGCTGCACGGCGGTCACGTGCCGCCGTGGCTGGCGGCGCGCATGACGCGGCTCGGTGCGGTGATGACGCAGGCCATCGTGCACCATTACGGCCGCGACGAGTTCCTGCGCCGCATCGCCAATCCTTTCTGGTTCCAATCCTTCGGCTGCGTGATGGGCATGGACTGGCATTCGTCCGGCATCACCACCAGCGTCATCGGCGCGCTCAAGCGCGGCCTCGCGCCGCTCGCCGGCGAACTCGGCATTCATGTCTGCGGCGGCCGCGGTGCCAAGTCGCGCGAGACGCCGCAGCAACTCGTGAATATCGGCGAGCGGCAGGGCTTCGACGGCGCGGGGCTGGCGCAGACGAGCCGCCTCGTGGCCAAGGTGGACAGCGCGGCGGTGCAGGACGGATTCGATCTCTATCTGCACGGCTTCTTCGTCACCGACGACGGCAAGTGGACCGTGGTGCAGCAGGGCATGAACGGCGACAAGCGCCAGGCGCGCCGCTATCACTGGCTGTCCGAGGGACTGACCAGCTTCTTCGACGATCCGCACACGGCGATCGACGGCAAGGGGCAGGGCGAGATCGTCAACCTCGCCGACAAGCGCGCGCAAGGCTCGCGCAACGCGCAGCTCGACCTGTTGGCGTCGCTCGGGCCGGACAAGATCGCGCGCGAGTTCGCATCGCTCGGCGGCGAGCCGGCGCCGAAGCCTGAGCCCGCGCAGCTCGCCTTGCCGCATCTCGTCATGCCGGCGCACCACGACGTGCGCGAGGACGACGTGATCGCCCGCCGCCTGCGCGGCAATCTCGCCGCCGCCGCCGATCGCGGGCCGAAGGACTTTTCCGAATTGCTGCTCACGCCCGGCGTCGGCGCGCGCACGGTGAAGGCGCTGGCGCTGGTGGCCGAAGTCGTGCACGGCGCGCCATGCCGCTTCAGCGATCCCGCGCGCTTCTCGCTCGCCCATGGCGGCAAGGATCGGCATCCGTTCCCGGTGCCGCTCAAGGTCTATGACGAGACCATCGGCGTGCTGAAGTCGGCCGTGCAGAACGCCAAGCTCGGCCGTGAGGAAGAGCTGTCGGCCTTGAAGCGGCTCGACGATCAGGCGCGTCTGCTCGAAGCGCGCGCGGAGGGGCCGTCGGTGGAGGGCTTCATCGCGCAGGAGATGGACGCCTCTCCGACCTATGACGGCCGCTCGGTGTTCGGCTGGGAAGCCGAGTTGCGCGCGGCCTCGCCGAAGCGGCGGCGCAGCGTGTGACGCGGCTGAAGCCATTTATGATCAAGCTGATCCAGTCTCCGTTCATTCCCGCGCAAGCGGGAATCCAGCGCCGTATTGCAACTCTTATATGTTTGGCCCGGGGGTCCCGCTTTCTCGGTTACGAGCAGTATTGGTCAATCCACGACCATGAAACATGTTCGCGCGGTGCAAGTTCGCCGTCTTTCAAGCCGCCAGTCATAAACCCGGCATAAAGGCCGTGGCGCCGCGGCATCATCTTTATTTCCTCTTGATGTGGCGCAAATCCATTCCGCATCGCTTCTTTACGGTCGGACTTCTATTTCGAAGCTCGCTCCAGAACCTTTGAAAGGGAACGTTTTATGCTCGATCTCGTCGTTCTTGCCCTCGGTATCGCCCTGTTCGCGCTGACGTTCGGTTACGCCATCGCCTGCGACCGCCTCTAAAGGTGCGCCATGCCCATCGACTATTCGCTCGCCGCCCTCGTGACCATAGGGCTGCTGATCTACCTCACCTATGCGCTGCTGCGCCCTGAGCAATTTTAGGGGGTGACCATGACCGTCATCGGTTGGGTCCAGATTGTTCTGTACTGCGCTATCATCGTCGCGCTCACGCCCATGCTGGGCGCCTACATGACGCGCGTCTTCAACGGCGAGCGCACCTTCCTGTCGTTCGCGCTGCGGCCCGTCGAAGTGGCGCTCTATCGCGTCGGCGGTATCGACGAGAAGAGCGAGCAGGGCTGGCTCACCTACACGGTGGCCATGCTGCTGTTCCATGTCGCCGGCTTCGCCATCCTCTATGCGTTGATGCGGCTGCAGGGCGTGCTGCCGTTCAATCCAGCCGAAATGACCACGGTGCCGCCGGATCTCGCCTTCAACACGGCGGTCTCCTTCATCACCAACACCAACTGGCAGAACTACGGCGGCGAAAGCACGATCTCCTATCTCGTGCAGATGCTCGGCCTGACGCACCAGAACTATCTGTCGGCGGCGACCGGCATCGTCCTCGCCGTCGCGCTGGTCCGCGGCTTTGCCCGCGCTTCGGCGAAGACGGTCGGCAATTTCTGGGTCGATGTCACGCGTTGCACGCTCTACATCCTGCTGCCGATCTGCGTCGTCTACACGCTGTTCCTGGTGTGGCAGGGCATCCCGCAGACGCTCGGTCCCTATGTCGATGCAACGACGCTGGAAGGCGCCAAGCAGACTATCGCCGTCGGCCCGGTCGCCTCGCAGGTCGCGATCAAGATGCTTGGCACCAATGGCGGCGGCTTCTTCAACGCCAACGCCGCACATCCGTTCGAGAACCCGACCGCGCTGTCGAATTTCGTGCAGATGCTGTCGATCTTCGTGCTCGGCGCCGCGCTGACCAACGTGTTCGGCCGCATGGTCGGCAACCAGAAGCAGGGCTGGGCGATCCTCGCCGCGATGGGCGTGCTGTTCCTCGCCGGTGTCGTCGTCTGTTACTGGGCCGAGGCGAGCGGTACCAACATCCTGAGCTCGCTCGGCCTGACCGGCGGCAACATGGAAGGCAAGGAGGTCCGCTTCGGCATCGTCGCCTCGGCGCTGTTCGCGGTGATCACCACCGCGGCCTCCTGCGGCGCCGTCAACGCCATGCATGACTCGTTCACCGCGCTCGGCGGCATGATCCCGCTCATCAACATGGAGCTCGGCGAGATCGTCGTCGGCGGCGTCGGCGCCGGCCTCTACGGTGTGCTGCTGTTCGTCATCGTCACCGTGTTTGTGGCGGGCCTGATGGTCGGCCGCACGCCGGAATATGTCGGCAAGAAGATCGAGGCGCGCGAGGTGAAGATGGCGATGCTCGCCATCCTGATCCTGCCGCTGATGATGCTCGGCTGGACCGCGATCGCCGTCGTCTATCCGCCGGCGGTGGCGTCGATGGCCAATGCCGGGCCGCACGGCTTCTCCGAGGTGCTCTATGCCTACACCTCGATGACCGCGAACAACGGCTCGGCCTTCGCCGGCCTCACCGGCAACACCTTCTTCTACAATCTGTCCGGCGCGGTCGCGATGTTCATCGGCCGTTTCTGGATGATCGTGCCCGCGATGGCGATCGCCGGCGCGTTGGCGGCCAAGAAGTCGGTGCCGCCGTCGCTCGGCACTTTCCCGACCACCGGCGGCCTGTTCGTCGGCCTGCTCGTCGGCGTCATCCTCATCGTCGGCGGTCTCACCTTCTTCCCCGTTCTCGCGCTGGGCCCCATCGTCGAGCATCTCGCGATGCTGGCCGGCAGCGTCTTCTGATCTCGGAGTAACGACCCATGGAAGTCTCCAAACTGCGCAAGCGGATGCCGGCGTCCACGCTGCTGGATCCGAAAATCGTGATCCCGGCGATCGGCCAGTCGTTCGTCAAGCTCGACCCGCGCACGCTGGTAAAGAATCCGGTGATGTTCGTGCTCGAGATCGTCACGCTGCTGACGACGGTTCTGCTCGTGCGCGATCTCGTTGCCGGCGGCCAGTCGATCGGTTTCGAGTTCCAGATCGTGCTGTGGCTGTGGTTCACCGTGCTGTTTGCCAATTTCGCCGAGGCGGTCGCCGAAGGCCGCGGCAAGGCGCAGGCCGATACATTGCGGCAGACGCGCACGCAGACGCGCGCCAAGCGGCTGCAGGCGGCCGGCAATGCCGATCGTTATGACACCGTCGCCGCCGACGAGTTGCAGGCCGGCGATCTGGTCGTGTGCGAGGCGGGCGATGTCATCCCGGGCGACGGCGAGATCATCGAGGGCGTCGCTTCGGTCAACGAAGCGGCCATCACCGGCGAATCCGCGCCGGTGATCCGCGAGTCCGGTGGCGACCGCTCGGCCGTCACCGGCGGCACCACCGTGATCTCCGATCGCATCGTCATCCGCATCACCTCGTCGCCCGGCTCGTCCTTCCTCGATCGCATGATCAAGCTGGTGGAAGGCGCCGAGCGGCAGAAGACGCCGAACGAGATCGCGCTCACCATTCTGCTGGTTGGCCTCACCATCATCTTCGTGTTCGCGACCGCGACCATCCCGAGCTACGCGGCTTATGCCGGCGGCGCCATCTCGGTGGTCGTGCTGGTGGCGCTGTTCGTGACCTTGATCCCGACGACGATCGGCGCGCTGCTCTCGGCCATCGGCATCGCCGGCATGGACCGCCTGGTGCGCTTCAACGTGCTCGCCATGTCCGGCCGCGCGGTTGAGGCGGCCGGCGACGTCGACACGCTGCTGCTCGACAAGACCGGCACCATCACCTTCGGCAACCGGCTGGCGACCGAGATCATCCCGGTGCCGGGCGTCACCGAGCGTGAAGCCGCCGAAGCCGCCTTGCTCGCCAGCGATGCGGATGAGACGGCGGAAGGCCGCTCGATCATTACGTTGGTGCAGGACAAGTATTACGTCCGTCGCCAGGTGGTGCCGGCCGAGGCGAAGTTCATCGCGTTCTCGGCGATGACGCGTCTGTCCGGCGTCGATGTCGGCGCGCGCCGGCTGCGCAAGGGCGCCGTCGATGCCGTGCTCAAGTTCGCGCGCGAACAGGCGGGCCAGGATGTCGCCGAGCCGCCGGCCTTCCGCGCGGCGGTCGACAAGATCGCGCGCGCGGGCGGTACGCCGCTGGGCCTCGCGGAGAACGGCCGCATCCTCGGCGTCATCCACCTCAAGGACGTGGTGAAGCCGGACGTGAAGGACCGCTTCGCCGCCCTGCGCCGCATGGGCATCAAGACGGTGATGATCACCGGCGACAACCCGGTGACGGCGGCCTCGATCGCGTCGGAAGCGGGCGTCGACGACTTCATCGCCGAGGCGACGCCCGAGGACAAGCTGCGCTACATCCGCAACGAACAGACGCATGGCCGATTGATCGCGATGTGCGGCGACGGCACCAACGACGCGCCCGCGCTGGCGCAAGCCGATGTCGGCGTCGCCATGCAGAGCGGCACGCAGGCGGCGCGCGAAGCCGGCAACATGGTCGACCTCGACAGCGATCCCACCAAGCTCATCGAGGTGGTGGAGATCGGCAAACAACTGCTGATGACGCGCGGCGCGCTGACCACGTTCTCCATCGCCAACGACGTGGCGAAGTATTTCGCCATCATCCCGGCGATGTTCGCCGCGTTCTATCCGCAGCTCGGTGTGCTGAACATCATGGGTCTGTCGACGCCGCAGAGCGCCATCCTGTCGGCGATCATCTTCAACGCGCTCATCATCATCGCGCTCATCCCGCTAGCGCTCAAGGGCGTGAAGTATCGGCCGATCGGCGCCGCCGCGCTGCTGCAGCGCAATCTGGTGATCTACGGCGCCGGCGGCATCATCCTGCCGTTCATCGGCATCAAGGCCATCGACATCGTCGTCACGGCCTTGCACCTCGCTTGAGGAGAAAAAGAATGTTGAAGGAAATCCGCCCGGCCATCGTCTTCGTCGTCGGCCTGACGATCATCACCGGCCTCATCTATCCGCTCGCCATGACCGGCCTCGCCGGAGCGCTCTTTCCGTATCAGGCGCAAGGCAGCCTGATCGAGAAGGACGGCAAGGTGATCGGCTCCGCGCTCATCGGTCAGTCTTTCGCGGCAGACAAATACTTCCACGGCCGTCCCTCGGCGACGACCGGCCCCGACCCGAAGGATCCGACCAAGAGCGTCGGGGTGCCTTACAACGCGGCGAACTCCGGCGGCTCCAATCTGGGTCCGACCAGCAAGGCGCTGGCGGACCGCGTCAAGGAGGATGTCGAGACTCTGAAGAAGGAAAATCCTTCGGCAGCGGTCCCGGTCGATCTTGTCACCACATCGGCGAGCGGCCTCGATCCCGACATCTCGCCGGCGGCGGCTCTGTTTCAGGTGCCGCGTATCGCCAAGGCCCGCGGGCTGACGGAGGCCAGCGTGAGCGCGCTGGTGCAAAGCCAGACGCAGGGCCGCTGGCTCGGGCTTCTCGGCGAGCCGCGTGTGAATGTGTTGAAGCTTAACCTCGCCCTCGATGCGATGAAGTCGTAGGCTGGCGCGCCAGATCGCGTTCTCCGCGTCATGGCCGGGCTTGTCCCGGCCATCCACGTCTTCTTCCTTCTGTCGTTGGAAGACGTGGATGCCCGGCACAAGGCGGGGCATGACGGCGTCGTTGGACGCGCTTACGGAGGCAGTCTTCAAGGGACCATATGGCGAGCGACGAGACGCAAAGAGCTTCGCCGGATGCGTTGCTGGCCCTGGTCAAGAAAGAAGGCCGGGGCCGGCTGAAGATTTTTCTGGGCGCGGCGCCGGGCGTCGGCAAGACCTACGCCATGCTCACCGCCGCGCACAGCGAGCGCGCGGGCGGGCGTGACGTCGTCGCCGGCCTGATCGAGACGCATGGCCGCCGCGAAACCGAGCAGCTTGTCGTCGGTCTCGAGGTGCTG